>NZ_CP111085.1:4730000-5357500 GCF_026278345.1 Tellurirhabdus rosea
CCAGCCGGGTTTCCCAACCCGTCCGTACAGCGCTTTCTGGTGCAGAAAGGAATTCTGCACGATCCGGTCCTGGTTTTCAAACCAGCCGTGGGAGTACAGGCCGCGGAACGCCACCAGTCCTTTGGTAAAGGGCAGCGGCGTAAAGTCGGGCAACGAAATCTGCACTTTGGGCACGGGCAGGGCATTTCCCGACCAGGCATACGACCCCATTCCAACGGTCGAATCCGCCAGGCCGATGAGGTCGCGCCGCCGACCGGCCATGATTTCAAAAGCGCCGAGGCGTCCTTTTACGTAGGCTTCGGGCACGATCACCTCCGTTCCCTCCGGTCCTGAGTTGACCACCGCCTCTACGCCATAACCCCAGCCGAAACGGTCTTTTTTGCGCTTCTGTCCGGTCTGGGCAAGCGGCGTATACAAATGATCCATCTGGGCTCCGACCCGGAAAGTGGCATAGGGCACGGACTTGGGTATGGTACCAAACTGGTTGGCCTGCATCCAGAACGGAGTCTGGTTATTTGTGCCGTAATACCCACCCAGTTCTGTATAAATCTTAATCGGTTTTGTTTCAACTACCGGCTGTGCCAGTGCAATCGCCGGAACAAAAAGCATCGGTAGCAGTGCTCTCATAAAGTCCATTCAAAAATCAGCTGTTGACATCACATTATTGCAGGAGCACGGCGGGTAAAGAGTGCTAGATAACGCTGAGTCTGACGAGGAAAAAGAAAAAATTATTCAAAGCCCTTTTTTCTTTTCCTGAGGTCCCGGAAGGGAGAAGCTGACGGGAAAGGCAATGCCGGTCCGACCCTCCTGTGTTCTTAGAGGGGAAAACCGGCAAAAGGTCACAAGAGGGATTAACCGATAATTTTGGGGCCCTGCTGGTTGATGCCCGAGACGTAGGCTTCGCTGTCGATGCCCGCGCCGGCAAAAGCGGTCTGCATGGCTTTCCCAACGGTTTCGGCGGTGGTCTGGTCGCCGCTGAGGGCAAAAAGGGAAGGACCCGAGCCGGAAATGCTGCATCCGAGCGCCCCGTTGTCGAGGGCCGCCTGCTTCACTTCGTTGAACTGGGGAATCAGAATGGAGCGAATGGGTTCAATCAGCACATCGACCAGCGAGCGGCCGATGAGGTCGTAATCGGGCTTCATCAGACCCGCGATCAGGCCCGCCACGTTGCCCATCTGGGTGATGGTGTTTTTCAGCGTGACTTCGTTTTTGAGGATAAACCGGGCGTCCTTCGTATTGACTTCAATCTCCGGATGGACGATGGTGGCAAACAGTTTGCCCGGCGTTTCGATGGTAATCACGTCGAGCGGGCTGTAGCTCCGCACCACCACAAAGCCGCCCAGCAGCGAGGGGGCCACGTTGTCGGCATGGGCTGAGCCACAGGCGATCCGTTCGCCTTCCATCGCAAAAGGCAGCAGATCTTTCCGCTGGAGCGGCCGCCCGAGCAGTTCGTTGATGGCAAACACGCCCGCCACGGCACTGGCCGCCGACGACCCGAGCCCGCTTCCGAGGGGCATTTTTTTGGTCAGCAGCAGGTCGGCCCCCACGTCCTCCCGCCCGATATGCTTCAGATACGTCTGGATGGCGATGCCGGCCGTGTTGCGAGCCGCTTCACGGGGCAGGCGGCCTTCGTCGCCGATGATGTCCAGAATCCGGACGCCCGGCTGGTCGCTCAGGTGAACGGTCAGTTCGTCGCCGGGGTTTTCGACAGCAAATCCGAAAATATCAAATCCGCAGGCGACATTGGCTACGGTGGCGGGGGCAAAGACGGTAATGGATTTCATACGGCGTTACGCTTAAAGAACCCTGCGGTTTGGTGTCTGGTCATTGCCCAATCGGAGCGGTGTCCTATGCGGTTTGGGCGGATTCCCGGTCTTGCGCCCGGGGTTAGTGGGAGAGTGGTGCCACGACGGCGAGTAGCACCACTCGTTGTTATCCTAAATAACTCCCGATGCTCACGACATCGGCAAATACGCCCGTGGCCGTCACCTCGGCACCGGCACCGGGGCCTTTGACGACGAGCGGGCGGTCTTTGTACCGATCCGTCGTGAACGACACGATGTTGTCGGCTCCGGACAGGCTATAGAACGGGTGATCGAAACCGACCGAACGGAGTTCAATCGTCACTTTGCCGCCTTCCAGCGTGGCCACGTACCGCAGCTTTTCGCCCTTCGCTTCCGCCTCCGTTAACAGACTTTCGAAGTAGGCGTTGTTCTTGTCCAGCTCGTCGAAGAAAGCCGGAATGCTCGGTGCGGTGATGCACGGCTCGGGCAGCAGGTTGTTGATGGTCACATCCGACGGTTCCAGCGGAAAACCGGCTTCGCGGGCCAGAATCAGAATCTTCCGGGCCACGTCCATGCCGCTGAGGTCTTCTCGCGGGTCGGGTTCGGTATAGCCTTTTTCCTTCGCCTCCCGCACAATCGAAGCAAACGACTTGCCGGGTCCGAAGTTGTTGAAAATGAACGATAACGTTCCGGAAAGAATGGCTTCGATCTTCAGGAACCGGTCGCCGGAGAGCATCAGGCCCTGCAGGGTGTTGATGATCGGCAGACCCGCCCCGACGTTGGTTTCGTACAGAAACTTGACGCCGCGCCGCAGGGCCGTTTTCTGGAGCCGCCGGTAGTCTTCGTACGAGCCGGAGTTGGCAACCTTGTTGGGTGTGACGACCGAAACGTTGGCGTTCAGCAGGGATTCGTAGAAATTGACGATGTCTTTGTCCGACGTACAATCCAGGAAGACGCTGTTCGGCAGGTTGTAATTTTTGATCTGGTCCACAAACGCGGGCAGGGAGGTCGTGACGCCTTCGGTCAGCATCCGGCCCTGCCAGTCGTCGAGGTTGATGCCTCTGGGGTCGAGCAGCATTTTCTTGGTGTTTGACACCCCGACGAGGCAGATTTTCATCAGTTTTTCGCTCTTCAGAAATTCCGTCTGCGCCTGGATTTGCTGGAGCAGCGTTTTGCCGATCAGCCCCGTGCCCACCAGAAAGAGGTTCAGAATCCGGGCTTCCGACTGGAAAAAGACGTTGTGAATGGCGTTGAGGGCCTTCGACAGGTTGTTGCGGTTGATGACCACCGAAATATTGATTTCCGAGGAGCCCTGCGCCACGGCCACGATGTTGACCCCGTTTTTCCCGAGAACCGAAAACAGCTTCCCGGCGATCCCGGAGCTTTTTTTCATGCCTTCACCCACCACGGCGATGATCGACAGGTCTTTTTCAATGCCGACGCTGTCGATATGGCCGTGTTCGATGTCCGGCGCAAATTCCTGATTCAGGACGGTCCGGACGGCTTCGGCATTTCTGGGGTCGATGGCGAAGCAGATGGAATGTTCCGACGATGCCTGCGAAATGAGGATAACGCTGATTTTGTGTTGTGCCAGCACGCCGAAGACCCGCGCCGAGACGCCCGCCACGCCGATCATGCCCGACCCCTGCAGGTTCACGAGCGCGATGTCGTCGATGGACGAAATGCCGGTGATGGTGTACTCCCGCCGCTCGGCCGTCCGGCTGATGACGGTGCCGTTATGGTCCGGGTTGAAGGTGTTCAGAATCCGGATCGGAATGTTTCGGGCAAAAGCCGGTTGCAGGCTCGGCGGGTAGATGACCTTGGCACCGAAGTGGCTGAGTTCCATCGCTTCGGCATAGGTGATGGTCGGGATGTTGAAGGCGCTGGACACCTTGCGCGGGTCGGCGGTCATCATGCCGTCCACGTCGGTCCAGATGTCGATGAGGTCGGCGTTGAGGGCCGCGCCCAGGATGGAGGCCGTGTAGTCGGAGCCGCCCCGGCCGAGCGTGGTCGTTTCGGTCTTTTCGGTCGAGCCGATGAAGCCCGTGACGATGGGTAGGTCGGTTGTTTTGCCGAAATAATCCTGAATAAGTTCTGTGGTTTTGGGGTAATTCACCTCCGCCATGCTGAACTGGCTGTCGGTTTTGATCAGTTGCCGGGCGTCGCAGAACACCGCCGGAACGCCCCGGCTTTTGAGGCATTCGGAAACGACCGTGCAGGACATCCGTTCGCCGAAGCTCATGATCAGGTCCATCGTCCGGAGGGAAAGTTCGCGGATGAGCGACACGCCCCGCAGCAGGTCTTCCAGTTCGTTGACGATGCCGCGTACGGTGGCGAAAACCTTGCTTTGTTCCTTGACCGGAATGAGTTGCCGGACCACGTTGAAGTGCCGGTCTTCGATTCTCCGGACGAGTTCCATGTAGTCGGTATTGCCTTCGGCGGCCATGCGCCCGATTTCAATCAGCTGGTTGGTGACGCCGCTCATCGCCGACAGGACCACCGCGCCGGGCGTATCGCCGCTGTGGCGCTGGCGTTCAATGATATGAAGAACCTGTTTGATACTTTCAACCGACCCTACGGACGTTCCACCGAATTTGAGGATATTCATGTAAGCACTAAAAACGAAAGAGTGAAAGAGTGAAAGAGCGAAAGAGTGGGCGGAGGACGGAGTGGTCCGAACGGTGCCGTTCTTTCACTCTTTCACTCTTTCACTCTTTCCTTTAGATGAAGCGTGCGCGTTGCAAATATAGAGAAAAAGCATCCCGATGCTGAACAAAAAGTCCGCAAGTGTGAGGCCGCTGGAAGGAGTTGTCCGGAACCTGTTATTTTTACCGGTCGATATCCTTTCCTTCCAACATGATTGATTTTCGGTTTAATTATCCCGTTCTGCCCGCTCAGGACCAGCTGTTTCAGGACGCTCTGCGCACTGCCGAACCCGACCCGGCCTACCTGCGCATGGAACCCCTCGAAAGTTTCCCGGACGTCCGGGAAGCGGCGGCCCGGTGGCTGTCCCGCTCCGGTCGCGGCCTTTCGCCCGACTCGGTGCTGGTTACCTGCGGCGGACACCACGCCCTGACGGTCATCCTGCTGGCCGCCGGACTGCCCGGCAGCGCCGTTGTGGTGGACCCGCTGACGTACAACGGGTTTATGGGGCTGGCCGCTTTTCTGGGTGTCCGCCTGCTGCCCGGTGAAAACGACGAAGCGGGCATGAAGCCCGATGCCCTGCGGCGGCTCTGTGAGCGGGAGGCCGTCCGGGCCGTGTACCTGATGCCGACCATTCACAATCCACTCGGTACGGTGATGCCGCTGGCGCGCCGCCGGGAGTTGGTGGCGGTGGCCGAACAGTACGATCTGCTCCTGATCGACGACGACGCGTACGGGTACCTGGCCGCCGACGCGCCCGCCTCCTTCTTCGAACTGGCTCCCGAACGCAGCTTTTACATTTACAGCCTTTCCAAAGTCATTGCACCCGGCCTCAAAACCGGCTTTCTGCTGGCTCCGGACCGGTTTCGCGAAAAACTGACGAGCGCCATCCGCGTGACAACCAGCGGTTCGGTGCCTTTCTACACCAAACTGGTCGGTCGCTGGATGCAGGACGGCCGACTGGCCGGCCTGATTGAAGAAAAACGCGAAGATGCCCGCCAGCGTCAGGACCTCGCCCGGCTGATTCTGGCCGGAATTCCTTACAAGGCTCACCCGACCAGCTACCATCTCTGGCTGCCGCTGCCGTTTCCAGCCGAGGAATTCAGCGCCTCGCTCCGCAGCCGCGGCGTGGATGTCATTCCCGGCCAGAGTTATTCTCCGTCGCCGGTTGCCGCCATAAACGGCGTCCGGGTAGCCTTGGGCAGTGAAAAGCCGGACCGGGTGCGCGAGGGCCTGACCCTGCTGGCCGACCACTATTTTGCTCAGGCTACGGGCACGACCAGCACCGGCAGGGTAGCGTGATTGATGACGGCTTCGGCGACGTTGCCGCTGAAGAAATTCCAGAAACTGCTTTCCTGATGCGTATGGAGCACGATCAGATCGGCGCTACTTTCTTCGGCGAAGCGGATGATGCCGTCCGGAATGTTTTTGTGCGCGTAAATAACCAGATCGTAGTCCGTGAGGCCCTGACGACCGGCCCATTGTGCCATCCATTCGCGGATGCCGTCGGCGGCGCGGTTGTCGGTCGGGGTCATGACGTACACAAACCGGCGCTTGCCCTCGTCGAACGGGGCGGGAAGGGGCCGGGCCGGAGCGAGGCGGTCGTCTGCGTCGAGCGCAAAGACGCTGACCTTCGGGCTCACTTCCGTCGTGTTTTCTTTGATAATCAACACCGGGCAGTGTGCGTAGTTGGCCACTTTTTCGGCGTTGGAACCCCAGAGCCACTCCTGCATTCCGCGCGCGCCGTGGGATGCCACGACGATGAGGTCGGCGGGCTGGCGGGTAATGGAGCCGTACAGGCCGTCGGCGCCTTCCGCTACGACGGGCGTGAGGGTTAAATCCTGAAATTCCGGCTGCTGGCAAAGCGCCGTGAGTTCCGTCCGAGCCTCTGCTACCTGCTGGTTTCTGTAATCGGCGGCAATCCGGGCGGTATGGTCCGACATGATTTCTTCCGAAACAAAGAACGGGACGTAATGCAGCAGGGTGATGGCGGCTCCCGTCCGGCGGGCGAGGGAGGCGGCTACCCGGAGGGCCTGGTTAGCGAGCGGGCTGAGGTCGGTTGGAACAAGGATCGTTTTCATGATTGTCGGAGGAAGTTGGTACAAAGCAAACCGGCTCCGGGCCCGGAAGGTATGAGGGTGCTCATTCCGGCAGCTAAATGAAATCATACGGCCCGACCCGCGCCGTTTTCTTCCGCAGAATTTCGTATCTTCACTAAGCGAACAATTCGGCTTTCCGCGCTGTTTTGCCAACGCACCCTACGCGCGGCACACCGGAGTCACAACCAACGGATGACAGCGGTTTGCCGACTGACCGACCACTATATGAAAGGCTTTGCATTTGGAAAATACGTTCCGCCCGAACAGAAAGAAGGCAATAAATTCGACCAGTTGTGGAATGTCTTTCAGCAGTTGCTGCTGATGACCAACGGGGATGTCGAACAGGCGATGTCCTGGATGAACCAGCTCGACCGGCAGTACGGACTCACGGACGACCAGTATGGCATGGGCGACTTTTTTGAAGACCTTAAGCGGAAAGGCTACCTCACCGAACAGAATGAGGAAGGTCAGGTCTTTATGACGCCGAAAAGTGAGCAGTCCATCCGCCGCTCGGCGCTGGAGGAGATTTTCGGAAAACTGAAACGCTCCAAATCCGGCGGCAACCACCACACCCCATACACGGGGACCGGCGACGAGATGAGCAGCGACCTCCGCGACTTCCAGTTCGGCGATACGCTCGAACAGATTTCGATGACCGAATCCATCCGCAACGCGCAGATCAACAGCGGGGTGGAGGAGTTTACGCTCATGGAGCGCGACCTGGAAGTGGTCGAAAAAGAGCAGAAGACCCAGACGTCCACGGTACTGATGATCGACATCAGCCACTCGATGATTCTGTACGGCGAAGACCGCATCACGCCCGCCAAGAAGGTGGCCATGGCGCTGGTCGAGCTGGTGAAGCAGAAGTATCCCAAAGACACGCTCGACATCATCGTCTTCGGAAACGATGCCTGGCAGATTCAGGTGAAGGATTTGCCGTATCTGGAAGTCGGGCCGTACCACACCAATACCGTGGCCGGTCTGGAACTGGCGATGGACCTGCTGCGCCGCCGCAAGAACAAGAACAAGCAGATTTTCATGATCACGGACGGGAAACCAACCTGTCTGAAAGAAGGCATCCGGTACTACAAAAACAGCTTTGGCCTCGACCGCAAGATTGTCTCTAAAACGCTGACGCTGGCCGCCCAGTGCCGCCGCCTGAACGTGCCGATTACCACCTTCATGATTGCGTCGGACCCGTACCTCAAGCAGTTTGTCCATGAGTTTACCAAAGTGAACAACGGCCGGGCTTACTACAGCAGCCTTCAGGGCCTGGGCAACATGATGTTCGAGGACTTCCAGCGGAACCGGAGGAAGAATATTAAATGATCAGAACCGGGATTACACAGATTTAGGGATTAACTATGATTCTAATTGAGGCAAAGCATCACAGTTAATCCCTAAATCTGTGTAATCCCGGTCCTGACTATTCCACCACAAACCCTTTCGTCGTGCACACGGTCCCGGCCGCATTTGTCAGGCAGATGGGGCCGTTTTTGGCGTCGGCGGGAACGGTGACAATGAGGCTTGTGCCGCTGAGGCGGAAGGTCGCCGTGGAAGACGCGCCGTTGCTGAATTTGACGGACGTTACCGTGTTCAGGTTTACGCCGGTGATGGTGATGGTGCCGCCTGCTTTAGCCGAATCGGGTGAGAAGGCGAGGCCGGACAGGGGCTTCAGCACCGTAAAGGCCGTTCCGGTCGTGGTGGTGCCCGCCGGATTGACCACCCGGACCGGGCCGCTGTCGGCATCGGCCGGCACTTTCACCCAGATTTCCTCCTCTGTATTCCGCCCGTCGAAAGCCGCGGCGGTGGTGCTGCCGGTGAAAAATACGTCGGCATCTTTCAGATAATCGCCTTTTATCGTAACCCGTCCACCCACGGCCGCCCGGTTGGTAAAGTCCGTGATGACAGGCCGCTGAACAACCGTCAGGGTGCGGCTCGATGTGGCGGTTCCGGCGCGGTTGGTGACGCTGACCGTCGCCGAGGTCGCACTGGCCGGCACCGTTACGCGCACGGCGGAGCCTTCCGTCCGGCTCGCGATGGTAGCGACCTGATCGCCGATTTTCACTTCCCGAATCCGGTTCAGGTTCTGGCCGGTGATCGTCAGTTGGTCGCCGGGTTTGACGCGGTCGGGGCTGAACGAAATGTTGGCGGGCAGAAAGGCCACGAAGAAATTGACCGCGCTGCTGGCCGAGCCGCCTACGCCGTTGACGTTGATCGGAAACTCGCCGGACTGCGTTACGTCCGGAACCGTTACCTCCAGCTGGGTATTGCTCAACACCCGGAACGGCGCTTCGAGGTTGCCAAAAATGACGCGGCTGATGTCGAGCAGATTCAGACCCGTCAGGATGAACTTGTCGCCGCGGACGCCCTCGTTCGGGCTGATGTTGCTGACGGCCGGAGGGCTCACGATGACCAGGCTGTCGCCGCTGGTGGCCGTCAGTCGGTTGTAGGTCGTAATGACGATCCGGCCGGAGCGGGCCGTCTGCGGCACATAGGTGCGGATGATTTCGTCCTGAATACCGGTCACGTTGACATCGACCACCACCCCGCCAATCTGCACTACGCCGCCCGTAAAGTTGCGGCCCTGAATCACGATTTCGGAGCCGGGCCGGGCGCGTCTGGGCGTAAAGGATGTGATCTCGGGAACCCCGGCCACCAGAAATTCGGAGGAAACCTGACCGCCGGAAGTAGTCAGGGTGATGTTGGACGGGCCGCGCCCGATGTTTTGCGGAATCTGAAATTTAACGGATTTCTGCGTCGAGTCGGAAATGACCGTGACGGGGATGCCGCCCACCCGGATGCCCCGAAGCTGGTCGAGGAAATCGCCGGTCAGGGTGATGGTATTGCCGGAAAGCCCGTAGTCCGGGCTGACCGCCGTAATGGTCGGGGCGGGTTGCAGCACCGTAAAGGATAGCGGTTCGGAGGCCCCTTCGCTGTTGGAAAGCTGAATGAGCGTCTGGCCGAGCGGCATCCGCGGAACGGTGACGATCACGGATTGGTCCGTGGCCGATTTGACGGCGGCGGAGACCGTGGTCCCGGAAACGCCGAACGTCACGGCCGGGCTGTCGCCGAACTTGGCCCCCGTGAGCGTGATGTCTTCACCGATGCGTGCGCTGGTCGGCGTGATGCGCCAGACTTCAGGCGGGTAGTTTTTGACCCGGCAGGAAACCTGAGTGAGGAGCAGGAAAAGGAGACCGACAAGGGAGAATTTTATTCGCATACAGAGCATCACAAACGCACGAAACCGGCATCTTGCCGTAAATTTAACCAAATTAGCCAAGCAAAAACCATTTGCCTGAAAAGCCTGTTTACCTGTCCGGATACCTCCACCAACCAAAACCCCGATTGAATGAGCTACCGAAATCTAAAAGCAAAGGATTTACTGCAAATTAAAACCCTTGGCGACCTCAAAAAGGCGGGCTATCAGACAAAATCTATCAAACAGGAACTTCGCGATAATCTTATTGACAAAATCCGTGCTAAAGAAGCGGTTTTTCCCGGCATCTGGGGTTACGAAGATACAGTGATTCCGGAAGTTGAACGGGCGATTCTGTCCATGCACCATATCAACCTGCTCGGGCTGCGCGGCCAGGCCAAAACCCGGATTGCCCGCCTGATGGTGAACCTGCTGGACGAGTACATTCCCGTGGTGGAAGGGTCGGAACTGAACGATGACCCGCTGCAGCCGCTTTCCCACCATGCCCGCGCGCTGGTGCAGGAGCGGGGCGATATGACGCCGGTTTCGTGGCTGCACCGCGACGATCGCTACACCGAAAAGCTGGCAACGCCCGATGTGTCGGTGGCCGACCTGATCGGCGACGTGGACCCCATTAAGGCGGCAACGCTGAAACTGCCGTACTCCGACGAACGGACGATCCACTTTGGACTCATTCCCCGTTCGCACCGCTGTATTTTTGTCATCAACGAACTGCCTGATTTACAGGCCCGTATTCAGGTGTCGCTGTTTAACATTCTCCAGGAAGGCGACATCCAGATTCGGGGCTTCAAGCTGCGGCTGCCCCTCGACATCCAGTTCGTCTTTACGGCGAACCCGGAAGACTATACGAACCGGGGCAGCATCGTGACGCCGCTGAAAGACCGGATCGACAGCCAGATTGTGACGCACTACCCGAAATCGCTCGAAATCGGTAAGAAAATCACCCAGCAGGAAGCCATCATCAAAACAGAGCAGAAAGGGCTGGTGAAGACCAACGATCTGGTGGCGGACCTGATCGAGCAGGTGGCGATTGAGGCGCGGGGCAGTGAGTATGTGGATGCCAAAAGCGGCGTTTCGGCCCGTCTGACTATTTCGGCTTACGAAAACCTGCTCTCGGCGGCCGAACGGCGGGCGCTGCTCAATAGCGAAAAGGAAACCTACGTCCGCGTGGCGGATCTGTACGGCGTGGTGCCTTCGATCTGCGGCAAGGTGGAACTGGTGTACGAAGGCGAAGTGGAAGGTCCGGTCATTGTGGCCCAGAACCTGATCGGCAAAGCCATCCGCAACCAGTTTCTGAATTACTTCCCGAACCCGGAGAAGGCCAAGAAAGACAAGCGGGGCAATCCGTACAAGAAAATTACGGACTGGTTCGGAGATGGCAACGTCATGGAAGTTCTCAACGACCTTTCCACCCGTGATTACGAAGCCCGCCTGCGCACCATCGACGGCCTCGACGACCTGGTGGATCAGTACCACCAGCGGCTGGGCCGTCAGGAAAAGCTGTTCATGATGGAGTTTGCCCTCCACGGTCTTGCCGAACACTCGCTCATCGGGAAAAAGTCCCTGGATACCGGTCAGCAGTTCAAAGACCTGCTCGGCTCCATGTTCAACCCCGGAACGCGGTTCGGAGAAGAAGAGGACGAGGACCAGTTTTAAAAATTAAGAATTAAAAGTTAAGAGTTAAAAGTATGCTCCGCTTGGGAATGACACCTATCTGAGCGGAGCATACCTTTAACTCTTAACTTTTAATTTTTAACTATTCTACGACCACCGCCGTTCCGTTGGCGCTGACCATGAGCAGGCCGCCGTTGTTGCCGATGGTCTGGTAGTCGAGGTCGACGGCGATGATGGCGTTGGCGCCGAGGCGCTGGGCCTGTTCGATCATTTCGGAAATGGCGATGCCCTTGGCTTCGCGCAGGGCTTGCTCGTAGGCGCCCGAACGTCCGCCGACCACGTCGCGGACGCTGGCAAAAAAGTCTTTGATGAGGTTGGAGCCAATGATGGCTTCGCCGTTGGCCAGTCCGAGGTACTGAGTGATGCGTTTGCCCTCGATGTTGGGAGTAGTGGTTATCAGCATTTGGTAAAAGAGGCAAAGTAACGGATTGACAAAGTAGCAAATATCTAAGTCACTTTACAACCGCACGACGGCAATGCCCGCCTCCTTTGTCACTTTGCTCCGTTTGGACGTGCCCTTACGATACCGCTACCGGCTGGGGCTCCGGAACGGAGTCGGAGCGCAGGGGCAGGCCCAACCGAAACACCGTGCCGCCGATTTCCGGTGAGTCCACCTCAATGGTAGCGCCGAGTTTGTCGGACAGCGCCTTCACGATGGAAAGGCCCAGACCGGACGAGCTTTCGTTGTTGGTCGGGCGGGCCGACAGGCGCTGAAACCGTTTGAAAAGCTTGTGCCGCTCGTCCGGCTGAATGCCCGGGCCCTCGTCCCGGATGGAGATGTAGCAGCGCTCATTGTATTCGTCGACCGAAATGTAGATGTTCCGGCCGATGGGGGTGAATTTCAAGGCGTTGCTGATGAGGTTGTCCAGAATCCGCACGACCAGTTCAAAATCGGAATGCAGGATAATGGGCTGGGGCGGCTTGTTGACGTGCAGCGTTATGTCTTTCTGGATGGCCTGGACCTGGTACCCGCTGATGAGCGATTCGATGAGGTCGTCGAGTTCGATTTCGCTGATCTGCAGCGGCTGTTCGGAATAAACCAGGGAGTTATAGAAGACAATGCTGTTGATGAGGTCAACGCCCCGGCGCACCGTTTTGAGGCCATATTCGATGTTCTCCTGCTGTTCCTCGTCCAGGTTATGGCTGCTCATCAGAGAGTGAAAAATGGCGGCAATGGTTGCCAGCGGGGACTTCAAATCGTGGGCAATGACACTGATCAGACTTTCAATTTCGCGATTGACTTCTGCCAATTCTTCATTTTTGTGGGTCAGACTGTTGTGTTGTTCCATAAGGTGCCGATTAGCCCAGAATAGTTCAGAGATGTCGTTGAACATCCACTGACGGCCCCGGAAGTCGTTGGTCCGGATCGGGTGCGAAGTAACACTTATGACTTTATTCCCCAAATCCAGAATGCGGTCTTTTATTTCAAAATTGGGGTCGAGCAGCAATTGCATCAGCTCCAGCTGGTTGCCGAAGGCCTGTTTGCTGCGGCTGAGCAGGGCCAGAATGGCCGAAAAAACAGAGTTGACGGTATGCTCGGAATGGTGGTTGGGCAGCTCCAGCAGATCGGCCGCCGCCGGGTTGAGCCAGACCGAATTGGCAATTTCGTTGATCTGGATGAGGCCCTGAGACGCCATCCGGAACCGCGATTCCAGCTGCTGGTTCAGCCCGACCACGTGCTGGGACATGACCTGAAGCAGAATTTTATCCTGAAGCCACCGCAGGGCCATCCGCAGATCATCGTCCGACTGAAGCGGCGGCTGATTCCAGCTGATCAGAATCCAGCCGTTGAGCGAGGGGTGAAAAAGGGCGTGACTGAACAGCGTATATTCATTACCGAAAAAGAACCGGAGCGACTGGGGCAGTTCCTCCGGAATCAGCTGATCGCGGGTCTGGGCCGCTGCCCGGCACGGAAATACCCCCGGCAGCATGTACGAAGGCGAGGCAAACAGTAAGTCACAGAGAGAATCCTGATACCAGCGCAGAATACAAATTCGGTCGGCTCCCGTAAATTTTTTTATCAGGGTAACGCAGGCCGCAATATCCGGTGTGTTGTCAGAATCCGACTCAACCTGATTATAGGCCTGGAAAAATTCATTCCAATTCATATCCGGTCAGCCGTCAATTATTATTTGTCTTGCAATAGCTAGAGTTCATCGTCTTTTCTATTGACAATCAATGGTGTGTTAGTTACCTCTTTTGTTCTTTAAAGAACTACAAATGTACCTCTTAGTATACTAAGAAAATATAGTTTGCCGCATTTAGATTTATTAAAATTTACAAATTCCCCGCCTGCAGCCTATTTCAAGCATCTGCAGACAAATTAAGCCGGAAAGCCCGGACATCTTGACCGTTCAATCAAAGAATGCATCATTCATCCACTTTCCGGAAAACTTCTTTTTAGTATTTCGCAATTTTGAGGCCGTTTATTCGTCATCCATTATACCTTCCCCAAATTTTTCACCATGTACTCAAAATCCATTCTACGCATCCCTGCCGGCTGGACAGCCCTGCTGCTGCTGGTTCTGCCCCTCTGGCTTGCCAGCTGCAAAAAGGAAAACGACGTAACCTCTCCCAACTCGGCCGAAGGCAGCTGGCGCATCAACGCCCTGCGGTTCGACCCGGCTTTCGACTTGTTTGACATCGGGGTTCCGACCAGTGACGCGGTGGCGACCCTGAAGCAGGTGGCTACCCAGTTTCCGGAATATGCCGACGATGTAACGTGCTTTACCGAAACCCGTTATACGTTTAACAGCAACGGCTCCGTGGCTGTCGCCGAATCTCCGAAATGTGCTTCCAGCGCTGACTTCGAAAACCTTAATCCGGTTGACAACACCGCCAAGTGGAAAGTCGAAAATAACAAGATTACGCTGACCGACGCCAGCGGGTCGGAAACCTACGATTTCTCGCGTAACGGCGATACCATGAACTGGAGCGTTAAGGAGACGGACGATTTCGACGGCGACGGCAAGACCGAGACCGTGACGCTGACGCTGGAGTTTAAGAAAATATAAATAGTGGCTTTCCAGGCTACAGCCCGCTTCCGGCCGGAAGCGGGCTTTTTTTATGCCAGACAGTCCGCCAGCGTCCGGATGTACGCCTCCCGGTAGGCATCGACATCCCGGTTTCGGTACTGCAGAATGTAGCGCGGATGGTCCAGCGTCAGGATGCGGTCGAAAAAGCCGTGCTGCTCGTTGAGGCGGCGGAGGTAGGTTTCGTTCTTGCGGCCCAGACAGACGGCCACATCCCGCCGCCCGCCGAAGGTCAGCTGCGTCCGGACGGTTTCGGCGATGGCGGGCCAAAGCGCCGTGGTGGTAGCCCGGTCGTCGTAAAAATTGTAATTCTTCCCTTCCCGTACGAGCGCCAGCGGATACAGCGAGGTGATGAAGAAATGGCCGTAAAATTCCGCCGCCCCGCCAAATGCTTCAACCACCTGGTACACAAACCGGCTCGATACCTCCAGCCGTTTGGGAAGGTCGTTGTCGATGCCGCAGTAGGTCGCCAGATTCTGCGCCGACGTGAACGAAACGCCCGTGATGCCCGCCCCAAACCGGCCCGGATTAATGCCGAGGATGAACACGCGGGGACGGGTATCGTCGAAAAAGCGGGTGAAAAATCGCCGGACCACATCCTGAACGGCGGGCTGCCGGTACGGATTCAGGACCGAAACGCCCGGCGGCAGGTGGTCGGGTTCGTTCAGCTGGAAATAATAGTCGATGGCGCGGCTGGCGAAGGTCATGGATGGTATGGCTGTTTTCTGCCTAACGGTTAAAAACGGCAAAGCATTCCGCCGCCAGCTCGCCGATGACCCGCTCGGCCTCGGCGGTCGTCAGGCCCTGCACCAGCACCGACAGCACAAACGGGCGGCGGGCGTAGACAATCCCGGCATCGCCCCGCACGTAGGCCAGCGTCCCGGTTTTGTGCGCCACGGCGACGGTTTTGGGCAGCAGGCGCGGAATGGTGAGCGTGTCTTCGTTGCGTTTGAGGATGTCGAGCATCTGTTCACAAAGCGGCGCCGTACCGACCTGCCCGCGGTAGATCTGGACCAGCAGGCCGTTCAGCTCGCGGGCGGTGACGTAATTTTCCACGCCCCGCGCGACGGCGGCTGTATCCATCATCATCCGGTTCAGCTGGCTCTGCGTCAGGCCGAGCGTGCGCATCCGGTCGTTGACGGCCTTCATGCCCAGATCGCGGAGCAGAATGTTGGTTGCCGTGTTGTCGCTCAGCGTCATCATCAGCGTGATGAGGTCGCGGTAGGCGATGCGGCTCCGGTGCTGGTAGGTTTGCAGTACGCCCGAGCCGCCCACTTTGTCGGAATCCTGGAGGATGTAAATTTCGTCGGGGTTCAGCCGGCCATCCCGAACGGCTTCCATCGCTTCCACCATAATCGGCAGCTTGATGAGGCTGGCGGACGGCAGGCGCTCGTCGGCCCGCTGGTAAAAGGCCGTCGTATCGGCCAGCGACCGGACCGCCAGGCTTACGCGCGCCGCGGGCGGCAGCGTGCCGAGGTAGCGGTTCAGATTCGCGTGCAGGGATTGACCGAGTGCCAAAACAGGGAAGAGAAGGAAAAAGAGTACTTTCATAGAAGTTCCTGTAACTGCTGCACCAGCACCTCGTTGATGCGGACGTAGCTTTCGTGCGTCCAGCCCGCCACGTGCGGCGTCAGTACTACCTTCTCCGACTGGCGGAGGTAGTCGAAGGCGGCCTGCTGCTCGGGTGTCAGTTTCTGGAGCTTTTCGTTTTCCAGCACGTCCAGACAGGCACCGCGTATCTTCCCGGATTCCAGTCCCCGGACGATGGACGACAGCGAAGCGATTTCGCCCCGGGCGATGTTCACGAAGTAAAACGGCTTCGCAAACCGGGCGATCCATTCGTCGTCCACCATATGTCGCGTTTCGGAGGTGAGGGGAATGTGGAGGCTGACGAGGTCGGCCTGGCTGAAAATCTCCTCCATAGACACCTCCTGCGCGTAGGCGTCGCCGTAACCACTCCGGTATTTATCGTAACCAAGCACCCGGCAGCCGAAGCCCGACAACCGGCGGGCGGTGGCGCTGCCGTTGTTGCCGTAGCCGATGATGCCCCAGGTGAGGCTGCCCAGCTCGTACCCGCGGTTGCCTTCCCGGTCCCAGACGCCCCGCCGCACCTCGCGGTCGGCTTTGAACAGGTTCGCCAGCAGACCCAGCACCATCCCGACGGTATGCTCGGCGACGGCATCGCGGTTGCCGGTTCCGGCATGAAACACCCGGATACCCCGGCGGCTCGTTTCGGCCAGATCGATCAGGTCCAGCCCGGCTCCGGCCCGGCCGATGAAGCGGAGCCGGGGCCCGGCTTCCAGCAGGGAGGCGTCCACTTTGGTTTTACTGCGTATAAAAAGCCCTTCGTACCGGGCTAACTGTTCCAGCAGACCCTCCCGGTTGATGGTCGGCTGATAATCAAACTGAACATGCGCTCCTTCGAGCATTGGGAAAAGCGACGGGTGCATTTCGTCGGCAATCAGAATGGTCGGCTGTTGGTCGGACATCCGTAGGTTTTTGTAACTTGCAGGGAAAAGTTAAATTTTGAATGATTGAATGACTGAATAGCTCCGCTATCCTGAGATTGGTGAAGCTACTTACCGCAGCGGCGGACTGCCAATCCGTCATTCAATCATTCAAAATTTCTTCGGCGAAACTAACAAATGTAAATGGAACAGCGCCAATCGGAACGAAAAAACGAGCGTCAGTTGGATAATGGGCAGGAATGGGGCGGATCAGAAAAAAACGGTCAGGACCGGCAGGGTCAGGATCGGCAGAATGCTAACCGTAACAACCCCGAACGCATTAACCCCGAAGACCGGCTGGTCATCGGCATCACGCTCGGCGATTACAACGGCGTCGGGCCGGAAGTAATCCTTAAGGCTCTGCAAAACAATCGTTTGCAGAAGATTTGCACCCCGGTCATCTACGGCTCCATGCGGGTATTGAACCGGTATAAAAATATACTGCACCAGGCGGGACTCCCGATCAAGGACTGGAACCTGAACGGCATTCAGCAGGTAAGCGGGGCTAACCACCGCCTGACCAACGTCATTACCTGCTGGAACGAGCAGAACCAGAACGGTCAGAACAGCGATATTCAGCCCGGCAAAGTGACACCGGAGGCCGGGGCGGCCGCTTTAGCCTGTCTGCAGCGGGCTACCGAAGACCTGAAAGCGGGTCACCTCCACGCGGTGGTCACGGCGCCCATCAACAAGCACAACATTCAGAACGAGGAGTTTAAGTTTCCCGGACATACCGAGTACTTTGCCGCCCAGTTTGAAAACCGGGAAAATCTGATGTTTCTGGTGAGTCCGCAGCTCCGGGTGGGGGTCGTGACGGGGCACATTCCGCTGGGCCGCGTCCGTTCGTCGATCACGCGCGAGCGGGTTTTGCAGAAACTGAACCTGATGTACGCTTCGCTGCGGAACGATTTCGGGATTCGCAAGCCGCGGATCGCCGTGCTGGGCCTCAACCCGCACGCGGGCGAAAACGGGCTGCTGGGCAACGAGGAACAGGAAATTCTGATTCCGCTCATCAACGAACTGCGGCAGAAAGGCCAGCTGATCTACGGCCCCTTCCCGTCCGACGGCTTCTTCGGCACGCAGGGCTACCGGAAGTACGACGCCGTGCTGGCGATGTACCACGACCAGGGCCTGATTCCGTTCAAAACGCTGGCGTTCGATGAGGGCGTCAACTTTACGGCGGGCCTGCCCATCGTCCGGACGTCTCCCGACCACGGCACCGCCTACGACATAGCCGGGAAAAACCTGGCCGACGAAAATTCCATGCTCCAGGCGATCTTCCTGGCCTGCGACATTGCCCGCACGCGCAAAGAGGCGGCCGAACTCGAAACGAATGCATTAAAGAAAACGATTGGTCAGGAAGCCCTCAAAGGTGAACGGAACTGATCGAACCAAAAACACACAACCTGAAATATGCTCAAATCCATGACCGGGTTCGGCAGTGCGACGCAGGAGGCAGAGGGCCTTACGGTCACGGCGGAGCTCAAAACGCTGAATTCCAAATTTCTGGACATCTACTGCCGCATTCCCAAACAGTACTCCGACAAGGAAATCGAACTTCGTAACCTGCTGACCCACAAGCTGGAGCGCGGCAAGGTAGAACTGTCGCTGAACATCAGCCGTACGGCCGATCTGCGCCCCGGCGTGTCGGTCAACCGGCCGCTGGTGGAGGCTTACCTCGGCGATCTGCGCCAGACGGCCAACGGCATGCTCCTGACCATTCCGGACCACGAACTGTTTCGCCTGGCCCTGCAGCAGCCGAACGCCTACCTGACCGAAACGGTCGCCTCGCCCGAGAGCGCCAGTGGCGATTGGGAAGCCATTCAGAGCGCCGTGCACGAAGCCATCCGCCGCTGCGACGAGTTCCGCCAGCAGGAAGGCAACGCCCTTGAAGTGAAATTCCGGGAGTACATCGCCGCCATCAGCGACCGCCTGGCGCTGGTGGACGAACAGGATGCCCGGCGGATTCCGGCCGTGCGGGAACGCATCCGGACGATGGTCACCGACCTGCTCGGCAATGAGGATTTCGACCAGAACCGCTTCGAGCAGGAACTGGTGTACTACGTCGAGAAATTCGAGATTTCGGAAGAAAAAGTCCGGCTGAAAAATCACCTCGATTACTTCCTCGAAGTGCTGTCCACGGAAGAGGCCAACGGCAAAAAACTAAACTTCATTTCGCAGGAAATCGGCCGCGAAATCAACACCATCGGCTCCAAAGCCAACGACGCCGCCATCCAGCGCCTGGTCGTGCAGATGAAGGACGAACTGGAAAAGATCAAGGAGCAGACGATGAACGTGATTTAAAATTAAGAGTTAAGAGTTAAAAATTAAAAGTAGGGCTCCGCTGATTCAGGACTTTTGCCTGGCGGAGCCCTACTTTTAATTTTTAACTCTTAACTCTTAACTTATAATTCAATTTGGGCTTTTTCCCGCCGGAAAAACTGTCCGTTCCGGGTTTCGAGGAAGGCGTCGAAGGGGATTTCTTCCTGCTTGAGGAAGCCCTGCTGGGGCAGGAGGCCGTCGGCGACGAGTTCGACCACGGCGGCGACCGAACCGGCGGTGGTCCAGGAGATGGCCCGCCAGTGCTGCCCGTCGATCTGGCGCGGGTGATAGGCCCGGTAAAATTCTTCGCGTTCCAGCACACCGTCTTTCCAGCCTTCCACGACGGCGTAGACGTAAACCACGTCTTCCTGCACCGGCGGTTTGGCTTCGGTCAGAATCTGCTCGGCCAGTTCACGCTTGTTTTTCAGAATCAGTTCATACAGCAGAAAGCGCATCAGCTTCGCGTGGCCGGGGTAACGGATCGTCTTGTAATTGAGCGTGTCTACCTGCCCGGCGAAGGTTTCGCACATGGTGCCGAGGCCGCCCGAGGTGCTGAAGGCCTCAAATTCCTGCCCTTCGATGTTGATCACCTCAATGCCGTCCAGCGCCGGAACCATCTTGCCGACGCCGTTAGCGATCACTTCGCAGTCGTTTAGGTACTCGTTGATGACGCCCGCCGGTGACCAGGTGAACGAATAGCCGAGCAGGCCGTTCGGGTAGCGGGGCAGGGCACCCACGCGCAGTTCAATATCCCGCAGCTGGGTGAAGCGTTTGGCTAAATCGGCCCCGACGATGCCAATCAGGCCCGGTGCCAGCCCGCACTGCGGCGCCATGACCGACCGGGACGTTTTGGCCATTTCGCGGATGGCCGTAGTCGTCGGAACGTCTTCCGTCAGGTCGAAATAATGAACGCCGAGTTCGTGCGCGGCGCGGGCAATGGGCAGGTTGAGGTTGTAGGGCAGGCAGGATACCACGGCATCGAAAGCGCCGAGGGTCTGCCGGATGGCCGCTTCGTCGGTGACGTCGCCCGACACGACCGGGAAAGGAAGTTCGTAAACGGGTTTTTGCCGGTCGAAGCCCGTCACGCTGAATCGTTTGTTGAGCAGGATGCCTACCAGAGAGCCGACCTTGCCCAACCCAACTACGAGGACATTTTTCATAGTTTGTGAAAGAAGTGGGAATGGATGTCGGTCGCCAAGTTACAAAAGCGGACGGGCAAAGCGGCAGGACAATAGCTTTTTTTGAAAGTTCTTCGCCTCCTGGCGCCTTTGCCGGAAATTCAGCCCATGAAATTACCTCTTTCCTTTTACGAGCAGCACGACACCCTGACGCTGGCCCGGCAGCTGCTGGGCTGCGAGCTGGTCCACGAGAACGCGGACGGCCGCACGGCGGGTCTCATCGTCGAAACGGAAGCTTATCTCTGGGGCGATCCGGCCTGCCATGCGTACCGCAAAAAAACGCCCCGCAACGCCGCCATGTTCGGCCCGCCGGGGACGCTGTACGTGTACCAGATCTACGGTATGTACCATTGCGTGAACATCGTCAGCGGTCCGGAAGGAATCGGGGAGGCGGTGCTCATCCGGGCGCTGCAACCGACGGAAGGCCTGGACCTCATGGGCCTGCGCCGCGGACTCGACCCGGCTACGCCGTTTGGCTTGCAGGGCCTGTGTAGCGGTCCGGGCAAACTCGTCATCGCGATGGGCATCGAACGCGGCGAGCACAATTTCTCCTCCCTGGAAACCGGCCCCCTGTTCATCCGCGCCCGCCCACTGCCCGATTTTGAAATGGTCACCACCACCCGCATCGGCATCACCCAGGGCGCCGACCTGCCGTACCGGTTTTATGTGAAGGGGAATCGGTTTGTGAGTAAGAAATGAGTGAGTGAGTGAATGACTGAATGACTGAATGAGCGGTCCGCCGCCGCGGTGATTAGCTCCGCAAATTTCAAATTGAGGCAGAGCCTCAGTCATTCAGTCATTCAATTATTCAATCATTTCTTAAACCTCGTCGTCACTTCCACCACCCGGCGGCCCTGGAAGCGGGCGGCGTTCAGGGCGGTTTCGTCGGGGTCGAGGGTGCCGTTCTGGCTGGTGAACGAAACGCCGTAGGGGTTGCCCGACTGAAATTGGATGGGGTCGGCATAGCCCGGCGCGACGATGATCGAACCCCAGTGGTAGAAGGTGTTCGAGAGGGCGAGAATCGTGCTTTCGTGGCCGCCGTGCAGGGTGGCGGCACTGGTGAAGGCCGAGCAGATTTTGTTTACCAGCTTGCCCTGGCCCCAGAGCGGACCGGTGGCGTCGATGAACTGCTTGAGCTGGGCGGCGGGCATTCCGTACCGGGTCGGGGCGCCCAGAATGATGGCATCGGCCCATTCCAGATCGGCCAGCGTGGCTTCGGGTACGTCCTGGGTTTCGAGCCGGTGAGCCGACCAGCCTTCGTTGGAAGCAATGGCTTCTTCCGGAGCCAGTTCTTTCACTTTCAGGATTTTCACCTCCGCGGCTCCCGCCTGACGGGCTCCTTCGGCAACGGCCTGGGCAAGTTGGTACGTCGTGCCGGTCGCGCTGTAATAGATGATGGCTACGTTGACCATACGAATCGGTTTTTGGTGTGAATGGAATTAAGTGTACGTACACCAAAGACGGAATGCCGCCCGGAAGTTTCGGAATGCCCCCAAACTTGTCAATTTGTTATCGACTGGGTCCGGCGTTGATCAGGGCCTGAGTACGATCGGATACGCGAAGTTGACCGGACTGATTACCTGACGGTTGTAGGTCAGCCTGGTCAGCTGCTGCCAGCCGTTGCAGCGGTCGTTGTTTCTGACCGTCTCCAGCCGCAGCCGCCCGACGAGTTGGCCGTTGTATTCCAGATAAAACTGCGCGGAATCCGCTTTGGGCGCTTCCTGAATCAGCGACCCGGCGCTGACCAGCAGGGGCGTTCCGCTGCTAGTGTTGCCTTCTTGGGGCGAAAAACGCAGGTACTGGGCGGGCGTTTTGACTCCTTTCTGATAGGAATACAGACTGACTTTGGTCTGCTCAACGGCCAGAGGCGGCGAAGAAAGCAGCAGGCTTAGCTCGGGCGGTGGGGCCTGACATTCCACATTCTTTTTCTCACAGGAAGAAAACAGGGAGGCAGAAGCCAGCGTAGTCGTCAGAAAAAACGTCAGCAGATTGGAGCGTAAAAGGATTTTCATAGCGTTAAACAGACCCCAAAAAATGGCGGTTGGTTGGAAAACGGAAAGATTTCTCGCAGATGTTCGCGGATTTCAGACGCAGATTTTCGCAGAAAAATCCGCGGGCATTTGCGCCTGAAATCCACGAACATCTGCGAGAAACAAGCTTTATTTCAGTACCTGCACCTCCACCACCGAATCGTCGAACACCCGGTGCGTCGCCTTCTGGAAATCGGCGGCTTCGGCCTTAAAGATGTTCTCCACGTACTTCTGCGGATTGCGGTCGATGAGCGGGAACCACGTGCTCTGTACCTGAATCATGACCCGGTGGCCTTTTTTGAACGTATGCAGCACATCCTGCAACCGGAACGTCACGTCCGTTTTCTGCCCCGGCACAAACGGCTCAGGCTTCTCGAACGAGTTGCGGAAACGGCCGCGCATCACCTCCGAGCGCACCATCTGCTGGTAGTTGCTCAGCGTAATGTTCTTGTTGGGCAGGTAGGCATGGTTCGGCTCGTCGGGCGGGTACACGTCGATGAGCTTTACGACCCAGTCGGCATCGGTGCCGGTCGTCGCCACTTTCAGGCGGGCCATTATTTCGCCGCCCAGCGTCAGGTCTTCGGTCAGCGGCTCGGTCTGAAACACCAGCACATCGGGGCGGCGGGCCGCAAAACGCTGGTCTTCGGACATATAATTGAACGGCGTGAAGCCGAGCGTGGTCGGAATGTCTTCGGTGTACGGCACGGGCTTCATCGGGTCGCTGACAAACTCCGAAAAAGCGCTGCCGCTCCCCGGCCCGCTGGCGAGCTGTCCGTTGGCCGCGAGGGCAAACGTCTGTTTCTGTGCTTCGGCGACGGGCCATTTGTCAAAAGTGCGCCATTCTTTTTTCCCGGTATCGAACAGGTAGGCGTCGGGCAGCCCCGTTTTGCCGTCGCCGGGACCTTTCAGGAAATGGTTAAAAAACTTCGCTTCGATGTTGCGCTGGTAAAATGTCGCGATGCTGTCGCCGAAATACACGTTGCTGTGCAGCGTATGGCCCGTTTCCTGCGACCAGCGTCCGTGGCCGAACGGCCCCATGACCAGCGTGTTGTACGTACCCGGATTGTTCTTCTCGATGGTTTTGTACACGTTCAGCGGGCCGTACAGGTCTTCGGCATCGAACCAGCCGCCGACCGTCATCACGGCATGTTTGATGTTTTTCAGATGCGGCAGAATGCTCCGTTTCTGCCAGAACTCGTCGTAATTCGGGTGGCTGACGGTTTCCTGCCAGAAGAAGTTGTCCTTGTAAAACTTATCGGCGTTTTTCAGCGGGCCGAGGTCATACTGCCACTGGAAACCGTCTTTGGTCCCCGTATTGATCATCGCCGATGCCCACCAGTGTTCGGTAGTAGGCTTGGGATGCTGGATGCCGAAAACGGGATACGTGAACAGATACGCCTGGATAAATGCCCCGTTGTGGTGAAAATCGTCGAAGAAAAAGTCTGAAACGGGCGCCTGCGGGGAAGACGCTTTCAGGGCCGGATGGGCGTCCACGGCTCCGGCGACGGTGTAAAACCCAGGGTAGGAGATGCCCCACTGCCCGACGCGGCCGTTGTGGTTCGGCACGTTTTTCAGCAGCCATTCGATGGTGTCGTAGGTGTCCGAGCTTTCGTCCGGCGTGGCCCCAGCAGCGCTGCTTCCGGAAGCCTTTTTAGCCTTCCGCGAAGCCACGGGGGCGGCAACGTCGGGAACGTTGGGCGTCATGTTGGTCCAGGTGCCTTCGCTCAGGTAGCGCCCGCGGACATCCTGATACACAAAAATATACTTCTCGCGCTCCAGCGTCGGCGAAGGACCAAGCCGGTTGGCGTAGGCGTCGGGACCGTACGGCGCGACGCTGTAACACGTCCGCTGCATCAGAAAGGGGTAGCGGTTGGTCGGGGAGGCGTCTTTCGGGGCGTACACAATCGTGAACAGCTTCGTGCCGTCACGCATCGGAATCTGGTATTCGTATTTCTGGTAACGGTCCCGCACCGATTGGGAGGACGTCTGGGCGCAGGCCGGTAACAGCAGGAGCAGCAGCAAAAAAGCAAGGAGCTGGGTTCTCATGGGTCGACGAAGTCAATTTCCCGCAACATAGTAGCTTCCCAGCAAAGTGGCAACGAGGAGGGGATGGTTGAATGTTGAATGATTGAATTTTGAATGGTGGAAGGGTCAGCCGCCGGGGCGAAAGAGCGGGTCGCTTGGCGGGAGCCGCCCTACCACCACCGCAACGGTTATTCTGTCATTCAATCATTCAAAATTCAATCATTCAACGACAATACTCGTCGGTGTCCACCTCGATTACCCATTCGGCTTTGGCCAGCTTGTAGGCGGGCTGTTCGAACGGATAGCTGCCCTGGGCCGGACCGGCGCGGAAATCGTAGGTCTTGCCGACGGCCAGCTCGTAGGTTTCGATGCTGAACGAGGTTTTTCCGGCTTCGTACTTCAGAACCGGCAGGTTCTTCCACTCCTTCGTCCCCGTTTCGCGGTACTGGGCGTAAATCGTTTTGGTGGGCAACTTGGCTTCGTTCAACTGCGCGCAGGGAAACTGCAGGGCAATCCGGACGGCCACCGGCAGCACCGCCGGACGTTTGAACGACGACAGGTCGAGGGCGATTGTCTCGTTCGAACAGGCTTCCACGGCTCCCGAAGTTACCACGGTGCTGCTTTCGTTGTCGTACACCCGCAGCCGGACGCGGCTTCCCGAGGGCAGATTGGCGAGCGAAACAAATTGCCCGTCGTTGATGGTGCTCCGGAACTCATTCGAGCCGGCCGCATTGCTGAGGGGCTGGCCCGTCGCGGCATCAATCACCTGGCAGCGATACAGCAGGTTGCCGGACGGAATCGGGCTGCTCACCCGGAAAATCGGTCCCGCATCGCAGACCGACTCGGTAAACGCGGCCATCCAGTACGACAGGTGGGACACGCTGGTCACGTACTCCAGCGACCCCTGCGCGTTGCGCTCCACCTGACCGGCGGGTTCCTGCTGCCAGCGCTGGGTGGCTATGTCGTAGCTGAACAGCGGAATGACGTCGCCGGGCTGAATCAGGCGCTTTGTCACCGGGTTCATCGTGTGGGATTCGAGGGCAAACACCAGCCGCACAGGCTTCGAAAACGTTTTGACCGTCTGATAATCCTCGTTGAAAATCTCAATCTTCACGGCACCGGCCACCGCCTTGATCTGCTGGCTCGGTGCGTTGGCGCCGGGCTGCGCCAGGATGCCGTTGCCGGGCAGTTCGGCGGCCGCGGCCGTGACGGAGCTGGTTGTAACCGGCTGTACCTGAATGTTCAGCGGTCCGTCCACAGCTTGTCCGGAGCCGTCTTTCACCTGCGTTCCCTGCGCAATGCTGAGGAGGGTGGCCGTGGCACCGTCGGACGACGGGGCGCTGATGGTCACGGGAGCCTGCATCGTGCCGCTGGCATCGCTGACGGCTTTTGTTTCAATCGGGGCGGTGGCTGAGCCTTTCCGGAGAACGTCCAGAGCAAAACGGCGCGTGAGCAGGCTGTTCAGTTCGACGGGCTGGACCACGTCGGCGTAGCCGCTGGCCGTAGCCACGACCGAGAACCGCAGCGGACTGGTGGCCGAAGGAGCCGCCGCCGGGGAAACCGACAGGAAAAGCGTACCGTCTTCCAGAACCCGGTAACGTGCCGTGTTGAGCGGAGACACCACGCGGGCGGCGTCGGGACCCACCACTTTCACCGAAAAGTCCTTCGGCAGTTCACCCGTGGCTGTCCGGAAACGCATTTCGACCGAAACGGGCATGGGGTCCTTAAACTTCAGTTCGACATCCTGAACCGGGTTCTGACAGGCATCCGACAGCACCGCCAGGCCCGCAAACAAATAGGGGATATATTTTTTCATGAAAAGAGGCGTCTTTTAATTGCGGTTGCCGAGGGCGATGGAAAGATGAAACTGAAGCGAAGGCAGATAGCGGTAATCTTTCATGTTGCGTTCCACCGTCGGAATCTGCTCGTCCAGCGTGGTTGCTTCCAGAAAGCCGTCGTAGGCCAGTTTCACTTTGGGCGAGCTGAGGTAATAGCAGCCCAGTTCGACGCCAAAACCCACCCGGTGGCGCGGAATCGACCGGCCAAAACCGAGCCCGGCATAGCCCATCAGGTTGCTGTAACGCAGCCCGGCTTTAATGGTGCCGACATTCTCCGGCGACATTTCAAGCCCGCCGAATTTGATGTTTTCGGTGGACTGCAGCGTGACGCCAAAGTCCGGATGCCAGGTGTAGCCCGCGCCACCGGTCAGGAAGAAAGAACGGGCCATGCCTTTCTTTTTGCTGAAAAACGGGTGCCATTTCACGGTAGCCTGGCCAATGCCGATCACGGCGTCGGGCGTAATGTTGAGCTTGCCGCCTTCCTCGCCGGTCTCAACTTCAATCATTTTCCGGTAAGCAAAATAACTGACTCCGACCCGGGCCGTCAGCCGGGGCGATAACTGCCGCGACACCTGCAGGCCCGCACCCGTCGTCCCGAATTGAATACTGACGCCGTGCCGTGGGGCCGGGTTGCGTTCCTGCGCCCGGGCGGCCGTCAGCAGACCCAGGTTGCCACAGACCAGCAGGGCGGCAAGTAATGTTTTACGCATAAGTTTTTCTGTTAAGTTCTGGTGGGTCACGCGGAATGGTGGCGTGTAACCGGGTATTACCAGACAAAAACTGTGCTAAAATTAAATGACTGAATGACTGAATGACTGATTTGCTCCGCAGATTCAAAACCGGCAGAGCAAATCAGTCATTCAGCCATTCAGCCATTCAGTCATTCAGCCATTCAGGCATTCGGTCATTTTACTTACAGAACTCCTGCGTGTTGATTTTGATGATGTAGAGTTCCTTGTCGAGCAGGTAGTCCGGCTGTTCGAAGGTGTAGGTCAGCAGTTTCACGCGGAAATCGTAGCGCTGGTTTTTGGAAAGGAGGTACGAGATGCCTTTCATGCGGCCGCCGTTGATGTCTTTGCGGTACAGCGTCACCAGGTTTTTCCACTCCTTTGTGCCAACTTCGCGGTACTGGGCCGTCACGGACTCCGGAAGTTTTTTGTCGTTCACGTTGCTGCACGGGAATTCGACAACGAAGGCCATCAGATCGCCGTTTCTTTTGAACGAACGAACGTCCACGGTGCCGGGCTTACCGCCGCAGGCGCTGATCACCTCAGACTCCACGGCCGATTTCTCGTCCAGCGGGTTTTCGTAGACCTTCATCCGAACCGACGTGTTGATCAGCAGGTCCTTCACGCGCAGTTCCTCGTCGTTGTTCAGCGTCTGGTACAGTACCGCGGCCACGGCCGAGTCTTTGCCGTTTTTGCCGACGTACGAAAGGCGGCACAGAAATTTCTTGTCGTAATCCTTAAAATTGCTTTTTATCTTGAAAACGGCCTCTTCCTTGCAGGTTTTCGACTGGAAGCCCGCGACGTAGAAGCCGAATTTGAACACTTCCGCCACCAGTTCCAGACGGTTGCCCGATTTGGCTTTCTGCACAACGCCCGGCTTCTCTTCCGACCATTTGCCCGACGCGCGGTCGTAGCGGTACATCGGCACCCGGTCACCCACCTGAATCGCGCGGTTGGCCTCCAGATTCATTGCCTTCGGACGAACCGCCATCGAAAGTTTCACCGACTGGGAGGCTTCGAACGCCAGCCGGTATTTTTTGTCGTACGCCGACAGGTTGGCCACGGCCACCACATTCGTCAGCTTCATTTTATCCTTGTCGGCAGCAACCCGGGCGTTGGGGTCCAGAATGCCGCCTTCGGGCAGTTCCACGTCGCCCGTCTGGGGATCGTCGAGGAGGCTGTTCATCGTAAAGGTCAATTCGCCTTCCAGCGCTTCGCCCTGTTTGTCAACGAGTTTGGTTCCGGCCGTCAGCGTGGCGCTGGACTGAATGCCCTGCTGTTCCGGCGTTTTTACTTCGAGCGACTGGCTGAGCGTCCCGGCGCTGCTCTGGGCCGCGGCCGTGGCGATGGGCTGAGCCGACCGTTCGCTCAGCAGCGGGACGGCCACCGTCCGGGTGCTCTGGCTGGTCACCTCCAGCGGCTGAACGACATCCAGATAACCAGCCGCTTTGGCGACGACCGTGAAGCGCAGGGGCTGCGAGGCCGAAAGCGTCAGCTTCGACGGGACCGAGAGTTTCAGCACGCCCGCGTCGTCGATCCGGAAATTTTTGGTGTTCAGGGTGTTCACCACCTTGTCGGCATCGGGTCCGGTCAACTGTACCTGCATGTCTGCCGGAACGGAGCCACCCTGCGGCGTAAACTGAAGTTCAACCGCCGGCTGAAGCTCGGTTTTGAAACCCAGGTCAACCTTGTCCATGGGATTCTGGCAGGCCGCGTACAGCAGGCCGACCGCAAAAAGAGAGGCGTACGATAATCGTTTCATAACAGTTTGAGTAGCCTTTTCGGGTTAATGGCAGGTTGAGTATCTGCCGGATTGATTAGTTGGTTTTCCTTAATTATCAGACAAAAATAATGCTAGGATATGCCGTTGGGTCAGGCGGGGTAAAAAACTGAATTTTTGAGATAAACTTAGTTTTTGGCAGGTTTAAGGTGGTTTTTTTGACTTTTTTTGAAAGCTTGTACGCATAATCATTTTCATAACGGTGAGTAACTCAGACAGCGTTGTCAGACTGAAAGTAGGAAAAATGAAGGACTTGTCAACTGTTAATTTGAAGCGCCGTTCGAAAAGAGGGCAGGAGAGAAAAAAAACCGGGAATAATTTTTAGACGGGCCGCCGACGGGCCGAAGTTGCCGGGGCTGCTTGGGAAATGTATATTCGCCGCATCGCATAAAAAATTACACACTTCAGCTATGCAACAATTCCTTCAGAAACTGAAAACCCAACCCGTAATGTCGGGGACAAGTACGGGTCTGGCGTTCTGGCATTCGACCGATGCTCTCCTGGATACGTATTCCCCCGTTGATGGAAAACTCCTGGCACAGGTTCACCCCACGACCGCCGAAGACTATGAAAAAGTGATTCAGACCGCGCAGGAGGCATTTCTGCACTGGCGGACCGTGCCAGCCCCGAAGCGGGGCGAGATTGTCCGGCAAATGGGGGAGCAGCTCCGGCAGTATAAAAAAGAACTGGGCACGCTCGTTAGCTACGAGATGGGCAAATCGCTGCAGGAAGGGCTGGGCGAAGTCCAGGAAATGATCGATATCTGTGATTTTGCCGTCGGTTTGTCGCGGCAGCTCTACGGCCTGACGATGCATAGCGAGCGGCCGGCGCACCGGATGTACGAGCAGTGGCACCCGCTGGGGCTGGTGGGCATCATCACCGCGTTCAACTTCCCGGTGGCAGTGTGGTCCTGGAATGCCATGATCGCCTGGGTCTGCGGCGACGTCTGCATCTGGAAACCGTCGGAGAAAACGCCGCTGACGGCCCTGGCCTGCCAGCAGATCATTAAGGAAGTGCTGGAGCAGAACGACGTGCCGGAAGGGGTTTCGTGCCTGATTACGGGCGGCCGGGAAGCGGGGGAATGGCTGGCAAATGACGAACGGGTGGCCCTGGTCTCGGCGACCGGCTCGACCCGAATGGGCAAGGCCGTGGCCGGAACCGTCGCCAGCCGGATGGGCCGTTACCTGCTCGAACTGGGCGGCAACAACGCCATCATCGTGACGCCCCATGCCGACCTGAACGTGGCCATCCCGGCCATAGTGTTCGGGGCCGTCGGGACGGCCGGGCAGCGCTGCACGTCTACCCGCCGCCTCATTGTGCACGAATCCGTCTACGACGACGTGCGGCAGCGTCTGGTAAAAGCCTACGGACAGTTGCGCATCGGCAATCCGCTGGAGGAAAAAAATCACGTCGGTCCGCTGATCGACGACGGGGCGGTGGCGGCGTACCGGCAGGCCATTTTTCAGGTAAAGGAACAGGGCGGCCGGATGCTCGTCGATGGCGAAGTGCTGGAAGGCCCCGGTTTTGAATCCGGCTGCTACGTGCGTCCGGCCATTGCCGAAATGCCCGCCCAGACGGAAATCGTGCAGCACGAGACGTTCGCGCCGATTTTGTACCTGCTCAGCTACAGCACGTTTGACGAGGCGATTGCGTTGCAGAACGGCGTTCCGCAGGGCCTGTCCTCCGCCGTTTTCACGCTCAACCTGCGGGAAGCCGAGCAGTTTCTGTCGGCTGCCGGTTCCGACTGCGGCATCGCCAACGTCAACATCGGTACGTCGGGGGCCGAAATCGGCGGCGCGTTCGGCGGCGAAAAGGAAACCGGCGGCGGCCGCGAATCCGGCTCCGACGCCTGGAAATCCTACATGCGCCGCCAGACCAACACCATCAACTACGGCACCGCCCTGCCGCTGGCACAAGGGATCAGGTTTGAATTATGAATTAAAAATTAAGAATTAAGAATAAGGCTCCGCCTGGCCAGAATGCCTGATTAAGCGGAGCCCTATTCTTAATTTTTAATTCCTAACTAAGCCAAACCCGTATCTCCCCGCTGGCGGTTCCGTTTGGTTCGAGCACCAGCAGGCCCTGGCGGTTATTGAACGCATTGACGTTGGAGGTCAGCGGTTCGATGGCGACCCGGTCGCGGGCGGGATGCGTGAAAACCACGAGATACGGAAACTTCTCCGGGCCGGTTTCCTGCCAGATGCAGAGCGAAAGGCCTTTTCCGGGCGCCTGTACGACCGTCGTCGCTCCGGCATCCGGGTCGTCGATGACCACAAAAGCGGCGTCCAGTTCGCGGTCGCGGAGCGGGAGCGTGACCGGATGCGGCACGGGTTCTTCCCCGACCGGCAGCAGGTTGCTGTTCAGAAGAATCTGTTTGGCAATGGGCAGCGTTACGGTCAGTTCGTCTACAGGTTCGGCGTTCAGCGTAAAATACGGATGCCACCCGAAGGCCGCCGGACAGGCGAGGTGGCCGGTATTCTGCACCTCGTACTGAACCGAAAACACCCCATCGGCCGCCAGCGCGTACGTCACCCGAAAGTCGAACGGAAACGGGTAGCCGACGTAGCTTCCGTCGTGAACATACCGGAAGGTGAGGGCCGCCTGCTCCTCGGTGATTTCCTGCCCGAAGACCTCAAAGGGCTGCCCGGCCACAAAGCCGTGGATGGCATTAAGCTGCTTTTCTTCGTTTAGCGGCAGGTGATGCGTCATATCGTCAAACGTATAACGGCCTTGGGGAATCCGGCTCGGGAACGGAAAGAGCAGGGCCGAGGCGTAGGTTTCGTCGGCCAGCAGCGCCTCGGGCGAAGCCGGGGTGTGCAGCAGCGAAACGGCCCGGTCGGCCTTGTTGAGGACCAGTTGCCGGACCATCGCCCCGTGGGCGGGAATGACGCTGAAAAATTCGCCGGTGGCGGCGTTTTCGAGGATAAGCTCCGTGTAGGAACCAAAGGTGGAATGGGATAGGTGGAAAGGCATGGGGCAAAAATTACAAAAAAATAAATGTCGTCAACAAAGATTACAGTTCTCCCTCCACTCCCAACCCAAACAAGGCAAAATCATACTTCACCGGATCGGTCGGATCGAAGGGCCGGAGCGCGTCCGTAAGTGCCAGGGCCGCCTGCCAGTCGGTTTGCTCGCGGGAGAGCAGGCCGAGCGTACGGGCTACCCGGCCGACATGCACGTCAATCGGCATCACCAGGTCGGCGGGCGACAAACGGGTCCAGAGGCCAAAATCCACGCCGCAGTTGTCGCGGCGGACCATCCACCGCAGAAACATCAGCAGCCGTTTGCAGGACGAGTTGCGGGCGGGCGTGGCGATGTGCTTGCGGGTGCGGGCGGGGAAAAAGGGGTCACAGCAGAAGCGGTCGTGGAACGCTATGAGAGACTGCCCCACGGTACCCACGGGCTTTTGCCCGTGCGCCGCTCCGGACAACGGGCTGAAGTCCGTGGATGCGGGGTCAAAAGCGTCTTCCAGCGAATCGTGCTGCTGGTAATACTGTCGGAAAAAATGGAGAAAATAAAGCGCGTCCGTGGCGTTGAAGGTCCGGTGTTTGAAAGCCAGAAACCGCTTCAGATCGCTTTCCTCATGGTTCCGGACAAAATCGTACGGCGCTTCGTCCATGAGCTGAATCAGTTCGCCGGCCTTTTTCAGAATGACCGGCCGCTGGCCCCAGGCCAGAACGGCGGCCCAGAAACCCATGATTTCGATGTCCTGCCGACGCGTAAACCGGTGCGGAATGCTGATGGGGTCTTTTTCAATAAATGCCGGACGATTGTACTGGGCCACTTTGGCGTCCAGAAATTCCTGCAACTCGTCAATGTTGTTCAAAACCGTGTCACTTCTATTGATCCGAAATAGGGGTTGGCCGACAGACCGCGGAGCCTGTGTCGCAGTTCAACGCCCGCTTGCCGCAATTTACGCATTGGGAATAACAGTTGGGGTCGCATAGGGTTTCGGACCGTGGCGGGCAGGGCTACTTTTGAGCAACCCGAACAGTAAACATCCACGCATGAACCGCTTCCCCAAAAAACTCGCGGGCTGGGCCTTTCTGGCTACCCTACTGGCCTGCCAGCCCAGTCCGACCGTAGACCCATCCCGTCCATCCGAGAAGCCGGTCGGTGATAATCCGGCCCAGACCACCGAAGCCGGAAAGCCCCTCGGAGCCGCCGTACAGCAGTCCGTTGGTCCGGCGGGCGGCAGCATCACTGTTCCCGCCGCCGGTCAGGCCCTTACGCTGACGTTCCCGGCGGGGGCGCTCCGCAGCACCACCCCGGTCAAAGTGCAATTGGTGGAAAACAAAGCACCCGGCGGCATCGGCCCGGCCCTGGAGGTGTTTCCGAAGGACATCGCCCTCGACAAACCCGTGACAATCAGCTGGCAGTACGGCGCCGACGGGCTGAACGGCACCGGCTCGTCCGTGGTCGGAATGGCGTACCAGCAGTCCGACGGAACGTGGATCGGCAAAACCAACCTGACGGCCGACGAAGCCGGGCAGCGCCTGACCGCCTCGCGTCCGGCCTTCGACCTGAAGCATCCGGTGGCGTTTTACCAGAATTATTACCTGCAATACCACACCAGCACGTTGTACCCGAACGAAGAGGTGGAAATGGCGGTGATGTTTCAGCCGAACCACAGTGATGCCGAAGAAGCGGCCACGCGGGGGACGCTGCTCGCTCCGCTGAAAGCGTTTGAGCCCGTGGGCCACGAAAACCTGAAAAACTGGCGGCTGAACGGCGCCGAGCCGGTAGGAGCCAACCGGGCGTGGGGGCTACTCGGCATCCATGACCGGGGCCAGCGGGCGCTGTTTGTGGCTCCGGAAAACGTTCCGAAAGTCAATCCGGTCGCGATCAGTGTGGATCTGAAGACGGGCGGCCGCAGCCGGATTATGCTGGTGGCCAACTTCCAGATTTCCGCCGTAAACCGCCTGACCGCAGCCGGACGGGTTTTCGAAAATGCCAAAGTCACGGCGGACCTCAACGGCAACGACCTGTACGTAACCCTGACGGAGGCCGAACCCGCCGAAAGTGGTTATGCGGCCATGTCGACGTTCCGCGTCAGCAACTACAAAGGTCCGGGCACCTACGAAATGGAGCCGTCACTCTATTCGCCGGTGCTCATCGACGGGAAGGAAACCGGCCGGCAGGGAAAGGTTTACAGCCATGTCTACCAGGATCCGGCCAGCGAAATGGTATTCGCCAGCGGCAACGTCACCATAACCAAAGAAACCGGTAAAAAAGGGAAGCTCGCCGGGTCGTTCAGCGCGATGCTGTACAACTACAATAAATCGACGCGTGAAGTAAGGCGCCAGTCCTTCGGCGGATCATTTCAGAGCGGAATCCGCTGAACGTTACCGGCTTTTTCCGCCGCTCAGCACCCACACAATGGCGTTTGAAATGCGGGAGGTCACCGAAACTAAAACGGCAAACAGGGCCGTGAAGACGGCAATAAAGGGGTACATGACGGTAAACACCGCCGCATACACCTTATACCCGGTCGTGGCTTTCATCTTGTCCTCGCGCTCCTTCCGCCGCCGCGCAATCCGTTCCTCCTTGGTTTCCATAGAATTGAATTTTGAATGATTGAATGTTGAATGATTGAATAGCTTCGCAAATTTTAGCACTGCGAAGCTATTCAATCATTCAACATTCAATCATTCAGTCATTGTAGTAGATAACTCACCTCTGCCCGAAAACGCCGGTCGGCGGGGGAAAGTTTCTCAAAAGCACGGGCGGAGATTTTTATGACGACGCGGTCGTTGATGCTCGTATCCGGCAGGCGACCAATTACTTTGACCCAGATCGACTGGTTGTTCATGGCGTTGCGGACCAGCACCAGCGTCCCGATGGGAGCCGTGCGGTGCAGGGCGAGGTACTTGTTGGTGTTGTCGCTCTGGTCGATCAGTTCGGCAATGCCGATTTCCGAGATGCGACGGGCGTTGGTTCCGGCGTTGGGCAGCGGATTGGTGTCGCCCGGCCGGATAACGCGCGGTTCGGCCGAGGCGGAGGCTTCCGGTTCACCCGTCCGCCCGCTTTCCGGACGGGGGGCTTCGGTGCGGGGTTTGTCGGCCGAGGCTACTTCTTCGGCGGGGCGGGTTCGGGCGGCCTCCGACTTCTCGGAAGCGGGTTTGGACACGTCGGGGCGGACGACCCGCGGGGGCGTTACCTGCGTCGATTCGGGTTTGGCCGGGGCCGTTGTCGTTTTGGCAACGGTATTTTTGACCGAAGGCGTCCGTTCGCGCCAGGCTTTTTCGCTGACAATGAGCGGCTGACCGGCCACCACCCTGTCGGCGGACAGGTTGTTCCAGCGGCGCAGTTCGTCCATCGAAACGCCGTAGCGGTTGGCGAGGCTGTACAGCGTCTGACCGGACTCTACCTGATGAATGCCGCCGTTGGGATTCTCCGGCCGACGGTCCGCGGTTTTTTCCCGTTTCTCGATCCGGTCGGCCTGTTTTTCTTTCAGGTCGCTCGCCACTTCCGTCCGGCGTACATCTTTCTGAATGGCTTTTTCCTCGCGTTTGTCGGCTTTCGCGACTTCGCGATTTTCCTTCTGGATGGCTTTTTCTTCTTTTTTAAGGGCTTTTTCAATCGCCTTTTCATCCCGGCGGGCAATGCTGGTCACCGGGACACGGACGAGCTGGTCGTAGCGGACGTTATCGGTCAGGCCCGGGTTGGCGTCGCGGATCGCCTGCACCGACGTTTTGTAGCGCCGAACCAGCGAGTAAAGTGTCTGCCCTTCGCCGACGCGGTGGAGGACATAAAGCTTTCCGTCTTTTTTTTCGACGCCGATCGAATCAACAGGGGACGGGGACGGGGTGGCGCCGGCCGTCGTAAGGGCCGTTGCGCCAATCAACACCAGCAGGAGTCGTTTCATGGTGCTATTCATCAATAAAAAAACCAGTCAGTTGGGTAGGTTCCGTAAGTACAAGAAGCTGATTTTGCCACAGACAGAAGGCCGTTGCGTCGGTGCCGGTACCGGCGGCATTGACCGCTAACGGCTGATGCAGCCGGATGCGCGCCTGTCGGTCGGAAACCAGCAAAAACGCTTCTGTTGGGCTATTTTCGGTGTAAACATAATACGAAAAAAGAATCTTGTCGCCAACTTCTGCGTAATGCAGCCGCTCAAAAGGCGTCTGGCCGGTTACTTTTTTTACAAAACGGTCAACTACGGGCCAATATTGGCTGTTGCGGTGATAAAGGACGGGGTATTTCAGCCGGTCGTCCGGTCCCGGAAGGAGTGGGGCGGAGCCGGTCTGCGGCCGACCGCTTTGGAGGTCAAAAAAGACCGACGGATGGCCGCTTTCCGACGGGGCCGTTGGCCGGGCTTCTACCTGAATGCCGTCGCAGGACAGCAGGAGGTGGTTGGGCCATTCCCAGCGCGTGTGGCCCATGTCGGGGTCAAAACAACCCAGCGCTGTAGGCACCGGCAGGCGTTCGTTGCCCAGCCGGTGGTACAGCGCCAGCCCGTTCCAGACGCCCATCACCGACGATGACCAGGGCAATTCGGCCGTTTCAGAAGACAGGATTTGTCCTTCGGGCAGCGACATGGCCGAGATGCCCAGCCGTCGCGCCTCGCCGTCGCGCCATTCCACCAGCACCCGACCGGGCGCGCCGGAAACCTGTTCGAACAACAACCGCCAGACAGGGGCGGGGAAGGAGTGGGAGAAGGCGATGGGAAGCATAGGTCGAATGTTGAATGATGGAATGATTGATTGTTGAATGCGCGAATCAGGGGCAGCGGCGCCCTTAATCAATCATTCTGTCATTCAACATTCAATCATTCCAATGTGTACCTTGCGCCAAAAATAAAGTTATCCGTGAAACTATTGGGAATAATTCCGGCCCGGCATGCTTCGACGCGGTTCCCGGCGAAGGCACTGGCCGATATTGGTGGTAAAACGATGATTCAGCGGGTGGTGGAGCAGGCCCGGAAAGCGGACGGGCTCAGCCGCGTGGTAGTAGCTACCGACCATCCCGAAATTTTTGACCACGTCCGGGCTTTTGGCGGGGAGGTCGTCCTGACAGGCACCCACCACCAGAGCGGCACCGACCGCTGTTTTGAGGCGCTGCAAACCCTCGGGGAATCGTTTGATTACGTAATGAATATCCAGGGCGACGAGCCGTTTATCCAGCCGCAGCAGATCGAACGGCTGGCGTCGGTGCTCGACGGCACGACGGAACTGGCGACGCTGGTGAAAAGGGTGGAGGATGCCGAAACGCTGGTGAATACCAGTACGCCGAAGGTCGTGCTGAACGCCCGGGGCGAGGCTTTGTATTTCAGCCGGCAGACCATTCCGTTTCAGCGGGATGCACCTCCCGAGGACTGGCTGGCGAATCACACCTATTACAAACACATCGGCATTTATGCCTACCGGGCCGACGTGCTGGCCGAAATCACGCAGCTGCCGCCTTCGTCGCTGGAAAAAGCCGAGGCGCTGGAACAGCTCCGCTGGCTGGAAAACGGGTATCGCATCCGGGCCGTTGTGACGGAATTTGACAGCCACGGCATCGACACGCCCGACGATTTACGGCGCGTCGCGGCCCGTTTTCTGGTCTGAACCATTCTGTTAAAAAAACTTAAACGGAGCGTCGGCCGAACCGCCTGAACAGTTTTGAACGTTCGGAGTTAAAATCATATCCTATCCGCGGGTTTTGCAACCCCATAAAAATTAGGCAATTACCTTATGCAGAATTATTCGATACTTTGGGCCGACGACGAAATTGATTTGCTGAAACCGCATATTCTGTTTCTTAAGAACAAAGGATACCAGGTCACTCCGGTCAATAGCGGGGCCGACGCGCTGGAAAAAGTGGAGCAGGAAAAGTTCGATCTGGTTTTTCTGGACGAGATGATGCCCGGCATGACCGGACTGGAAACCCTGCAGCAGATCAAGCTGGTCCGTCCGACCCTGCCGGTGGTGATGATTACCAAAAGCGAAGAGGAACACATCATGGAAGAAGCCATTGGTTCCAAAATCGCCGACTACCTCATCAAGCCGCTGAATCCAAACCAGATTCTTCTTTCGGTCAAAAAGATTCTCGATAACAAGCGGCTGGTCACCGAACGGACCAACATCGGCTACCAGCAGGATTTCCGGAACCTCGCCATGCAGTACAACGACCGCATCGGGCATGAGGAGTGGGCCGACATTTACAAGAAGCTGATTTTCTGGGAACTCGAACTCGACGGCGCGCAGGACCGCAGCATGGCCGAGGTGTTCGGCATGCAGAAAAGCGAGGCCAACGCCACCTTCTGCAAGTTCGTGATGGACAATTACGAGGACTGGCTCAACGATCCCAAGGCCGACAAGCCCCTGATGTCACACCAGCTCATGCGGAAAAAAGTGTTCCCGCTCGTGGAGCAGAATGCCGCCCCGCTGTTTTTTATCCTGGTCGACAACCTGCGGTACGACCAGTGGAAGATCATCGAGCCGCTGCTGACAGACTTCTTCACGGTCGAAGAAGAATCGCCCTACTACTCGATCCTGCCTACTACGACGGCTTTTGCCCGAAACGCCATCTTCTCGGGTATGCTGCCCAGCGAAATGGAAAAGCGGCACCCGGACCTGTGGGTAAACGATGAAAACGACGAGGAGGGACTCAACAACAACGAAGACCAGTTTCTGAAACGGCAGATCGAACAGGCGCGCCTGAACACGAAGTTCTCGTACCACAAGATTCTGAACACAAACCAGGGCAAATCGCTGGTCGATAACTTCAGCAATCTGATGCAGAACGGGCTGAACGTCATCGTGTACAACTTCGTGGACATGCTCTCGCACGCCCGCACGGACATGGCGATGATCAAGGAGCTGGCCCCCGACGAGCGGGCCTACCGCTCCATCACGCGGTCGTGGTTCCTGCATTCGCCCTTGCTGGAGCTGGTGCGGAAGATTGCCGAAAAAGGCGGACGGCTTATCATCACGACCGACCACGGCATGATCCGGGTGCAGAAACCGGCCAAGATCGTCGGCTATCGCGAAACGAACACGAACCTGCGCTACAAACAAGGCAAGAACCTGGGCTTCGACGAAAATCACCTTTTTGTCTGCCGCAAGCCCGAGCGCTTCTTCCTGCCCCGCATCAACGTTTCGACGGCCTACGTCTTCACGCTGGAGGATTATTTCTTCGCGTACCCGAACAACTATAATTACTACGTCAACTACTACCGCGACACGTTCCAGCACGGCGGCGTCTCACTCGAAGAAGTCATCATCCCCTTCGCGTACCTGACCAGTAAATAGTTAAGAGTTAGGGTTATGAGTTAAAAGTAGAGGCTCCGCCGGGTCAAAACCTCAACCGGCGGAGCCTCTACTTTTAACTCATAACTCATAACTCTTAACTCTTAATTTTTAACTTCTTCCACCCTCCCTTCCTCGCACCGCAAAATCCGGGCGGGGTATTTTTTTAGGAAGTCGTAGTTGTGGGTGGCCATCAGGACGGCGGTGCCGGAATTGTTGATGGTCTGGAAAACCTGCATGATCTGTTCACCTACGACGGGGTCCAGGTTTCCGGTCGGTTCGTCGGCGATAAGGATCATCGGTTCGTTGAGCATGGCCCGGGCGACCACGACCCGCTGCTGCTCGCCGCCCGACATCTGGTGCGGCATTTTTCGGTGCGCCGAACTGAGTCCCACCTGCATGAGCACTTCCGAAATGCGGTTGCGCATCTTGGTTTTGTCGGTCCAGCCGGTCGCTTTCAGCACAAACAGAAGGTTGTCTTCCACGTTCCGGTCCATGAACAACTGAAAGTCCTGGAAGACAATGCCAATTTTGCGGCGCAGGTACGGCACATCCGTCGGCTTCAGTTTTTCGAGCGAATACCCCGCAACCATGCCTTTGCCGGCCTGAAGCCAGAGGTCGGCGTAAAGTGTTTTCAGCAGCGAACTTTTGCCGCTGCCGGTCCGGCCAATCAGAAAGACAAAATCCCCTTTATCAACGTCGAACGACACGTCGGCGAGAACAATCTTGGTGCCCTGAAAAATATCAGCGTTGTGGAGGGAGAGGACGGGGTCGGAGGAGAACATAAAGTTAATTATGAGTTAAGAGTTAAGAATTAAGAGTCAGGCTTCGCCAAAACTTAGGTACCTAGCGAAGCCTACCGCCGCGGCGGACCGCTTTTAATTCTTAACTCATAATTCTTAATTCAAAACTACAGGGCGGCTTTCTTGTGGTCGGCCAGGAACTTGGCGAGGCCGATGTCGGTCAGCGGATGGTTGAGCAGGGCGGTGATGGCGCTCAGCGGGCCGGTCATCACGTCGGCACCTACTTCGGCGCACTGGATGATGTGCATCGGGTGACGGATGGAGGCCGCCAGCACTTCCGTGCCGTAGCTGTAATTGCGGTAGATGGTCACAATCTGCTCAATGAGGGCAACTCCGTCGGTAGAAACGTCGTCCAGACGGCCCACGAAAGGTGAGACGTACGAGGCACCGGCTTTGGCGGCCAGCAGGGCCTGACCCGCCGAGAAGATCAGCGTGCAGTTGGTCCGGATGCCTTTTTCGGAGAAATATTTCAGCGCCTTCACGCCGTCTTTGATCATGGGAATCTTCACGACGATCTTCTCGTCCAGCTCGGCCAGTTCTTCGCCTTCGCGGATCATTTCGTCGAGGGTAGTGCCGATTACCTCCGCGCTCACGTCGCCGTCCACGATGTCGCAGATGGCTTTGTAGTGCTTCATGACGTTGTCTTTGCCCGTGATGCCTTCTTTGGCCATGAGCGAGGGGTTGGTCGTTACGCCGTCCAGGACGCCAAGTTCCTGAGCTTCGCGGATGTCGTTCAGGTTAGCGGTATCGATGAAAAATTTCATTGGAGCTAAAAATTACAAAGAGTACGGGTTCGCAGAATGGCAGAACTCCCCGCAAAAATAGAGAATCTCGCCGGACTCGTTTGGTTTTTTTCGGGCAGGTTGAAATTACTTCGCGGCAATCGATTGAATGGCATCGGCGCGGGAACGCTGCAGGGTTGTCGGGGGCGGACAATCCGGGCGAAGCGGCGAATCGGAAAAAGGCGGATGGGAGACGGGCGGTCGGCCCGAAAGGGCAAAAAAAATGGCAAACCGAGTGTCTCACCGCTCAACCACCTACCCTTGCTTCGGTCAAGACCTGGGGGATTCAGCAGGAGCTGGTAGCACCGATTTGCCGATGCAAAAGTAGCGGAATTATGCCGGAAATCAAGCGGTGGAGCGTATTTTTGTCGAAAAAATGAAAAAGCTGATGAGCGAAATAAAGCTAAATACAGAGAGAACAGAGCGTTACGCGGAGAAAACAAAGATTCTCGGTGCCCTCCGTGTGATTCTCGGACTTCTCTTTGGTTTGACCCTCTTTTCCTGCACCTCGTCCGACGCTAAACTGGAAGAAGGGCGCACGCTGATGCGGCAGGGCAAATTCCGGGACGCCATTCAGCCCCTGAACCAGGCCATCGAGGCGAATAATGAGAACTACCAGGCGTTCAATACCCGCGGGGTCGCTTATTTTGAATCGAAAGAATACGCCAACGCCCTGCTCGATTACGAACAGGCCATCCGCCTGAAGCCCGATTTCTACCAGCCCTACTACAACCGGGCGAAGCTGAAAGTAGCCCAGGGCAACGCCAACGAGGCCCTGAAAGATTATGCCGATGCCATCCGGCTGGCACCTGACACGGCCGACATCTACCTCGACCGCGGCCAGCTCTTCGCCCAGATGGGTAACCTGCCGTCGGCGATGGCGGATTTCGAAAAAACCATCCAGCTCGATGCGGGCAACGCGTTCGGCTTTTTTAACCGGGGCAACATTCGCTTCCAGCAGGAAGAGTACCCGGCTGCCCTCCAGGACTTCACGAAAGCCGTTCAACTGGACCCGAAGTTCGGGAAGGCGTTCAACGCGCTGGGCGTAACCCAGATCATGACCGAGCAGCGTGAAGCAGGCTGCCTGAGCCTCAAACAGGCCCAGAAACTTGGCTACGCCGACGCGGCAGCCTTCATTCAGCAGTATTGCCAGTGAAAAGTCAGGCCTCCGGGAGGCGAAAGTCATGAAAGTAGCTTTCCGGATTGACGAACTTTGGCTGTTAACCGGTTCTTATTCCGAATTCCGATTGCTTTATGAATAAAATTATCGCCGTTATTTTCGGTATTCTTTTTCTGATTTCCGCCGCCCTTCAGTACAACGACCCCGATCCGGAAGTGTGGGTTCCCATTTACCTGTTTGGCGTGGTGGCCTGCGTGCTGGGGTATCTGCGCATCGGCAAGCCGTGGTTCTTTGCCGGGATGGCCGTTATTTATCTGGTAGCGGCGTATTTCCAGTGGCCCCCCGCTTTCGAGGGATTCCTGCTGAACGAAATGGGCATGAAGACCCTGAACGTCGAACTGGCACGGGAATCGGGCGGGCTGGCGATCTCCGGAATCGGTATGCTGCTGCTGGCCTGGGCGGTGAGCCGGAAGGCCGTGGCTTGATGGCAATAAAAAAATTACGAATTACGGCTTCGCAGGGAAGCAATCTCCACGCAGAGCCGTCATTCGTCATTTTTAATTCGTTCCCTCCAGTTCTTCAATCGTAATGTTCCGGTAGCGAATCTGCGTAATGCCCCCGCCGTGGACCTGTAGGCCGATCAGCCCCGACTGCGGAATGGACTTGTCGGGCTCGGTATAATCGACCGTCGGGTGGCCGTTGAGCGTCAGTCGAATGCGGCCGTTCTGGCTGCGGACTTCGTACTGGTTCCAGTCGTTCAGCTTAACCCACTTCAGCGCCTGGGCGGAGTCGGGGCGGGCGAGCACCTTATCCCGCCGGGATTCGTCGTAGAGGCAGCCCCAGTATTTATCGCCGATGTCGGCCTGGTAGCCAATCATTTCGTAAGCCGGCTTGGTGTGGCGTTTGCTGTGGAACTGCACCCCGCCGTTGACAAAGCCTTTCGTGCCCGTCAGTTTGAATTGTAAGCGGAGGATAAAATTGCCGTAAGGGCGGGCGGTGGTCAGAAAGTCGTTATGCGGCACCATTTTATCGGCAAAGCCCCCGACGATAGCCCCGTCTTCAACCCGCCAGGTGTTCACTGTATCGCCCGTCCAGCCGTGGAAGTTTTTGCCGTTGAAGAGGGCGGTGGGCTTTTTGGCCGGTTGGAGCAGGAAGCCGGTTAAAGTTGCCGTTGCCAGCACGGAGAGGAGGAAGGATTTCATAAGGATACAGGACCGAATTTATCGTAAAAACAAAGGCCGCCTTGATTCTACTGTCATAAAAAAAGCCGGACCTCGCGGCCCGGCTTTTCCTTATCAAAATGCTCCGATTACAAATTCAAGGCATTGAACTGCACCGACTCCATTGCAAACAGCGGCTTGTTGCCCGCGTTCGGATTGGCAAAGACCAGGTACAGTTTCCGCGGCGTTGAACTTGCGTTGCGCAATTCGATCGAAACCGGCGTGGTCTGACCGGCTTTAACTTCGGCTTCGCCCAGCAGCGGGCCGGTCGGGGAGTCCAGTCGGGCTTCGAGTTTGCCGCCCGTATGCTGGGCCGTCGAGAAGACGCTGACCTCCAGGCTGCGGATGCCCGTCAGGTCGATGTCGTTGAACGCTACGTAGCTGTTATGCTGCGTTCCGACTACCAATTCGCTGCCGTTCGGCCGCTTGAACTTCACCGTGGCTTTGCTGTCGTCGTACGCCGCCGCTTTTACTTTCGGGCTGCGGAGGACCAGCGTCGAGGTGCCCGTCTGCGGACCAATGACGCTGCTGCCCTGGTCGGTGTAGCTGGCCATAATGACGTACGAGCCTTCTTTCTCTTTCGCTTTGGTCACGTACGAGCCTTTCAGCGGCTGCTTCTCTACTTTCTTCTTGTCGCCCAGCGACAGAATGTAGCTCACCATTTCCTTGGCTTCGTCTTCTTTCAGCTGCGGGTGGGCACTCATGGCCTGTTCGCCCCAGACGCCCGAGCCGCCCGTAATTACTTTCTTGGCGAGTTGGTTCACAACCGCGGCGCGGCGTTCTTTCGCGTACTTGTCGGCCACGGCGAGGTAAGCCGGTCCGATGGATTTCTGGTCGATGCTGTGACAGGCTTTGCAGTCCGACAATTCAATCAGGCGGCGACCCGTCGCGAAGCCGGTGTTTACCTGGTGGCCCTGCGCGAGGGCGGCTTTGTCGAAGCCTTCCATGTAGTTGATGGTCACCGTTACGTCTTCGGGCTTGATTTTGCCCGCTGCCAGTGTGCCGTCTTCCTTATCGGCCACTTTGACTTCGTAATCCACCGGCTTTTCGCCGAAGTAGAACGTCCGGTTGCCTTTTACGGCCACTTCTACCTTCGGCACTTCGTTCCCAACCTTGATTTCGATGGTGCGGGTAGCCACGCTGCCTTTGGCGTCGGTTACTTTCAGCATCGCCTGGTAAACGCCGGGTTTGGTGAACGTAAAGCTGGGGCTCGGCTGGGTGCTTTTCGGTAAGCCTTTGCCAAAGGTCCACTCGTACTTCAGGGCGTCGTTGTCGTAGTCAACGGTTCCTTTGCTGTCGAATTTCACGGCCAGCGGGGCGGCGCCAACGGCTTTGCTGGCGTTGATGAAGGCCACCGGCGGGCGGTTTCCGGCATTGTAGGTGATGTGCACCAGCCGGGCGTCATCGTTCTGGGCGAACCAGTTGCTGCCGTATTCGAGCATGTACAGCGAGCCGTCCTTGGCAAACTGCATGTCCATCGGGTGGTTGAACGAGGTGTTGCCCATGAAGCGCTCCATGCTCACAAAATTACCCTCCTTGTCCATCGTGACCGGGTTGATCCAGCCGCGCATCCATTCGTAGGCGAACAGTTTGCCGTCGTAGTATTTCGGGAACTTCACCGGGCTGTCGGCGTAATCGTCGTAGTAGTAAACCTGACCCGCCATCGCGTTCCGGCCGCCTTTGCCGACAATATCACCGAACTCGGGCGACTCGGCGTACGGGTAGTAGATGAACGCTTTCTGCGCGGGCGGCAGCTCCTTCAGACCCTTGATCTGGGTCGAGTAGTTGATCGGCTTCATCGGGTCGTTGAAGGCCCCCGACGTGCTGTCGGCAAAGTTGTACTGCCGGTACGGCTTGTTGTCGGCGACGAACAGCGGCCAGCCGAAGTAGCCGGCTTTGCGGGCCTGGTTGATTTCGTCGTGACCGCGAGGACCCCGTTTATCGTTGTTTTCCCCCGCATCCGGACCAACTTCGCCCCAGTAGAGGAAGCCCGTGTGCTGGTCCACCGAAATCCGGTAGGGGTTACGGTTGCCCATCACGTAAATCTCCGGACGCGCGTTCGGCGTGCCTTTCGGGAAGAGATTGCCTTCCGGAATGTCGTAGCCGCCTTCCGCGCGGGGCTTGATGCGCAGAATTTTGCCGCGCAGGTCGGCCGTGTTGCTGGACGAAACCAGGGCGTTGTACTTCCGGCGGTTCGGACGGTCGTCGCTCGGGGAGAAGCCGTTGGAGAAGAACGGGTTGGTGTTGTCGCCGGTCGACAGGTACAGGTTGCCCTGACGGTCCCAGGCAATGGAGCCGCCCGTATGGCAGCAGTCGTCCTTGTCGTAGGTCCGGTGTTCGGCCACGGTCAGAATGAGCTGCTCGGTATTCAGCAGCAGTTCGTCTTTGGCGTCATCCCATTTCACCCGCACCAGGCGGTTGTTGGAATCCGGCTTCACGGCCGAGTAGTACAGGTACACCCACTTGTTCTCGTTGAATTTGGGGTCGATGTTGATGCCCATCAGGCCGTATTCCCGATCAAAGTGGACGGGCACGTTGGCGACCACCTTGCTGGTTTTCTTCTTCGTATCGTACATCTTGACCGCCCCTTTCCGCTCCGTGAAGATGATTTTGCCGTTATCCAGCACCACCATTTCGGTCGGTTCGTCGAGCTTTTCCATCAGGACGTTCTTGGTAAACCGGTTTTCTTCCGGCGGCAGCATCGAGTGGGCTTTTCCATAGTCGAGGCGCTCGGCCATGACGTATTTAATGCCGCCCAGGACGTGCTGGAGGAACAGCGGCTCGTCAAAGGACTCGTCGGTATGGCCGCCACCTGTGTAGAACGATTTTCCGCCGTCGAACTCGCGGTACCAGGCAATCGGGTGGTTATCCCCGTTTTTGCCGCCCTCATAGGTTTTTTCGTCCAGTTTGGCCAGCACTTTCAGGCCCGGCACAATGCTTTTGTAGTTGTACCATTCGTCGAACCGTTTCCAGCGGTCGGGCAGCATTTTGGTCGAGATGTGGGTTTTGTCCACCACCTCGATTTCGGCATTCTGCTGTTTGGGGTGACTCAGGAAGTAGGCACCGGCCAACTGGTTGTACCAGGGCCAGTTGTATTCGGTATCCGCCGCGGCATGGATGCCCACATAACCGCCGCCCGCCTGAATGTACCGTTCGAAGGCTGCCTGCTGCTCCGGATTCAGGACATCGCCCGTCGTGCTCAGGAAAATAACGGCATGGTAACGCTTGAGGCTCGCCTCCGTAAAACGGGAAGCATCTTCGGTCGTGTCGACGGCGAAACCGTTTTCCTGGCCCAGCTTCAGGAGAGCCAGTCTACCCTTCGGAATCGAAGCGTGGCGGAAGCCCTTGGTCTTCGAAAAGACCAGGACACGCTTTTGCGGAGTTTGTGCCACCGTCCAGCCGACACTCAGGGCCAGAAAACCGGCCACCAGCAAGAGGCGCAGGCAGGAGGCAGGCGAAAATCTTTTTGATAACATAAGGCAGAAGAATACTACAGGGTTGGTAATGAAAGCCGTTGCATCATTTGGCTAAATAATGTTCTCCGGCTAAGATTCAAAAGTACGAAAAAGCTGTATTCTACCGGCTTAGAGAGCTTACTTATTTTCCCGAAAGCCTAATAAGGCCGCCTGGCCGAGCGGCGCCGTTCTGCGTATCTTTGAGTAGTTTTCACGGTTAAATTTATGTTTACCCTCGTATGAACGGAACGTATTTTGCTAGTTTTGCCTTACAAAGGTCATGAAGCCCAAGACGCTCCACATATTCTTTCGGCGGTTGCTCTGCTGGTTGTTGGCGATTCACGTCCTCAACTTTAGCGTCAATGCGCCCGACTACCCGCAGGCAGGCGCCCCGGCCAGCCAATGGGAGAATGTGGCGGTGAACGAGATGGAAAACGTCTTTGAGATTATTCTCGAAAAGTGGCTGCAGTGCGATAATGCCGTTCCCGAACAGGATGAACCCGACGCCGACGACGAGTCGCAACCCTTTGAGAAAGAATACTATCCACCGACGACGTACGCTTCGGGTCCTTCGCTCCTGACCGGCCTGCCGCAGCAGACGTTTCTGCGCGAAACCGCCTCGCTGGTGCTTCTGCATCATCCGGAAATAACCCCACCCCCTCCGCAGGCCTGAAACCGGCTCTTTCTGGCGGCATATCTTCCTCGCTGGCTTACATTTCTGTGTCTGGAGAATGAACGACACAGAGGTGTTGGAGAAAATCAAAAATAAAAGTTTTACTTTTACTGGTGAAAGTCTTAAATTTATGCCAGTTAATCTTGTTTGGAAGAAGCTTGTAAAAGCTTGATGTCTTATGAGTAAACAGATCACTTCTGCTTTGGATCAACCCCCACTCACGCCGTTTCAGCGCCTAATGGGTCTGCTGAGCAACGAGAAACGGGACATCTACTATATCTATCTGTACGCCATTGTTGTCGGTCTGATTAGTCTGTCGCTGCCGCTGGGCATTCAGGCGATCATCAACCTGATTTCGGGCGGCATGGTTTTCAGTTCGGTTTACCTGCTGATTGGTCTGGTGATCGCCGGGGTGCTGGTGAGCGGTATTCTGCAAATCATCCAGATTACGCTGGTGGAAGTGCTGCAGCGGCGGGTTTTCGCCAAAGCGGCCTTTGAATTCACGTACCGCATTCCCCACATCCGGACGGAAGCGCTGGCCGAGTATTATCCGCCGGAACTGATGAACCGGTTTTTTGACATTCTGTCCGTCCAGAAAGCCCTGCCCAAACTGCTGATCGACATCACGGCGGCGGTGCTCCAGATCATTTTCGGCCTGATTCTGCTCTCGTTTTACCATCCGTTCTTCATCGTCTTCGGGCTGATCGTGGTTCTCCTTATTATAGGAATGATTTATCTGATCGGCCCTAAAGGTTTGGAAACCAGCCTGAAAGAGTCGAAGTATAAGTATAAGGTCGCCCAGTGGCTGGAGGACATTGCCCGCACGCTGCGTACCTTCAAACATGCCGGGGATTCGCCTCTGCCGGTGCAGAAGATGGACGGGCTGGTGCAGAATTACCTGGCTTACCGGAAAAAACACTTCAGCGTCCTGGTTGGTTTTTTCGGCAATGCGGTGGCGTTCAAAACGCTCGTGACGGCCGGTCTGCTTATTCTCGGCACCCTGCTGGTGGTGGACCGCCAGATCACGCTCGGCCAGTTTGTGGCCTCGGAACTGATTATCGTTCTCGTCGTAGGGTCCGTGGAAAAGCTGATTCAGAACGTGGATGTGGTGTTTGACCTGCTGACGGCCGTCGAAAAGCTGGGTACGGTGACGGACCTTCCCCTTGAGAAAGAGCAGGGATTCGTGCTGGTGACCGACGAAAGCAAGACCGCCGGGCAGCACGCCAATTCGCTGCTGGTCCGGGACGCGCTGACGCTGAAAGTAACGGACCTCAACTACAGCTACGAATCCGGCGGGGCGCCGGTGCTGAAAAACATTAATTTTGAGTTGCAGCCCCACGAACGGATTTGTCTGACCGGTTCCGGCGATTCCGGCAAGCACACCTTAACCTCGCTGCTGGCGGCGGAACGCAACGGGTACGAAGGCAGTATTACCTTCAACGGCTTTTCGCTGCGCGACCTGCAGGCGGGCAGCCTGCGGCAGCTGATCGGCCGGAATTCGCTGCACGACGCCCTGTTCGACGGGACCATTCTCGAAAATATTACCCTGGATCGCCCGGGAATCAACCCCGCCGATGTGCAGTGGGCGCTGAATGCGCTGGGACTGACAGAGGCGGTCAATCATTTGCCGGACGGCCTTCAGACCATGATGCTGTCGGGCAATCACCAGATTTCGGAGAGCCTGTCGATCCGGATTGTGCTGGCCCGCTGCGTAGTGCACCGGCCGCGCATCCTGATGCTGACGGATACGCTTTCCGTGCTGGATAAATCGGAACGGCTGCAGGTACTTTCCTTTCTGACCGACAAGGCAAATCCGTGGTCCCTGCTGATTGTTTCCAATGACCCCATCGTGATGGCCGCCTGCGACCGGGTATTGATGCTTGACAAAGGCCAGATAATCGAAACAAGAACCAACCATGCTTAATATTTCAAGACAACGCGTCGAAGACGTCCTTGAAGAAAAATATCCGCTGGAAGCCCTGGAAACGCTCCAGACTCCCCGGACGGGCCGTATTTTCGCCCGGTGGCTTACGGGCATTCTGCTGATTATGCTGGTGGCGCTGTTTCTGCCCTGGCAGCAGAACATCAACGGGGAAGGCTTCGTGTCGGCCCTGCGGCCGCAGGACCGCCCGCAGACCATCCAGAACGCCATTGCCGGCCAGATCAGCAAGTGGTTTGTGCAGGAAGGCCAGCTGGTGCGCAAAGGAGACACGCTGGCGGTTATTTCCGAAATCAAGGACGAATATTTTGACCCGAATCTGCCGCAGCGCCTGCGTGAACAGCTGGTGGCCAAGCAAAACAGCATCGTCGCCACGCAGGCCAAGATCGAAGCGCTCAACAGCCAGATCGCGGCCCTGAAAGACGGTCTTACCTTCAAACTGCAATCGGCCCGCAACAAGGTGCGGCAGGGGCAGTTCAAAGTGACCAGCGACAGCACGGATGTGGTGGCCGTCCGTAGCTTCTACGTCATCGCCAAAACCCGGCAGGAACGTTTTGAGAATGGCTACAAAAACGGGCTTTTTTCGCTGACCGACGTAGAAACCCGGCGGCTGAAGCTCCAGGAAGATTATGCCAAGGTGATTTCGCAGGAAAACAAGCTGTCTATCTCGCGCAACGAACTGATCAACGCCCGCATCGAACTGAGTTCGGTACAGGCCGATTACCAGGACAAGATTTCCAAAGCCCAGTCGGACCTCGGTTCCGCCATTTCGTATCTGGCCGATGCCCGCTCCGAGCTGGCCAAACTACAAAACAAGATCAGCAGCGTGGACGTACGGCGCGGCCTGTACGTCATCCGGGCACCGCAGGACGGGTACATTGTCAAAGCGGCCAAAGCCGGTATCGGTGAGACCATCAAGGAGGGCGAGTCCATCGCGACGCTTCAGCCCGCCGAGCCGCAGGTGGCCGTAGAACTGTTTGTCAACGCGAACGATGTGCCGCTGATCGAGCGGGGCCGCACCGTCCGGCTGGAGTTCGACGGCTGGCCGGCTCTCCAGTTTTCGGGCTGGCCTTCGGTGGCGGTGGGAACCTTCGGCGGAAAAGTGTCGGTCATCGATGCTGTCAACAGTCCGAACGGGAAATACCGGCTGCTGATTACTCCCGCCGACAATGACCAGTCCTGGCCGAAGCAGCTGCGGCTTGGCTCAGGCGTTTACGGCTGGGTGATGCTCAACGATGTACCCGTCTGGTATGAAATCTGGCGGCAGCTGAACGGCTTCCCGCCGAGCCTCAACCAGGAGCCAAAGATCGAGGAAGGAGGAAAGGTCAAAAAATGAAAAATGAAAAATTAACAATGAAAAATGAGCGACGGAAGCCGGGCCGCTGGATGGCTGTAGCCCTGTTCATTATTCATTATTCATTGTTCATTCCTTCTTCGGCTTCCGGGCAGACAGCGGATTCGGCGCGGGTTTTCTCCTTCAACGATTTTGCGGAACTGATCCTGAAGAATCACCCCATTGTCCGGCAGGCGGCGCTGCTTCCCGAAGAAGCGCGTCAGGAAGTGATGCAGGCACGCGGCGCCTTCGATCCCAAAGTGGCGTCGGGCTTCGACCGCAAGGAATTCGGCGGGCTTGATTATTACAACAACTGGGCGAATGAGCTGAAAGTGCCGGTCTGGTCGGGCGGCGCGGACCTGAAAGTGACCTACGACCGGTTTGTCGGCCCCTACACGCCGCGCATGCAGCAGACCACCAACGTGGGACTGGCCGGCATCAACCTGAGCGTACCGCTAGGGCAGGGCATGCTCATCGACGCCCGTCGGTCGACGCTCCGGCAGGCGCAGTTTATGGTCAATATCGCCGAAGCCGACCGGATCAAACAGATCAACAAGGTCTGGTTCGATGCCGCCAAGGACTATTGGGAATGGTATCTGGCCAGCCAGCAGGTCCGGCTGCTCCAGGAAGGTTTTGACCTGGCGGATACGCGCTTCCAGGCCGTCCGGCAGCGGACGTTGATCGGCGACGCGGCGACGATTGATTCCGTGGAGGCTAAAATCACGGTTCAGGACCGGCAGGTTCAGCTCGAACAGGCGCTGGTGCAGTTGCAGAACACCCGGCTGATTTTGTCAACCTACCTGTGGAGTCCGGAAGGCCAGCCGCTGGAACTCCCGGAGCGGGCGGCTCCGCAGGCGGCCTATCTGGCGCCCATCGGGCTGGATGTGGTCGAGCGGCTGCAACGGCGGGCCGGCGAATTTCATCCCGAACTGCTGAAGCTGGACGGTAAACTTCGCCAGCTGACCGTCGAGGAACGCTTTCGCCGCGAACTGCTGAAACCCCAGATCAACCTGTCGGCGGGGCTGCTGAGCCGTCCGCCCGTCTTCAGCACCGAAAGCCCGACGAAGTATGGTTTCGCCTGGGACAACCACAAAATCGGGGTGGATTTTGTCTTCCCGCTTTTCCTCCGGAAAGAACGCGGCAAACTGCGGCAGGTGCAGATCAAAGCGCAGCAGACGACGCTAGAGCGGCAGCAGACCAACCGGGATGTGCTCAACGGCGTGGCGGGCGCTTACAATGAACTCAAGGCGCTGGAGCGGCAGATCACCGTGCAGGAGACCGCCGTTCAGAACCAGCGCACGCTGCTTCGCGCCGAGCAGCAGAAGTTTGACCTGGGCGAAAGCACCCTGTTTCTGGTCAACAGCCGCGAAACCAAGCTCATCGACATGCAGGTAAAACTCGAAGAACTAAAGTCAAAATACCAGAAAGCCGTCGCCGGCCTCTACTACGCCTCCGGCAGTACCAGTTAAAGAGTTAAGAGTTAAGAGTTAAGAGTTAAAAGTTAAAAGTAAGGCTCCGCTGAAACAGAAACCTGAATCAGCGGAGCCTTACTTTTAACTTTTAACTTTTAACTTTTAACTCTTAACTCTTAACTCTTAATTCTTTTCAGGCGGGGACTTGTACGGTTTTCCAGACCCGGCGGAGGACTTTGTGGGGTTCGGGCTGGCGGGCGGTTTGCGGAACGCGGATGATGAAGGTGGAGCCTTTTCCGACGGTGCTGTCCAGGTCGAGTTTCCAGCGGTGTGCCTTCACGATTTTCTGCACGTAGCTAAGACCGAGTCCGAAGCCTTTTACGCAGTGCTGACTGCCTTCCGGAACCCGGTAGAAGGCGTTGAAGATTTTCTCCTGATGTTCCGGGGCGATGCCAATCCCGTTGTCTTCAATCATGATGACCAGCTGGTCGCCGATGGTCCGGGTCAGGAAGCGGATATGGGGGTCAATCGGGGAATATTTGAGGGCGTTGTCGAGGAGGTTGCAGAGCACGTTGGTCAGGTGCAGGCGATCGGCTTTCAGAACGGAGGCCTGGGCCTGGAGGTCCAGCGTCAGATACCCTTCGTGCCGGTCGGCGATGGAGCGCAGCAGGTCGTGAACATCGATTGGCTCGGTCTTGAGCGTAAACGTTTTTTTCTCCGTGCGGGCCAGGGTCAGCACCGTTTCCACCTGTTGTTGCAGGCGCTGGTTCTCTTCCTGCACCATTTTGACGTATTTCAGAATGCGCTCGGGCTGTTCGTAGGTACGGGGCGAGGCCAGAATGTCGGTGGCGAGTTTAATCGCCGAAATGGGCGTCTGAAACTCGTGGGTCATGTTGTTGATGAAATCCCGCTGCATTTCCGAGACCTGTTTCTGCTGCAGCATGCGGTACAGCACATACCCGAAAAAGCCGATGATGATCGCGACAATGGCGGAAAGCAGGGCCCAGCCGTCGAGCTGCCGCGTCAGGTAACGCCGCTGGTTGGGGAAGCGGACGACGAAATAATTGGAGTAGAGCGAATTGGCCGACAGCAGCGCCAGATCGCCCGAAGGCAGCGGGGCCGGATCGTTGGTCATGCTGCCGTACACGACCCGTCCGTTCATCCGGTCGAAATACCCGTACTCAAATTCGGTGATGACGTGGTGAAGGTGAAACTGCGTCCGGAGCGCGTACTCCAGCTGGTTCGTGTCGAGCGGAACGTTCAGATTAACGAGGTAGTACGCCGACGAAAGTGGTACGATTTGTGCTTCCAGCTTGGTACAGCTGTCCGGACGGGAAGCCGAAATATCCCGGGCGGTAGCCTCCAGCGACTCCGTGACGGTTTGTTCAAACTGACGCTCGCGAAGATCGTAAGCCTTCCGGATCCAGAACACCTGCGTACTGAGGATTCCGATAACCGCCAGGGCTGACAGCACAACCAGTGCGCTAATCGTTTTCTTGGACATAACGTTGTGAGTTAGGTGGGTTGAGCGGTCCGTTAGTCAGACACCGGCTTGCTGAAGACTCCATGCTCCGGGGCAAACCTTCTTTTCAAATCCAGTCAGTCAGACAAAAAAACAGCGATACGTAAGAGAGGACTGCGGTTTCTGTCTGCTTTGCCGGGATTCTGAGGCGTTTTTCTAAAGAACTTCATGCCTTAGTGCCTGATTTAACGGACATTCTAAGTACAAGTTTCCTTCTGCAAATAACAGAAATAGCTAATTAATAGACAAATAAAAGGCCGGATTTGGGCTGGTAATTTTTTGAATTCTATCGTTTTAATGGAATATTAATCCGCGAAACAGAATTAAATAGAGGTGATGTGCAGGCAAGAAACCGCATTTATCAGACATATGGGCGGTCGGAGGCGGCAAAAGAAGAAAAAAGCACCGGAGAGAGGCCGGTGCTTTTTTTGAAAAATTTAATCTTCGCGGTGAACGGTCGTCGGCGAAAAGGCCGGGACGCACACCGACCAGTACTCGGCGGGTTCATCGAACGGGTTGCTGTAGCGGACCCGTGTACCCCGCTGGATCAGGATCGTTTCGCCCGGTTGGAGGACAAGACGTTCCCCGTTCACTTCGATTTGTTTTTGTCCGGAAAGGAGAATGGTCACTTCGTCGAACTCGGGCGTCTGGAACGGCTCCGACCACTGCGGCGGGGCCACCATGTGGGCGATGCTAAATCCTTCCCCGTGGGTCGAAGCCCGTCCGAAGTGCTCTTCAATGAGTTTGCCGTCCGTGGTAGGGACGACAAAAGGCTGCTTCTGTAAAACGTATCCGGGCATCAGACGGGATCGGATGAATCAACAGAGGCGGGTACCTGGTTATTGGCCGACGAAGCGGCTTTGCCTGTCCGGCTGCGGGGGGCGGTCCGGCTCGCGGTGGTCTGCGGCGTGCTGATTTCGTCGCCTTCAGGGGTCACTAGCGCCGGGGTTTCAACGGGCGCGTTGACGGCTAACGGCTGAACTGTCTGTTTGTCCTGCTTTTTCGAGGAATCTTTGCCTTTCTTTTTGGCTTTGACCTCGTCTTTCTTCAGCTTGGCGGCCTCTTTCTTTTTCGCCTTTTCGGATTTCTCCTTCGCTTTGGCTTCTTCTTTTTTCTTCAGCTTGGTGAGCTTGTCGGCCAGATCTTCGGCCGCTTTGGTAATGGCTTTCAAAACTTTCTTGGAAGGCTCGCCGGCTTCGCTTAGTTTCGCAGTCAGAACGCCGCCAAGGTTAGTGGCCAGCGCTTTTTTCTCCTTTTTCATAGTGGAATTGGATTTGAAAAAAATCTACAAACAAATACACAAAAACCGGCAAAATCAAAAGCCAAATGTTAAGTTTTTGTTAAGCTTTGTCAGGTAATCCCAGCAGATAATCCCCGCGCTGACCGCAATGTTGAGCGAGTGTTTGGTGCCAAACTGCGGAATTTCCAGCACCACATCGGCCAGCTCCACCACCTCATTCCGCACGCCGGTCACTTCGTTACCAAGCACAAACGCGGTCTTTTTGTTTGGCTCAGGACTAAAATTCTGTAATAAAGTACTTCCTTCGGCCTGCTCGACGGCGACGATCTGCCAGCCTTCCGCTTTTAACCGGTGGCAAAGCGCCACCACATCCCGTTCGTGACTCCACGCCACGGACTCGGTGGCGCCCAGGGCCGTTTTGGTAATGTCGCGGTGGGGCGGCGTGCCCGTGATGCCGCAGAGGTACAGGTGCTCGGCGCGAAAGGCGTCCGCCGTCCGGAACACGGACCCGACGTTGTTGAGGCTGCGGATATCATCCAGGAGGAGGCAGTACGGGAATTTCGGGGCGGCCTGGAATTCTTCGACGGAGAGTCGGGCCAGCTCGTCGAGGCTTATTTTTCTGGGCATTTTTCGGTAAATTTGGCTTTAATTTCCGCGCAAAGCTGCGGAAAAACATCGAAAGAATGGCACGTTCCGCTTCCACCACGACAGCACCCCGAGTTGTAAAAGAGACGCCCCTCAACCGGCAATATAACCAGATAAAAGCCAAGTACCCCGGCGCGCTGCTCCTGTTTCGCGTGGGGGATTTTTACGAAACGTTCGGCGAGGACGCCATTCGGGCCAGCAAAATTCTGGGTATCACGCTCACCCGGCGCAACAACGGCGGGTCGCAGGAAGAACTGGCCGGGTTTCCGCATCACTCGCTCGATACGCACCTGCCCAAACTCGTCCGGGCGGGCGAACGCGTGGCCATCTGCGACCAGCTCGAAGACCCCGCCGTGGCCAAGGGCATCGTCCGGCGCGGTGTGACGGAACTCGTGACCCCGGGCGTGTCCTTCAACGACAACGTGCTCGACGTGCGCCGCAACAACTACCTCGCGGCGGTGCATTTCGGCGGGCCGGACCGCTTTGGTATTTCCTTCCTCGATATTTCGACCGGCGAATTTCTCGTGGCGCAGGGCAACGGAGCGTACGTCGATAAGCTCCTGCAGAGCTTCAATCCCGCCGAGGTGCTGTACTGCAAGCGGAACCGCAAGGAATTTACTGAACTGTTTGGCGATAAGTTTCACACCTACACGCTCGAAGACTGGGCGTTCCAGTACGACTTTTCGTACCCGCTGCTGACCCAGCACTTCCGGGTCAATTCGCTCAAAGGCTTCGGCGTGGAGGCACTGACGGACGGCATCGTTCCGGCGGGCGTCATTCTGCATTACCTGCACGAAACGGAGCATAAGGACGTGGCCCACATCGTCCGGCTGACGCGGCTGGAGGAGGACAAATACGTCTGGCTCGACCGCTTTACCATCCGCAACCTCGAACTGGTGCAGGCGCAGCAGGAGGGAGGCGTGCCCCTGATTCAGGTGCTGGACCAGACTGTGACGCCGATGGGCGCGCGCCTGCTGCGGAAATGGCTCAGCCTGCCGCTGAAAGACCGGGCGCTGATCGAAGAACGCCTCAACATGGTCGAAATGCTGAAAGACGACGCCGACCTGCTCGACGCCCTGATTCAGCACCTGAAGCAGATCGGCGACCTCGAACGGCTGATTTCCAAAGTGGCCGTGCGCCGGGCCAGTCCGCGCGAGATGGTGCAGCTCAAGCGCTCGCTCCAGCACATTCTGCCGATGAAGGAACACCTGATTACGGCCCTCAGCGAACATCCCGACCACGCGTCCCTGAAAAAATACGCCGACCAGCTCAACCCCGTCACCTTCCTGCTCGACCGCATCGACGCCGAACTGCGCGACGATCCCCCGACGGTCAGCAACCAGGGCGGCATGATCAAATCCGGCGTCAATGCCGAGCTGGACGAACTCCATGCGCTGGCTTATTCGGGGAAGGATTACCTCGTGCAGTTGCAGAACCGCGAGGTCCAGCGGACGGGCATCAACTCGCTCAAAATCGCGTACAACAAGGTTTTTGGCTATTATCTGGAAGTCACCAACGCGCACAAGGACCGCGTGCCCGACGACTGGATTCGCAAGCAGACGCTGGTGAACGCCGAGCGGTACATCACGCCCGAACTGAAGGAATACGAAGACAAAATCCTGAACGCCGAAGACCAGATTTTCGCCATCGAGCAGCGGATGTTCAACGAACTGGTGCTGGCAGCGGGCGAATACACGCTGGCCGTGCAGCAGAACGCCCGCGTGGTGTCGGTGCTCGATGTGCTTTCGTCCTTCGCCCGGGTAGCCCAGCGCAACCGCTACGTGAAGCCGCAACTGACGGACTCCAACGTGTTGAATATCCAGGACGGGCGGCATCCGGTCATCGAGCAGCAACTGCCGCCCGGCGAACCGTACGTTCCGAATAACATTTACCTGGACGACGAAACCCAGCAGATCATCATCATCACCGGCCCCAACATGGCGGGCAAATCGGCGCTGCTGCGGCAGACGGCCCTGATTGTGCTCATGGCGCAGACGGGTTCGTTCGTTCCGGCCTCGTCGGCCGAGATTGGTCTGGTAGACAAGATTTTCACGCGGGTGGGCGCTTCCGACAACCTTTCCCGCGGCGAGTCGACGTTCATGGTGGAGATGACCGAAACGGCCTCCATCCTCAACAACCTGAGCAACCGCAGTCTGCTGCTGATGGACGAAATCGGGCGGGGAACGAGCACCTACGACGGCGTTTCGATTGCCTGGTCAATTGCCGAATACCTGCACAACCACCCGCAGTTCCGGCCCAAAACGCTGTTTGCCACCCATTACCACGAACTGAACGAACTGGCAAACGATTTTCCGCGCATCAAAAACTTCAACGTGGCAGTGAAGGAGGTGGGCAACAAGGTGATTTTCCTGCGAAAACTAAAAGAAGGCGGCTCGGAACATAGTTTCGGAATCCACGTGGCGCAGATGGCTGGAATGCCCGGCGAAATCGTCAAACGGGCCAACGAGGTGCTGGAGCAACTGGAAAAGGACTCCATCCGGGACGTGAACCGGGAGAAGCTCCGAGAAGCGCCCAAGCCGCAGCCCGAACTGGCGCTCAAAATCTTCGAAGCCGGCGACCCGAAGGCCGAACTGATCCGGGAGAAACTCCGCAACATCGACGTCAACCGCCTGACCCCCATCGAGGCCCTGCTGAAGCTGAACGAACTACTGAAACTTGCCGAATAATAATGAAGAATTAAAAATTAAGAGTTAAAAGTTAAAAGCGGTCCGCCGCCGCGGTAAGGCTCCGCTGAAACAGAAACCTGAATCAGCGGAGCCTTACCGCGGCGGCGGACCGCTTTTAACTTTTAACTCTTAATTTTTAATTCTTCATTCCCTATTTAGCAGGCATTTTGAAGATGGCCGGGTCTACCGTAGGGTTCAGCGTGAGTTTGGTCACCTGCATGTTGATGGGAGCGGGGGCGCCGGGGGCTTCCATCGTGATGCTGAAGGGCAGCGTAACGCCTTCTACAGCTTTGAAATTCGAGAAATTGGCCTTCACCTCGGCGGTCTGGCCCTGGACCGGCACCACGGCTTTGGTGCCCGCGAGCTGGTAATCACCCGCGTTGATGTAAAAGTTGACGGTCGCTTCGGGCCGAGTCACCTTGATGTTGAACACGTCCTTGCCGTTCAGCTGCTCCTTGCCGACCAGTTCCATCGGATACTTGTTGATTTTGGCGTAGGCCAGCTGCAGGCCCGTGACCTCCGTATTGCTCTTCTGGAACTTCGCCTGCTCCGCCGGAATGGGCTGCGGGTCGCTGCTGCCGGCCATGGGGTTAATCATCCAGCCGCTTTCGCCGTCGATAACGGTAACCATGTTCTGGCCCATGACCGTGATGTCGCTCCGGGACGATTTGCCCACGACGGCCGTGGTCTTGCCGGTCATTTCCATGCCCATGACCGACATGGTCTGTTCGTACTGGACCGACTTGATGCCCGATATTTTATCCATTCCGCCGACGGCGACAATGTGCTTGTTGACCACCTCGTCAACCGTCTGGGCAAACGCTCCTGCCGAAAGTAAAACGGCCGAAAGAGCGAATAAAATGCGTTTTTTCATTTGAATAGGAATGTTAAAGAAGGGAAGTTAACCCTTTTTTTTCAGAATCAGTACGTTGCAGGTCAAACCGGGTTCGGGCAGGCGGCGGGGAGTGAACGGCGGGCGTTTCTTTTCCTTTCATATTCACCGAAAAACGCTAATTTCGGCTTTAGTATTATTTTTTCTTAACCAGTCTTAACTCGTATGAGCCTTTCGACCCGCGTTCGGTTATCGGCGCTGATGTTTCTGGAATTTCTCGTTTGGGGTTCGTGGTATGTGCCGATGGGGACCTACGTCGCCAAGGGACTTAATGCACCCGACCAGATCGGGACGGCCTATTCCACCAACGCCATTGCGGCCATCGTTTCCCCGTTTTTTGTGGGCATGTTTGCCGATAAATTCTTCCCGGCGCAGCGCGTACTGGGCGTTTTGCACCTGCTCGGAGCCGCCGTCTTTTTCTGGCTGACGACCGTGCACGATTTCGACACCTTCTACTGGGTCATCCTGCTTTACAACATGCTGTACATGCCGACGATGGCCCTCGCCAACTCGGTCGCTTTCCGCCAGCTCGGAAACCCGGAAAAGGACTTCGGCTCCATCCGTGTTCTGGGCACCATCGGCTGGATCGTGTCGGGCTACCTGCTCGATCTGTTCGGCGTCGCCGGGACGGCCAATCTGTTCTGGATCGGCGTTGTGGGTTCGGTGGCGCTGGGTCTGTATTCCTTCACGCTGCCCAATACGCCGCCCAGCGGTAAAGGCCAGGGTACTTCGTTTGCGCAGGTTGTCGGGCTGGATGCGTTCTCGATGTTCCGCGACCGGTCCTTCGCCATTTTCTTCCTCGCTTCGCTGCTGATCTGCATTCCGCTGTCGTTTTATTACAACCTGACCAATCTGTTCCTGACCGATTCGGGCGTCAGCAATCCCAGTTCGCTGCAAACCTGGGGGCAGGTTTCCGAGATTCTGTTCATGCTGCTGCTGCCGGTGTTTCTGCTGCGGCTGGGCGTCAAAAACATCCTCATCATCGCCATTCTGGCCTGGACGAGCCGCTACCTGCTGTTTGCCTACGGCAGCCAGTCGCTGGTGATGCTGCTGCTCGGTATTCTGCTGCACGGAATCTGCTACGACTTCTTCTTCGTGACCGGCCAGATTTACACCGACCAGAAAGCGGGCGAACGCTACAAATCGTCGGCCCAGGGCATGATTACGCTGGCGACCTACGGCGTGGGTATGTTCATCGGTTCGATGGTGCAGAACTACGTCTACAAAACCTACCCGAACGACTGGAAAACGGTATGGCTCATTCCCGCGGGCATTGCCCTGGTGGTACTGGTGATTTTTGTCCTGCTGTTCCGCGACAAAAAGCCCGTTCCGGTAAAGGACGAACTGGTGACCGGCCCGCTATAAGTACCCCCGGAAGCCATTCCGGTAAAAGGTCGGAATTTGTGCTATAAAAACCCGGAATAACTTCCGGGGATACAAAGACGCCGCTTGGAGCGGCGTCTTTTTTGTTTTAAGGGAAAATCCTAGCGATTTGAACGGATCAATGTTATCAGGAATACAGGGAACTTCGCAAATTGCACTTCCAAATCGATAAACTGCCCGAGGCAGCAATAAAAACTGAATGACTCAACCAGTGACCAGTAATTCACTCCGCCTCCTGACCTACAACCTCAACGGCATCCGTTCGGCCCTCAGCAAAGGCCTTACCGATTACCTCCGCGCGCAGAACTACGACATTCTCTGTTTTCAGGAAGTGAAAGCTACCCACGACGTCGTAGACCTCAAGCCGCTGGAAGATCTCGGCTACTGCTACCACTGGCACTCGGCCGAAAAGAAAGGCTACAGCGGCGTCGCCACGTTTTCCAAAGAAAAACCCGACCGGGTGGTGCAGGGCTGTGGCATTTCGGCCTACGACTGCGAAGGCCGCATTCTGCGCACCGATTTCGGCAACCTGACGCTGCTCAACTGCTACTTTCCCTCCGGCACAACGGGCGAGGCGCGGCAGTCGGTCAAGATGCAGTTTCTGGATGATTTCTTCGAATACGTGCAGGCGTTACGCCGGGAGCGCCCGAACCTGATTGTGGTGGGGGATTACAACATTGCCCATACCGAAAAGGACATTCACGACCCGGTGCGCAACAGGCATACGACCGGCTTTCTGCCCGAAGAACGCGCCTGGATGACCAAATGGTTTGAAGCGGGCTTTGTCGATACCTTTCGCCACCAGAATCCGGACGCCGTGGAATACAGCTGGTGGAGTTACCGCGCCGGTGCCCGGACCAACAACAAAGGCTGGCGTATCGATTACATTTCCGTGACCGATACGCTGAAAGACCGCATCCGGGCCGCCGGTCACCACCGGGAAGCCGTCCATTCGGACCACGGGCCGGTCTGGGCCGAGATTGATGGGTCGATAGGGTGATGGACTGATGGGGCAGAACCCACTCAACCCATAATCATCTATCATTCAACCAATCAATAAACGATGTATTACCTCATTTATAAGCCTTACCTGATGCTTTCCCAGTTTTCACGGGAAGGGGACAAGCCGACGCTGGCGGATTTGTCTTTCCCGTTTGCCAAAGACGTGTATCCCGTCGGACGGCTGGATGCGGATAGTGAAGGATTGCTTTTTTTGACCAGTGATAAGGCACTGAACCATAGGTTGTTGAACCCGAAGTTCCGGCACATGCGGACGTACTACGTGCAGGTGGAAGGCGACCTTACGGCCGAAGCCTGTCGCCAGTTGTCGGAAGGCGTGACAATCTCCGTTGACGGAAAACCGTACGACACGCTACCGGCCCGGGCGGTGCGGATCGAGGAGCCGCCGCTGCCGCCGCGCAACCCGCCCATCCGCTACCGGGCGGCCATTCCCACCTCCTGGCTGTCGATTACGCTGCACGAAGGAAAGAACCGGCAGGTGCGCAAAATGACCGCCGCTGTCGGCTTCCCGACCCTCCGGCTGGTGCGCTGGTCAATTGAATCGCTGACGGCCGAAGGCATGCAGCCAGGCGATGTGCGGGAACTGACGCTGGGCGCCGTAAACCAGGGCTTGAAACTACACCGCTAGCTGTACTGGCACGACCGTCGGGCGGCCCGTTGCCGCCGTGCCACCGCCGATGAACCACCCAAACGGGATTCCTGAACATGAGCCATTTTTTCAATATAGACACTATTTTCTTCACCGTTCTGGGGTATCCGATGAGCTACCTCGAATTCTTCGGGACCGTTTTTGGGGCGCTGGCCGTCTGGCTTTCCGTGCGCGCTAATGTCTGGAGCTGGCCCGCCGGGGTGGTGAGCGTCTCGCTTTTCTTTTTCATCTTTTACCAGATTCAGCTGTATCCGGATATGTTTCTGCAAATCTTCTTTCTCATCACCAACCTGATCGGCTGGTGGCGCTGGAAAAATCCGGCCCGGGGAGAGGAAGACCGGCACAACGAACTCCGCGTGACCCGGCTTTCGACGCAGCATTTTATGCTGACGGTGCTGGGCAGTCTGGTCGCGACGGTCGTGTTCGGGGCAATTGCCGGACGGTTGCACGAGTGGTTTCCGGTGCTGTTCAATAAGCCCAGTGCCTTTCCGTATCTGGATTCGTTCACGTCGGTTCTGAGCATTGTCGCCACCTATCTTCTGATTCAGAAAAAGGTCGAAACCTGGTACGTCTGGCTGGTGGTGGACGCGATCAGTGCCTACATGTATTTTGTCAAAGGCGTGAAACTGATCGGGATTGAATACGCCGTTTACTGCCTGGTGGCGCTGGTCGGCGTTTATCATTTCACGCAGGAATACCGCCGGTACTCCGGCGTTGCCGCATGACGACACCCTTGAAACGCATCTGCCTGTACGGCCCGGAAAGTGTCGGAAAAACAACGCTGGCGCGCCAGCTGGCCGCTCATTACCAGACCGTGTTTGTGCCGGAAGTCGCCCGCGACCTGATTACGTCGAACGAACTGAGTCCGGCCGACTACGAACGGATTGGCTACGCGCAGAACGCCGCCATTCGGGCGGCAGAATCAGCGGCCAGTCGCGTGCTGATCTGTGATACGGATGTGATAACCACCATTCTGTACGCCGAAATCTACCTCGGGGAGGCACCGGCTGTACTGTTTGAACTAGAAAAAGAAGTCCTTTTCGACCGGTATTTCCTGCTCGACATTGATGTGCCCTGGGTGGCCGACGGCCTGCGCGATCTGGGTCACCGGCGGCAGGAAATCTATGACCGGTTCCGGCAGGCGCTGGATACGCGGGGAATCGACTGGGTGCCCGTGCGCGGCGACTGGGCCGAGCGCTTCCAAATCGTAACGGCGGCGATTGATGAACTTTTGTGAAAGGGTTTCGCGCAGATGCACGCTGATTGTCACCGCAGATAGTCGCAGAACGAATCTGCGCTAAAAATCAGCGTGCATCTGCGCGAAACCCTTTTCAGACCAGTTGAAACCCGTCGCCCAGCCGGAACACTTCCTTCAGGCATTTGGCCGTCAGAATCGCATCCTCCAGCGCATTGTGGAACTCGTCTTCGCGCTCCAGGCCGAAATAGGCCGATATAGCTTTCAGACTCAGTCCTTTCGGCGTGTTTTTGCCGTTCTTCCGCAGCACCCGGAAAACAAAATAGGCCAGCGTGTGCAGGTCCACGAGCGTGCGGGAGTACGGCCACTTCATTTTTTCCAGGCGGTAAGCTTCTTTCAGGAAGTTGATGTCGTTCATCACACTCTGGCCGCAGATGATGACGTCGCGGAGGTACGGAGTTTTGTCCAGTTGCCCGGCGGGCACCCGGATGTTGAGCTTTTCCAGAATCCAGTTTTCCAGTTCCGGCAACACGTCGTAGATCATGGGCGCGTCTTCCAGATCGGCGAGCGACAGGTTGTGAATCTTTTCGGAATGGCTGGAAAAGGCGTCTTCATTCTCGGGATACACATTCGTCAGGTATTGACCCAACTCTTTCCAGCGGTCATCAAATAGAACGGCCCCGATTTGGATAATTTCGTTATAGTCCGGCTCCGGACCGGTCATTTCGAGATCAAGTACTAAAAAAGGCATTTAGCTGGTCGTGTTTGATTTTTTTAATCGAATACTGTATGCTTTTGAAAGTCAATATGTTAAGAGTAGTCGTTGCGTGACGAAACCCAACCGTAATCCCTTTCCCTTTCGAAAAGGCAAAGCTACAGATTAAACGAGCTTCGCTACCAGCGTTGAAAGAGGATAATTTTTATGAAAAATAATGCATTAATTTTTCAAGGCCCGAACAAATCAACCGCTTGCCGGGTTTTATAGGTGTTCATTTACTTCAAGGCCCCGGCAATACGTCCGGGGCTTTTGTGTTTGGAGAGAAAAAAGAAAAGAGAGAAAAGAAAAAGGACAAGAGACACAAGACAAGAGACAAAGGACTCGGGGCGGTCGTTACTTCTCGGTCTACACCTCCTTTCGTCCTGTTCTGTGTCTATTGTCTCTTGTCTATCCTCTCTTGTCTTCTCTCTAACTTCTTTTATCTCTCCTCAAATCCCCCACCCCCTAAGCTCATACGCATCGTTCCAGAACAGCCATTCCAGTTGGGATGATTTGACGAAGGCGTCTGTCATAAGCTGGCGCGTGGCGGGGCCGCTTTCGACCGCCAGCCGTTCCGTGATGGCCAGCATCTGCTGCACGGCGAGGTCGAATTCGGTGCCCGCATAGGTGTCGATCCAGCTCCGGTAGGGATGATTCGCCAAATCCGCTTTTCCGTAAATGTGCTTGCCCACTTCCCGGTAAATCCAGAAACAGGGCAGAACCGCCGCCGCGCCGACAGCCAGCGCTTGGATGGCCGTGGTAGCCAGCAGAAAGTTGGTATACGCAAAGCAGGCGGGCATTTTACGGCTTTCCGGCGGGATGGCAAACTGCGTAAAATAGTGCGCGTGCAGCGCCCGCTCGACCCGAATGGCGTTTTCGGCAAAGACCTGAAACTGCAAGACATCGTCCGCCGATTCCGCCTTGACCGACAATTGCGCCAGTGCCCGGCTGAAGTCGAGGAGATAAAGAGCGTCCTGCCCGATGTAATACTGAAAATTAGCCAGCGGCAGGGTGCCGGTCGTCAGCTCCCGGACGAATCCGTGTTCCAGAATGGCGTCGTAAATGGGCGAAATCTGCCGCCAGAACTGCGTGGTGTACTGCATACGTTCAGGGTTATTTCCAGAATTCATAAAAATGGTGAACGGGCCCGTGTCCGTTGCCGAGCCGGTAGTCGGCTCCCGCCTGCAGGGCTCCGGTCAGGTAGTCCTTGGCGGCGCTGACCGCTTCGGCAACGGCCAGCCCTTTGGCCAGTCCGGCGGCAATGGCCGAGGAAAGCGTACAGCCCGTTCCGTGGGAGTTGGCCGTCTGGATGCGGGTCGTTTCGAAAACCCGCTGCTCGCCCGAAGGCAGCCGGAGCAGATCGGGGCTTTGGGCGGCGTCCAGGTGTCCGCCTTTGATCAGCACCGCGCCGGGGCAGTACTGCGCCAGTTCCTCCGAGGCCTGTTCCATCGCGAGCCAGGTTTCGACCGGGTGGCCGAGCAGCACTTCCGTCTCCGGCAGATTGGGCGTGATGACCGTCGCCAGCGGCAGCAGCGTGGATTTCAGGGCCGCTACGGCTTCGTCCTGCAAAAGCTTATCGCCGCTTTTGGCAACCATCACCGGGTCCAGCACGATGTTGGTCGCGTCGAACTCCTGAAGCACGGACGCGACCGTAACGATCACATCCGGCGAGTGCAGCATCCCGATTTTGATGGCATCTGCCCCGATATCGCTCAGCACCGCCCGCATCTGTTCGGCAATGAAAGCCGGCGGCACGGACTGGATGGCCGTTACCGCCCGCGTGTTCTGGGCCGTCAGGGCCGTGATGACCGACATGCCGAAGCAGCCGAGGGCCGAGAAGGTTTTCAGATCGGCCTGAATACCAGCCCCGCCGCCGCTGTCGGACCCGGCAATGGTTAAGGTTCGTGCGTACGTTTTCATAAACCTGCTTCGAGTTTTTGAATGAGTTCCCGGGTCGCTTCGTAGGGCGAAACCTGTCCGCAAATGGCCGATACCACCGCCGCACCGCTGACGCCCGTCTGCATGACCTCCCGGATATTACCCGCGCCGATGCCGCCAATGGCAAACGTAGCCAGGTTGGTCCGGCCGCAGATGGTTTGCAGGCCCGCCGGTCCCAGCAGACTCGACGTATCGGTTTTGGTGCCGGTCGGGTAGATGGTGGCAATGCCGAGGTAATCCACGTCCAGATGGCAGGCCGCTTCGGCTTCGCTCAGGTTGTTGACCGAGAGGCCGATGATTTTGTCCGGTCCCAGCAGCTTTCGGGCGAGTGCATACGGCATGTCGTCCTGCCCGATGTGTACACCGTCGGCCCCGATCGCCAGCGCCACGTCGATCCGGTCGTTGATGAGAAGCCGCGCGCCGTAGGGCCGCGTAATGGCCTGAATGGCCAGTCCCAGTTCGACAAAGGCTTGGGTCGAAAGGGCCTTTTCCCGTAACTGAACCCAGCGAACTCCGGCGCGGCAGGCTTCTTCGACTACGAAGGCCAGCGAGTGCCCGGCCTGTCGGCTGATGTGGCTGTCGGTGACGAGGTAAAGCCGGTCGCCGGGCGTTGAAAAATGGATCATAACCGCCGGGTGTCGAGGTTGTCATCTACCGCCGTGGGCGTCAGTTCGTACAGGGCATTCAGGAAATTGACCTGAAGGCTGCCCGGGGCGGCGTGAACGCGGGCGGCCAGTTCGCCGCAGATGCCCATCACGGCCATGGCGTGCCAGGCGGCCCGGAACTGATCGGCGTTGATGGCGGCGAAGGCCCCGATGAGGGCGGTGGCGGTGCAGCCCATGCCCGTCACTTTGGTCATGAGCGGGTGGCCGTTGGACACGACCGCCGTTTCGTCGCCCCGGATGATGTAGTCGTCGGCCCCGCTGATGACCACCACGCAGCCCAGTTCGCGGCTGAGGCGGCGTCCGCTGTCAACGGCCGAATCGGAGCCCTGCGTGCTGTCGACGCCTTTTGTCTGGGCATCCAGTCCGGCGAGCGCCATGATTTCGGAGGCGTTGCCGCGGATGATGTCCGGCGCGGCCAGGGCGAGCAGTTCGCGGCTGGTTTCGTTGCGGAAGGGCGTAGCACCCACGCCTACGGGGTCGAACACAATGGGTTTGCCGAGGTCTTTGGCCCGCCGCATGGCCCGGCGCATCCCGGCCACAAAATTGGCGTCGAGCGTGCCGATGTTAACTACCAGGGCGCTGGCGAGGCTGACAAAATCTTCGACTTCTTCGGCCGCATGCACCATCGCGGGAGAGGCCCCCAGCGCCAGCAGCGCATTGGCCGTGTTGTTCATCACGACGAAATTGGTAATGTTCTGAACCAGCGGAGCCTGCGCCCGAATCTGTTCGACATCATTCCAGAGAGCTTGGGAAACAGAAGACATGTTGCTGTGAAACTAAAGGTACAGCAACTTCAGGGGGAGAGAACGCGGCGCAACAGCGCATGAAAAGCCTTCACTTTTCCCTACGGCAGTACAAACTGCATCAGGTTCTGAGGGTATGATCTCAGTCAGACCAACTGGTGCTGACACCCCTAAAGTTGTGCGGCAAAGGTAGCGCGCCCGGACGTAGGAAGAAAGCGCCGGGCGCGGGAAATCTTAGTCTTCGTCCAGCATGGCAATCCGGGCCGTGTGCCGACCGCCTTCAAACGGCGTGTTCAGCCAAAGCTTTACCATTTCGAGGGACATGTTGTAGGACACCATCCGCTGCCCGATGGAAATCATGTTGGCGTCGTTGTGCTGGCGGGCGAGTTTGGCCGTTTCCTTATTCCAGACCACCGCGCAGCGGATTCCCTTGAACCGGTTGGCCATCATCGCCTCGCCGTTGCCCGAGCCGCCCAGAACGATGCCGCGCTCGGCTTCGCCCCTGAGTACGGCCTCGGCCACGGGGCGGATAAAGCGGGGGTAATCCACGGGAGTTTCGGAGTCTGTGCCGTAATCAAGGATTTCGTGGCCCAGTTCTTCGAGCATGGTTTTGATGGTTTCTTTATGCCGAAAGCCGGCGTGGTCGGAGCCAATGGCTATTTTCATGCGGGTAGAGTTGATTCCTGTTGTTAAAACACTCATTTTGGACAAAAATAGCAATGTACCTCGGGTAATCTTCAAAAATCAACAAACGGGCTAACGCCTGTCGGTACAGCATGACTCCTACGCTCCTTTTCATCTTCGGTGGCAGTGGCGACCTGAACTTCCGCAAACTCACCCCCGCGCTTTACAACCTGTTTATTGACCACTACCTGCCGGAAAAATTCGCCGTCGTCGGGCTGGGCCGAAGTCCGTACAGCGACGAGTCGTTTCGCGAACGGCTGCTAGAAGGCGTCCGGGAGTTTTCGCGCCGGAAAGACGATGCACCCTGGGCCGACTTTGCGCCGCTGGTGTCGTATCTGCCGCTGGACGCCGGGAAAAGCGAAGATTTCGGCCTGATCGCCGACTTTGTCAACCGCCGGGAAAAGGAGTGGGGCGGCTCCGCCAACGTGGTGTTTTACCTGGCCGTAGCGCCCCAGCTGGTGCCGGGAATCGCGCAGAATCTGGGCAAACTGCCCCTGTGCGGCAACAAAGCCCGCGTGCGGATTGTGGTCGAAAAGCCCTTCGGGCACAATCTGGCGAGCGCCCGCGAACTCAACGGGCTGCTGGGCGGGCTGTTTGCCGAAGAACAGATTTACCGCATCGATCATTATCTGGGCAAGGAAACCGTCCAGAACATTCTGGCGCTCCGCTTCGCCAACGCCCTGTTTGAGCCGATCTGGAACCGGCACTACATTGATTACGTGCAGATAACGGCGGCCGAAACGGTGGGTCTGGAAGGGCGCGGTGGCTACTACGAAAAATCCGGGGCCCTGCGCGACATGGTGCAGAACCACCTCCTCCAACTGCTCTGCATGGTGGCTATGGAAGCGCCGGTTTCGTTCGACGCCAACGAAATCCGTAACAAAAAGGTGGACGTGCTGAACGCCATCCGCCGGTTCGATGCCGAGGCGGTGCGCGACAATGCCGTCCGGGGGCAGTACGACGAAGGAACGGCCGGCGGCAAGGCCATCCCCGCTTACCGCAAAGAAGAGGGTGTTAATCCGAATTCTGCGACCGAAACCTTCGCCGCCGTGAAGTTTTTTGTCGACAACTGGCGGTGGCAGGGCGTCCCGTTCTACGTCCGGACCGGGAAGCTTTTGCAGAAAAAGACGACGGTCATTACCATCCAGTTCAAGGCCGCGCCGCACTACGCCTTTCCCGAAGAAGCCGCCGAAACCTGGCGACCCAACCGGCTGATCATCAGCATTCAGCCCGAAATGGATATCCGGCTGCGTTTTCAGGCCAAGCGGCCGGGGCAAACGATGCTGCTCAACCCAGTGGACATGGTGTTTTCCTACAAAGACGCCTTCGATGGGCAGGAGCCGGAAGCCTACGAAACCCTGCTGCTGGACGTAATGGCCGGCGACGCCACCCTGTTCATGCGCGCCGATCAAGTAGAGGCCGCCTGGCGGGTAGTGACGCCGATTCTGGAAAGCTGGGAGTCGCGGCAGCCGGTGGACTTTCCGAATTATACGCCGGGCTCCTGGGGTCCGGAAGACGCCGAAGCCCTGATCGCCCGCGACGGCCATCACTGGGTGACGCTGCCCAAACGATAAAACAAATACCATATCTCCGAGATATGGTATTTGTTTTATAAGGACCGTTGCCTCGAAAAAAGTGGCGTTTTTGCCGGTTGGGGTGGTTGTGAAGAAAGCCCGGAAGGTCAGCCGGAGCAATCCTTCATATCCAATGGATTATCTTCTTTTTTTGATAGTGCTGGGTATCGCCATTCTCGGCGTTGCCTGGCTTCCTTCCCTGCTTGCCAAGTATCCGCTCTCGTATCCGGTCATCTTTGTCAGCATCGGATACCTGCTCTACAAACTGCCGCTGGGTCTGCCCAATCCGCACCCGCTGCTGCACCGGCCGCTGGCGACCCACCTCACCGAAATTTGTGTCATCATTGCCCTGACCAGCACCGGCCTGAAGATCGACCAGAACTTTTCGCTGAAAACCTGGCGGACTCCGTTGCTGCTGGCGACGGTCGGCATGCTGATCACCGTTTCGGCGATGGCGTTTACCGGCTGGGCGCTGGTAGGACTGGTGCCCGCGGCGGCGGTGCTGCTTGGCGGGGCGCTGGCGCCTACAGACCCGGTGCTGGCAGGCGACGTGCAGGTGGGCGACCCCGGCGAAGGAGAAGAAGACGCCGTCCGGTTTGCCCTGACGGCCGAAGCGGGTATGAACGACGGGCTGGCCTTTCCGTTCATCCACCTGGCGCTCGCCCTCACCGGGCTGGTGACGGCTCCGCTGCTCGATACGGTGGTGCACTGGGTCTGGATGGATGTGCTGTACCGCGTGGCCGTCGGGCTGCTGGCGGGCTGGCTGTCGGGGCGGTTGCTGACGTACCTCATTTTCGGATTGCCCAAACGGATCAGCATCAAGTCTTCGGCCTACGGGTTTGTCGCGCTGGCCGTGACGTTCATCACCTACAGCCTGACGGAACTGGCGCACGGCTACGGGTTTCTGGCCGTGTTTGTAGCGGCCGTCGCGATCCGGCATTACGAGGATACCCACGAATTTCACCACCACATGCACGACTTCTCGGACCAGATCGAACGGCTGCTGATTGTGGTCATTCTGATTCTGTTCGGTGGGGCGCTGGCCAACGGACTGCTGGACACCCTCAGCTGGCAGGGCGCCGTGACGGGGCTGCTGCTGCTGTTCGTGATCCGGCCGCTGGGTTGCTACCTAACTTTGCTGGGCGTAAAGCGGATGTACCGCGACGAGCGATGGGTCATTTCCACCTTCGGCATCCGGGGAATCGGGTCGTTTTTTTACCTGGCCTACGGCATCGAAAATGGCTATTTCGCCGAAGGGGAGGAACTGTGGGCCATCGCCGGCTTTGTGGTCCTGACCTCGGTTTTTCTGCACGGAACCCTGGCGACGCCCGTCATGAAGTGGCTTGACCGGCGGCACCAGCGCCTGGAGAAGCAGTAAGCGGCAGGAAACAAAAAAATAAATGCGCGTTTCTTCATGGACGGTACAACTGTTGCGGTAGAGTAAGGGTCCGTAAACAAAAGAGCCATAACAGACCAACACGCATGAAAAAAATCGGCTATACGCTGGCGCTCCTGGCGGCGCTGGGGTTGTCCTCCTGCCAGAAAGAAATTCAGCCGGTCGATGGGGTACCCATTACTGACCCGAACGCCAGCGTTCCGACGGCGGTCGTTCGGGCGGTTCAGGAGGCTTATCCTTCGGCCAGCGGCATTACATTTACCGAACTGGATAAAGGCAAGGTCTGGGAATCGCGGTTCAAGGTGGCGGCGGTCAATCACCAGGCTATGGTGAACGAGAAAGGAACCATTCTACAGGCGTACGCCGTCCGGGAGGCGGCTACGGGCATGCCCACCGACACCATTGCCCCCGCGATTGTCACTTACATCCGCACCCATTACCCCGATTATACCGTGGCGGCGTCTGGTGCCGGGCAGTTCAACAACCAGCCTTCGTTCAAGGTGCTGCTCCGGAAGGAAACGCAGGAAATAACCTTGATTTTTGACGCAAAAGGAGCGGTGCTGTTTGAGCATAAAGGCACGGCGCAGACCGGACCCGTCGAACCCCCCAAAACCTACCCGATCAGCCAGGCCGACGAACTGCCCGCTTCGGTTAGTCAATACCTGAAAGAAAATGGCTTTACGTTTGCCCGGGGGCTGGTAACGGTCGGGGCCGATAATGCAAAGGTCTATCTGCTGGTGGTCAGCAAGGGCAGTGTCTTTTTTGAACTGACCATCGATGCCAGCGGCAAATTTCCGTCCATCCGCTATTACACCTCGCCCACCGCGCCGCCGAGCGACCTGGTTCAGAAGAGCATTGGTTCGGACAAAGAACTGCCCGCCGTGGTGACCGCCTATCTGAACGAGAACTACAAAGGCTGGGTCTTCATGAAAGGGTACGTCAATTCGGTATCCGACAAACCGGTGGAACACATGGTGGTGGTTCAGGTCGGGAGCGTGTACTGGTACGTTTCTTTCAACGGCGAAGGAAAATTTGTGTCGGCCCAGAAAGGGTCCTGAGTGGGTGAGCACGGCGGCTATCAAAAAAAAACTGAAAAATTACGCATTCCCTCATCAGGCTACACAATAAAACCGTCTATCGGCCGTTTTTAGACTATAGTTTCTTCGCGAAAGCCCTGGCCTCTCTGGTCGGGGCTTTTTTATTGCCCTATTTTTCCCTTGAACTAAGCTACGCTAATACCTTTTCATTCGCCTTTGTGCCTTAATTTTCCTGCGGTTTCAGAAGAGGTTGGTCCGCTATGGAACACCTGTTTTTGTTTTCGCGAAAAAAATCTGAAAAATAAAGCAGTTACCTGTCAGGGCGTACAATAAAAGAAAAAAACAGCCGTTTTTAAGTTGTTATCGCATTTCAGCCCGGAGGTTCTTCCTTCCGGGCTTTTTTGTTGGCCGTACGCCAAAGCCGCGCGGGGCTAACACTTCTGCCAGGGATGGGTTATGCTATCAGCAATAAAGCGGAGAGGGGTATGCAGGAAATAGCAGCAGAGGCGGCAGAAAAAACGTGGCAGGCCCACCAACGGCTGAATGAACTTTACGGTATTCAGGAAATCTACGGTCGCCGGGACCCCATGCACGAACTCGTCGGCACGATTCTTTCCCACCGGACCACTTTCCGCGACGAAGAAAAAGCATACCAGGCCATGTGGGAGCGGTTCGGCTCCTGGGAGGCCATCCGCGACGCGCCGCTCGACGAACTGACGGATGCGCTGAAGCCCGTCCGTTACCCCGAGGTCAAAGCCCCGTACATCCAGCAGACGCTGGCGCGCATCATCGCCGAACAGGGCAGGGCCAACGTCGATTTTCTGGCCGACTGGTCAACGGAGGAGGCGCTGGCCTGGCTCACCCGTCTGCCCGGCGTCGGGCCGAAGACCTCCACCTTACTGCTACTTTTTACCTTCGGAAAACCGGTCCTGCCGGTGGATACGCACGTGCACCGGGTGTCCCAGCGGGTGGGGCTCATCGGCCCGAAAGTAAGCGCAGAAAAGGCGCACCACCTGCTGCTGTCCTACCTGCCCGCCGACGCGAAGGTGCTCTTCAACTTTCACAAGCATTTCTACTGGCACGGCCAGCGCATCTGTACCTGGCAGGCTCCCCGCTGCGGCGACTGCGTGCTGCGGAACATGTGCGATTTTTACCGGAGTCGCGTTAACGGTCATTTCAACCGCGAATCGAACGGGTGAGGCTCTGTGCTTATGATCCTTACCGTGGAATGCTCGGGATGGAGTGGATTGAGCAGATAATTGAACTCCGTGGGGGAGTGGGCCGAAGGCACGCGCATTACCCAGAATTGACTGGCCTTAATCCATTCCTGTCCTATTTCGGCCAGTTCGCCGGGATAAAGAATCGCCTGCCAGCCCGGTGGCAGCGTATCGGCCCTGATGGAAAGTACGGAGGCGTTATCCGGAATTTCCAGCGTCACCAAACTTCTGTTTCGGGGCAGCTTGGGCGTATTGGCCAGAATCTCCAGCTGGGCTAACGATACATGCTCTGCGGTGTAGACGATTCTTGTTCCCTCCTGATGCCAGCGTCCAGGGCCGTACAGTCCACCGGTTCCGGTTAGGTCCGATGCGTATCGAGAACTGGTTATACGGAAAAGTCTCATGCGGCCAGTCTACCGTGTGGTTGAAGCGGGGGAGAATGATCCTGTCTGTGCAGGATAAGAGGGTTAGTCAATGATTCAAGAGAAGATGCCATGCTGAATCGCGTTCAGAATATTCAGGACCTGCTTACGGCCAAGCATTGAATCCAGGAAGTCGACCGGGCGCTTGTTCTGGAGGGCAGTCACCCGGCTCTCCAGCCATTCCTCGAAGTCCTGTTTGTCTTCAAAGACATCCATGCCCAACTCGTACACCTCAGACAGCGAAATCGTTTTTTCGCTCTCGTCCGGCGTGAGCTTCGCATTGGCCCGGATACGTCGCTGGTACGTGCTTTCCGAAATGGCCAGAATATGGCTCATGGTTTTGTTGGTCAAGCCTAGATTCTTTTGCAGAAAAGCGGCCGATTCCATCGGTAGCCCTTCACGGACAACATCCAGTAAATCAAACTCTTGCCTGATAGGGCGCTTGATTACTTTTTCGCCTCCCAAAGCTTCCACAATTCGGTGAATCGGAATCTGCATAGTCAAATGCCTGTTTAAAGACTGTCAAATGACAACACCTATACAAATATATAAATTCCGTACAGACTCTAACCACTTCTGATTTACCTTTGCCGCCGGTATGGATTGAGCGATTGAGTGACGTAGCGATTGAACGGACAACCCTTCATGGCTACAGCACTCAACCACTCAATCGCTACTTCACTCATTAGCTCTTAAACCATGAATTTCCGTATTGAAAAAGACACGATGGGCCAGGTGCAGGTGCCGGCGCATGTGTATTGGGGCGCACAAACCCAGCGTTCCATCGAAAACTTCCCGATTGCGCAGGACATCAATAAAATGCCGAAGGAGATTATCCGCGCCTTCGCCTACCTGAAAAAAGCCGCCGCCCTGGCCAACCTCGACGCGGGGGTACTGCCGCAGGAAAAAGCCGACCTCATCGGCCGCGTTTGTGATGAAATCCTCGAAGGCGGCCTCGACGACCAGTTCCCGCTGGTGGTATGGCAGACGGGTTCGGGCACGCAGTCGAACATGAACGTCAACGAAGTGGTGGCCTACCGCGGACACGTACTCCAGGGCGGCCAGCTGACCGACGAGAAGAAGGCCCTGCACCCGAACGATGATGTCAACAAATCGCAGTCATCGAACGACACCTTCCCGACGGCCATGCACATTGCGGCCTATAAAATCCTGATGGAAGTAACGATTCCGGGCATTGAAAAGCTGCGCAATACGCTCGACGCCAAGTCGAAAGAGTTCATGCACGTCGTCAAAATCGGCCGGACGCACTTCATGGATGCCACGCCGCTGACGCTGGGTCAGGAGCTTTCGGGCTACGTCTCGCAGCTCGACCACGGCCTGCGGGCGATTCGCAACACGCTGGCGCACCTGTCGGAACTGGCGCTGGGCGGTACGGCCGTCGGAACGGGCATCAACACGCCGAAAGGGTATTCCGAGAACGTGGCGAAGCACATCGCCAGCCTGACCGGGCTGCCGTTCATCACTGCCGAGAATAAATTTGAAGCCCTGGCGGCGCACGACGCCATTGTGGAAGCCCACGGCGCGCTGAAAACGGTCGCGGCGGCCCTGATGAAAATCGGCAACGACATCCGAATGCTGTCTTCCGGACCGCGGGCGGGCATCGGCGAACTCTTTATTCCGGACAACGAGCCGGGTTCGTCCATCATGCCGGGCAAGGTCAACCCCACCCAGTCGGAAGCCATGACGATGGTGGCCGCGCAGGTAATGGGCAACGACGTGGCGATCAACATCGGCGGCATGAACGGCCATTTCGAGCTGAACGTCTACAAGCCGCTGATGATCTACAACTTCCTGCACTCGGCCCGCCTCATCGGCGACGTGTGCGTGTCGTTCAATGACAAGTGCGCCGAAGGCATCCGGCCGATCGAGGAGAACATCACGAAGCACGTCAACAACTCCCTGATGCTGGTGACGGCCCTGAACACGAAAATCGGCTACTATAAAGCCGCCGAAATCGCGCAGACGGCCCACAAAAACGGCTCGACGCTGAAGGAAACCGCCGTAGCACTCGGCTACCTGACCCCCGAAGAGTTCGACCAGTGGGTCGTGCCGGGGGATATGGTGGGGATGTAAGGTTACCGCACACTGGTGGCATGACTTCGAGTCATGCCACCAGTAATCAATTGGACAGGGTAAGTATAGAAGTTAAGTAAAGTCGCAAACCACTTACTTAAATCGTGAAATTAGGAAATAGTTGGTTGAAGGTTTGTTTCTTAACCGCTGTATTATTTTTGATTGCTTGGCGTAGCAATGCGCAGTGGTCGGCCAAAACCATTCCAGTCAAATGGTTTAATTCCACAAAGGATGTCCGAAACCCATGTTTACCGAAGCCGAACTAATGTCGCTGCTGGCGGTGACCGGCTTTCGTTTAGTTGCTAAACATGACTTTGAGAGACCTGCCAAAGATGGCGTGGTGTTTACGTTTGTTCAAAAGTAACCCGCAAATCCCGTTGAGCGCCCCGAAATCCGGGCGCTCAACGGGATTTTTTATGGGGCTTATGTGCGCGTGATTGTAGAGGCTATACCCCGGTTCTTCTTTTTAATTTCACTTTAACCCCACCTTAAGCCCCATTTAACATGCTGGCACCATATTTACTGTCATAAAACTACAGTCACTCGCTAAACGGACAGAACGATGGAACGTCAGGGGATGAATGCAAACGGAGAAATGCGGGGATTCGAAAGTCTGATGGGAGCCCTCCGGTTTACCAACAGCGTCCTGCACGAACAATTAACGGGCTGCTGCATCACGTTCGGCCCCGACAAGCGATATTATGTAACCCGGTTCAGCGGCTATGAGCAGCTGAGCAGCCTCGGCCACGAAGTAATCTCCCTGTTCTGATCTACACTCCTTCTCCGGCATCAGCACCCCCGTCACGAGGCTATAGCTCTGCTGGTAATTTCTCTTCGTGACATCATCCGATACCGTTGACGGATAAAATAGCCAATCAGCAGGACGCAGATGACCGACGGGAAAATCTGGCTGTATGGCTTGAAATGAGGCAGTACCGTTCCCGAAAAAGCTGACAGCAGCGCGCTGAAGGCAGAAATCATCTTGTAAATGTGTTCGTACAGCCACCAGTGCCGAAGCCGCTGGTGCAGCCAGAGGTATTTTACCATATCGTAAGCGGTCACCAGCCAAAGCGCCGACAGCGTCGGGTACACCACGGCGGGCGACCAGCTGGCATCTTTCGACCCGGCCCCGAAAACGAAGATTCCGGCCGCCAGGCTGACGGCCAGCGCAATCCCAAAATCAATTCCCTGCAACGGACGCGTCCGAAGCCGGATGCACCGGTAACCGGCGTAGCCGACGTAGCCGCTCAGGAAGGTCAGCATCAGCAGGAACGGCATGGCCCGGAAGAGCAGCGCACCCAGCAGGGCCGTGGCGACAACGCCGGTCAGCAGATACAGAAAATAACGGCCGTAAACCCGGTGCTTTCCGGGGCGGTGCTGGTTTGCCAGCGCCACACAGCCGAGGAAAAGCGCCGCCGTTCCCAGCAGGACGTGGGTGACGATGTTAAGGTGGTGAAGAACCTGCATACCTGTCTTCCCGGTAGTTTTCGGACGGGACGGCAAAAAGTAGCCGGTTGCGACGGGCTCCGCAAGCTTTCGGTGACGGAGTAACTTAGTCTGTGACGAACGCCTTTTATCACCTAATTGCCCGCCCGCAACGCAAAGCGCCTTATTTTGGCCGTATGAAACGCACCGGGTTCTTTCACCATTTCGTCGTACGAAACCTGTCTGGACTGCTGGCCCTGCTGCTGGTACATTACCTCGCAGACTGGTACGCCATCGGCAGTCGGCCCGGCTTGCAGAAAATCTCACCTTATTTCTACCTGCTGCTTCTGTATGCCTGGATTGTGTTTCACAACCGCGTGCTGTTCGAGCGGCTGTTTCTACGGGGAAGAAAAGGGCCTATGCCGGCTGGCTGCTGCTCTTGATGGGGATAGGTTCGTTCAACATGGTGTACGTGCTGAATACCCAGTTCGGCATTTTCCAAACGCTGCCTTTTGTGGTGAGTTACTGGGTGTACACCGTCACCGGCCTGGGCGTCTACATGACCTACCGTTATCTGACAACGCGCGGGGAGTCGCCGGTCCGGCGAAACCCCGTACCTGCACTGGAGAGCCGCCCCGAAACGCTCGCTGATTCTGATTTTTCGTTCATGGTCGACGGAGAGCGGGTCACCCTTGCCTGCCGGGACATTCACTACCTTGAAAGCTTGGAAAATTATGTCAGGATATTTACGGCAACGCGGAATTACGTCACCCGCCTGACGCTGAAAGAGGCGGAGGCCCGGCTGCCCCGCGAAGGGTTTCTGCGCATCAGCCGTTCGCATATCCTCAATCGGGCGCTGGCAGAGCCGACCGGTCCCGAAACCCTGAAACTGGGCAGTAAAGAGTTTCGGATTGGCCGGGTCTACAAGCGTCATGTCGCCGAGCACCTGAAGCCCGACTTCTGAAGGGGCTACTTCACGCCCTCCAGCTTCCGCGGAATGGTCAGAATTTCGGTCTGCCGTCCGTCGATGTACCGGAAGCTTTTCCCGTCAAAAAAGCCGTCTTCTTCCAGCATGATCCGAACGGGTTTGTTCCATTCCGGAATGTCCACGGCGGCGTTCAGTTCGATGGAGTACGCGGTGTTGGCCATCAGCGGATAATCGCCCGAGCCGGGCGTGTCCTTCTGGTTATCCCACATGCCGATGGTCGGTCCGGCGGCATGGCCGTGTACGCCGATGGGGTGGGAGTAGATCGTGCCTTTGATGCCTTCCTTCGCCGCCTGTTCCAGCGCTTCCCGCAGCAGCTGGTTGCCCGATTTGCCCGCTTTGAATCGCTCCGTCAGAATTTCCTGTAACCGGTTGCCCTGCTGAAAAGCCTTGCGGATAGAGGCAGGTACCTCCGTTTCACCGGGCCGGAGGATGTAGGCGTGCTGTTGCTGGTCGGTGTTCAGGCGCAGGTACGCAATGCCGAAATCGACGTGCAGCAGATCGCCCGCCTGGATGACCTCTCCCGAGGGCCGTTTGGAAAATGTCCGCAGGTGGTCGAACCGCTGGTTATCGGCCCGCTGAATGTCCACCGTGGGGTGAAACCAGGTGTCGAGGCCCAGTTCGGTGATGCGCTGCCGGAACCACCAGACCACATCCTCGGTCGTGGTGACGCCCGGCTGGATGACTTTCTCCGAGAACCCTTCCTGAATCAGCTGGTGCGACAGGCGGCAGATCATCGGGTAAAGCGCCATTTCGGGCTCGGTCCGGGTTTCGAGCCAGCCCACAGCCAGCCGCTCGGCGGGCACGATGCGGCGGGAATACTCCGCGGGCAGTTTCTGCATGAATTCGCCGTGTTCGGTGAAGGTCAGGCCGTCGGCATGGGCGTAAATGGGCGAGAAGTTAAGGCCGATTTTCTTCGGATTCCGGTCCTGAATGATTTTGACGAGGGCTTCCCACTGGTTGGGACGCACGTCGATGTCCCAGGCGCCTTTCAGCAGATTGCCGACATCGTAACGGGCGATAGCCAGTTTTTCCACGCCTTTGTCGCCGCCCTGGTCGAAGAACACAAGGATTGTCCGGCGGCGGGCCGAAAGCCAGGTGGCGGGCAGCATCGTCCGCAGCACGGGGTCCTCGTTGTATTCCCGCGAAATAATCACCCACATATCGATGCCTTCGCGGCGCATCAGCGCGGGCAGGAGGTTGGTGAAGCGGTCTTCCAGAATGCCGTCCACAATCCGGGCGCGGTCGCGTTCGGGCAGAATGGCGGTCGGGGAGGCCGTCTGGGCGGTAGCAAGCCCGCAACTGCCCAGCAGAAGGGAGAACAGCAGAAGTTTTTTCATACGGTACGGGTTAAATCGCAATATACGGAGGGAATTTCGAATCCCGCCTACCGCAAACGGGCGGTCGCTTCCGGTGCCGCCAAGGTGCTGTCGAGGCACTGGATAAAGCGGTCGGGCTCCTCGAAGAGAAGCATGTGGGCGGAGTTTTCGAAGGTGAAAAAAGCCTTTTGGGGTGCCCGGAGACGCTCAAAATAGCGTCGGGCGACGGCGTAGGGCGTCTGGTAATCGTGTCGTCCCTGAAAGATGTAAACCGGAACGGCCACCTCGGGCACCGCCCGGTTAAAATCAACGCTGACCACTTCGGCCCAGAGCCGTTCCAGGCTTTTGAGGGCGCCGCGGGGGTAATTCAGCTTGTCGGAAAGGGTGTACTCCCGGCAGTGAATCAGCGTTTTGGCAAACAGGGCGGAAATACTGCCCTGCAACATGGCGCCGCCGTAAGAAACGACCAGGCTGCGCTGGCGACCCAGGTACTCCACCCACTTCTCATCGGGCCAGCGCTGCGGCCGCCCGAAGCCCGTCAGCACCTCGACGGCGCGTTGACTCCCGTCTTTACGGGCCTGGGCCAGCACCCAGTCGTACGAAAGCTGTTCGCCTTCCAGCTGGTTGGCGACCTGTCCGATGCCGTAATAGGCGTGAAACAGTTCGGGGTATCGCTGCACCGTCAGCAGGCCCAGAAAACTGCCCCACGAATGGCCCATGAGGTAGATTTTATCCTGACCAAAGCGGCGGGCGAGCTTCCGGCTCAGGGAAGCCGCATCTTCGATGAAGGTCCGGGTGGTAAACGAAGCGTCGAATACCCGTTCGTCGAACGATTTGCCGGAACCTCGCTGGTCCCAGTTCACGACGACAAAGCGCTTTTCGAGTTCGGTGTGTCCGGTCAGCATCGGCATTTCCGGCGAACCCGGACCGCCGTGCAGAAAGAGGAGCACCGGTTTGGTCGAATCCTGCCCGCGAAGCAGAATCCACTGGGTGTTGCCGTTCAGCGTGACCGGTTCGAGCGAGGCAATGCTGCGGGGCAGCGGCCTCCCCGCCGAATCCGTGATCGGGCGGGTTTCGCCCGGACTGTAGGCGTAAACATACAGGAAGAACACCAGAACGAGCGACAGCAGAACGGCCAGCAAAAGGCCGCCGATTTTCAGGCTTTTCCGCAAAAGGGATGTCCGCATGGAAAGGAAGTTAACGCCCGCAAAACAAAAGGTTTGGAGGCCGTTTTCCCAATCGTTGCGCGCGAAAGTCGATACGTTTACAAAAAAAGGGTGCCACAACGCAACGTCGTGGCACCACCCCAAAAGCATTTTTACGGAGCCTAGGTCGTGTAAACGGCCTCGGTCAGGCCCAGCACCCGGCCCGTCGTTTCGCGAATCTCACGGGCGAGCGCGGGGTCTTTGGCCAGCGACTTGCCGTAGGACGGAATCATTTCGGACAGTTTCTGCTGCCAGGCTTCGGACTTCATCTGGTCCGGGAAACACTGCTGCATCAGGGTCAGCATAATGCTCACGGCCGTGGAAGCGCCCGGTGAAGCACCCAGCAGGGCCGCAATGCTGCCGTCGGCCGCGGCCACGACCTCCGTACCGAACTCCAGCACGCCGCCTTCTTCTTCGTCTTTCTTGATGACCTGCACGCGCTGCCCGGCCACTTCCAGTTCCCAGTCCTCCATTTTGGCGCCGGGGAAATATTCCCGCAGGGTCTCCAGGCGGTCTTCGGGAGACTGCATGACCTGCTGGACGAGGTAACGCGTCAGCGGAATGTTGTGCATGCCCGCCATAAGCATCGGGGCCAGGTTGCTCATCTGGATGGATTTCGGCAAATCCATGTACGAGCCGTGTTTCAGAAATTTGGTCGAGAAACCGGCGTAGGGGCCAAACAGCAGTTCTTTCCGGCCTTCGATCATGCGGGTGTCGAGGTGCGGCACCGACATCGGGGGAGCACCCACCGACGCCTTGCCGTAAACTTTAGCCGCGTGGCGCTCGATGATTTCCGGATTCCGGCAGCGCAGCCACTGCCCGCTGACGGGGAAGCCGCCGTAGCCCCGGCTCTCGGGAATATCGGATTTTTCGAGCAGCCGCAGCGAACCGCCGCCAGCGCCGATAAAGACAAATTTGGCGTGAATGTCGCGGACGTGGCCGGTCGTCACGTTTTCCACGCGCACTTTCCAGCCGCCCAGCGTTTTGGAGCGCCAGATGTCCCGGACGTCGTGGGCAAAGTTCATTTTGACGCCCGGCATTTCCACCAGCCGGCGGAACATGGCGCGGGTCAGCGCGCCAAAGTTGACGTCCGTGCCCAGGTCCATGCGGGTGGCCGCGACGGCCTGTTTCGGGTCCCGGTCTTCCATGACGAGCGGCATCCATTCGGCCAGTTGTCCGTGGTCTTCCGAGTACTGCATGCCCTCAAAGAGGTGACTTTTCAGCAGGGCGTCGTATCGTTTGCGCAGGTAGTTGACGTTTTCCGGTCCCCAGACAAAGCTCATGTGGGGAATCTGCCGGATGAAGTTCGGGGCGTCGGTCAGGAAGTTGTTCTGCACCAGATGGGCCCAGAACTGCTTGGAAACCTCGAACGATTCGCAGATTTTGACCGCTTTGGAGGCGTCGATACTGCCATCTTCGCGTTCGGGGGTGTAGTTCAGTTCGCAGAAGGCCGCGTGCCCGGTTCCGGCATTGTTCCAGGCGTCCGAGCTTTCGGCCGCGGCGACGTCGAGCCGTTCCAGAATTTCAATGGTAAGGTCGGGTTGCAGCTCTTTCAGCATCACCCCGAGGGTTGCGCTCATGATTCCAGCCCCGATGAGGACGACATCCGGACTGCTCGATACTGATTTCTTACTTCGTGCCATAAAGTTGTAAGCAGGACTTAGCCTACTTCATTACCAGAAAAGAGAGAGTGTTGTTTCAGGAAGTTAACGTAGGGCAATTTCCGGAAACGGCAGCCCGGTTGCTGGAAGAGAAAGACCCCGTTCGTGCAGGCCGCTGCCTTGGGTAACAGGCAGGTAAGGGGGTTGGTTCAAAATAGTACGAAACGAAGTGTATTTGTGTAATTTGGTCAATTATGTGTTAATAAGTTTATATTTTAACAGGGGCCAAAAAAAGAAACGCAGGGGTTGCCCGCGTTTCTGAAAGAGAAAAGTGCTGTTTATTTGCCGCCGCCGATGTCGAAGCCGAGTTTGATGCCCAGGTACGAATTGTTGCCTTTGACCGCTTCGCCCGTCGAGAGGGAATATTTGGTAGCCGGAACCAGATTGTATTCGGCACCCAGCACGAAGTGGCCGATTTTGAGACCCGCCCGGATCATTCCGCCGAATTTGTTGCTGGCCTGCACGTCCATCTCGCCGGTCGGTTCTTCCTCGCCGTCTTCCACTACCGAAATGCCCATGCCCGCCGTGCGGTACAGACCCGCGCCAATCCCAACGTACGGTTTGACGTACGTGTCCGTAAACAGCAGGTTGGTCGTCAGCAGGTACGAACCCATCGCCTTGATTTCGCTTTCGCTCGTCTGGCCGTCAACCACCAGCGCCCGGGCCATCAGCGCCCCTTCGATGCGGAAACCAAAATCGATAAATTCGTTCCAGCCGTATTTAGGCTCCACAGACGCCAGCAAACCGCCCGAAGCGCCCGGTCCCGACGGTTTGGCATAGCCGACGGATGTATTGACTTTGAACGGTTTAAATTCCTGAGCCGTCGCCGCCGAAAGCGAGCACAGGACAAAAAGAGCTGATAAAACTTTTTTCACAGTACAAGTTAGTTTTTGGAGAGGCAAAGTTACCGTTCGTATAAATGAGTTAACATGTATTAATATTAAAATTGCGACCGTTTACTAAAAGGGCAGGCCCCGCCGGAGGCAGGGCAAACAAAAACGCCGGACCTGCTGGCCCGGCGTTCGGAAATAAGTCGGAATGAATCCTCAGGGTTTGTCCCACCAGACCCGCGTGTACTGGTCGTCGGCGCCTTGGCTGGTGATGACGGCCTGGTAGTTGGTCGCGTTCAGGGTCGGCTCCGTGGTCGGGTAGGCGAGTCGGCGCGGAATGGCCGTACCGCCGTTGAGCGTCGTGGCCGCCGGTCGCAGCACCGGGAAGCCCGTCCGCCGCCATGAATTCCAGGCTTCCGTGCCCTGGAAGAACAGATGAATCCAGCGCTGGGTCGCAATCTGCTCAATCGCCCGGGCGTCGTTGTAGGCCACGTTCGGCTGGGCAATGTAGCTCGTGTAGGCCGCTTCCGTGAAGCTCGAACCCATCCACTGCTGCAGGGAGGCCCGAACGGCGGATTCATACAGCGTTTTGGCGTTGCCCGTCGTCCAGCCCAGTTTGGCGGCTTCTGCCTGCGCAAACAGCACCTGTCCGTACGTCATGATGTTGACTGGCGCGTTCTGGGCGCTGACCGTCGGAGCTGCCAGCGAAAACAGGGACGCTTCGCCGGGCGAAGGGAACACCGCGTACGGCACCCCGACGTACTGCCCGGTCTGGTTCGGCGCCGCGATGAACGGCAGACGCGGGTCGTTCACGCTTTTCAGGTAATCGACAAACGTGTTGCTGACGGCGAAGTCCTTGCGGTTCTGCCGGACATAGTTGCTGTAGAGCGGATTCTCGTTGTTGGCATCGCTCAGGTACCGGTACTGCACGTTGTCGGCATTGGACGTAAGGACGCCATCGGCCACCGCCGCGTTGAACTCCGTCCGGCCTTTGGCAGGGTCGGCCTTCGAGATGCGCAGGGCCGCGATCATCCGCAGCGTGTTGGCGAACTTTTTCCAGCGCGCCACATCGCCGTTCAGCAGAATGTCGCCCTGCACCCGCGTCCCGTTGTCGAACTGGGCCGCCGCTTCCCGCCATTCCTTGAACAGGTCGTTGTAGATATCCTGCTGCCGGTCAAACTTCGGCGAGAAATTCTCGTCGCCTTTCAGCGCTTCCGAATACGGCACATCGCCCCAGCGGTCGGTGATGTACTGGAAAATATACGCCTTCAGAATCCGGGCGATGGCGATCTGGTTGTTGTTGGAACCGTAGGCCGCTACTGCCGCCCGGGTGTTCGGGTCGGTATTCTGCGTGATGATCTGCTGCAGGTTCACCAGCGGGCCGGAGTACAGCCCGTTGTAGCTGAAATTGATCGTTTTGTACCGGGAATCCTCGATGTAGGTCACATCCCCGAACTGCTGCACGTACAGCGCCGGCACGATGTTGAACCCACCGGGTCCGACCTGCGAATTGATGGTCCCAACGGTCCGCTCGGCGCCCGTCAGCAGGCTGGCCGTGTTGGGCAGCAGCGGGTTGTTGGGGTTGGTATTCAGTTCATCGAAGTTGTTACAGCCCGCCACGGTCAGCAGAGCGGCGGCCATAACACTGGTTTTCAAAAAAGTGTATCGATTCATAGGAAGTGTAAAGTTTAAGGTTCAACGTTTAAGGTTTAACGAAAAAGCGGCGACGAAACTGCGGCGGCGGACCGTTTTACACGTTAAACTTTACACGTTAAACGATTTTTTAGAACCCAAGCCGCACGTTGATGCCGAACGACCGGACCGGCGGCAGCTGACCGCCTTCGTACCAGAGCGTTTCGGACTCCGAGATGTCGATACCGCCGCCGATGGCGCTGTAAATCAGCAGCGGGTTGCGGGCGATAAGCGACACGTTGGCCGATTTGATGGCGTTGCCCAGAATGCGCTTCGGCAGGTTGTAACCCAGCGAAATCTCCCGCAGCTTCACGTACGTTTTGTCGTAGATCCAGTACTCGTTGAGGGCAAACAGCCAGTTCTCGTACAGGTTCTGCGCGTCCACGCGGGTGGTGTTCGGCTGGCCGTCTTCCGTTACGCCGTCGAGCAGAACACCGCCGCCCGTTGCCGGATCGTCGCGCAGGGGCTTGCCGAGTTCGTTGAGACCCGCCGTTTCGGCGCTGAGGCCTGAGTAGGCGTTGAACATCTTGGTCGTCGAGAAGAACTTACCGCCCACCACAAAGTCCGTGTTGATCCGCAGCGTGGCGTTCTTGTACGTAAACGTGTTGAGCCAGCCGCCCTTGAACTTCGGCAGGACCGAGCCCAGCGGTACGTTGTTCTCTTTGATGTAAAGTCCGGCGATTCCGGCATCCACGTTTTCGGCCGTCGGGGCGTAGACCAGCGGGCGACCCTGCTCGTCTTTCGCAATCCCCTGTCCGACCAGCAGACCCCACTGTTCGCCGGCGCGGGCGTTCAGCGTCAGCGTCCGCCACTGCGGGCCGTCGATCTGGTAGTTGGTCAGACCCTCGGCCAGTTCGACCACTTTCGTCTGGTTGCGGTCGGCGTTGATGTCGAACTCCCAGTTGAAACCGGACGTGCTCCGAATCGGATTGGCATAAATGTGCAGTTCCAGACCGCTCGTTTTGATCAGACCGGCGTTGATGACGGCGTTGGTATAACCACTGGTCGGGGCAACCGGCAGCGGAATGATCTGGTTGGTGTTGTCGTTCTGATACGCCGTAAATTCCAGTCCGAAGCGGTTGTTGAGGAACCGCAGATCAAGACCGGCTTCGTACGAAGAAGACAGACCCGCCTGGAGTTCCGAGTTCGGCAGCGTCGTGGGCAGGAAAAGCGTGGCGTTGTTGCCGTAGGGCGTACCTGTGCCAAAGGCGAGGCGGGTCTGGTACGGACCCGTGTCGGTACCCACCTGGGCGTAACCGGCCCGGATTTTTCCGTACGACAGGATCGCCCGGTTCGGAATGAACTCGGTAAACACCAGACCGGCCGAAACGGACGGGTACAGGTAAGAGTTCTGGCCGTTGGGCAGGGTAGAAGACCAGTCGTTCCGGAGCGAACCTTCGACGAACAGGAAATCGCGGTAGCCGACGCTCACGTTACCGAAAACCGAGTTGACCTGACGCTCAAACAGGTAGTTGTTGGCGGCGGGCCGGTCGATGGACGCCGCAATGGCGTAGAAGTTCGGCGCCGACAGGCCGCCAACCGTCGATTGGAAGAGTCCGTCCGTGCGGTTGTAGCGGATGTTACCCCCGGCGTTGGCGACGACCGAGATGTTGCCAAACTCCTGGTTGTAATTCGCCAGCAATTCGTAGTTGTTCTCCAGCACGTTGGCCGTGAAGGTCGAGAAGCCGCCCAGTCCGCCTTCGTTCAGGGTTCCCTGCGCGATGCGGCCTTCCTGGTTGAACGTACCCTGGTCGCGGCGCACGGTGGCCGACACTTTCAGGGAGGGCAGGACCTGGTAAGCCAGACCGATGTCCCCGAAGAGGCGGTTGCTGCGGTTGAGGTTGGTGTTCTCATACACCTGCGTGTAGGGGCTGTCCCAGTACTTCGGACGCGGGTCGGTGGGGCCGCCGATGTTCCAGCTCCGGTAGGTGCCGTCCGGGTTGCGGTAGTTCCGCAGGTCTTCGATTTTGAGTTGCCGCTGGAACCACTGGTTGAACGAGCCGACGGTCTGGTTGTACCCGTTCAGAATCGGGTTGCTGATGCCAAACAGGCTGTTGCTGGCCCCGGTACCGCCCGTCGAGCCGTAGCGGTCGGCCGGCTGGTTGACCGTGCGGGTAGACGTGTAGTTCAGGTTCAGGTTTGCCGTCAGGTTTTTGCCGAACAGAATCGAGTTGCGGGCGCTGACAAAATCGCGGGTCTGCGACGAGTTGGGCACAATCCCGTTGTTGATGATGTGCGTGTACCCGATCCGGCTCTGGAAAGCCTCGGTGCCCCGCGAAAACGACACGTTCGTGTTATGGCTGATGGGCTTTTCGAAGAAGTCCCGGACGTTGTTGGGCTGGGGCGAAAACGGCGTCAACTGTCCGAACTCCGGACCCTGCTGCCACGAAGCGGCCGAGCGGTGCGGCGACCCGTCGAGACGCGGACCCCAGCTTTCGTCGGCGGAGTAGTTCAGGATTTTCTGTCCTTCAAAAGAAGCCCAGTCGGCCGGGTGAATCGCCGGGTTGAACTTAAAGGTAGCCCAATCCTGCGAATAGCCGCCGCCGTACTCGTTCTGGTACTTCGGCAGCATCGACACCATGTCCAGCGTGGTGCTGTGGTTGATGTCCAGCCGGGTTTCGCCGGCGCGGGCGCGGCGGGTCGTGATGACCACTACACCCTGAGCGGCGCGGTTTCCGTAGAGCGCCGTCGCGGCCGGACCTTTCAGGACCGAAAGCGACTCGACTTCATCCATGTTCACCTGGTTGATGTCCGTCGGCGTGCCGTCCACGACATACAGCGGGTCGGCCCCGGTCAGCGAGTTGATCCCGCGAATCCGGATGTTCGGCGTACCGAATTTAGCTCCCGACTGGCCCAGGACCTGCACCCCGGCGATTTTACCGGCCAGGGCGTTGGCCACGTTCTGTTCGCGGGCGATGTTGAGCTTTTCCTGCCGAATGTCCTGTACGGCATAGTTCAGCGCTTTCTTTTCGCGGGAAATCCCAAGGGCCGTCACCACGACTTCCTGAAGGGTGGAGGCGTCTTCGGCCAGCGTCACATCAATCGTCGTGCGGTTGCCAATCGCCACGTCCTGGGTAGCAAAACCGATAAACGAGAACGTAAGTGTGGTGGCCTCCGTCGGGACCGTCAGGCGGTATTCGCCGTTTTCGTTGGTTGTAGTTCCGCGGGAAGATCCTTTGATGGTGATGCTGACACCGGGCAGCGAAGAGTTGTCCTCATTGGACCTGACAGTTCCGGAGATCGTCCGGTCTTGTGCCCATGCCGGACTCAGGAGTAATAACCATAAGACTCCTGCCAGTAGCAGTTTGTTCATAGAAGTGGATAAGAAAGATGTTTGGTTAAGAAATTGAGTAAAAACCGCCAACGACTTGTCTGCCAGTGACTAAGTATACCTTTTTGGTTTTCGCCCGTTTGGAATAGTTTACCAAAAAATGAAGAGGAAACAAGTAGTTGCCACAACAATTATTCAAAATAATCTACTTTGTGGCTCGGGTAATGGGAAACGATTCGGGTGGAGCCGGGCATCCTGCAAAATGGGGGAGAAGGAGCGCCTTCGGGTGCTTAACATCTGGATAATGTGGAGAGTCCCTAAAAATACTCAGACTCCATTTTGCACGAGTGAGTAGACGGGGCGGGGCGGCTTCGTGCGGGTAGCGCCGGATTTGGTTTACTTTGCAGAATGAAGATTCGTTTTACCGTTCTGCTGGTCTGCGTTCTGCTCCAGATGGCAGGCGTTTTATCCGTTCGGGCCCAGCCGCCCCTTACTCTCGGAAGTCCGGCGGCGGAAGGCCCCAACCGCGCCCGCCTGACCGGCGTCGTCGTCGGAACGGCCGTGTTCTACGGGGTGACGCTCTACTTTCTGAAAAAAGCCTGGTACAAGAAAAAAGTGCCGTTTCACCGCTTCAACGACAATCGCGAATGGTTGCAGATGGACAAAGTGGGGCATGTCGCTACGGCCTACCTCTTCAGCCGCGGCGGGTACGAGCTGTTTCGCTGGAGCGGCGTCAACGAGCGGGCTTCGGTGCTGACGGGCGGACTGCTGGCGCTGCTGTTCCAGAGCACCATCGAGGTGTACGACGGCTACTCGGAAGGCTGGGGATTCTCGCGGGGCGACATGCTGGCCAACGTGACCGGCGCGGCCCTGTTCATGGGGCAGCAGTATGCCTTCAACGAGCAGAAAGTGACCATGCGCTTCGGCTGGCGCAAAAGTATTTACGCGCCGTACCGCCCCAACCTGCTCGGCAAAACCACCGGCGTGCAGTTCCTGAAAGACTACAACGCCCAGCAGTACTGGCTTTCGCTGAACCTCGCCTCGACGCTGCCCGTGGGTCCGTCGTTTCCGAAATGGCTCAATCTGGCGGTCGGCTACAGCGGCAGCGGCATGATTGGCGGCCACGAGAACCCGCCGATTTTCGACAGGGACGGCAGGGAGGTGAAGTTCGAGCGTTACCGCCAGTTTTTCCTTTCGCCCGATGCCGATCTGTCGCGGATCGGCCCGCTGAACGATTCCTGGCGGCGGTTTATCGGCGTGGCCCAGTTCCAGAAAATCGCCGCGCCCTCGCTGGAATGGAACCGGGTGAAGGGCCTGCGGGTGCATCCGCTGCTGGTGGGGAAGGAGTAACGGACCGAATACCGCCCGGGCGTAGCCTCCCCCAAACCGCGTGAATTTCGCCGCCGCTCAGCCAGACATGTTACCTTTCGGCCAATTTTGAATAAATTAGTACCCTTTAAATCGGTAAAATGCGAACTATTGGCGAAAAGAAACCCAATCTGCGAAGCTTTATGTTATCCATTCAACAACTAACCAGCCGGGCGCTGCTGCTGGCAACCGTTGCCTCGGCGGTTCCTTCCGTAACCGTTACGGCGCAACCCAAGGCCAGCCAGACGGCGTCCCAACCCCAGAAAATGAGCGAGAATCCGCTGCTACAGCCGTACCGCACCCCGCATGGGACGGTTCCGTTCAACCTGATCAAGAACGACCATTATCTGCCCGCGCTGAAAGAAGCCATTGCGCAGGGCAAAAAAGAAATCGATGCCATCGCCGGTAACACCGCCAAGCCGACCTTCGAAAATACGATCGTGGCGCTCGAACGGGCCGGAGAAGCCGTCAACAAGGTGACGTCGGTGATGTTTAACCTCAACAGCTCCGAAACCACGCCCGAACTGCAGGGCATCGTCCGGGAAGCTTCGCCGCTGCTGACCGAATACAGCAACGACATTTCGCTGAACGAAAAACTGTTTGCCCGCGTGAAAGCCGTTTACGAGCAGCGCGACAAACTGAAACTCGACGCGACGGACAAAATGCTCCTGGAGAAGTCTTACAAAGGCTTTGCCCGCAACGGGGCCAACCTGTCGGAAGCCGACAAGGTCAAGCTGCGCGAAATCAACAAGGAGATGTCGCAGCTGTCGCTGAAATTCGGGGAGAACGTCCTGAACGAAACGAATCAGTTCGAAATGCTGATTACGGACGAGAAGGAACTGGACGGTCTGCCGGAGTTTGCCCGCGAAGCCGCCCGTGGCGCCGCCAAGCAGAAGGGTAAGGAAGGCTGGCTCTTTACGCTGCAGGCTCCGAGCTACCTGCCGTTCATGCAGTATGCCAACAACCGCGAACTGCGCAAAAAGCTGTATCTGGCCTACAACTCCCGCGGTTTCCAGAAAAATGATAACAACAACGAGCAGATCATCCAGCGGCTGGTGCAGCTGCGCTACGACCGCGCCAAACTGCTGGGGTACAAAACCCATGCGGATTACATGCTCGAAGACCGCATGGCCGGTTCCCGCGACAAGGTGCAGCAGTTCCTCGACGAAATGCTGGGCTACTCGAAGCCCGTCGCCGAAAAGCAGCTCGCCGACCTGACCACCTACGCCAAATCGCAGGGCTTTAAGGCCGAAACGCTCGAAAACTGGGATTTCAGCTACTACGCCGAAAAACTGAAGAAAGAACGCTACAGCCTCGACGACGAGATGCTGAAGCCGTATTTCAAGCTGGAAAACGTGCTGGACGGCATCTTTACGATTGCCAACAAGCTCTACGGCGTGACCTTCAAAGAGAACAAGGACATCCCGGTCTATAACCCGGAAGTCCGCGCGTTTGAGGTCTACGACGAGAACGGCAAGTTTCTGGCGGTATTCTACGGTGACTATTTCCCGCGGGCCGGCAAGCGCGCCGGGGCCTGGATGAACGGCATCCGTTCGCAGAAAATCGTGAACGGCGAAGAGGTCCGCCCGCACGTGGTGAACGTCTGTAACTTTACCCGCCCGACCGAAACGAAGCCTTCCCTGCTGACTTTCAACGAAGTGACGACGCTCTTCCACGAGTTCGGACACGGCCTGCACGGCATGCTGACGAAAGGCAAGTATTCGAGCCTGTCGGGCACGAGCGTAGCCTGGGACTTCGTGGAACTGCCTTCGCAGGTGATGGAAAACTGGGCCTACGAGCCGGAAGCCCTGCGCCTGTTTGCCAAACATTTCCAGACCGGCGAAACCATTCCGCAGGAACTGATCGACAAAATCCGCGCGAGCCAGAACTTCCTGGCCGGTATCGCCAACGTACGTCAGGTGAAGCTGGGCATGATCGACATGTACTGGCACAGCCAGCAGCCGACGGGCGAGTCGGTGGCCGACGTGGAAAAGAAAGTAGACCAGAAAACGGCGCTGCTGCCCGTTCCGGCGGGTGTGGCGACGAGCCCAGCCTTCTCGCACATCTTCGCGGGCGGCTATTCGTCGGGATACTACAGCTACAAATGGTCGGAAGTGCTGGACGCCGACGCCTTCGAAGCGTTTAAGGAGAAAGGCATTTTCAACAAGGAAGTGGCCGATAAGTTCCGCCGCAACGTTCTGGAAAAAGGCGGCACCGAGAAGCCGATGGAACTGTACAAGAAGTTCCGGGGCCGCGAACCGTCACCGCAGGCGATGCTGAAGCGCAGCGGCCTGGTGCTGTAACCCCAGGCTTTAGCCCGGGTGATCTCTACACTCCGGGTCCTGGCTCGAAACACCACAGGAACCCGGGCTGAACCCCGGGGGGACAAGGTGGCCGGTTCTCCGGCCACCTTGTTTGTTTTACCATCCGCGCCGTCCGCCCAGGATGCTGCCGAGCAGGCCACCCAGCCCGCCCGACCGCATGCCGCCGTAGCGGGGCCGTCCGCTCAGGCCGCCGAGGATGGAAATGAGCGAACCCAGTCCGCCGCCGCGGCGATGGCCTCCGCCCATCATGCTGCCCCCGCCCATGAGGCCACCGAGCAAGCCGCCTAGCATCCCGCCGCCGTGGTGCCGCCGTTTGCCGCGACTGAGCATGGACGAAATGACAATGGGAGCGAGCACGCCCAGCATGCCTTTCACCATATTCGGCGAAATTCCGGCTTTCTGAAACATCGAACCAAAGCCGCTCTGGTTCAGAAACTGCGGCGAAGTCGGGTCCTGGCCCTGCTGCCGGGCCTCGTCGGCCTTGTCTACGAAGCGGTCCAGAATGCTGAACTGCTGCTGATCGACGCCCAGGTAGTCGGCCATTTTATGAATCTGCTGCTCTTCTTCGGGCGTATACTGGCCGTCGGCTTTGGCAAAGCTGATGATGTCCGTGATGAACGAAAAGCGCAGTTGGCTGGGCTTGAGCGTATCCAGGCATCGCTGAAGACTGATTTGGGACGGATTACGCGCCACCTGAACAACTTCCTGTTGCAGGTTTTCCGGTAGTTCAGCCGCTTCCGCGAGCAGGTTCAGAAATTCAATTTCTTCGTCAGAAACGTTGCCGTCGGCATTGGCCATTGTAGCCAGAGCGGCCAGGTAGGCGCTGCGTTCTTCGATTGAGTAATCTTTAAGCAGCGTTGTGGATTGGGCTTCCATAGTTGTTTTTTGACAAAAACCCGGATGGGCTGGGGAGGGTTTAAGAATCTTCGTCTGGCCCCGAAGTTAAACAAAACTCTTGAGCCAGTGCCGCAGGGTATCCGTCTCGCTCAACGCCCGCACGTCGGCCTTCAGGCTTTGTACATCTTTCCGTAGTTCGCGGACTTCCTGCTCAAAAAGCGGCTTTAGTCCGGCGGCGGCGTGAACAAAATGCAGGGAGGTGCGGAGGAAAGCGGCGGCCTCCTGTTTGAGGTCGGCCAGCTCGGTTTCCAGGTCTTTGACCTGCTGCCGCAGCATCCGGTTGTAATAGCCCAGCTGTTCTTCGGCCAGCGTTTCGAGGTGGTTCTGGTCGATGCGGGCGAATTCAAATTGCAGGCTCAACAACGCCATGAGGTCGTTTTTTTCATACGCTTCTGTCACGCGCTGCATAATTTCGGTTTTGCGGCCTTTCTCGGCTTCGTCGGGTTCCCGGTCGGGGTGGAAAGCCTTGACCAGATCGAGGTAGACCGAGCGCACCGACCGGCTGATGCGGCGTTCTTCGGCCTGTCGGCGGGCCTCCTGTTTCTGCTGCCGCGCCGATTTCTTCTGCTGCTCACGGCGGCTGGCTTCGGCGGCCTGCTGCTGCTCCCAGCTTTCTTCGTAGCCGGGCTGGAGCGTGCGGAGGTATTCCGCGAGCTTTTCGGGCGAATCAATGCCCGCTTCGTCCGGCACGTTGATGCCAAAGCGGTCGGCGGCCTGCTGCTTCAACTGGTCGGTGGTACTCTGCCGGGCCTCGTGCCGGGCGGCTTCGTAGCCTTCCGGGTCGTACTGGTCGTACAGCGGAATAAGCTCGCGCAGGCCGTGCCGGGCAATGAGGTCGTAGCTGATTTCCAGAATCAGGCGGGCCAGTTTTTTGCGGTCACCGGCCTTAAATGCCCCCGATTGATGGCCCCGGTCCAGTACCCGGACGAGCAGTGCCCGCTGCTGCTGGTACTCCCGGTAAAGCGGCTCATACTCCCCGTCCGCTTTCCGATACACTTCGTTCAGGGCATCGCGGTAGGCCGTCAGTTCCCGGCTTAGCTCGTCGATCCGCTGGCTGAACCGGTTAAAGTCCTGCTGGCCTTTCGTCAGGTTGGCCTTCTCAGGATGGGAACCGATGCGGAGGAGCGGCAGGGCAGAATGGGACATGGCAGAAGCGGTTTAACCACAAAGGTAAAAACGGCGGGATGGCGAAGGGACAAAAACGGTCTTCCGATTGAATAAATGTTGAGTTTTGACGCAGGACAAACCCACCCCGAAAGGGCCTAGGCCCTTTCGGGGTGGTGAAAATAAAACAGGCGGAGCCCCTTTCGGTGCCCCGCCTGCCCTCAACGCAAAAGTTATCGGTTTGTACGTTGATCCATTTTTTCCAGGCGTTCCTCAACGTCGTAGATAAGCCGGTCGGCCTGTCGACGGGTTTGTGCCCAGTTCTGCTCCGAGCCGCGCTGAACCTGATAATAAGCTTTCATCAGGTCATTGCGCTGTTTTTCAAGTTCGCGTACAGTCGCCTGGCGCTGCAAACGGCCGCTGGCGCTGGTATTGCGGCTCATCTGCTCAATCTGACGGTCGAGATTGTCCATCATTGACCCGATGCGGTCGGCCAGTTCCCGGCGGTCACCGTCCAGGTTGGAACGGCCGCTGCGGCCCTCGCTGTAATTGCCGCCCCGGTCGTCCCGATTTCCGCTGTCGTTGTACGAAGAACGTTCATCATACTGGCGGGAATCGCCGGAACGACTGTCCATGCTCCGACTGTCCATACCCCGGTTGTCCATGTACCGGCTGTCGGACTGACGGTTGTCCATGCGGTCCATCTGGCTGTACTGGTCTCCGGCGTAGGAACCGCCGCGGCTCTCACGACCCGAGTAATTGCCGGACGAGTTGCTGCTGTAGCGGTCGCCCTGCATGCGGTTGTTGTCTGAATAATTTCCCGACTGATCCTGACGGTAGTCGTTGCTACCCCGATCGTTCATCTGGCTGCCCGAACTGTACCGGTCGTTGCCCGAACGGTTATCGGAATACGAACCGTTGTCCGAGTACTGGCGACTGTTGGAATACTGGCGGCTGTCCGAACTGCGCTGGTCGTTACCACGCTGGTCGTAATTCCGCTGATCGCTGTTGCGCTGGTCGTTACCGCGCTGGTCGTTGTTGCGCTGGTTGCTCTGGCCGCTGCTGAGGCCCAACCGCTCGCGGATGCGCTCCTCAAAGGCATCTTCTTCGGGCGTATCCTGATCCGGACCGTTGCCGAACAGCCGGTTGTTGGTGGCGTCCTGCTTCAGTTCACCCGCAACCCGGCGGGCATCTTCTTTTACTTCGGGGGCTTTTTCGCGAATGTCCTCTTTGACGTTCTGGGCTTTATCCCGCACATCTTCCCGCACATTCCGGGCTTTGTCCCGAACATCGTCGCGGACGTTATCGGTCCGTTCACGCACGTCGTTTCCTACTTCACGTCCGGTATCGCGCACGTCGTCGCGGACTTCGCGGCTGCGGTTACGGACATCGTCGCCCAGTTCCGACCGGCGTTCCCGTCCGGCCGTTGACCGGCCTTCGCGGTCGTCAGAATCGCGATTTTCGTTGTAAGCGGTGCGTTCCCGGCGGTCGTCCCGGTCGTCGCTGTCGCGGCGGCTGAATAACCCCTTAGACGAATCGCAGGAGGTGGTAAACAGTCCTATCAGAAGGGCCGCTACCGGCCAAAATGTCTTTTTCATAACGTATCTTAAGTTTAAGGTTTAAAGTTTAAGGTTTAAAGTTTAACGGTGCTTAGGCTTTTCTGCCCTCTTTGGGCCCAGCGGAGCTACGTTAAACCTTAAACGTTAAACCTTAAAACGTCTTTTTAGAACTTAAAGCCCACATTGACGCCGAAAGAGCGGCGCTGGGAGTTGTTGAAGCCTTCGATGGCGTCGTTGAGACCGTGGTGGTATACAAGGTCGATCAGCAGCGGACCGATGTCAAAGCCGAGGTTGCCCAGGGCCAGGAAGGTCCCGCTTTTGATTTCGTTGTCGTCGATATTGACCGTGTTGCTGCCGCCCAGCCGGTTGGCATATTCGGCGCCGACTCCCAGGCGCACGCCCGAGATTCCGCGCTTCGACTGCGCCAGTTTCACGCCTACCAGGACCGGAATCTGCAGCCACTGGGTATTGATGCGGCCCGTAATGTTTTCCAGATTCTGGCCGTCGCCGGGGGAGAAGTAGTTGGAGCTGGTGGCAAAATACTCGGCCCCGAGTTGTCCGTAGATGCGGCCGCCGAAGCGCGTGAAGACGCCGACCTGGTAGCCCAGGCGACCGCTCAGGTCGTTGCCGCCGGCATTTTCACCCAGAAAGCGCGTGGTGTTGGCCCCCGCATAGAAGCCTCCGGTGAAAGCCTTGTAGCGGTCGGCTTTCTTCTCCAGCTTTTCGTTTTCTTTCTTTACATCGTCAAGTTCTTCGCGCAGCCGGTCATATTCCCGTTTATCGACGGAATTGCGGTTTTCGGAGTTGTCACCGGAGCGGTTGTTGCGTCCGCCGAAAAGGCCGCCGCTGTTCGAGTCGCTGCGGTTATCGCGGTTGTCGCGGTTATTCCGGTCGCTGAAACCCGGCGCTACGCCGTCGTTGCGGCCCAACTGCCGGGCGGTTTCCATTCCGTCGCGGTATCCTTCCTTGTAGGCGTTGATGAGCGCCCGTTCGTATTGCTGCGTCGACATGCTGCGGTCCATCGGGCCCGACATGCTGCCCGAACGCTGGTCGTTCATGCGGCGGTCGTCGTACCGACGGTCATCCATTGACTGGTTATTCAGCGAACGGGAGTCGTTGGGCCGGACGTTGTCGCGGCGATAGCGGTCATTATCGTTTGTTCGGGAATCACGCTGGCCGAACGCCACGTTAGCTCCGGCAATCCCCACCGCCAGCAGAGCTAAAGTAACCTGTTTTTTCATGTTTAACGTTGAGTTTAACCCGTTTGGGTGTTCGTTAATGTAACAGGCCCTGTGGGGAAATGTTTAATAATGAACCGTTAAAAACGGGGCGAAACGGGGCCCGGAGTCTTCAGGCATCCAGCCAATCCTTGAACGTACTGACTTTTTCCTTACTGATAAAGACCTCCGTGCGCGGGTCGGGCTGCAATTCCAGTTTGAGTTTACTGCTGGAATAGGTGTGAATATTTTTGATTGAGGGCAGCGCGACCAGAAACTGCCGGTTGGCCCGGAAAAAATCCGCCGGATTCAGCATCGTCGCCAGCTTGTCGAGGCTGAAATCGAGCGGCAGCCGCTGGTTGTCTCGGGTGACCAGAAACGTGATCTTTTCTTCCGAGAAAAAATACGCCACCTCGCCCGTTTCGATGGTCCGCAGGCGCGTGCCGACCGTAATCAGGAACCGGTTTTTGTATTCCTGCCGGGGCTGGCCCATCACCTGACGCAGGGCTTCGAGATCGGTCAGGGAGAATTGCCGTTTCAGCGAATGATACTTCTGCATGGCCGCCGCCAGCGCTTCAAAGCTGACCGGCTTCAGCAGGTAATCGATGCTGTTGACCCGAAACGCCTTGATCATGTATTCGTCGAAGGCCGTCGTGAAGATGATGGGCACCGACAGGTTCACCTGCTCAAAAATCCGGAAACACAGATCGTCTTCCAGATGAATATCCATGAAAATCAGGTCCGGGTAGTCGGGGTGTCCGGGGCTGTGGGTTTGCAGCCACTGCACGGTTTCCCGTACGGAAGGGAGCATGGCCGCCACGCGAATGGCGGGATCATATTTTTTCAGCAGGTCTTCGAGCCGTTCAGCCGTCAGGTCTTCGTCTTCGATGATGAGTACGTTCATGAGTTGTTTATGATTTAAGGGTTAGGGTTAAAGTTTGAGGTTTCGCCTTTCCCGACGTTTTCCACCTTACACTTTTAACCCTACTTATTCCAGGCCGGCAGTTCGAAGGCGAACGTCGCACCCGCGCCGGGGTGGTGTTCGTACCAGATTTCGCCCTGCAGGAGATGGACTAATTTTTTGGTAATGGCCAGCCCCAGCCCGTTGGAACTTTCGCCCGCCGTGGGTTTGGGCGAGAGCCTGGTGAATTTCCGGAACAGCCGGTCCGCTTCGTCGAGGGGCACGCCCGCGCCCTGGTCCTGTATCCGGGTGATGAGCGCGTCGGGTCCGGCAACGAGCTCGATCTGAATGGTGCCGCCCGGCGGCGAATACTTGATGGCGTTGGAAATCAGGTTGTCCAGAATCTGGTGGACGGCATTGGCGTCGGCCCGCACGTCCAGACTGCCCTCGGGCCAGGCCGTCGTCACCGACAACTGCTTGTGACGCATGCGTTCTCCGTAGAACTGCAGGACCCGGCTGACCTGTTCCGGCATACTGACCCGCTCGCTCCGGATTTCGAGTTTTCCGGATTCGATGGTGTGAATGCTCAGGAAGTTGGTGATGAGGCTCAGCATTTTGTCGGCACAGCTCAGAACGCGGAGGACATGCGGCCGGACGTTCTCGGGATTGTCCAGAATGGCCAGTGCCTCGTGCTGCAGGTTGTACAGCGGGTTTTTCAGGTCGTGCGAGACGATCTGCAGCAGCTCGTTCTTTTCCTCGTTCAGCTTTTTGAGTTCCCGGTTTTTGAGCCGGATTTCGAGGTTGCTGCGTTCAATCTCCCGGGCGTCGGCCTCGGCCTTTTCCTTGGCGGCGCGGAGGGCCTCTTCCAGTTGCTTGCGGCGGGTGATGTCGCGCACGTTGGCCAGAATACCACCCACGGCCTCGTTGTTGACCTGGCTGGTGGCGAAAGTTTCGACCCAGCGCATCTTGCCCTGCAAATCCACAATCCGGTATTCGGCCAGCACCTGCATCAGCTCTCCGGTCGCCAGCTTATGGAACAGGTCGATCATCTGCGGCCGCTCTTCCGGATGAATCCACCAAAGCAGGTCGCCCTGTTTTTCGGTCAGCAGTTCGGGAGCCAGGTCAGAAATGAGGTCGCGGCGATTGGTGTAGAGGAGCCGTCCGTCCGTCGCATAAATCTGGATCTGGTCTTCAATATTTTCCATCATGGCCTGAAAGCGGGCCGCCTGCCGCTGGATTTCGGCTGCCTGTTCCTTGGCCTGGGTGATGTCGCGAAAGTTGAGGATGATGCCGTTGATCAGCGGATTGTCGAGCTGGTTGGAGGCCGTCGCTTCAATCCAGCGCCAGGAGCCGTTTTTGTGCAGAAACCGCCAGCTGAAAACGATCGGGGTTTTGTCCTTGCTTTCGACAAAATCGAAAAAGGTCTTCCGGACCCGGTCCCGGTCTTCGGGGTGGTGGAGCAGGTACTGGCTGCGCGCCAGCATTTCCTCCGGCTCGTACCCCAGCACCCGCCGCACCGACGGGCTGACGTACCGCTCGATTCCCCCGGCATCGGAGATGATGATCACATCCGAGCTATGCTCAATAAGCGCCCGGAAGTTGGTGAGCTGGGTCTGAAATGCCGAATGCAGGGGCATGGAAGTACTGGATGGGTTAGCAGGCATTGAAGTCGGTGAATGTCCGACAAAGATACGATTAACAAGGGTGTATACGTTTGGTATGGACGATAAGAACCGGGTTTAACGGTCGGTTCGCAGCAGCGGAATCTGGACGGCAAACTGCTTGTCCGTTTCGTCCACATTCACCGGAAGGCCGGTGAGCAGGGCGTAACGGTGCCGGATATTGGCCAGCCCGAGGCGTCGGTCTCCCTCCGGCTGCGTACGCAACTGGCGGTTGTTCCGGACGGTCAGCACGGACGCCTCCCCGACGAGCATTTCGACCAGCAGCGGCTCGGTGGCCGACATGCGGTTATGCCGGATCGCATTTTCGATCAACAGCTGAAGCGTGAAAGGCAGCAGGGTGAAATGGCGGCAGGCTTCCTGCGGCGGAAAGGTCACCCGAAACTTTCGGCGGAAGCGGACTTCCAGCAGAAAGGCGTACGACCGGGCAAAGTCCATTTCGTCGCTGAGTGAAACGCGCTCGTCGTCCTTATGCTCCAGAATATAGCGATAAGCCCGGGCCAGATGGTCGATGAACTGCTCGGACAGGTCCGGGTCCTTGCGCACCAGCGAGGCCAGAACGCTCAGGCTGTTGAACAAAAAATGCGGACTGATCTGGTCTTTCAGGGCGGCAAACTGGGCCTGAAAGTGGTTATCGTTTACGATCTTCTCTTCTTCGCGCATGGGAAATGGTTCGGTCGCCCCGTTCTCTTTCTCGGTTCAGGAATCTAACGCAATCTACCACTTCCTGTTTGCCCTCAAAAAGAAATTCTGACGAAGCCGCCAACCGGGTTGCTGAACCGCCGGTACGTCCGACGAAGGAAAAATGTTACCGAAATGTTAACTGGTTTAAATAATTGTTAAGGTCGTCGGGGGCGAAGCGGAGGGCTTGGGGGATGCTCTAATTTTACCCGTCCAAACCTATTCACGCTCTATGACAACGACCCGTTTACTCTTCCCTGCCATGGTTTCCGGTCTGCTGCTGACCGCCTGCAGCGACCACCCGGTGCCCGGCCCGATTCGGGAAGATGCCGCTGCCTTTCAACTCGTGGCGACTCAGGACCTGGGCGGTACGGCGGCGGCCGAAATCTCGGCCTTCGACCCCGCGACCAAACGGCTGTTTACGGTGAGCAACGAAACCACGCCCCGCATTGATGTTCTGGATCTGTCGGCCCTGCCGACGGTGAAAAAGCTTCCGTCCATCGACGTGGCGGCGTATGGCGGGGTAGCCAACAGCGTGGCCGTACACGACGGCAAACTCGCGATTGCCATTGAAGCCACCGTCAAACAGGACAACGGCAGCGTCGTGATCCTCAACACGAACACGCTGAATCTGATCAGACAGGTTCCGGTGGGAGCGTTGCCAGACATGGTGACGTTCAGCCCCGACGGCCGCTTCATCATCACGGCTAACGAAGGCGAACCGAATGCCAGTTACACCAACGATCCGGAAGGGTCCATTTCCATCATCGACGTGTCGGCCAATTACGGGGTCCGCACCCTCGGCTTTGGGGCTTTTGCCGGATCGCTGAACCAGCTGACGGCGGGCGGCTTCCGGGTTTTCGGCCCCAATGCAACGCTGGCCAAAGACGTTGAGCCGGAATACGTAGCCGTTTCGGCGGATTCGCGAAAGGCGTTTGTCACCCTGCAGGAGAACAACGGCATTGCCGAGGTAGACCTCATCAACGGCACGATTCTGCGGATTCTGCCGCTGGGAACCAAAAATTACAACCTGGCCGAAAACGCGATTGACCCCAGCGACCGGGATTCCCGGATTCAACCGGGCGTCTGGCCGGTTCAGTCATTTTTCCTGCCCGATGCCATCTCGACGTTCAAAGCCGGTTCAATGGAGTATTACGTTACCGCCGACGAAGGAGACGCCCGGGAGTACACGGCCCTGACCGAAGAAGTCCGCATCGGTAGCCTGAACCTCGACGCCACAGCCTTCCCCAACGGAGCCACGCTGAAGCAGAACGCCAGCCTGGGCCGTCTGCGCGTGACCAATACCGCCGGCGACACCGACCGGGACGGGGATTATGATGTCCTCTACGGTTTCGGCGGCCGGGGTTTCAGCATCTACAACGCCACGACGGGCCAGCGGGTGTACGAGTCCGGGAAAAGCCTGGAGGAGCGGGTCATTGCCGCCGGCAAATACGACGACGACCGCTCGGACGACAAAGGCGTGGAACCGGAGGGGGTGGTTGTCGGAAGCATAAACGGCAGGCCCATCGCCTTTGTCGGCCTGGAACGGGCCGATGCCATAGCCATTTACGATGTCAGCAATCCGGCGGCTCCCCAATTCCTGCAGCTTCTCGAAACCGGCGACGCCCCGGAAGGCTTGCTGTTTGTGCCTGCTTCCCAAAGCCCGAATGGTCGCAGTATGTTGGTTGTCAGCAACGAAGGCGACGGTACCGTTCGCATTTACCAGCCGAATAAACTGTAACAGCAGGCGTACAAACCGCAAAAAGCCCCGGTGTAGCGCCGGGGTTTTTTGCGGTTTTACCAGACTTAGAATTCAATCCTGTAGTTGACGTTCGGAAAAAAGCCGAGCTGGTACATCGTCCGGATGCGGTGGCTCCGGGTGTCATAACTTTGGGTGTAGATGTTTTTTGCGCCGGTCACGTTCTGTAAATCAAGGAGCCACTCCTGCGTTAGGCGGCGGCCATTGTGGCGATACGTGATTTTGACATCCGTGCGGAAATAGTCTCTGTATTTCTGCGAAAAGGCCTGGTTGTCAAGGTAAACCGTTTCGTTTTTTCGTGCCGAGGCAGCCAGGTCAATCGGCGTATAGCGGCGTCCGCCCGCCAGCGAAATCCGGGTGTCGAGGGAGAGCGTATTGCGTTCGCTCAGGCGAAACTCGCGACCCAGTAGAAAATTGGCGGCGTAGCGCCCGTTGAAAGCCGTGTTGCGCCAGACTTTGTCGCTGCCCCGGTACTTCGCTTCGTAAAGCGATGCCGTTGCCAGGAAGTAATAGCCGTCCGAGAATGTCCGTTCAGCGGTCAATTCGAGTCCGTAATTCCGCCCGAGGCCCGCATTGGTCAGACTATCGGTAACCACGTTGTTCAGCCCGGCGCCGAAATTAAGACCCGATTGCCAGGACGGTCGCTGTTCTACAGGAACGTTGTAGAGGTACTGGAAATACGACTCTGCCTTAAGGCGAATATTGTCCCCAATTGTCGTTTCGTAGCCCGCTACCGTCTGAAAGCTGCGCGTAAACGAGAGCTTCCGGTTGGTTTCGATGAGGCGGGTATCGGAGATCCGCGTCTGCTTGAAATAAAGCTGAAGCGGCTGCAACTGGCTGTTCAGGCCCGTGTGGAACGAAAGCGTCTGGCGGGGCGCTACCTCATAGCGCAGTCCCAGCCGGGGTTCCAGCGCAGCCGTGCCGTTCAGCGTGAAGAAGTCGCCGTGCAGACCCGTGTTCAGCGTCAGCCGGTTGGTCGGGCGAAACTGCCACTGCACAAACGCCTGCGCCAGTCCGGCCGTTTCGTGGGCCGAGTAGATGGGTTTCCAGACACGGCGCTGGTAGAACACGCTGTCGGCAAAATTGAAAAATAATTGGTGGAGGGATAACCCCGCCGCTACGGTATGCCGGGCGTTGAACTTCTGGTTGTATTGTACGATGGCACTCAGGCGGCTCTGGCTCGAATGGTCGCGGTAGAACGGATGCGCCACAAATTCGGTGTTCAGCGTATCGTCGATTACCCGGAAGGTGTTTCCCGAGGCTGCCAGCGTTAGTTTCAGGGACGTGCGGTCGTTGACAAAATGAGTGTATGAACTGCCTACGATCCCAACGCTCGCTTTGTTGTAGTCGTTGGTTGTCCCGTTGTTGTAGAAATTTGTGGTATCCTTCGGGTCGGCGATGAAGTTGATGTTGCTCTGGCCGCCGATGCCAAAGAGGGTAAAGCGGCTGCCGGGGCGATGGGTCGGAACGTCAATTTTGAAAGTGAGGTCGTGAAAGTTCGGCACCGCGGACCCGGTGCCGAAGTTGACCCCCAGTTTCTTCACCACCGACAGGACCGAATAACGGTAGTGGATCAGAAAAGTAGCCCGTTTGCCCGGTACGAACGGCCCTTCCAGGCCCGCCTCGAAGCCGTTGAAGCCGATTTGGCCCGTGTATTCCCGTCTGGTGGAATTGCCGTTGCGCAGCTGCAAATCAAACACACCGCTGATGCCATTGCCGTATTGAGCCGGAAACGCGCCGGTGAAAAAATCCGATTTCGCCAGGGTATTGTTGTTCAGAATGGTAACCGGGCCGCCCGTCCCACCCAGCGGGCCGTAGTGGTTAGGGTTCGGCATGTCCACGCCTTCGAGCCGCCAGAGCAGTCCCAGCGGCGAGTTGCCCCGGATGACGATGTCGTTGCGGGAGTCGTTGTTGCCAACCACGCCGGCGAAGTTGGCGGCCATGCGGGCCGGATCGTTACGCCCCCCGGCAAAGCGGCGAGTCTGCTCCACGTCAAAAGTCCGGGCGCTCAGCGTGCCGAATTCGTTGTTCAGCAACGACTGGTCGCGTTTTACTTTGACCGTTACCTCCTGCCCAATCAGGACATCTTCCTGCAAACTAATGGTTAGAACCACTTCTTTACCGGACGTAACCAGCACGTTGGGAATGGTCTGGGTGCGGTATCCCATAAACGAAATCTGCAGCGACTGGCGGCCTACCGCAACGTTGGTGAGGTTAAAGTTTCCCTCCGTGTCCGTTGTGGTGCCTTTCAGCGGCGTAGTCTGAGCCAGCAGGACGGTCGCGCCGGGCAGGCCTGCCCCGGACTGGGCGTCAACCACGCGGCCTTTCATGGTTTGGGTGAGCGTTTGGGCAAGGCTCGGCAGTGCTATCACGAGCAGAGGCAGGCAGTACAGTAGCTTTTTCATTAGCAGTTGTTGGTAAAGATGGTAGGCAAAGCGGCACCGTTGACGCCCTGTCAGAGGCGTTGGCCTATGGGATGAGAATTATCGAATGGGTTTAATCGGGTTCTTCAGGGTTACGAAGGCTTTTTCCAGAACGGTGTCCCGGCCTTTGTAGAAATCTACCAGGGTCTGACTAACCGGAACGTCCGGCTGAAAACCTTTGCCGACCCAGTCCATACCGTCGTAGCGCCGGTCCCGTTTGGTGCATACCACCAGAAGGCCCTGCCCCGGCAGTGGCGTAATCAGTGGCTGTCCGGTGCTGCCCGCCGAGGGTTTGCCAATCAGAAGACCCCGCCTGGCCGGAGTGAAAATCGACAGAAAATCTTCGGCAGCCGAGTTGGTTTCAGGGCTGGTCGGCACCACCATCGGGCCGTGGAAGTAGTCCGTCGTATCAGTCATGTTGACGCGGTAGGTGTACTGATCGCCGTACCAGCTCTGGGCGTTGCCCCAGGCGCGTTCGGTAGGGCGGTAGGTGCGGGTTTCCCATTTGACCATCGGAAAATCGCGGTTGGTCAGGCGGGCCATAACCTGCCAGCCCATGCTGCTGTTGCCACCACCGTTGCGCCGCAGGTCGAGCACCAGCGCTTTCGCTTTTTTCAGTTGCGGATAAATGGAGTCGAATTTGGCGACGATGCTCGGGTGGTCGAAGTAATCCAGGGATACGTAAGCAATGCCGTCGGGTCGCTCGTAGTGTGTAAACTCCCGGGAGTTCAGCAAGGCGTCCAGATACGACTGGTTGCAGGTGACTTTCCGGGTAAACGGCTGCTGGCGCGGGCCCACCAGAGTAAGCGCTATCTCGCTCCCTTTTTTGAGAACCAGAAAATGGGAAGAATACTGCTTCATAAGCCGGTTCTGTTCCGTCGAACTGGTCAGATAAGGCCGAATCACCCGCCTCGTATAGGCATGTACATCCTCCCCGTTGACCTGCGTGATTTCCTGACCGGCCCGAAACAGTTTTTCGGTTTGGCTGAGGTTTTCGGCTGCGTCAGACTGCCAGACCGGGCTGTTGAAACGGACTCCCTGCTGGTACAGTTGTTCGACCGTAGGCCTTGGGGCGGGCGGGGCAGGCGCAAACAGCTCCTTTTGTTCTTTTTCTTTCTGCGCGAAAGCCGCCACACCGGAAAGCAGCAGCATTGCAGGTAGAGAAGGTTTTGCGTTCATTGAATTTGTTGTCAGATTATGGTCGTAAAACTACCGGAAGCCGGAGGGAAAGGGGTAATAAAAGGCGATGAAGCCGCCAAGGAAGGTGAAGAAGTGGAAGAGGCAGGCGACGAATAAACAAAAAAGCCGAACCCATCATGGGTTCGGCTTCGGCAAGGTTTAGGATATAGTCAATTCAGGGTTCGGGTAAAGGACTGATGACCGGCGTTTCGAGGCCCTCGGCCGTTGTTCTGGCCGGTTGCTTGTCGGCTTCGGGACGGGAAACCGGTGGCCGGTAGGCCTGAAACGGTATTTTGAGCAGACCACCGATGCGCGAATGTTCGTGCGGTTCGGGGTGCGTATCGACGCCATACACCAGCTCGCGGCCGGACATTTCGTGATACGTCCCGAAAAGACGGTCCCAGAACGGAAAAATATTGCCGTAGTTGGTATTGGTTGCGGGTAATTGATAGTGGTGGTGGACGTGGTGCATATTGGGCGTCACGATGAACCAGCTCAGCACCCGATCCAGCCAGCGGGGAAGTTCAAGGTTGGCGTGGTTGAACTGGGAAAGCACCACCGACATGGACTGGTACAGCATCACGATCCCGATGGGCGCGCCGATGACGAGCACGGCCAGCGTCGTGAACACGAACCGGAACACGCTTTCGCCGGGATGGTGGCGGTTGGCCGTGGTCGTGTCCACGTACGTATCGGTATGGTGAATGAGGTGGAACTGCCACATCCACTTCACCCGGTGCTCAAGCCAGTGAATGAACCAGGCACCGATCAGATCAAGCAGCAGCAGCCCAATCACAATTTCGGCCCATAGCGGCAGCGAAGCCCATTGCAGAAGGCCCACCTGCTCGGCTACCACCCAGTCGCTCGTTTTGAGCAGGATGAACGCGAGCACAAAATTGACCACGATGGTCGTCAGGGTAAAAAAGAGGTTGATACCGGCATGCTGCCACTTCCGGTAATCGAAGCGGAACAGGGGCACGGCACTTTCGATCAGCCAGAAGAACGTGATACCACCCACCAGAATCAGACTGCGGTGAGACGAAGGGATGGTTTCAAAGTAGTGAAGAAGTCGTTCCATTGCCTGTTTACTGCGTTTTCAGTAAAACCGTCCTGCAATTATACAAAAAATTCCTGTAGTTATACAGATCGACTGGGGCTTTTGCGCAACAATTCGGAGAACTTTCGGCGTTTTGAGGGAAAAAGGTGCCAATTTTGTGATTCTGAACGTTGGTAGTGTATGAAGAACCGCTTCGCTGTTTTTGTCTGGATTGCTGTGCTGGCGAGTGCCTTTGCGGCCTGCCGGAGTAATTTTGAAGACCCCTCGGAAGGGCAGGCTGCCCGAAATGCGCAGGAAATTAACGATTACCTGATTGCCAGCGGACTGGTGGCCAATATCCAGACCACGAGTTCGGGGCTCACCTACGTGCTGTCGGCACCGGGCAGCTCGACGGTAACGCCCAGGGCGGGCGAGGAGGCGGAGTTTTCGTACCGGCTCTACTGGCTTGATAACGGGCGTCTGCGGGTGGCCGACACCAGTTCGATGGCCAAGCCGGTGCGTCTGCCGTACGGGGCCAATGTGATGATTCCGGGACTGGAGGAAAGCCTGAGCCTGCTCAGAGTCGGGCAGCGCGGCCTGTTTTTTATGCCCAACAACCTTGCCTACGGCGGTCGGCCGAATACGGGAACCGGAGAGGCGGGTTCGCCGGTATCGCCGGTGCCGCCCTACAGTGCCGTGGCGTTCGACCTGACTCTCCTGCGCCTGCGCGACGAGGGAACCCAGATTCTCGAATACGCCCAGGCCACCAGCCTGTCTTCGGCGCCTACTTTCCAGACCACCAACGGCATCGTTATTTACCGAACGACCACCGGCACCGGGCCGGCCATCACCGCCAGCCAGCGGGTGACGCTTTCGCTCTCGGGCCGAACCCTGAGATCCACCACCCCGTTCGACCGGCGGGACTCCATCACGGTCCGGATTGGCGGCGGCGAACTGATTGCCGGTCTGGACTCCGCGGCGCGGCGCTTGCGGGTTGGCGACCGGGCGCTGGTGCTGATTCCGTCCGGGTCCGCCTACGGAACCCAGGGCACTTCCGACCGCACCAGCGGGGCCTACGTCGTTCCGCCCTTCGCACCGGTGGCGTACGAATTGCAGATCATTGCCAGCCGGAATTAATTCAGATTCAAACCAAAGAGGACACCGAACCAGGGGCGGCGGTGATAAATCCAGTAGCGGCGGTTGCTGTCCATCAGGTTATCCGCCCCGGCGGCAAGCCCGACGTTAAAAATCCGGGCGTCGTAAATCGCCGCGACGCCGATATCCAGAATAATTCCTTCGTACTCAAACGGCACCCGTCCGCCGGTGACCAGCTCGTTGATGGTGGAGGAGCCGATGCCGCCAAATAGGCCGTACCCAAGCCCCCGGGAGCGGAGCTGGCGCGTTTCGAGGCCGGCCGCGATGGTTTTGGTGCGGTAACTGTAAATGTCGGTGCGTCGTCCCAGATACAGGGCCGCGTTGAAATTCGAATTTAACTGCGGCGGTACACCGCCCAGAGCCGGGCGGACTTTGAAGGGAATGGTAAAAACGTCAACGTCCACCTGCGTGCGGAAAAACAGCAGGGGCGTCGTTCGGGATGCGTCCAGAAGGTATTGCCGGTCCGTGCCCGGGACGAAAAACCGGATGCTGTCGCCCTGGTCCTGCACATAGAGCGTGCCTTTGGGCAGCCCGTGTGCGCCGGGGTGCTGAATTTGGTAAAAGTCAGGAGGCAGCACTTCCGTAGGAGCGGCCGTACGGCAGGAAACGAGGACGAGCAGGCTGAGCCCAATCAGCGATGATAACCACCGGGAAGGGCAACCCGGACGGAAGCACCTTCCAGACTTGTCAGCCAGACTGCTCTCCATGCGTTTTCAGCGCAGATTGCGAACAAACCGGCGCATGGTTTCCCGGTAGATCTGCTCCGACAGGTCGATCGATTGGGCACCCTGCATCAGCATGCCCAGGGAGATAATGCCATGTGAGGTTGCCCACCATTCAAAAAAGAGCTTCTGGATGCTTTCTTTGGATTTGGGAATGAAAGAGAAGATAATTGCCCGGACAATGTCGCTGACCGCCTCCATCTCCCCGGATTCGCAGACCGGAATGTTGCAGTAGGCTCCGTTGAGGTTGTACATGACCTGGTACACTTCGGGCTGTTCGCGGGCGAAATTCCACTGAATGAGCGAAATCTCGAACAGCCGCTTTTCGGGGTCACGATACAGATTCTTGATCCGTTCGTATTCGGCCCGCAGAAACCGAAACCCTTCGTTTCGGATCTCGTTCAGCAGCACGTCTTTACTGTCAAAGTACTCGTAAACTACCGGCGCACTGTACTCGATCGCATCCGCAATCTTTCGGATGGAAACGGACTGCCATCCCTCACGTCGCGCGATTTCTTTGGCAGTGAAAAGAATCCCTTCCCGGGTATGCTCCCGGCTACGTTGTTTACGCTCAAGCGTTTCCATTTCGGTTAGGCAGCAAGTTAACAGTGTTAAATACGCCGTTAAACTACGGAAATCAGTTTTATTATTCTAACTTTTATGCTATTTTTCTTAGAAATTTTATATGTAGACGACTATTTTTCCAGAAAACCCGCTTTTTCCTGCCTAATAATTAAACATTAACATACTGACATGTAACCAGTTGGTACAGTTCTGTGTCCGGCAAATTCAGTCTGGTTTTTCGGCAATTAACAGGAGTAAGTCGTCGCCCAGCACGTATTCACTGCCGTCCAGAGAAGACCACGCTTCCGTGATGCGCAGCCCGGCTTCTTCGAAAAGGCGGCTGAGTTCGGCAAAGGTGTACAGGTAATGGCGGGCCAGCCTTTGCTCGGTTTGTCCCTCGTGCAGGTACGTCAGGTGCGACAGCACGCAGCTTTCCCGCACGTCATATTCGTTTTCCATCAGAAACGTAATGTCCTCAATCTTCATCCAGCTTCGCTCCTGAAAATCGGGCAGGACACTTTCGGCGAGCATGCCGGTTTCGGCCACGAAACGACCTCCGGGCTGCAACTGCCCGGCAATCCTCCGTAGAAAAGCCAGCATATCGGCATGCGGAAAAAAGCTGAAACTGTTGCCGACACAATAGGCCGCGTCGAAGCTGCCCGGCAGGGGAACCGTCAGAAAATCGCCGCAGCGCGCCTCCAGAATCAGGTTTTCCTGTCCGGCCGTCGCGCGCAGTTCGTCGATGGACTCGGCCGAAATGTCCACCCCCGTCACGTCGCAGCCCAGCCGGGCCAGTTCCAAGGCATGGCGGCCATAGCCGCAGAACACGTCCAGCACGCGCCGACCGGGCTGTAGCTCCAGCATTTCGTACAGAAAATCAACCTCGTGCGCCGTCTGCTCCTCGCTCTGCGCCAGTTTCCATGCCTTCTGCACCAAACCGTTGAAAAAATGGGAATACCAGGTCATGAGATGAATTGCAAATAGCGAATAGTGAATTGCGAATAGTGAATAAGCTTCGCAGAAGTAAGGATTGGCGGAGCTTATTCACTATTCGCAATTCACTATTCGCTATTCATTTTAGCGTTTGCAAAGCGGTCTGAATGGCGTCGAAGCTCGGCACTTGTCCGGCGTTTTCGAGGACTTCCGCGTGGCGGATGACGCCTTCCTTGTCCACCACAAACGCCGACCGTTTGCTGACGCCCTTCATGTTGAAGACGAAATTTTCGTACAGCGAGCCGTAGGCCGACGAAGCTTCCTTATTGAAATCAGAAAGCAGGTCGAAGGGCAGGTTCTGCTCCTGCCGGAAGCGGTCCAGCGTAAAGGGCGAATCCACCGAAATCGCGACCACGTCGGCGTTCAGATTCTGGTAAACGTGAAGATTGTCGCGCATCTCGCAGAGTTCCGTCGTGCAGACACTCGTAAAGGCCATGGGGAAGAATAAAATGACCAGGTTGCGACCTTTGAAATCGTCCAGCGAGACTTCTTTTTTGTCGGTGTTGAACAGGGTAAAAGCGGGAGCTTTGTCGCCGGGTTGTAGTGCCATGGGTTAATTTGGTTTGAAATAATCCCGATGTTTTTTTGAAGAATATCGGCCAAAAGATGGGCAATTTACATTGGAAGCCGGATTATTGCACCCGGAAACCCAAAACTTAACACCACTTTTCCATGAGAACCTATTGGGGGATTGACCTCGGCGGAACAAAAATTGAAGGAGCCGTCCTGTCGGCGCCCTCTCCGGATGCAGTGCTGGTGCGTCGGCGCCTCGACACCGAAGCGCCTAAAGGCTATCAGCACATCATCGACCAGATTGTCCGGCTCGTGAACCAGATGAAGGAAGAAACGGGCCTCGTGCCTGAGCGCATCGGTTTTGGTACCCCGGGCACGTTCGACCCGCGCCTGAAAACCATGAAAGGCAGCAACACGACCTGTCTGAACGGAATGCCGCTGCCGCAGGACCTCGAAAAAGCGCTGGGCGTGCCCGTCGCGCTGGCCAATGACGCTAACTGTTTCGCGCTGGCGGAGGCCACGCTCGGGGCGGTGCCCGAAGTGGTGCCCGATTACCGCTGCGTGTTCGGCGTTATCATGGGCACCGGCGTCGGCGGCGGACTCATCTTCCGGGGGGCAGACGGCCAGCCGTTTGTCCAGAACGGCCTGCAGGGCATCGGCGGCGAGTGGGGCCACAACATCCTCGAAGAGGGCGGCTACGACTGCTATTGCGGCAAGAAAGGCTGCAACGAACAGGTGCTGTCCGGTCCGGCGCTGCAGAAATTTTACCGCGAACAAAGTGGCGAAGACCGCAAACTGAAAGAAATCGTGGATCGGCACAAAGCCGGGATCGACCCGCATGCCACGGCTACCGTTGAACGGATGCTGGAGTATTTTGGCCGGTCGATCTCTACCCTGATCAACGTGCTGGACCCCGACGCCATCGTGCTCGGCGGCGGCGTGGGCAACGTGGACCTGCTGTATACGGAAGGCGTCGAGCGGATCAAGAAATACATCTTCAACAACGGTGTCGTGGATACCCACATTCTGCGGCCGAAGCTCGGCGACAGCGCCGGGGTTTTCGGCGCTGCCATGCTGTAGCGGCTACAGCGTCAGATGGGCGTCCGTGGGAACCAGGATGCCCATCCCATTTCTCATTTCGTACAGAAAAACCCGGTAACGTCCTGCCGGGTAGATGCCCGACCGGACCAGCGAAACAAAGCCCCGGCTCACCCAGGTGTTCGGTTTGAAAATCTGACGCAGTCCGAGGGAAGGCTGCCGCTGGATAGCCAGGGTATAATTCCGTCCCGCCTCGTTCTGAAGCACCAGGCAGGTCCCTGTTTCTTCATCGGTCAGCAGCGCCGATTGCCAGTCCTCGTTTTTCAGGCTGACCGCTCCCGGCTCCGGATGGCTCAGGGTCAGACGGACAGGCTGGCTGACCTCGTCGGTGAGGGCTTCGGCCACATGGTCCGAAAAGAACTCCGGACGGGTCCAGAGCCGATCGGCTTCCAGATCGGCCGTCGCCTGGTTGATGAAAGTCCGCCAGAATCCTTCCTGACGCTGGTACAGGCACCAGTCCTTATGAATCAGGTAGTTTGTCGAGGCCACCTTGAACGGTTCCCCGGCATTCATGACCGAACTGTGATTGACCGGAAACGCAAAGCCGAACAGGGCCAGCGACAGCGGAATCATCCCGGCCGGGAAGGCCCAGACCGCCAGGCCACCTTTCGGTTGCAACGCCTGCATGACGCGCAGGTAACAGAGGGCAGCCAGCAGCGTACTCAGATAGCGGTATCGGCTGCAAAGCATGGCATCCATCGTATCCGTACTCCGTTTGACGGCCAGCGCCACCAGCGTAATGGTCAGAAAGGCCATCGCCGTCAGGACGATTGTCTGCTCCGGGGAAGGGCGGAGTTGCCGGGCGTTTTTCCGGGATTGTAAGCTCCGCACCCAGCCGCGCAGGTCGTTCAGGGCGAAAGCGGCGATTCCGGTCAGCAGCAGCAAACCCGCCGCCGGCACCAGCGGCGACAGCCACGGCCGAAGCTGGCTGATCGGCATGATGTATGTCCCGGCCAGCGTCAGCAGACTCGGAATGGTGTTGCCGTGAAAACGGGTACTGATGGTGGAGGTATAATTCCAGAAATAAAGCACAAAAAGCGGCAGGGCCAGCAGCAGCACCGGCGCCAGATTCCGGAAGCGCTTTTGCAGAATCAGCACCATTGCCAGACAGGGAAAAACAAACAGGCCGTTGCTGTACGAGGCCGCCGCCAGAAAGGCACTCAGCAGGCCCAGGACAAAAAGTCCGGGCCGCTGTTCCGACCAGGCGGTGGCGGCAATGGCTCCGATGACAAAGAAGGTCGTGAAGAGGTAAAAGAACGAGCAGGTCGGCCAGGTAAAGAGTTCGTAGTACTGGACCGAAACGGCCAGAAACGGCACCGGCAGAAAAGCCAGCGGCGAGCCGTGGGTGCTCTTCCGAAAAATAACCGAGAGCAGCGCCAGAATCCCCGTCAGAGCCGTCAGATTACCGGCCCACGCCAGCGTTTCGTAGTTGAGTTCGCCGCCATATTCGGCTGATAGCCAGAAAATAAGCTTGGGGAGCGGCATCCGGTGCTCGGTGATGAACAGGGACTGCCACAGCACACCCAGCTTGTCGCCAAACCCCGGAGCAGCCCGAAAATCCTGAATAAAGTTGATGGTCACTTCGTAATCATCCAGCTGCGGGATGTTGCTGACCCCGTACCGGTTCAGGTACGCAACCAGCAGGGCAAGCGGTACCAGACAAAGGACGAAATAAGCCGTATAATGGGTCGATACGTCGGGCAGAAGTTCCCGCTGTGTCCGGGGCAGGGAAGGAGCCGGGTAGGTGGGCGCTGGATAGGCGGGAGCCGGCACAAAGGCCAGTCTGTTCGGCAGAGGCCGACGGGGTTTTATCGGGTCGTTTTTCATCGTAGAGTCGGTGAAAAACGAGCAAATATGATTCCAGAAAAGGCATTTTGGGAGAATAAATGACTGTTTTATCAGACATTCATCCGGCGAGTTCTGGTAGTCAGAAAGGTAGGCCATAAAAAAAGTGCCGACGTCTCCGCAGAGCGTCGGCACCTGAATGGCAAAATCGGGAACGGTTAGTTGCGGGGGCGTCCCTGGGCCGGAGCCTGCTGCTGCTGGCCGCCGCCATCTCCGCCGCCTTCGCCGTCCTTCACGTCGTCGTTGGTAACCGAGCGGCGCCGACGCGGCTGGTCGAAGCTCATCTTGCCGAACCGGTAGCTGAAGTTGAACCGGACGCCGGCGTTGTAGAGACTCGTGACGCTGTTCTGGGACAAAATCGGCGAGGTGAACTCGGAACGCACGCGGAACGGGTTGTTCAGGAAGTTCTCCCCGGCCAGCCCGAAGCTGCCCCGCTTGTTGTTGAAATCTTTTTTAACGCCGAAGCTATAGAAGGCAAATCCGCCCTGTTCGCCCTGCAACTGCACCTGCCGACCGCGGGCGAAGACGAAGCCCGAAACGCCCCAGCCGTTCTTGACGGTCAGGTTGGTGAACAGGCGACCCGAAACCACCCAGCCGGAGTTGGACGCCCGGTAAATCGGGTTCGGGCTGTTGTTGGTCAGGAAGGCGTTGTAGACGTCGAAGCCGCCGCCGATCTGCCACTTGGAGAACAGCGTTGCGTTGGCAAAAATGTTGGCCCCGTAGGCGTTTTCCTGCCCGATGTTGAGGTAGGTCGTCCGGATGGCCTGCTGCAGCACCGGGTTGGCCACGTTACCGGCCGACTGCGTGATCGTGTCCCGCACGCTGGTGATGGAGTTGCTGGTCAGGCGGGCAAAGAGCGTCGCATTGACGTAAAACGCCTTGATCGAGCCGCTGGTGCTGAATTCGAAGTTGTCCGTCAGTTCGGGGCGCAGCAGCGGGTTTCCTTCGGTGATGTTCAGCGAGTTGGCCGCGTTGACGTTCGGGTTCAGAAACTGAATGCCCGGGCGCTGCAAACGGCGGTTATATGCCAGTTTCAGCGTTTTGCCCTTCTTCAGCGTTTTGGAAATGTTGATGCTGGGGACCAGATTGCCGTAATCCGGAATGTCGAGCGGTGCCCCGCCCACCTCGCGCTGGAACGCGGCGTTGATGAACGTGTACTCGTAACGGGCTCCCGCCTTGACGGTGTACTTGTTTTTGGTGCTGTAGGTGTAGGAAGCGTACGCCGACGTGATGTTCTGGTCGTAGTCGAGCACGTTGGCCGGGCGGCGCTGGTCTTCCTGGAAATTGTCGTTGTTGCCGTTGGTGAAAAGGTATTTGAAATTGCTCTGAACCTGACGGAAAATGCCTTTCGCCCCGTATTCCAGCTGCTGGTTGCTTTTGATCGGCGTCTGGTAATCCAGCTGGATGGTGGTCTCCTGGTTGTAGCTCCGGTTGTCGTTTTTCTGCCGGGACGTGATCGTTTCGTAATCGGTTCCGTTCAGGATGTCGGCAATGAAGTTGTTCGTCCGGTTGTTGCGACTGTACTGACCCGAGGCCGTAAACTCCTGCTGGGGCTTGTAGGTACGGGTGTAACTCACGTTGGCATCTACGGTCCGCGAAAAGTCGTCGATGTTCACGTCCCGCGAGCCGACAAACGACAACGCGTTGTTGGTAAACGTCCGCGTCAGCAGGTTATCCTGAAACGTATTGCCGTTGCGCAGACCGAACCGCAGGCTGGCCGTCAGGGCGCTGTTTTTGGAAATATCGTAGTCCCAGCTCAGGTTGTACTGGCCAAATAGGCCCCGGTTGAGCGTGTTGGAGGTTTGCAGGGTTGTGGTCGGTATGCCGCGCTGCTGGGTGCGCTGCTCGTTTTCGAAAGCGCCCCGCACGTTGTAGTTGGCCCGCCCGAAACCGCCGAGGTTAAAGCCCATCTTGCCCGTCCGCAGACTGCCGTTCAGGCCGAGGTTCGCGCCGCGGTTGCCCACCCCGGCGTCCACGTTGAGCGTCGCGCCCTGGAGGGTGTTTTTCTTCGTGATGATGTTGATGATGCCCGCCGAACCTTCTGCGTCGTATTTGGCCGAAGGCGAGGTGATGACCTCTACCGACTTGATCATGTCCGCCGGAATCTGCTTCAGGGCGTCGGCGACGGACGAGGCGACGATGGTCGAGGGTTTGTTGTTGATCAGCACCAGCACGTTCTGGCTGCCCCGGAGGCTGACGTTCCCGTCGAGGTCCACCGAGAGCATCGGCACTTTGCGCATCACGTCGGTAGCGTCGCCGCCCCGGTTGGTGATGTCTTTTTCGGCATTGTAAACGATCCGGTCGACTTTCTCCTCCACCATCGCCGCCTGACCCGTAACGGTCACTTCCTGCAGCGTCCGGATGTCCGGCGAGATGGTTACGTTGCCCAGATTGATGTCGGCACCGCGCTGAATCGTCACCGGCCCAACCTCTTTGACCCGGTAGCCGATGAACGTAAACTGAACCCGGTACTCGCCGTTGGCCAGTTTGGAAAGGGTGAACCGGCCCTTGTCGTCGGTCGTCGTTCCGTCGATGGGCTTTTTGGTTTTCGGATCGATCAGGGCGACGGTCGCAAATTCTACCGGCTTGCTGCTGGTCGAATCGACGAGCGTTCCGGTGATCTTGCCGTTGCCCCGCGGGGCGTTATCGTTGGCCGTTCCGGGAATGGCCGCCGGGGGGCGATTGCCGGACGGGGGACCGCCCATCGGAAACTGGGCGTAAGCAGACAGGGAGCAAAGGGATAGCAGTAAGAAGAGATTTCTCATGAGTGGTTAAGAAAAACGCATCAAAAGTACGCGGATGTCCTCAACCAATGACTGTTAAAACATGGAAAAGGTTTTGACAAAGGGCAAACGGTCATTACCGGGTTCAGGCGGCAATTTTCTTTTTGCCAGCGGGTCAGCGAAAAAGGTCCGGTTCGCCGGCCAGTTCGGGGTAGGAAGCTGGCTCCATTACTTCCGGGACGTCGCTGGATTCGCTCCGCGAAGTAATCCGTTTGCTGATGGAATAGCTGTGCAGCCGTTCGGCCGGGTAAAGCGTGTGGGTCAACTGCTGCACGTCTTCCGGCGTCAGCTCGTCGTGCAGCCAGGCGTGTTCGGCTTCGGGCGTGAGCAGGGCGGGCATGCGCTGTTTGGTGTTGTGAATGCGCGCCAGCAGCGGGTTGGCTTCGGTCGTCAGCAGGCTGAAGGTCGGAATGATCTCGCCCGTGCTGGTGTCCGTCCATTCGTCCCAGATGCCCGCCACGGAGACAATGGGCTGCTCGGTGGAGGTGATGTAAAACGGGTATTTTTTGCTTTTCAGCGTATGCCACTCGTAAAAGCCCGTCAGCGGAATGAGGCAGCGCCGCCCGGACGAGATCGATTGCCGAAACGACGGTTTCTCGAAAAGCGTCTCGGATTTGGCGTTCAGGGTCCGGGCGCGCAGCTCGTCGATGTTGTCTCCGGCTTTCGCCCAGCGCGGAATCAGGCCCCAGGAAAACAACTGGAGTTTGCCCGGTTCCTGCCGCGTCACCACCGGCCAGGCCGGAAACTCGAAGGCGTTGGCGTGGAAGCTGGGTCGGTATTTGTCCTTCTGCGGAAACGCGGCGTCGTAGCGCTTTTCCAGCTGTGGAGCATCGGCGGAAAGGGAGGCGTGGTAGCACATGGGGTTGCGTCAGCGGGTTTTGGTAGGCGGCACAAGCACCAGGAACGGAGACTGCTCTCGTTCTTTGCGGTAAGCTGTGTAAGCCGCCTGTGTCATTAAATCAACCTGAAAATAATGCTTTCCGTAGTTGATTGCATTCTTTTCCAATTTACTGACCGAATAGTTATCAAAATCGGCCGGGCGGAAATCGTTGAGGCGGCTGTTGGGCACGCGCTTCCCGTCGATCCACAGACCGAACTTCCGGCTGTTTTTCCAGTCGCTGAGCTGGGCTTCGGTCGGGCGCTGGCGCGGCAGCGGCGGTATCAACCGCACCCACGGTTTCTCCTGCGCGGACAGTTCCGAAAACTTCTTTCTCTCCACATTCACGCCCGGCAGGGCTACCAGCTTGTCGCCGTACAGGCGTTCCATTTTCTGGACATCCGTTTCGGAGGAGGGCCGGGGCTGCACCGCCTTTACCCGCGGCGGAGTCTGGGGTGTCTGAGCGGCGGTGCGGATACCCAGCAGGAGGAGCATGCCGCCAAAAAGAAAGGCGGCGGCGGTCGAAAGGAGTCCGGCCTTGGGGCGGGAAGTGGTTTTGGTCATCATCAGAAAACGCTGTTTGGTTGTTCCAAAAGAAAAGGTGCTGCTCAGGGCCATCCCCGGAGTGAGGGTCAGCTTGCTGAGGAGCAGTTGCTGGTACTGCGTACGGGCGCCATGCGTCTTGTTCACGGCTTCGTCCGCCAGAAATTCGTGGTTCAGCTGCATGGCCTGTTTCATCCACCCGAGCACCGGATGGAAGGGGGCCAGGCACCGCAGGAATTCGATCAGAAGCACGTCCAGGGAATGCCGCTGCCGGACGTGGGCCAGTTCGTGCGTAAACAGTTCGGGCTCAATTTCGCCCCGGCGGTAAGCGGTTTCCGACACGAACAGGTAATGAAGAAACGTGTACGGCAACGTGGCTTCCGGCAGCAGAACCAGGGTGGCCCTGCCGTACGCCTGCCGGGGATTTGTCGCAATCTGTCGGCCCAGCAGGTAAAGATTCCGGCCGAAGCGCAGCAGCATTACCGCCGTCACTGAGCCGTACAGCCACCACCAAAAGGGAACTTCAACCCCGTCCGGAGCGGGGGATGCGGACTTCGCCGGAAGTTCGGTCAGGGTTTGCAGACCCGTAATTCCCCGGCCGACCAGCGTGGACGCCTGTTCGGGATGGAGCGAAAAATCGAGAGGCAAGACCGGGGCCAGCAGCGAAAAAAACAGACTTCCGAGCAGATACGCGCGTTTGAACCGGGGCATCCGTTCGTTTTCCAGCCAGCCTTTGTAAAATCCGAACGCCGCCAGCAGGCAAAGCGAGGAGGAGAGCAGGTAGAGAATCATGGTTTTTTCCGTTTCAGTTCGTCCTCAATGACTTGCTTCAACTCTTCCAGTTCGCTGGCCGACAGGTCGGTTTCGGTGGCAAAGAACGAAGCAAACTGCGCCGCCGAGTTGCCGAAGAAGTTGCGGATCAGGTGGTTGACGTGCCGGGAAAAATAGGCTTGCCGGGTAATGAGCGGGTAATATTCTCGGGAGTTGCCGTATTCGCGGTAGCCGATCACGCCCTTGTCGAGCATGCGCTTGAGCAGGGTAGCCACGGTCGTAGCCGCCGGTTTCGGGTCGTCGTAGGCATCCAGCAGGTCTTTCATGAAGGCGCGCTCGCGACTCCAGAGGTGCTGCATCAGGGTCTCTTCCGCCGGTGAAAGTTTCATTCTATATCTGTAGGTGTGTTTCTACAAATGTAGAATAAAGGGATTTGAAAAAGCAAGCGGTCGGTCAAATAAAAATTTAACGGTCAGGAGGTTAGCCTCTTTGCCGGTCCGGAAGGCAGAAGCGGGCGTTGCCGGGGGGCTTATTTCCGCAGGAATTGCAGCAGTTCGGCGGGGGAATCGACCAGCGCCTGCGGCATTTCCGGTCCGAGGCTGTCCTTCCGGTCGTAGCCCCAGCTGACCCAGACCACGGCTACCGTATTCCGGTGGCAGGCGACAATGTCGCGCTGTTCGTCGCCGACGTAAAGCAGTTCGGACGGTTTAAGGCCGTGGTGGTTCATGAACTTCCGGATCACGCGGTCTTTTCCAAAAATATTCTGGGAGCAATAAATGTCCTGAATGGAGTCGATGCCGTGGGTGCGCAGAAAATCCCGGATGATCGGCTCGGAATTGGACGAAATGATCGCCAGCCGGTACCCTTCCGCCGTCAGGCTTTCCAGCAGCTCGCGGATGCCGTGAATCAGGGTAACGTTCGGCAGCATGGCGCGGTAGGCCGCCAGAAACTGCGGGGCAATAAACGGAATCTTGTAAAACGGGATTTTCAGAAAATCAAAGCGCTGCCGGATGGGTAGTTTGCGCAGTTCCTCCACGTTGTCGGCGTCAATTTTCCGGAAACGGTGCTTCTCGGCCACCTGGTTGTAGGCTCTGGCAAAAACCTCTTTTGAATCAGCCAGCGTGCCATCGAAGTCGAAGGCAATGAACTTGTACATGGGCTAAAATTTACGGTGAACGTTCGGCCGGTGCTGCCGCGCTTCCGCGCAAGAACGCATTTTTCCGCGAATCTTCCCGGCGAGACCCGCATCGGCCCGAAAACCATCGCCCCGAACGGACAGTTTCTGAAAAAAAAGTAACGTTATGCCCCGCGAACCGTTTGACTATTCGCTTGACTACCGCAAGCTGGACCTGCGCCGCCACCCCGAACTGTACCGGGTTGGCAAGGGGGAGCAGGGCGTGTTGCTGATCCAGCCTTACAAGTCGGAAATCCTGCCGTTCTGGCGGTTCAAAACGCCCGAAATCGCCCGGGAGTCCTCCGAAAAGATCTACCAGCTGTTTCTGGACTATAAAGCCAAAGGCGATTTTGTCGGGATGGACATGGCCCGTAAGTTCCTCCAGATGGGCGTGACGCGCTCCCGCCGCTACGCCAACCACCGAACGGGACAGAAATACGACGGCCCCGTTCCGGACGACCAGAAAGGCCGCAGCGGAGCCCACGGCCGCGAAACACTACCCCTGGACGCCGACCCGGTCAAGGCCGAAAGCGCCGCCATCTTCCGCGAAAAGTACCTTCAGGCCCGCGAAGACCCGGACTACCAGCGCATGCGCAAAGAATGGCAGGAGACGTATGGTTGAAAATTAAAAGTTAAAAGTTAAAAGTTAAAAAGTGGTCCGCCGTTGTGGTAAGCTCGGCTGATTCAGGTCTCTGACTCGGCGGAGCCTTTACTTTTAACTTTTAATTTTTAACTCCCACTGGCCGGCAGGCAGACGCAGAACGTCGAGCCTTCGCCTTTCTGGCTCGTTACCCAGAGGAAGCCGTGGTGGTTTTCCACGACTTTCCGGCAGATGGCCAGTCCGATGCCGGTGCCGCTGTATTCCTGCCGCCCGTGCAGGCGCTGAAAGAGCTGGAAAATCCGTTCGAGGTACTGTTCATCAATGCCGATGCCGTTGTCGGTGATGCTGATTTTGTAAAAAAGCTGGCCGGATTTGGGCAGCCTCGGCTCCTGCCGGAAGCTCACCCGCTCCTCGGTCGTAAGGGTCACCACCGGCAGAACACCGGGCCTGACAAACTTCAACGCGTTGGAAATCAGGTTCTGGAAAAGCTGTCGGAACTGCATCCGGTCGCCGGGCAGGGTCGGCAAAGCGGCAACGTCTACGCGGGCGTTCTTTTCCCGAATCATGAAATCCAGGTCAGTCAGCACTTCCTGAACGAGGGTGTTGAGGTCAACCGGGGCGAGGGTGCGCTGAATGAGCGTCACCCGGGAGTAAGCCAGCAAATCCTGAATCAGCACCGTCATGCGCTCGGCGGCCGACTGCATGCGGCGGATGACGTCCTGCCCGTCCGCGTTCAGCTCCGGACCGTAGCGATTGGCCAGAATATCGCCGAACGCCTGAATTTTCCGCAGCGGTTCCTGCAAATCGTGGGACGCCACATACGCAAACTGCTGCAGGCTTTCGTTGGACTGCCGGAGCGCCGCGTTGGTCGCTTCGAGCTGGAACTGGTACCGGCGCAGGGCCGTAATGTCGATGATGCCGATGATCAGGCCGTCGCCGAACTTGTTGGCGCTGTATTCCAGCGACATGCCGTATTCAGGATAATCTTTGGAGAAACGGGTTGAAGTGCCGCTCTCCACCACCTCGATCATCTGCTGAAAAATCCCGTTTTCCCGCGTGTGCGGCATTAGTTGCAGGTGGGTGAGACTTTTCATTTTCTCTTCCGTCATGCCCGGCCAACGGGATTCCGGGAACAGGGCCAGCGTGGCGGGGTTGGTGAGCGTAATCCGGAAATCGACGATAGCGCCGCTTTCATCCCGGATGGCGTCAAAGGCCGAAAGGCTGTGGAGGGAGTTTTTCAGCACGCCGTCGAGCAGGTCGGCCTGCTGCTGGGCCTGTATCTGAGCGATTTTGCGGGAGGTGATGTCGTACGAAACGAGCAGAAAACCGTCTTTGAACTTCGAGCACGAAACATCAAACCATCTGTCCAGATGGTGGTAGTAACGTTCCTCCCGCGTGTCTATTCCGGAATCGACCAGCTCTTTGTATTTCCTGAAAAGGCCGGGAAACGTTTCATCCGGAAAGCGCGTGCGCAGGCTCAGCCGGTGGTTGTCTTCCGCACTCACCGTGGTCAGGTCCTGATACGCCTGATTGAAAAAAACAGTCTCAAAATCGGTGATTTCTCCGTTTTGATCCCGAACACTGGAGTAAGCAATGACGGCGCAGGGCGTAGTCTGCAGAAGCTGCCGGAAATACAGCGCCTGTTGGTCAAGGGGGAGATTGTCAAGTAAGTCTCCGGATGGGAATGGAGTCATGAGTAAATGAACGCAAAAGTCCAAATTACAAAAAGCCTCCCAATAAGGGTCACTTACATATGAGAAAGTTAGCCAAAAGGCATTTAGAGTTAAGAATTAAGAGTTAAAAGTTAAAAGTAAGCTCCGCTTAAGCAGGAAATCTGTTCAAGCGGAGCTTACTTTTAACTTTTAACTCTTAATTCTTAACTCTTAACTCTTAATTATTTCCCTTGTGCTTCGACGACGGCGATGGCTACCATGTTGACGATTTCGCGTTCGGAGGAGCCGAGCTGGAGTACGTGAACGGGTTTGCGGAGGCCGAGCAGGATCGGGCCGATGGCGTCAAACCCGGCGGCTTCGGACATCAGGTTGTAGGCGATGTTGGAGGCCGACAGGTTCGGGAAAATCAGCGTGTTGGCGCCTTCGTCCACGAGTTTGCTGAACGGGTGGTTCTGCCGCAGCAGTTCGGTGTTGAACGCCAGGTGGGCCTGAATTTCGCCGTCCACGATCATATCCGGGTGTTTCTGCTGGAGAATCTCGACGGCGCGGTTCATCTTCTCGCCGTCTTCGCCCTTGGCACTGCCGAAGTTTGAGTACGTCACCAGCGCAATCCGGGGTTTGATGTTGAACCGCTCGACCGCCCGGGCCGTGATCTCCGTGATCTCGACGATTTCCTCGGCTGTCGGGTTGAAGTTGACCGTCGTGTCCGAGAAGAACAGCGGGCCGCGTTTGGTCAGCAGGATGTACATCCCGGCCACTTTTTTGACACCGGGCTCTTTCCCGATGATCTGCAGCGCCGGGCGGATCGTATCCGGATAGCTGCGGGTCAGGCCCGAAATGAGGGCGTCGGCTTCGCCCGTTTCCACCATCATCGCCCCGAAGTAATTCCGGTAGTACATCAGCTTGCGGGCTTCGGTCGCGTTCACGCCTTTGCGCTTGCGTTTGCCGTAAAACAGCTCCGCAAAGCGATCCACCAGCCCCGACTGTTCCGGCGAGCGCGGGTCCAGGATGGGAATATCGCCCAGGTCCAGTTTCGCGTCCCGGATGATGGCCTGAATCTTGGCCTGTTCGCCGAGCAGGATCGGGAAGGCAATGCCTTCGTCGCGGACCTGCTGGGCAGCTTTCAGCACTTTCAGGTTTTCGGCGTCGGCAAAAACCACGCGCTTCGGGCTGGATTTGGCCTTGTTCAGAATCACCCGCGAAATCTGGTTGTCCTGGCCCAGTCGGCGGGCCAGTTGCAGTTCGTAGGCTTCCCAGTCGGTAATCGGCTGTTTGGCGACCCCGGAATCCATGGCGGCTTTTGCCACCGCCGGAGCGACCGTCACCAGCAGACGCGGGTCTACGGGCTTGGGAATGATGTAGTTGCGACCAAACATCAGGTTCGCCTCGCCGTAGGCCAGATTGACAATGTCGGGAACAGGTTTCTTCGCCAGATCGGCCAGAGCGTGCACCGCCGCCAGCTTCATGGCTTCGTTGATTTCGGTGGCCCGCACGTCCAGCGCTCCCCGGAAAATGAAGGGGAAGCCCAGCACGTTGTTCACCTGGTTCGGGTAGTCCGAACGGCCCGTAGCCATGATGATATCCTCGCGGGCGGCCACGGCCTCGGGGTACGAGATTTCCGGCGTCGGGTTGGCCATCGCAAACACAATCGCGTGGTCGGCCATCGAGCGGACCATGTCCTGACTAACCACGTTTCCTTTCGAAAGGCCGATAAAGACATCGGCCCCGACGAGGGCTTCTTCCAGCGTGTTCAGGTCGCGGGAGGTGGCAAAAAGGGCTTTACGCTCGTCGAGGTCCGTCCGGCTGGCGCGGATGACGCCTTTGGAGTCGCACATCACCACGTTTTCGACCGAGGCACCGAGGGAGACGTACAGCTTCGTGCAGGAAATCGCCGAGGCACCCGCCCCGTTGACGACGATCTTGACGTCTGCGATATTTTTCCCGACCAGTTCGAGCGCGTTCAGCAGGGCGGCGGCGGAGATAATGGCCGTACCGTGCTGGTCGTCGTGCATGACGGGAATATTCAGTTCTTTCTTCAGCCGTTCTTCGATTTCGAAGCATTCCGGCGCTTTGATGTCTTCGAGGTTGACGCCGCCGAAGGTCGGTTCCAGAATCTTGACGGTCCGGACAAATTCATCGACATTTTTGGTATTCAGTTCAATATCAAATACATCGATATCGGCGTAAATCTTGAACAGCAGTCCTTTGCCTTCCATGACCGGCTTACCGGCTTCCGGGCCGATGTCGCCCAGCCCGAGGACGGCCGTACCGTTCGAAATAACGGCGACGAGGTTGCCTTTGGCGGTGTATTTATAAACGTCCTCGACGTTGGCCGCAATTTCCAGACAGGGTTCGGCAACCCCCGGCGAGTAGGCCAGCGTCAGGTCGCGCTGCGTATTGGTTTCTTTGGTAGGAATGACTTCAATTTTACCCGGACGCCCCTTCGCGTGGTATTCGAGGGCGTCTTCCCGGCGGATTTTTTTCTCCATACGGTGCTTAGATGAGTTTGGGCCGCAAGGTAAGGAAAAAAAGACTTGGGAATGAGCGGCATTTAGCCAATTTCGGGCGGTCAAAAACCTTGAAAATTTTTCCGGAATTCTGATTTTCAGCCGTGTGTTCTGGCAAAAGCACATTCCGGCAAAGGAAAAGCCCGGCCACGGCCTGACCGGGTTTGTGATTATTCGGATCTAAAAATTACCCGCTGGGAAGCGCCGCCTGAACAGCTGTCGCAGGGCCGCGAGGTGCCCCAGCAGGACCAGCGGCACGATGAAGCCCGGCAGCCAGATAAACGGGAATTTCAGCACGCCGACATTCGGCTGCTCGAAGGCCCACTGCTGAAGCGGCGTCGGGGCGGCCAGAATCGCCCGGAAGACAATGTTGCCCAGCAAAGCGGTGCCGAGCAGGTGCCAGATCCGCAGCCATTTTCCCGACCGATGCCGGGCCAGCCCGGCCACAACGGGAGCCGTCAGACCCACCAGAATGTCCGGATTGCTGCCTCCGAATGTCATCAGCTCCGGAACCTGTTTCTCCAGCATCAACCCGTAAAGCGTCAGTTCTACCGGCAGCCGGACCGTGTGGAGGGCCGTCAGGAAAGGCAGCGGCAGGCCGTCGTAGAACCGCCGTCCGGCGGGAGTCAGCAGGGCGCCGAGGCCCAGCGCGACGGGCGGAAGAACCGCCACCACGAAGCTGGGCGGAGAGGTGGTCGTTGGCAGGAAAAAGTCCCGTCCGGCGAGGAGCCCCAGCAAACCCAGCCAGACCAGCATACCGGCCAGAATACGGGCCGCCTGTCCGGGCTGCATCCGCCGGAGACCCGCGTACACGGCGGCGACGAGCAGCGCCGTGGTGAGAAAAAAAAAGAGCGCCAGCGGCAGGCTGGGCTGGGTGTAGAGGTGCGTCAGATTCGGTGTCATGAGTCGGTTGTGTTGTGGACCTGACGCAAAGGAAAAAGGGAATATGCCCGTTGAAAAGCTGAAAAAGGGGTTTTTCAACGAATGGTATCGGTTTTGGGGATGAATGGTCAGGCGGGCAGGGCCTGGGCAAGCCACTTTTTCAGTTCCGCGCTCCGGTACCGGCTGACTGCCACCGGTTCGGTCCGATGCTGGCGGTTCAGGGCGGGGGCTAGGTGGACGGTGAGCTTGCGGTTGACCTCCTCATCTACCGACCGGATGGCGTGGAGACCGGCGATGTACTGCCGATTGAGCTGAAAGAAAAGGGTCTCGGGCAGGAGGTCCGCCAGCCCGGAGAAAGCCTTGTAATGGGTGGTGATCTGCTGCCCGTCGCTTTTGACGAGCAGCACGACCCCGCTGCTCGAATAGAAGTAAGCAATCTCTTCGGGACGGAGCAGCAGGGTCCGGTTGCCGGTTTCGAGCAGAATGCGGTCGGCGGCGGGCCGGGGCGGATGGGCCGTCAGTTGCGCGTTGAGCGCCCCGGCGGTTTCCTGCTGCTGGAAGTAGATGGTTTTGAGCAGGTATAAGCCGATAAAAATGCCGTTGATGAGGGTGGCAATCGTGGCGCAGACAACCAGACCCGTAGCGAGCAGGGTCGGAGAGGGCCAACGACCCGTATACAGCCGAATGGCATTTGGAAAGACGACAAGGAAGGTCAGCAGTGTCAGGGAGCCGCCCAGCAGTCCCTGCCAGCCAAGGCGGCGAACGGGGTTTTTGTGAAACGGCAGTCGCCGGTCGAGTCGCTGAAACAGCCACGCATTGACCTGCCAGCAGCTGAGCATTACCGTAGCCACGGTCAGAAACCAGGGCAGCGGAAAACGGTAGCCGGGCTGCCACGGAAACTGCCGCTCAAACACGACATGGGCCGCCAGCAGCGCGGCCAGCGGAACGGCCACGAGCCGGAAAAACAGGTGCTGTCGCTGTGAAAGCGGAAACATCAGGCGGGTAAGAGGTTCTCCGTGTCGGCGTACAAATCGGACATGTTCAACGTCAGGCCGATGCATTCCAGCCGGATTTGGCCGTCCGGGGAATCGGCTTCGGAAGCGATATACCAGAAGCCGTTTTCATTCTTCCGAAAGACCTCCGCCCTAACTTTCTGCGAATCGAGCAGCACGTATTCGTGAAGCGTTTCCAGGGCGCGGTATAATTTGAATTTTTCGCCGCGGTCGTAGCTTTCGGTACTCGGGGAAAGGATTTCCGCAATCAGAACGGGGTTCGTAACGGTATCACTTCGAATGTCGGAGTAGCGGTTCTGGCCGCAGATGACCATGTAGTCCGGATAGGTGTACAGGCCATTTTCGCGCACCAGTAACCGCTGGCCGCTGGAGAAGCCCCGGCACGATTTGCCGCGTAAATGCAGGAAAGTCAACCCGGAGAGATTCTCTTTTACCCGGTTGTGATTAGGCGTTGCGCCGGCCATCATGAAAATTTCTCCCCTGAAGTACTCGCTTTTGTACTCCGACTGTCGTTCCTGCTCCAGGTATTGCTCGGGCGTGTAATAGGTTTTGGGAGGAGCGCTCATCCGAAAATCATTTTCCCCAAATATACAGCAATGAAATAAAAAGAAAACCCCGCCGGTTTGGCGGGGTTTGTACCCCGGAACGCCGTTCCGGGGAGATTTTATCAATAGCTCATCGGCGCGTTACCGACTGCATATTAAAGCTGCGGCTGCTGGGCCAGCGCTTTCTCGTCCACGCGACCGGCCTTGCGGTTGCGCATCCAGAAGAACAGCAGCGTAAAGGCAACAATAAGAATGAGCGGGAAAGACGTCATTTTCATCAGCGTTGCCTGTCCAGCGGCCAGCTCAAGGGCATCGCCTGTCAGGCCGGACGTCGCTTTCTCAGCCCGCTCGGCATCGATCCAGCCACCGATGATCGGCTGGAAGATGGACGTTGAGAACATTCCTACGCCACCAATGATCGACATACCCAGAGCACCGCTGGCCGGAATCCGCTCGGCGACGAAACCAACCATCGTGGGCCAGAAGTAGCAAACGCCCAGTGCAAAGAACACCGCGGCCACGTAGGCCATCGCGCCGGTCTGGGTGCTGAAGAGGTAAATACCGAGAGCCGCGAAAACAGCCCCGCCCAGCAGAACGCCCGTCTGGTCGAGCCGGTGGATGATAGGGCCGCCGAAGAAGCGGCCAATCGCCATCAGGCCGGTGGTCAGAGCCAGAATCCACATGGGCTGCGCGCCGCTTTTGGCCATAATCAGACCCACCCACTGCTGCGGACCGAACTCACTGATGGCGGTCAGGGCCATGCAGCAGAACATAAACAGGTACAGCGGGCTCAACATCGCCTTGAAGTTGCTGGAGAGGGACGTAGAAGCCGCCATTTTAGCCGTCGGGAAGGTTTGTCCGAAGAACAGGAAGGCATAGATCAGCGTCGGAATCAGGATGACCCAGATCTGAGCCTGCCAGGGCAGACCGGCCTTGGTCATGAAATCCGAGATAAGGCTACCGATGACAATCCCGCCCGGGAACCACATGTGGAAGCGGTTAAGCATCTTGTTCATCTTCTCCCCGGAATACATATCGGCGATCATCGGGTTACAGGCCGCTTCGGTACAGCCGTTACCAATCCCGATGAACAGCGTGGAAATGAGCAGGGTCGAGTAGCCGCCGGCGTAGATGGTCAGCAGAATGCCAAGGGCGTGGCAGAGAAATGCCACCTGCATGATGATTTTAGGCCCTACCGAGTAGTACACCAGCCCACCGATAATCATGGAAATGGGAAACCCAACGAACCACATGGAGTTGATAAAACCCAATTGCTCGGCCGAAAGCCCGAAGGACGTGCCTAGCTGCGGCAGAATCCCCGCCCGGATACTAAACGAGAAGGCCGTCGTGATAAGCGCAAAGCAGCTTGCGTTAAAGAGCCGGCTTTGATTTACCTGGAGTGTTGTCATGAGTGTTAGGAGAAGGGTTTTGATTAAACGTAAAAGCCTGTTGGCATTCGATATTTAACGATGCGATTTGTGCAAATTTTTCAAAATATATGGAAATAAACAACCTAACGCCGAAAATCGGCCGGAACGCGGAGGTTGCCCGGGACTTTTTCGCGCAGATCGCCCCGCCATATACGCCCCGCATCGCCCAGGTCCCGGAAGGCGCAGTACACGTCGCGGGCTCGCAAGCCCCGGAAGTTGTCCGGTAACTGCCAGCGCACGGCGGCGGCGTCGCGGCCGGTCAGCACAATTGGATAGGCGGCCGACTGGGCCTTTCCGTTGTTCACAAAGATGCGGAGCGTGGTTCTTTCGTTGTCCCGCTGCGCCGGAAACCAGCCGGTGATGGCCAGGCAGGGCTTGCCGGTTTTGGCGTCTGTGTACAGCTTGCCAAAAACCAGCGGCTTCTGGTGGAAATGTTCGCCCTCGATGCTGTTGCGCTCGACGTAGGCGTGTTTGAAAAACAGCCATTCGCCATCGGCATCATACGCATCGCGGACCAGACTCATGCGGTGGGCCGCTTTCAGAAACGCTTCCCGACTGCCCGAACCGGGAATTTCGGAGTCCGGGGCCGGGTCGGTCTGCCCAGGCTGCGGCTCCGACGGAAATGACCAGTGCAGGTAATACCGGCCGAGAAACATCTTCAGCAGCCCCAGCCCTTCGAGCATCCAGCCGGGCACGGGCCGGTAATTGTACGGATTGTTAACCGTCAGTTCGGAGATAAACACCCCCAGTTCCTGCGTGTGGCGCTCCCAGGTGGCCAGTTCAATGCCTTTGTAGCGGGCGGCGCGGCTGTCGGTCCGTTCGGGGTACTGGTTGCCGTTGAGGTGCCAGAGCATCGCCTGAATCTTGCCGAAGGTGCCGTAGGTCTCATGCAGCATGTGTTCGGCCTCGCCTTCGCTGATGGGGTAGGTCCGCCCGGCGAAGCGGTACGGTTGCGTAGCCCGGCTGATGACCGGGCGCCCGTTCTGCATCACGACCCGATCCCGGCTGTCCCGCTGGAAAAAATCGCTCTGCAAGGGCCAGACGCACTTGACGTAGCTGTCCATCGAAATCGCGCCCCGGCTGGTCCGCAGGCTTTCAAAAAGCCCTTCGTTCAGGGGCGAGAACGCGGGCGGATACCCCGTGTAATAGCCCGGAAGGCCGTTTTTGTACTGACTGAAAAGATCGAACCGGACGTCGAAACTCCAGATGCCGTAGGTGATCCAGACAGGTGCGTAGGGCGGCCGGTTGCGGTCCTGGCGATACGCGTTCATCAGGCCTTTCTGCACATTTCCGGCCACGAAACCGACTTCGCGCATCCAGTCGCCATGCCGTTCTTTTCCGCCTTCAATGTCCAGAATGAGGTATTTCCAGGGCGGATTAGCCTCGGCCCGCCATTGCCCGTAGAGGTCGCGGCCGACTTCCATCAGGGTCTGTTCGTTGTCCGGAAACATGGGCTCATTGGTCACGACGCTGGCCACGTCGGCCGGAATGGGTCGTTTCAGGAACTCAAACGAAGACTTGCCGGCCCAGGCCGCCGCCTGCCGCCGGACTTCCAGCGGAAGATGGGTCTGGGCCGAAACGGCCGCCGCGTTGTAAAGCGGACCGCCGTAAATAATCCAGTGCTGGGTTGGGCCGCTCGCGCCCGGCACGCCCGACCGGACGGTGCCGCTGGTCAACAGACCCCGGCTCTGGTGCAGGGCGTACGGCGTGTTTGGGTAGGTGGGACCGAAATAAAGCAGTTTCTGCCGTCCGGTCTGGATGGGCGGAAAGCGGCCCACCAGAAAAGCGGCCTCGGCATTCTGCTCAGTCAGCCGGTACTGGTTGTCGGCCTGCCGGGGAAACTTCCGGAGCGGCGCCAGCGGCAGGCGCGGGGCAGTTTCGGTCGTAAAACGGCGGCCCCGGCTGTCGGCCCCGGACAGTTTTGGGTCATTTCCCTGCCCTTTGGCAAACAATTCATCGGCGGCAGGCGGGCGGGCCGTGTCCGGTTCGGCGGGTACGCTGAAGCTCCGGGCGTCGGAAGGGCCGTTGGAGGTGGAGCCGGAAAGGGAAACGGACTTGAGTCCGAAGTGGTTGATTTTCTTATAATTACGGCTGGCAAAGTAAAGCGCCGGGATAGCAGACAGCAGCAGGAGCAGGATGAGGGTTTTCCGGAAGGTACGGGGCATACGGGTGGCTGACATAGGATACGTACTGGGGACGCGCTTATTTGGGCGATACGAATTAATGCTTTAATTTTCCCGCCACAATAACAGCCTTTCTGTGGTAGAAGTCCACTTTTTCTGACTTAAACGATTATAAACCCTAAATCCACCATGGTTCACAGAAAATTGCGAATGGGCATGGTCGGCGGCGGACTGGATGCCTTCATCGGCGCCGTTCATCGCCGGGCCGCTGCCTTCGACAACGAAATTGAACTTGTCTGTGGCGTCTTTAGCCAGTCGCCCGAAAAATCAAAAGCTGCCGGCCACGCGTTTTACCTGCCCGAAGACCGGGTCTACGCTAGTTTTGAAGAGATGATTCAGCGGGAGAAGGAGCTGCCCGAGGACGTTCGCATGGATTTTATCTCCATCGTGACGCCCAACCACATGCACTTCCCGCCCGCCAAAATGGCCCTCGAAAACGGTTTCCACGTCATCTGCGACAAGCCCATGACGCTGAATCTGGAAGAAGCCAGAGAACTGGCCGAAATCGTGAAGAAGTCCGGGCTGGTGTTTGGCCTGACGCACAACTATACCGGCTATCCGATGGTGAAGGAAGCCCGCGACATGGTTCGCAGTGGCAAACTGGGAGCCATCCGGAAGGTGGTCGTGGAATATCCGCAGGGCTGGCTGTCGAAGTTCGAAGAAGGCAACGATTACAAACAGGCCATCTGGCGGACCGACCCGACCAAATCGGGCGCGGCGGGCTGTATGGGCGACATCGGCACGCACGCCGAAAACCTGGCCGAATACATCACCGGCCTCAAAATCAGCGAACTCTGCGCCGACCTGACGACCTTCGTGCCGGGCCGCCAGCTCGACGACGATGGGAACGTGCTCCTCCGTTTCGACAATGGCGCGAAGGGCGTGCTGCACGCTTCCCAGATTTCGAACGGGGAAGAAAACTCCCTCAAAATCTTTGTCTACGGCGAACTGGGCGGTCTGGAGTGGCACCAGATGGAGCCGAACACGCTCAAGTTCAAGTCGCAGGAAGACCAGCGGATCATCCGGCCGAAGGTAAATGCGCTCTCGGCCGCGGCCAACGCCCATGTCCGGGTACCGGCCGGTCACCCCGAAGGCTTTTTCGAGGCGTTTGCCAACATCTACCGCAACTTCGCCTTCGCCGTGAAAGCGCACATGAACGGCCAGCAGCCCGACCCGCTGTACGATTTCCCCGGCGTGGAAGACGGCGTCCGCGGCCTCGCATTCATCGACACCGTAATCACCTCCAGCCAGTCGGATGAGAAGTGGACGAAGTTTATTCATTAAGTGATTGAGTGAATGAGTGATTGAGCGACTACGCCGCTCTTACATTTAGTGAAGCTATTACCCAATTCGCAAGGCCACTCAATCGCTCATTCACTCAACTACTCAAAACAATTCTTGTCTTTAGTTAAAACCATCTAAACCACTGAAATGCAGAAAATTAAAGTTGGCGTAGTGGGTACGGGCTTCATCGGGCCTGCCCATATCGAAGCCCTCCGTCGCTTGCCGAATGTTGAAGTTGCCGCCCTGTGCGAAGTGAGTCAGGAACTGGCCGAGAGCAAAGCCGCGCAGCTCGGGATCGAACGCGCCTACACGTTTGAAGAACTGCTCAAGCAGGAGGATATTCAGGCCGTACACATCTGTACGCCCAACTTCCTGCACTACAACCAGTCGAAAGCCGCGCTGGAGGCCGGGAAGCACGTCATCTGCGAAAAGCCGCTGGCCAAGGACCTGCACGAAGCCGAGGAACTGGTGCAGCTGGCCGCCAAATCCGGGCTGGTCAACGCCGTGCACTTCAACCTGCGCTACTACCCGCTGGCCCGCCAGATGAAGGTCATGCGCGAGAAGGGCGAACTGGGCGAGGTGTACAGCATCATCGGTTCGTACCTTCAGGACTGGCTGTTCTACGAAACGGACTACAACTGGCGTCTGGAACCGGACAAGTCGGGCGACTCGCGCGCGATTGCCGACATCGGTTCGCACCTGATGGACATCATCGAATACATCACGGGCCTGAAAACGGTGGCGGTGATGGCCGATTTCAACACGATTCACAAAACCCGCAAGAAGCCGCTGAAGCCGGTCGAGACGTATTCGGGCAAGATGCTGCAGCCGGAGGACTACGCCGACGTGCCCATCAACACCGAAGACCACGCCAACGTGCTGCTGCGCTTCGACAACGGCAACCGGGGCGTCATCACGGTATCGCAGGTGTCGGCGGGCCGCAAGAACCAGATGAAACTGGAAATTGCCGGTTCGAAGAAAACCTTCGCCTGGAACTCGGAGGCGCCGAACGAAATGTGGATCGGCAACCGCGACGGCTTTAACGAAAACCTGATGCGCGACCCGGCCCTGGTGCATGCCGAAGCCCGCTCGGTCATCTCGTTCCCCGGCGGCCACAACGAAGGTTTCCCCGACACCTCGAAGCAGATGTTCAAGGAGGTTTACGAGGCCATCGCCGCCGGCAAACAGCCCGAAAACCCGACCTTCCCAACCTTCGCCGACGGCTACCGCGAACTGCTCATCTGCGAAAAAATCCTGGAATCGAACAGGAAGCAGGGCTGGATTTCGATTGAGTGATTGAGCGAATGAGTGATTGAGTGTGAAATCTGTCTAAACCTATGGTACCGGTCAGAATTGACAAAGGTGAATTCGCTGATGGAGTTGAAAAGCGCCTGAAAGCGTTCATGCTGCGTTGTGTTCAGGTCTTTCGCTCACTCCCTCCCTCATTTGAAGCACAGCATTTTGGAAAACAACTCCTTCGCTGTGCTTCATCCTCTGCTGCCAATTACCGGGCCGTCCGGCGGGCGCGTAGTCAGAATGAATTTTTCGCCAAAATCAGTATTGTGGTTGAAGAATTGGATGAGGCGCTGTTTTGGCTGGAAACTCTAATTGAAACCACAATTATACCCGAAACCCGTTTGAGCGATTTGATCGATGAGGGGACACAGTTGTTAAGATTGTTGGCAAAATCCCGTAACAAGGCAAAAAATGCCTGATGCTCTCGCTCAATCGCTCAATCACTAAATCACTCAATTATCAATGAAAACAATGAAAGGCCCCGGCGTCTTTTTGGCGCAGTTTTTGGGCGACTCTGAACCCTTCAACAACCTGGAATCCATTGCCCGATACATGGCCGACCTCGGCTATAAAGGCATTCAGCTGCCGACCTGGGACCCGCGCGTCATCGACCTCAAGCAGGCGTCGGAAAGCCAGACGTACTGCGACGAACTGAAAGGAAAGCTGAGCGACATCGGCGTGGAAATCACCGAACTATCGACGCACCTGCAGGGGCAACTCGTCGCGGTTCACCCGGCTTACCGCGAGATGTTCGCCGGATTCGGTCCGGCCGAAGTCGCCAACGACCCGAAGGCGCAGCAGGAGTGGGCGACGAACCAGCTTCTGATGGCCGCCAAAGCCAGCCAAAACCTCGGCCTGACCTCGCACGTGACGTTCTCCGGCGCGCTGCTGTGGCCGTTTGTCTATCCGTGGCCGCAGCGCCCGGCGGGTCTGGTGACGACTGCTTTCCAGGAACTGGGCAACCGCTGGCTGCCGATCCTGAACGCCTTCGACGAAGCGGGTGTGGACGTGGGCTACGAACTGCACCCCGGCGAAGACCTGCACGATGGCGTGACCTTCGAAATGTTCCTGCAATACGTCAACGGCCACCCGCGCGCGGGCATCAACTACGACCCGAGCCACTTCGTGCTGCAGCAACTGGATTATCTCCAGTTCATCGACTTCTACCACGACCGGATTTACGCCTTCCACGTGAAGGACGCCGAGTTCAACCCAACGGGCAAACAGGGCGTCTATGGCGGTTACCAGGGCTGGGTCGAGCGTGCGGGCCGCTTCCGTTCGCTGGGCGACGGGCAGGTGGATTTTGCGGGCATCTTCTCCAAACTGGCACAGTACGATTACGACGGCTGGGCGGTGCTGGAATGGGAGTGCGCCATCAAGCACCCCGAACAGGGCGCGGCCGAAGGCGCTCCGTTCATTGATAACCACATCATCCGCGTCACCGAACGGGCGTTTGATGACTTTGCCGGAACGGGTGCCGACGAAGAATTCAACAAACGGGTACTCGGACTTTAAATAGCCTGCGGACCACTGACACCGAAAATATGCCGGGGATGGAAGTCTCCGGCATATTTTTCTAGCAGTCTGTAGTTTAGCGGTATACTATCCAAAACAACAAATCACGATGGCAGGTCAGGGTTCAGGCGGCAATGTAATAGCGGCCCTTTGTAGCTTTTTTATTCCGGGTTTAGGACAATTGTTGCAGGGACGTCTGGGCATGGCGATTCTGCATTTCGTGCTGGCCGGAATCCTCTGGTTTTTCCTTCTGGGCTGGGTGATTCACCTGTGGTCGATTCTGGACGCGGCCCGTTTCAAGCCCAATGTATATTAACGTCTTTCTAACCGTATGACTGATATCGAGCGGATTGCTGTTCAGGAAGAAACCCTCCAGTTTGAGCAGTTCAACGCCGACACGGCCTGGGAACTGGGCAACCGCCTGAAAAAGGAACTGGAGGCGCGACAAGCGGCGGCAGCCATCGACATCAGCCTGCACGGCCAGCCCCTGTTTTTCTTCGCTATGCCGGGCACCACGCCCGACAACGCCGACTGGATACGCCGGAAACGGAACACCACGGCCCGTTTTCACCAGAGTTCCTACGCGCTGGGTCTAAAGCTCAAGGAGCAGAACACCACACTGACCGAAAAAGTGGGCGTCGAGCATCGCGATTATGCCACGCACGGCGGCTGTTTTCCCATAAAGTTGCGGGGAGCGGGCTGCATCGGCACCATCACCGTGTCCGGTCTGCCGCAGCGGGAGGATCATAATGTGATTGTGGAGGTACTGGCGGACTGGCTGGGATATTCGGTGGATGCCCTGCGGCTGGATTGAATTGTCTTTGATTCCCACTGTTTGGACGTAGCGCCCAAACCGTTTGAACCTGCAATTGAAACCGTTCGGACCCACGGTTAAAACCGTGGGCTAGAAGGCAATTCCCTCTTCCCGGAGCAGATCGGCCAGATTGAACGTCACCTCGTCCAGAACGGGCACCGAAACGTCCCAATTATGCGTAATCCAATCGGCATTCCGGCTGGCAACCAGAACCTTGTTGGGATTGATCATAATCCAGATGACGCGCTCGACGCCGAACGCCAGCAGCCGGTCGGTTTTGTCGTGAATGTAATTCTGTTCGCGCGTAGCATACTGTTCCAAATCAATGCGAACATCGACCTCAATGGCAATTTTGGGCGGAGTCTGGAAGTAGGTGTTGGACAATGTCAGCCCCTTCTTTTCGTAAATGGCAATGTCGTTGGCGAAGTTATTTCCTTTGTCAATGTGAAGACCCGCCTCATTGGTAGCTACCAGATACTTCTTTCTGTTGATTGTGCGGCCTAAAAGCATAACAATTGCTGTAACCAGCGCCGCCTGCAACGAACTACTGCCCATGATCTCTTCGAACGTCTTTTTGCCAGACAATACTTCCTTGTAGCCCCGGTAGTAAAGGGCGCGTCCGTTGAGCGTTTCGTACACGAGATAGGAGGGAACCCGCTTTCGGCGTCTGGGGGTTTCCTGCTTGATGGTCACCATCTGATCCGGCGATAAAGTGGTAAACAATACTACCCAAACTAACCGGAAATTACAACCGGTGTTTATCTTTGGCAAAACCCTACCTCGCCTCCCATGTCCACTGTCCTTCTCGTCGGCGGCACCGGCAATCTTGGCCAAAAAGTTGCGCAGGAACTGCACCGGGCCGGGTATGCCGTCACGGCGCTCGTCCGCAATCCGCAGAAAGCGGAGAGGCTAAAGCCTTTTGTGCAGCAGTTCATCACCGGCGATGCCACGAAACCGGATGACGTCAGCGGACTTTGCGCGGGCATCGATATCGTCGTTTCGACGCTGGGCAAAAGTGTCTCCCTCAACGACCGCAGCCGGGCCGGATTCGAAGAGGTCGATTACGGGGCGAACGCGCGGCTATTGCAGGAAGCCCGGCGGCAGAACGTCCGGAAGTTTGTGTACGTCTCCGCGCTTGGGGCCGAAAACTACCCGGATCTGCGTTATTTCGCCGTCCACCACCGCTTTTCGCAGGAGATCATCGCCTCCGGTCTGGACTACAGCATCATCAAGCCGCCCGCTCTGTTCAGTGCGTTTACGGATTTGATTGATCTGGCAAAAAAAGGCATGCTGGTCACGCCGGGCGACGGCAGGCACCTCACCAATCCCATCTACGAAGGCGATCTCGCCCGCGTTATCGTGGAAAGCATCGGCCAGCCGAACAGCGTCGTCGAAGCGGGCGGGCGGCAGGTGTATTCGCGCCACCAGATCAACGAACTTATTCAGCGGCATGTCAACCCCAACGGAAAAGTTCGCCGGATTCCGCTGGGGCTGGCGAAATCCGGTTTGCCGCTGATGAAACTCATCGACCGCAATCTGTACGACAAAGGGGCCTTTTTTCTGGAAGTCCTCCAGCACGATGTAATTGCCCCGCAGCGCGGAGAAACCAGCCTGGAAACGTACCTGGACCAGAAACTCTACGCCCGGTCATAGCCCCACGTGGTAGTCGTAGCCCCGCTCGGCCCAGAAATCACGCGGTTTTTCGTCGGCGAAGAAAATCGTGCCGATGCGTTTGAGATTCTTGACGCCGTACTTGACCGGAATGATGAGCCGAAGCGGAGCGCCGTGCGGAGCCGTCAGCGGCTGGTTGTTCATCTCGTAGGCCAGCAGAGTCTGCGGGTGCAGGGCGCTGGGCATGTCGATGCCGACGTAATAGCCGTGATCGGGCGTTTCCATGCCGACGTAGCGGTACCAGTCCGCCTCGCTTTGGGCCTTCCGGCCGGTACGGGTTCCGAGGCCGTAATGGGCCACAAAGTCCGAAAGCCGCGCGCCCGCCCAGTGCTGAATTTGGCTCCAGCCTTCGATGCATTTGAATTCAAACACGATCTCGTGCCGGGGAAGCGCCCGGATGTCGTCCAGCGAAACGCTTAGTTGCGCACCCGTCGGTTGCCGGACCTGCAGCGACCAGTCCTCCGGAATGGGCGTTTTCAGACCATCCCAGCCGTTGACGCGGGGCGAGGGCACCGCCCGCTCGACCGGGAAGGTAGGCGCCATACTCGCGGGTCGAAAATAGGTTTCCGCCAGCTGCTCGTTGGCCTGCAGCACTTCGCGAAGCGGGCCCGGAATGCCGCCGCTTCGGGGCGACGTTGTCAGCCATTTCCAGACGCCGTACGGAACGGCCGCTCCCAGTCCGAAGAGCGCGAAGGCTTTCAGCGTCCGGCGGCGAATCTGCTGGTCCGGGGTTAGGGATTCTTGCGGGTCGATGGGATTGGGGGTAGTCGGCTCCATGTCAGACGGTCGGGTTGCGGTCGGTAGTTGAAATGACGGGCTGCTCGTTTTCCCTGACAACGTCAAAGCCCGTAACCATGCTTTGGAAATTGTTCCAGCCTGCCCGGATCACTTGCAGGATGTGCACGACGAAAAACAGCACATACCCGATGGTCAGGGCGAAATGCAGTAGGCGGGCCGTTTTGTAGCCGCCCAGCAAGGCCGTCAACCCGGCAAACTGGGTCGGTTTGTAAATGGCAAAGCCGGTCAGGGCCGAGCCGATACCCATCAGGACAATGGCCGTGTACGCGATTTTCTGGGCGGCGTTGTATTTGTCCGATACGGGGGCGCTTTTACGGATACCGAGGTCGTGGAGAAGAACGAGCCAGGCTTCGCGGAACGAGTGGCGGTTGGGCAGCAGGTGTCGCCATTCGCCCGAAAAAGCCGTATAGGCCACGTACAGCAGGCCGTTGACGGTAAAAAGCCACATGAAGACAAAATGCCAGGCCATGCCTTCCGCCAGCCGACGGCGGAGTTTGAGCGCATTGAAAAACCAGTTCGGGAAGAACTTGGCGAGGACCGTGTCGCCGACCTGAATCCGGTAAGCCGGGTAGGCCCAGTAGATGAGGAGTCCGCTCCAGATCATGACCGCCAGCACCGGGAAGTTGACCCAGTGAAACCAGCGAATCGCCAGCGGATGCTTGTTTTCAAGGATACGTTTCATCAGAGGAGAGGGGTTAGCAAGGGGGCGTTGAATTATGGTTTAGAGTTTATAGTTTATGGTTGCTCCGCTTTTTCCTGGCCTAGCGGAGCAACTATAAACCCTAAACTTTAAGCCAAAATTTACAACTTTTCTCCGCAATACTTGCAAAACCGGGCGTCGGGGTCGTGGCCCTGCCGCGAACAGTTGGGGCAGGCCTGGGTCGAGACGCCGCGCTGGGCCGCCCGGGCAATGCTGACGGTCACGATGCCGGTCGGCACGGCAATGATGGCGTATCCCAGAATCATGATCAGGGTGGCAATGATTTTTCCCAGCGCCGTGCTGGGTACAATGTCGCCGTAGCCGACCGTGGTCACGGTGATAACGGCCCAGTAGATGCTCAGCGGAATGCTTTCAAACCCATTTGTGCGGCCTTCGATGACATACATCAGGGAGCCGAGGGTAATGACCAGCCCCAGCAGAAACAGGAAGAAAACGATGATCTTGGCCCGACTTTCGCGCAGCGAATACATCAGCAGTTCAGCCGCGCTGGTGTATTCACCCAGCTTCAGAATCCGGAAGACGCGCATCAGCCGGAGAATCCGCACCGCCAGCAGTTCATAGCCGCCCACCGCAAACAGGCTGACGTACGTGGGCAGCAGCGCCATCAGGTCCACCAGCCCGAAAAAGCTGAAAACGTACCGGAGCGGTCGCCGGACGGCCAGCAGCCGCAGGACGTATTCAATGGAAAATATCAGGGTAAAAAACCACTCGGCCCGGAGAAAAAGCAGACCGTACCGGTGATGGAAACTCGGCACGCTTTCCAGAATTACCGTGACCACACTCAGCCCGATCAGGACCAGCAAGGCCACGTCGAAGGCCCGACCCGCCCAGGTATCGGCTTCAAAGATGATCTCATGCAGACGGTGACGGAAACGTTCGAAGCGGGAGGACATAAGCTAACTTTTCGCTCCTGATTAACTACCCACGGATGTCCGGTGTTTAACTTCGCCGCTTAACCACCCTGTTTTCCATGCCCTGGCTACTCCTAATCCTGGCCGGACTGTTTGAAGTCGGCTTCACCACCTGTCTGAAATTGTCGGATAACTTCAGAAATACCGGCTGGAGCCTGGCTTTTTTGGTTTCGATCACGCTCAGCTTTCTCCTGCTGAATAAAGCCATCCAGACCATTCCCATCGGGACCGCCTACGCCGTCTGGACCGGCATCGGAGCCGTCGGGACGGCCATTACGGGAATGCTGCTTTTCCGCGAACCCGCTGAATTCTGGCGGCTTTTCTTCATTTTCCTGCTGATCGGCTCCATCGTCGGGCTGAAGGCCGTATCGGCAAATTAGACCTGGGCTACTTTGTTGCCCATCGCCAGCCGGGCGAGGTCGGCGAGCTGCAGGTTGCCGTCCTGGAATTTGAACCGGAACGCCATTTTCGAAACCCGCCACTGGGCGTTGTTCTGCTGCAACTCAAAATCGTACGTGCCGTAGACGGTCCAGACGTTCTGCCCCGACGGGTTGGGTAAGAAATGGGCCGCCGTGCCGTTACAGAAAGCCGACGCCCGCCAGCCTTCGAGCCGGATAATCGGGTTGCTGATCTGGTGGTGCGTGGCTTCAAAACCCGGCAAAAAATTACTCCAGTTGTCGATTACCTGCTCGGGTGTTGTAGTCATGGGCGCCACGCCATTCATGGAAGAATAATCGAGCACGAACGCCTCCTGAAAACAGTCTTTCAGCGCGTTCCAGTTGCGGCTGTCGGTATAGATAAACAGGCGGTGGATGGTGTCAAGAATTGCCTGCTGGGTTTCGTAGGAAGGTGAGAACATAGCCATTGGAGTGAGGATTTGGACGACAATATAGAAAACACTTTGAGAAGCGTCTTGTTTGACGTCTTCCAATGGCTATTGTTTTATTAAAAGGGTAGCTTCCCCAGATCCACATTCCCGCCGGTCAGGATGAGGCCTAGCCGCTGCCCGGCAAAGTGGTCTTTATGCTTCAGAACAGCCGCCAGCGGCACGGCACAGGAGGGCTCGATGACGATTTTCATCCGCTCCCAGATCAGCCGCATGGCCGCCACGATTTCAGGGTCCGAGACGGTCAGGATGTCGGCCACGTGCTCCCGGATGATGGCCAGGGTCCGGTCGCTGAGTGTGGTCAGCAGGCCGTCGGCGATGGTGTTGACGAACGGGGCTTTCTCCACTTTTCCGCTCCGGAACGACAGCACGGCGTCGGCCGCACCTTCGGGTTCTCCGGCCACCACGCGCGTCTGCGGACTCAGGTAGTGAACGGCCAGAGCGGTGCCGCTCAGCAGGCCGCCGCCGCCTACCGGTGCCAGCAATACGTCGAACGGGCCGGCGTCTTCAAGCAGCTCTTTGGCGGCGGTTGCCTGTCCGGCAATTACCCGGTCGTCGTCGAAGGGGTGGACCAGTTCGGCGCCTGTCCGTTCCATAATTTTGCGGACGCCCTCTTCCCGGGCGTCCAGCGTCGGTTCGCATTCAATGACCTCGGCTCCGTAACCCCGGACGGCGTCTTTCTTCACCTGCGGAGCCGTGCGGGGCATCACGATGTATGCCCGGGTGCCCACCTGCCGGGCGGCGTAGGCAATGGCCTGGGCGTGGTTGCCGGACGAGTGGGTCGTGACCCCGTTTTTCAGCTGTTCTGCCGTAAGCTGCAGCACGGCGTTGAGGCCGCCCCGGGCTTTAAAGGCCCCGATTTTCTGAAAATTTTCGCATTTGAAATGAAGATCGGCCCTGGCGAGGGTATTGATGGTTCGGTTGGTCAGCACGGCCGTGCGGTGGATATGCGGCCGGATGCGGTCGTGAGCCGCTTCGATGTCGGTAAGCGTAATCATGAATGGGCGTTTTTTTGCAAAGTCGCAAAGAAATCGCAAAGAAGCGCAGGCAAGGCCAGAATTCAGTACGGCGCTTTGTCGGCCACGGTCGAAAGCTCCGCGCCGCCACCGGGCAGGGGCTCGTCGGTGCAGCGCAGCAGCAGTTCACGGACGAGGCTGGGGTGCGAGCTGGTAATCAGGTGACCGGCTTCGGGAAGGATAAAGAATTCGGTGTCCTTTCCGGCCAGTTGCCGACGGGCAAAGTCGAGGTTGGCCGGGTCCACAATCCAGTCTTTTCCGCCCTGTAAAATCGTCGTCGGAACGCGCAGCTGGGGCCAGTGCGGGGTTAGTTTTTTCAGCTCCTTCACGTGAGAATACTTCTCGGCCGTGGCGGTGTTGAGCTGGCGGGGCAGAAAAAGCTGGACGAGCGGGAAGCGAGCCCAGCCCGAGAACCACCAGAATTTCTCCCGGTCGGGGTCGATGGCCGGGGCTACCATGACCAGATGACGGACCTTGTCGGGGTAAAGCATCGCCAGCCGGGCGGCGATCGGAGCGCCGAACGAGCGGCCCAGCACCAGCGCCGGCCTGCCGGAACGGTTGGCCGACAACGCCAGCGCGATGGCGTGCGCCTGCCGGTCGATGGACGTGATGGTGCGGTGGCGGCGCTTGCGGGATTTGCCGTAGTTGGGCCGGTCGACGGAAATCAGGTTGTAATGGCGTTGGAGCAGGCTGTCGTCCAGCATCCGCAGATAGCCGTACCAGGCCCCCGGCGCGCCATGAATCAGCAGCAGCGGCGGCAGGGTGTCGGCCCCGACGCTGGCACAGAACAGCCGGACGCTGTCATTTTCGATCGTTACAAAACGGGGCTTTACCGGGCGGCTGGCGTAGTGAGCCGTAATCTCGCGTTCGCTCATGGCCCAGCGACGAAAACAGCCGGACAGCAGGCAGGGAAGAGCCAGCAGAAGGAAGGTTCGGTAAGGAAAACGGAACATGGTAACAGATTGTTAACCGGGAAGTTACAGATAATTCCCGATTAACAAATAGCGTTCAGCGGGAGCTTACGAAAAATAAGTCTCGACAATATTCTCCAGCATGTCCCGGGTCAGGGGTTTGTTGCGGTAACCACGGACATTGGCAAATCGGTGGGCACGCGTCTCGTCATCCGGATTGAGCGAGGTCGTCAGCATCATCAGCACCACATGGGCCCGAAGGTCCGGAGAAAGGCTTTCGTATTCCTGCAAAAACTCAAAGCCGTTCATGCCGGGCATGTTAATGTCCAGCAGAATCACATCCGGCCGGATGTAATCGGTATCCTGCTGCCTCAGGTAAGAAAGCGCCTTGATGCCGTTTTCAACCACCCGAACGTGATTGCAAAGCCCGGATTCCTCAATGATTAACTGATGCAGAAAATTGTCGTCGGGGTCGTCGTCAACCAACAGAATGCAGTTGATTTTCCTGGGCATAGTAACGTAAGGGATTTATCATTTTCGGGAGGGTGAAATAAAAGGTGCTGCCCTCACCGACAGTACTTTCGACCCAAATTTTACCCCCGTAAATCTCCACAATTTTCTTGCAGGTAGCCAGGCCGATGCCCGTGCCGGGGTATTCGCCCCGGCCATGCAGCCGCTGAAAAATGAGAAATATGCGGTCAAAATACGTCTTTTCTATACCAATCCCATTATCGCTGATGGAAAATAAATACAAACCCGCTTCGTCGCGGAAGCTCAGCTTCACCTCCGGAGCCACGCCGGGTTTGTGGTATTTGAGGGCGTTGGTGATCAGATTCTGGAACAGCCGCTTCATGTCGATCCGGTGCGCCGTAAGCTGGGGCAGCGCCGGAACGTCGATCGTAGCTTCTGTCTGCGCAATGTCGTTTTGCAGCTCGTCACAGATTTCGCTGACGAGTTCATCGAGCTGAAACGTCTCAAATTCGATGCTGTTGCCGACCCGCGAGAAATCCAGCAAATCGTTGATCAGACCCCGCATGCGCCCGGCGGCGGCCGTCGTTGTGTCGATGATGCGGTGCCCGTTTTCGTCGAGGCCCTCGCCGTATTTTGCCTCAAACAGTTTCAGGTAGTTTTCAATCGTTTTGAGCGGCGATTGCAGGTCGTGCGAGGCCACGTAGGCAAACTGCTGCAATTCCTCGTTGGAGCGGCGCAGTTCCTGTTCCACCTGCTGCCGGATGCGCAGTTCCATGTTGTATTCCTGCGAGGTCCGCAGCCCGACGGCTTCGTCGAAGTACCGGATCAGGGCAATCACGGTGGCAATCGACACCACACCGGTCAGAAACCGGATGACGGCGTTGAAGCGGTAGGCCGGCCAGTAGAACATGGTCGCATCGAGCAGGTGCGTGAAGCCGCACAACAGAATGAAAGCTCCGAAAAGCCAGAACACCCGAATCAGGGGAACGCCTTTTTTGACGATAATGAAGCGGATCAGCACCAGCGGAATAGCCATGTAGGCCGCCCAGATGGTCAGGTCCGAAAACAGGTACAGCCAGCCGTGAAAGTCGGTCCAGTTGCCGCAGTACCAGCGCGGCGGCCAGTCGCTGGTATCAAAAAGCTTACTGAAGAAGTCAACGAGTGTATTCATTCAAAAAGGGATGCCGGATTGGTCCTGGAGCGCTAATTTAATGGTATTCGGTCTAAACTTACCTTAATATTAGTATTTAGCGGGCAAAAAAATGAAGTTTGTCAATCGATTTAATAGCAAGTTAATGCATTCATAACCAGGACGGCCATCGAATTAAAACGCTATAAAAGCCGAACGGGTGACCTTAGCTAAGGCCACCCGTTCGGCGGGAAAAACTACCTGATTTATTTATTTCCGAATTTCCGGATTACTCCTCCCACGTGGTCCAGCACATAAAGTTCGCGGTTGGCATCTTCGCCAAAGGCCGAGATGTTGCCGCCGCTGCTGGTGAGGAGCTGGTTGCCGGTCGATTGTTTTCCGTTGTGGGACAGGGCCCAGACTTTGCCGCTGCCAAAATCCCCGAAGATGTATTTGCCCTGGAGGTCCGATACGCCCTTGCCCCGGTACACCACCCCGCCCGTTACCGAGTTGCCGTCGCTGCCGTGCCGGTACTGGTGAATAGGTTCAATGAGTTTCTGGCGGTCGCAGTCGGCTTTGGGGTTGAAGCAGTTGCGGGCTTCCATGATCCGCCAGCCGTAATTGCCGCCCTTGGTCACGATGTCGATTTCCTCCAGTTCGTTCTGGCCGACGTCGCCCGTCCAGAGCTGTCCGGTCTGCGGATCAAAGCTGAACCGCCAGGGGTTGCGCAGGCCGTAGGCGTAAATCTCGCCGAGCGCGTCCGACTGGTTGACAAACGGGTTGTCGGCGGGAATGCCGTAATTGCCTTTGTCGGTCTTATTAACGTCGATGCGCAGGATTTTGCCCAGGTACGTGGCCCGGTTCTGCCCGTTGTTCTGCGGGTCGTTGGCGCTGCCGCCGTCGCCGGTCGCGATGTACAACATCCCATCCGGCCCGAAGGCGACCTTGCCGCCGTTGTGATTCGAGTACGGCTGCCGGAATTTCAGCAGCACCACTTCCGAACCGGGGTCTACTTTATCGGCCGAAGCCGAACTGGCCTTGAAACGGCTGATGACCGTTTCGCGCGGGTTGTTCTTCGTGTAATTGACGAAGAAATACCCGTTTTGTCGGAAGTTCGGGTGGAAGGCCAATCCCAGCAATCCCATTTCTCCTCCTGCTTCCACCCGATCCCGAATATCCAGATAAACGCCCGCTGACTTCGCCGCCGGGTCGTTGGTGAACGAACGAATGCGCCCTGCCTGCTCCACTACAAACACCCGGTTGGTGCCATCTCCCGCATGCGTAAACTCGACCGGTTGTTCAAACGTCAGATTAGGAAACGCGTTTACAAGTTGGACAGCCGTTGGGCTGTCGGCGGCGGGTGTACCTGCTTTTTCCGCATCACGAGGCCGACAGGCCATCGACACCACGAAGGCGAAGAGAGCCGTTGCCACCAGGGAGCCCAGCAGGGCCGTTGCCGTTTTTTTTAAATAGATCATCGCAGTTCCGACGAAGTTTTCTACATTCGTACTAACAAGGGTCAGGCCATTCATGATCAGCGAACTTTTTGGTGAGGTTCTTGTTTCTGTATCAACGAATTACGCATAAGATGGGACGCCGCGCCGACGGACAGATGAAAATGTGCTGTTGTAGCAATTCCTCAAAACGGGGAGGGCAATCCACTATGTTCCCTGGACATTAACAGCCCTCCGCAGGAGGGCTTTTTTGTGACTATATGACAACGGCTGAACAACAGTACTTTTTTGAACGACTGACCACGCAAAACGCCAGTTACCGCTACCGTCTGCCTTCCAAACCGGATGTCGGACGGTTTATCGACAGCCTGATCCGGTTCCTGTTTCCCATTACGCAGGACTGTCGGCCCATCGAAGCGGGCATCGCCGAATCGTACCACGCGCTCAAGCAGCAGCTGGAGTGCCTGCTGTGTCCGCTGGGCACCAACCTGCCGGACAAAAAGGCGGAGCTGAACGAGCAGTTCTTCGATCGCCTGCCGACCATGTACGAGATGCTGCTGCTGGATGCGCAGGCCATAGCCGCCAATGATCCGGCCTCGGTAGGCGTCGAGGAAGTGTTGGCCGTCTATCCGGGCTTTTACGCCATTGCCGTTTACCGGCTGGCGCACCTGCTGACGGAACTGAATGTGCCACTGCTGCCCCGCATGATGACCGAATACGCCCACGCGCAGACGGGCATCGACATCCACCCGAACGCCCGAATCGGACAGTCGTTTTTCATTGACCACGGCACGGGCGTCGTGATCGGGGAAACGACCGTGATCGGCAACAACGTGAAGATTTATCAGGGCGTGACCTTGGGAGCTACCCACGTCACCAAGTCTATGGCGCAGAAGAAACGCCACCCGACGATTGAGGATAATGTAGTTATTTACGCCAATGCGACCATTCTGGGCGGCCGGACGGTGGTCGGCCACGATTCCATCATCGGCGGGAACGTGTGGCTGACGCAGAGCGTGGAGCCGTACTCACTGGTCTATCACCAGAGCCAGGTGGAGGTACGGTCGATGTCGGAGTCCTGACTCAGAACAGCTCCCGCAGCAGATTTCCCAGCTTCAGGGCTCCTTTTGCGGCTGGAGTGGAAGAGAGCGGACGTACGGTTCCCATCAGCATTCCGTCCGACTTTCGGTAGACGGCCATCAGGTCCGTCTGGCTCATTTTCAGCAGCGACGACTTGAACAGCAGGTGGTTGTGGGCCTCGACCAGCGAATCAAACTCTTTGGCGGTAGCGGCAAACTCCCGGAAATGAACGGCGAGGTACGTATTCATACAGATTAGCATCAACAAATTGCCCCATCAAGACGCCAAACGTCCGGACGCGTCACATTTTTATCTGTAAAAAGCATTTCCAGCGGGAGCGCTCCGTTTGCGGGCGCGTTACCAAAGTCCAGCCTCCGACTGCCATTATTTTTCTTCCAGCACAGTTACTGACCAACGGCGCTGCGTTCGTTCGGGACGTTGCGATTCGTTGAAACGCCGCAGATACCCGCGCCGAGTCCGGACAGCGGACACTTTCTGTCCGCTTCTGTACGGAAAATGTCCGGAAGCGTACATTTTTTCGGCAGACCAAAATTTCCCCGAAAGTTAACTAGCTGATATGTAAGGGATTAAGTTCTAGCATGGCGCTTTGGCACAGGCTTTGGCTATTAATTGGCAACAGTGAACAACAACAACACACGAACAGAAACAACAATTAACAACAACAAATACATGAACGCCATGAAAACCAACATCATTACCTCCGCCCTGTTTGCCGCCCTGCTGATCACCTCAACGGCCTTCGCCGGCACGGAACCGTCTGACGACAAAATTACCGCCAAGGTGGCGGCCGTTCAGGTGAGCACTTACAAAACCGTGGACAACAACATCCGGGTCAACATCGAGAAAAAAGCGTCGATCGTGGCCTCGATTCTGATCCGCGATGCCAACGGGCAGGTGGTCTACAGCCAGCACATCGGCAAGAAAACGGAGAAACTGGCCGCCAAATTCGACGTCAGCAACCTCGAAGACGGTACTTACCAAATCCAGGTGGTGTCCAAAGAAGGGACCATCTCGAAAGAAATCAATCTGAAAACGGCCACCGAACAGCCCAAGCGGCTGCTGGCGGTGAACTAAGCCGCCCAATCATTGTGCATGAGTTTTAGTGAAACGACTTATTGTTTAGGTTAAGGAAACAGGAAAGCCCTCTTCTGCATGAAAGAGGGCTTTTTTTATTACAGAAGGGGGGGACAATAGACACTGGACAATAGCCATTTGAGGGGCATTGGAGCGATTGGGGAGTGGACAGTTTCCGTGGCCAGTGTCAGGTTTTTTGTCCGCGGAGTGCTTCTCCTGCCAAAAATCAGGGGGATGGGTTGATTTTTGTCAGCCCGGAAGATGAGTCGGGTCGGTAGGTTTGTGGCGGCAAATAATTTACCGTCTCCACTAATGGCTTTAGTTCTTACTTTCTTTGCGCTGCACTGGTATCTGTCGGTGCTGATGCAGACCTTTTTTCTCCATCGCTACGCCGCTCACCAGATGTTTACCATGAATCCTTTCTGGGAAAAGGTCTTCTATATCATCACGTTCGTTTCCCAGGGGTCATCGTTTCTGAGCCCGCGCGCCTACGGCATCATGCACCGGCTGCACCACGCGTACGCCGATACCGAAAAAGACCCGCACTCGCCCGACTTCTCGGACAACCTTTTCGATATGATGTGGAAGACCAAGAGCTATTACAACGACATTGTCCACAACCGCGACACCATCGACCCGAAATTCAAAAAAGGGGTGCCGTACTGGGGGGCTATGGAAAAATTCGGCGACCTCTGGGTCGTGCGCCTCGGCTGGGGCATCCTGTACACGCTGGTGTACATCTACGCGTACCAGAACCTGGACATGCACTGGGCTTTTTTCTTCCTGCTGCCGTTCCATTACCTGATGGGCCCGGTCCACGGAGCCATCATCAACTGGTTTGCGCACAAATACGGGTACATCAACTTCAAAGTGAACGACACGGCGAAGAACCTGCTGCCTTTCGATTTTCTGATGATGGGCGAGTCGTACCACAACAACCACCACAAATTCGGCGGCCGGGCCAACTTCGGCGGGTTTCGCTGGCACGAGTTTGACCCCTGCTACCCGCTGCTGCTCCTGCTCAACGGCCTGCACGTGATCAAACTGAAGCGAAACAACGATTTGAAATACATGTAAAAAAGGCCGGTCCGTCAGTTTTCGACGGACCGGCCTTTTTTAGTGGTTGAGCCATTCCCGAAACCCGTCGGCCCGTTCGCGGCTGATGTAAATTTCCTCCTCGGCCGGGCGGTGGCGCAGCCAGAGGCGGAAGCGGCCGTTGAAATGCGGTTCGATGCGTTCAATGGCCGACAGGTGACTCAGAAATTTGCGGTTCAGGCGGAAAAACTGCCGCGGGTCGAGTTTGGCCTCCAGTTCGTCCAGCGTTTCGTCCACAATGTATTTGCGGTTCTGACTGGTTACCAGAAACACAACCTTGTCTTCGGCGTAGAGGTACACCACGTCCGCCGTATCCACGACCTCAAACCGGCCACCCTGCCGCAGCATAAACCGGTTTTTGTAAGACACCGGCCTCACGCCGTAGGCTTCCAGCACTTTGGCCAGGTCGCCGGATGAGGCCGCCACCTGCCGCACTTCCCGGTATTTGGCAATTGCCTTCCGCAGTTCGTCTTCGTCAATCGGCTTCAGCAGGTAATCCACGCTGTTTACTTTGAAAGCTTTCAGCGCGTATTCGTCGTAGGCCGTCGTAAAAATGACCGGCGTGCGGACATCGACCTGCTGAAAAATCTCGAAACTAAGGCCGTCGGCGAGCTGAATATCCAGCAGCAGCAGGTCCGGCGGCGGATTCTGGCTCCACCAGCGGACAAACGACCGCACCGTTTCGACCCGGCCGACAATCTCGGCGGCGGGTTCTATTTCCTTCAAAAGGGCTTCCAAACGTTTGACGGCCAGCGGCTCGTCTTCCACGATCACAATTTTCATAAAAGAGGCAATTTGACGGAATACGTACTTTCGGTTTGTTCCACCACGACGGGCTTGTCCGACAACTGAGCATAGCGGTTCTGCAGATTTCGCAGACCGATGCCGCTGGAGGGAACCTGGAGGCGGTTTTTGGGCTGAAAGGTATTCCGGACAATCAGGTAATCGTTTTCGGCGGCAAGTTCGGTGAGCAGGGGCTTCTCCTGCGAACATTCGTTATGCTTGATGACGTTTTCGAGCAACGTGAGCAGCCCCTGCGTCACGATCTGCCGCCGCTGGTCCGCCTCCGAGAGGTGAATGGTGTACCGGAAAGCGGTTCCGAACCGGGTCTGGTGAATGAACAGGTACGATTCGGCGATGCGGAGTTCGGTCGCCAGCTCGACCGTGTTCTGGTCCGAATGCTGGAGGCTATAGCGGAACACTTTCGACAGGCGCTCGACAAACTGCACGGCCTGGCGGCTGTCTTCCGGAATCAGCGCGCTCAGGATGTTGAGCGAGTTGAACAGAAAATGCGGATTGACCTGATTTTTCAGGGAATCGAATTCGGCTTTCAGAACGGCCCGTTTCAGGCCTTCTTCCATCAGTGTCAGGGCTTTCCAGCGCTCCACAAAGGTCCGCAGCGAGTAAACGGCCGTGACGCCCGCCGTAATGAGCACCAGCAGTCCGGCGTTCATCAGGAAGTCGTTCAGCGTCACCGGCACGCCGAACAGACCGGGAATCATGCTTGTGGCCGCGCAGCCCACTCCGGCCGCGATACCGGCGCTCAGGTAGATAGTCCGGGCTACGAGCTGCTGGGGCGTGAGGTGCTCCGCCGAACGGTTCAGCAGGTAGGTCACCGACCACGACAGCAGGATGAAAATAGTGGCGCCGATGCAGAAGGCCAGTCCCGCCAGCCGCAGCCGGAAGTCAAAAGGCAGCGGCGAATCGGCCCGCAGCAGCACCGCCGTCAGCAGGCTGCCCCCAAGCACCAGAAAGATACTTTGTCTGAGAATTGATTTCATGCGGAGTCAGTACGTTCGCGGTGGTGGCTCATTAGACACGGGTAACCGAGCTGGCCCCGGCGCTGCGGACCCGGAGGGCCGGTTCGCCCGCGCCCGGCAGGACCCGGTACTGGATGTTGCTGGCCCCCGCCGCTTCGGCAAACAGGTGCTTCTGCACGTGCAGCCGGGCGTTGCAGGCGCCGGTCAGTTCGATGTCGGCATCTTCGACGGCAAAGTCAAAGGCGTGCAGGCTGGAGGCGCCGGTCAGCTCCGCATTCAGCCGCTGGCCCTGCCCGGTGAGCGTGAGCCGGGAGGCGCCGGTGATTTCGGTCAGCAGCGTGGTGAGTTTGCCTTCGAACGAAACGCTGGAAGCGCCCGTAATTTCGAGTTCCAGCGCGCTGAGGTTGTGGAATTCCTTGAACTGCACCAGATTGGCGCCGGAGATTTCCGTCCGTTTCAGGTCCGGCGTCGTCAGGGTCAGAAACAGGCGGCAGGTGCGGTGCCAGAACTGAAAGCGCTGGCCGATTTTGAGGGTGTTGCCATACTGCCGGGTGCGCAGGGCGGCGACTGCATGGGCCGGGCCGCGGATGGTCAGTGACGGGTGTTCGCCGCTCGTGATCAGGACGTTCAGCGCCCCGCCGATGTCCAGATGGTCGAACGCCTCGACCGGGCGGTTTTCGGTAATCTCCCCGGTGCGGGCCGTGTCGGCCTGCCACCAGATGGTCGCCAGCAGCGCCACCAGCCCCACCGAAAGCAGCAGCAACTGAAAATAGTGCTGCACGGCTTCCGGAGAAACGGTGTCCATCAGCAGAAAATGCGGTAAGCTCGGATTCATATCGTTCACCATTGAGTATCGGATTGGCTGATGCAAATATGAGAATAGAGGCCGACGGAGCAAGCCGCTTTCCGACGAAGCTCCGGAATCGTCGGATGGGGCGTCGGCTGGGATAAATTACCGGCTTCCGGGCACGAACACAAAACGGCAAACGATTATCTTTACCGCCAGTATTCATTCTTCATTTTTCATTACCACCATGCCTAGCTGGTTCCAGGGAAAAATTCGTTATCAGAAAGAGGAGATTGTTACCGATAAGCGGGGCGATCAGATTAAATTGAAAACCATCAACGAGGCGTATCTGGTTGATGCCGTGTCGTACACGGATGCCGAGGCCCGGCTTTATAAAGAAATTGCGGCCAACACCCCCAACTTTTCCGTGACCACCATCTCGCCCATGCGGCTGGCCGATGTCTTCTTCTTCGAAAAAGGCGACACCTGGTACAAATGCAAGGTCGTGTACGTCACCGAAGACGACAAAGGCCGCGAAAAACGCATCGTGAACATGATGCTGGTCAACGCCGAAAACGCCAAACAGGCGTACGAACGCGTGGAGGAAAGCCTCAAAACCATGCTGATTCCGATTGAGATTACGGACGTTAACACGACCAAAATTCTGGATATTTTCCCGTATTCCGAAGAAGACAGCATTCCGGCAAACCTGCGGCCGCTGCACGAAGTCGAGAAAGACTAAAGCGCTGTCCGGCACAAAAACGCCCGGTCTGCACGACTTTACTCGTGGACCGGGCGTTTTTGTTGCCGAAAAGGCTTACCGGATTACTCCCTGAGAACCCATCGGCGACCAGATGCCGGAGCCGGACGAGAAACCGTCCATGGAGCGCATCGTGTTCGAGCGCGGGCGGCGCGTGGGGCCCTGCCAGGGTCGCGGCGTAACGGGATTGTACAGACTGACGACCCCGCGGGAAAAGACGAGCGAAACCAGCTGCTGGGTCATGAACGGCGTGCCGTCGACACTGGCCGGTTTCCAGTTGGGCATGTCCCGCAGGGCCTGGTAAATCCGACTCGGCAGGGAGGGCGTCAGCCGGGCCGGCTGCACCCGCACCACCTGACCGATTTCGTTGATGGTCAGCTGCGCGTAGAAGTACTGCGGCTGCGTGGCCGTCCGTGTGGAGTCGTTGAGGCGCGACCGCAGGTAGGCGACCATTTCGTTCTTGCCGCCCGGAAACGAGGCATCCTGATAAAACGGTTCGCAGGTCTTCTTTTCCCCGTCTTCGGTAAAGCAGGTGGACTTCCGGACCCGGCCCAGGCGGTAAAACTCGCGGCGTTTGAGCGCCCCGCTTTCGTAAAAGACCTGAAACGGACCGTTCAACTGATTGTCCTTGTAATCGCCGATGACGTAAACCTGGCCGTTGCGGTGCCAGATGCGCGAACTGCCGTGGCGTACCAACTGGGCGTCGTTGGCGCTGAAGTTCTCGTACGTGGGCCGAACGACGTAGTGATCTTCCGCAAAAATTACCCCGTCGTAATAATAGGAGCGGATGGTAGCCACCCGGTTTTTGCTGTCGTGGTAGGTTATTTCCTGATAATAATCGCTGAATTCCCGCCGGATTTTCCGGCCCTGTGCCTGTTCTCCAGCCTTCTCCTGGGCGCGGACAGAGGCCCATCCGAGGCAAAGGAATACCAGCAGAAAAGCGCGGAGGTTCATGGTCGGAGGTTGTTTAGAAGATAAACCCGTTTTTGCATAAATCGTTACAGAAGCCCGTTGCGGACTTTTCCTTCAAAGGTAACCACATCCACCTTAACCGCGCCCGCCGGCAGGGAAACGCTCCGGCCGTTTTGCGAAAGGAACGAGTGCCCGTAGGCGAATTCGAGCCGTTGTTTCCGGCCGTCCCGGAACGTCAGAATGGCCGCGGCATCCGACGGTTGGAGGCGGAGCATCCGGTCGGGGTGGGGGCAGCGGAACACTTTCAGCGGGCCGCGGTTCTGGGTGGCGGCCAGCAGGGGCGTCCCATCCGCCAGCGTCAGCCGGGCCAGCGCTTTGGCGTTGCCCGGTATGTAGAACCCGCTTGTCCCGGCGCTGGTCGGCCGGAAGCCTCCCCGTCCGTCGCCCAGGAGCAGCAGCCCGTTGAGGGCGTCCATCCGGCCGGTGAACACTTCGTTTCCGTAGTCGTTCCCGACCAGCGCCAGGTCCGGGTTGCCGTCGTGATTGAAGTCGTCGGCCAGCATCCCGAACACCGGCGCCACCTGCGCCTCGGTCGGCAGTTCGCGGACCCTGAAGTTGCCGTTCCCCTGGTTCTCAATATAAGCCGTTTTCATATAAGTAGCTCTCAGCACGAGGGCATCTTTCATTTCGTCGGGCTTGAGCATTTTGTCAATGGAAGCGGCGGCGAAGTCTTTGTACATCGGAAACCGTCCCCGCATGACGATCATCTGCTTGATGAGGTCTTCGCGGCCAAAGAACGGGAACTCGTTCCGCTGGCCTTTTTCGTCCGGCAGGTAGACCGTCGGAATGGCGTCATAGAAGCCGTTGTTGTCGAAATCCTTGGCGTAGACCGTCAGCGGTTCCTGCTCCGAGGCCCGGTTCAGGGAATTGAGGCCGAAGTTTCCCGCGGCGTAGTCCATATCGCCATCCCGGTCGAAGTCCGCCGCCACCAGCGAGTTCCACCAGCCGACGTAAGGGCTGAGGGCGGACTGGGCTGCGGGGTTGGCCGCCAGCCTGCCGTTCTGGTTTTTCAGCAGCGTCAGCGGCATCCACTCGCCCGCCAGCAGGAGGTCTGTCCAGCCGTCGTTGTCGTAATCGGTCCAGAGCGCATCGCAGACAAGCCCGAGGTTGAGCAGTTCCGGCGCTATCTGGCCGGTCACGTCCGTGAAGCGGGGCGCACCGGGACGGGAGTCGTTCCGGAAAATAAAGCTGGAAACCGGTCGGGGGTACTGGCTGGGCACCACGCGGCCGCCCACAAACAGGTCCAGGTCGCCGTCGTGGTCGTAATCCGCCGCTTTGACGCAGGATTTGCTGGTCAGGTTGGTGGGCAGGGCACCCTGTTGCAGACGGAAGGCTCCTTTCCCGTCATTGACATAAAGCCGGTCCTGAAAAACGGGCGTATTCGGATTGCCTTCGTAACCGCCGCTGGCCACGTACAGGTCCAGGTCGGTGTCGCCGTCGGCATCGAACAGGAGCAGACCCATGTCTTCCTCGGGCTTGGCCGGCCCTTCGGGCGTAATAGCCTTTTCGGTAAACGAGCCGGATGCGGTCTGTAACCGCAGGGTTGTGGCCTTCTGGGTCGAGCCGCCCAGGACCAGATCCTCCTGTCCGTCGCCGTTCACGTCGCCCACGGCCACGGCCGGGCCGTACTGCGACAGCTTGTGCGGAAGCAGTTTCTGCTGGTTGAAATCAATGTATTCGGGCTCGGAATGGACAAAGTTCAGGCGCAGGGAGTCGGTCACGTCCCGGAACCACTGCCCCGGCGAGGGGACTGGGAAGGCGGCCGGTTCGGTTGCGGCCTGCACATCCACGGTCAGCACCTGGTTGGCTTTGACATTCCGCAGCGTCTGGGCTTTGCCGTTCGGCCAGATGATGCGCACCTGCGCGACGGTCTGGTGGGTGTCAAGTCCGAAATGAGCCGCGTTTTCGACCGTCGAGAGGTAGCCCCGGTACGGAGTGTGTTCGTAGACCTGTTTCTGATTCTGGCCGTAGGTCAGCTCGACCCAGGCACCGAGGCCCAGCCGGTTCTGGTCCGGGCCTTTAAATCGGAGGCGCAGGTAGTTGGCTCCGGGTGATTTCTGTTCGATCAGGTTGTTCCGGTAGACAAAAGCCGAGTCGTTGATGTTGTTGACGACGTAATCCAGGTCCCCGTCATTGTCCAGATCGCCGTAGGCCGCCCCGTTGGAGAAGGAAGGAACAGCCAGCCCCCACTGCTGGGTCACATCCTCGAACGAAGGAAGCGCCGCGTCGCCCCGGTTCCGAAAGGCGTAATTATTGATTTTGACCACCGGAATCTGGGACAAAATCGTTTGGCGGGTGGCAATGTCGGCGCTTTGTTCGCGGTAAGCAATGAAGTCCCGGTCGGTCACATCCCGCGGAAAGCCGTTGGTCACCAGCAGGTCCCGGTAGCCGTCGTGGTCAAAATCGGCCATGGAAGGCGTCCAGCTCCAGTCTGTTTCGGCCATATCGGCCTGCCAGCTGACTTCGCTGAAAATCGGCTCGGTCGTGCCGGGCCGGAAGCCCTGCCCCAGTTGCAGGGTATTGCGGACGTACTGGTAGCCGAAGCCAAACTCCTCGTTGTTCAGATACGACTGGTAGTTGTTGGCCGTCAGCAGCATTTTTTTGCGGTAATTATCGCGGGGCAGCATGTCCAGCGCGACAATATCCATCCAGCCGTCGTTGTTGAGGTCGGCAATGTCGTTGCCCATCGCCGAATTGCTGGTGTGTTTCAGAAAGTCCTGCGCCCGGTTGGTGAACGTCCCGTCGTGGTTGTTGATGTAGAGCAGGTCGTCGGAGAGGTAGTCGTTGGTGACGTAAATGTCTTTCCACCCGTCGCGGTTGATGTCGGTAATGTTGAGGCCGAGCCCATAGCCTTCGATGAGGATGCCCGCTTCCCGGGAAACATTGGTGAATACCGGGTGCCCTTTGGCCGGGTCGATGCCGTTGTTGCGGTACAGCCGGTCGGTGGTCGGGGAGGAGCCGTCGACGAGCTTGGGGTGGTAGGCGTTGGGGTAGCTTTCGGTCGTGTTGGTGAGCACGTACAGGTCGAGGTCGCCGTCGTTGTCGTAGTCGAAAAAGGCGGCGTTGGTCGAGTGGCCGTCGTCGGCAATGCCGTATTCTTTCGCCATTTCCCGGAACGTGGGAATCCCGTTTTTCGCACCCTGGTTAACGTAAAGCAGGTTTTCGCGCCGGGCGGCCACTTTGCTGACGGTGGCCGTGACGTAAATGTCCATCCAGCCATCGTTGTTGATGTCTACCAGTGCCACGCCCGAGCACCATTTGCCGCTGCCGTCCACGCCCGCGGTTTTGGTAATGTCTTCAAAGGCAAAATCGCCTTTGTTGAGGTAGAGTCGGTTGGCTACCTGATTGCCGGTAAAAAACAGGTCCTGTTGTCCGTCGTTGTTGAAATCGCCGATGGCCGTACCGCCGCCGTTGTAGACGTATTCAAAATCCAGAATATTAAGCGTGTCGTTTTCGGTGATGCGGTTGGAGAAGGTAATGCCGGTTTTTTCGGCTGGCAGGGCGGAAAACAACGTTTTCTTTTTGCAGGAAGTCAGCAGAAGCAGGAAGGGGGCAAGCAGCACTAAAAGGCGTTTCACGCAGGCAGGAGTTAGGTTTTTGACTGACTAATCTACAAATTTTTAGGCGAAAAGGAAAAGAAAAACCCGGCAGGGCCGAAGCCGAACCGGGTTTTCCAACGCATGAAGGCACTCTGCCTGGTTAGTAGCCGGGGTTTTGCTTCAGACCCTGCTTGCCGTCGGCGGTTTTGCTCTGGTTAATAACGTTAATCGGGATGGGCAGGTACTCGTCCTGGCCTTTGGTGAACGTTGTGTTGGCCAGATGCGACCGCTTTTTGCTTTCCGTCTGGAGATACGCGTTGATTTCCGTATCGGCGATGCCCCAGCGAACCAGATCAAAGAACCGGTGGCCTTCCATCGCCAGTTCAAGGCGACGCTCAAAGCGGATGATCTTGTGCGCCGCATCCTTCGACGCGAAAGCCGAAGTCGGGTATTCCTTGATCACGTAATTAGCGGCGTTCTCGGTGGTATAGCCCTTGGTCGGATCTTTTTCGTCTACCAGCTTCTTAACAAAGCCGGCCGGATTGGCGGCCCGCTTGCGCACCTGGTTGACATAATCCAGCGCCTTGGTCAGCGTACCGGCTTCCACTTCCGCTTCGGCGGCCATCAGCAGGACGTCGGCATAGCGCATCAGCGGATAGTTTTTGCCGATCCGGGACTGTCCCCAGCCTCCGGCCGCCTGGTATTTGCCGGCTTCGGCCTTGTAGTGGACGGTCTTTTTGGGCAGGTACGGACCTCCATTCGCCAGGTTCCGGATCCAGGCGGTCTGGGCAGGACCCCAGTCCAGATACGGAATACCGATCCGGCCCACCGACCAGTCGAGGCGGGGGTCAACTGTACCGGCATACGTAGGGGCCGTCGGGTTAGCTTCGAAGTTATTTATGTCCGAAGCGTTGTACGTGTCGAGCAGGGGCAGACCGTTGGCGTCCGTCTTGTATGCGTTCACCAGGTTCTGGGAAGGCTGGAAGAAGCCGCAGCAACCGCCCGGGCCGCTGCCGTTCGGGTTGGTCAGCTCCATTTCAGCGCTGCCGTTGTTGCCCTGGTTGCCGTCGCCGACCGTGTACTGGATGGCAAAGACAAACTCCTTGCTGTTGTCGTTTTCCCCTTTGAAAATATCACCGTAGTTATCCAGCAGTCCGTATTTCTCTCCGCTGTTGGTTTTGCCCGAAGCAATCACCATGTCGAAGTACTTCTTGGCTTCGGTGTAATTTTTCTGATAGAGGTAGGCCTTGCCTACGTAAGCGGCGGCGGCCCATTTGTTGACCCGGCCCAGCTGCGACTGCGTCTCGGGCAGGTTGTTGTAGGCGAAAATCAGGTCTTCCATGATTTGCGGCCACACATCCTTGTCGTTCGTCAGCGCCTTGAAATCAGCCGTGGTGGTTGCCGTCTCGGGCACAAACGGGATGTTGTTGAAGGCCCGCTTTGCCTCGAAGTGGTGGAAACCCCGAATAAAACGAGCCTCGGCCTCGATAACCTTTTTGGCGGCATCAGGAATGTCGGTGGCCTGCTTCATGAGGCGGAGCACCACGTTGGCCTGACCGATGCCGTCGTAGCTTCCCTGCCATTTGTTCGGCACGGAAATGGTGCTCGACGTCGTTTCGTAGCGCTCGACGGGGTTGATTTCCCCCGCCTGGTCGGTGGACTCAGAACCTTTGTAGGAGTCGTGACCCCGGATGCTGCCCCAGAGCCAGTTGGTGGCGCTGGAGTACCAGCCACCCGTTCCCCGGAGGGAAGAGTAAGCCATTACAAGCGCGCCATCGACCCCGCTCTGGTTAGCCAGCCCCGGTTCACTATAAACGCCCAGGGGAGTCTGGTCCAGAAAAGAATCCTTACAGGAGTAGGTGGTAAGCGTCAGGGCGATGATTCCTGACAGAACAGTTATACTTCGTTTCATGGGTAACCAAATTTTTTAGAATGTGATACCTAAGCCACCGATAAAGACAGAAGGAGCAGGCGTACGGAACTGGTCGACGCCCATCTGCAGTTCGCTGTCACCCAGGATGCTGATGTCCGGATCGGGGCCGGTGTATTTCGTAATGGTGAACAGGTTCTGACCCTGCAGGTACACCCGGGCACGAGAGAGACCAATCCGTTTCACCAGCGCATCAGGCAGGTTGTAACCCACCTGCACCGTACGGGCGCGGAGGTAAGAGCCTTTTTCGAGGTAGTACGTGTTGGATACCGAGCCGGACTGCGTGTCGTTCGCGTTCAGGATCGGCAGCGTGGCGTTGGTGTTCTGCGGCGTCCACGAATCGGTCAGCACACGGGTGCTCACACCGCCGATGAAACCACGGAGATCCGTCCACCATTTCGTGTAGTTGTAGATGTCGTTACCGTAGTTCCAGAACAGGAACATGTTGAAATCAAACCCTTTGTACTTCAGCACAACGTCGGTACCCATCTGGAACTTCGGAATGGGAACGCCGAGGAACGTGCGGTCGAGGTCGTTGATGACACCGTCCGGACGGCCATCCGGTCCGCTGATGTCCCGATACCGCCAGCGGCCTACGCCGGATTGCGGGTTCGTTTTGCTGATACCGTCCTGGGTCGGGCCGGAAGTTACTTCCTGGGCGTTCTGGAAGATACCGTCGATGATAAAGCCGTAGAACGAAGACAGCGGCTGACCAGCCTGGGTCCGCTGGACACCCGGCAGACGACCGGCACCGTATTCGAAGAAGGCACTGCCCTCGGCATCCAGTTTGGTGGCCCGGTTACGGTAGCTGGTGAACGTCAGACCGATGTCGTATTTGAGGTCCGTCGTGATGTCACCGCGGGTCTGGATGGAGGCGTCAAAGCCTTTGTTCACCATGGTACCGACGTTGATCTTCGGCTGGTTGGCAGACTGTTCCAGACCATTGCGCTGGCGGTCAACCAGCAGGTCTTTCGTGGTGTTGTTGAAATATTCCAGCGTGAAGTCCAGGCGACCGTTGAAGAGGCTACCGTCCAGACCGATGTTGGTCATAACGGCCGTTTCCCACTTGGTCGAGGGGTTTCCCACGCGGTCGGGGCGATACCCGATGGCTACACCACCCGTTCCACCGGCGATGTCGTAGGCCGTGTTGTTGGGGTTTGCCCGGAAGAACGAATACGAGTTGATCGGGTCAACGTTCCGCTGGCTACCCATCTGGCCCCAGCCGCCGCGCAGTTTGAGGTCCGTGATCCAGGGAAGCGTTTTCACAAACGACTCTTCCGACAGACGCCAGCCCACACCGAAAGACGGGAAGGTGGCGTAGCGGTTTTCCGGACCAAATACGGACGAACCGTCGCGGCGAACCGTGAAGCTGAAGAGGTAGCGGTCGTTGTAGGTATATTCGGCCTTACCGAAGATCGAGTACAGCGTGCGCGGCGTCGAAGGAGCACCGTTGACCTGCGGCGTAGCCTTACCCGTCCGGATCGACCAGAAGTTCGGGTCAGCGAAGTCGTAATCGTTCCGGAATGCGTTCAGGAAACGGAACTGCTCCTTGATGGCCTCGGTAGCGGCAAAGAGGCGAACGTCGTGCTTCTGGGCGAATACCTTACGGTAGGCAAGGCTGTTGGTCCAGGTCCAGTTAAAGGCCCGTCCGAAGGTTTCGCCAAAGCCGTTATTCTTCTGGTTTTCGGCCCGCTCGTACGTGATGGCGGTGAAGGCATATTCGTTGAAGAAGTCCGTCTCCATCCCGAACGAAGTCGAAGCGGTCAGGTCTTTGAGGATGTCTACCTGCGCATACACGTTGCCAAACAGGTTGATGCCCAGCGCACGGTTGTCTTTCCCGCGGATCAGGTTGGCGACCGGTGAGCTACCGTTGCCCGATTCTCCCGGAGAGTTACCGGCGAAATTACCCTGAATGTCGTACACCGGAATGTAAGGAACCATCCGGTAAGCCTGCGCCCAGGGAGAGCCTTCGCCTGCGAAGTCAAGCGAGCGGCCGCCATTTCCGTTGAACTGTTTGTAGGCCAGCTGGAAGTTTTCGCCAAGCCGGAGCCAGGTGCGGGGTTTAAACTGCGTGTTGGCCCGGAACGTATACTTCTTGAAGTTGGTGTTAATGTAGTTACCGTCCTGGTTGAAGTAGTTCAGACCCAGGGAGTAAATACCTTTCTCACTGCCGCCGGTGGCGCTGAGCTGGTGCTGCTGAATCGTACCGGGCTGGTAGATTTCGCGGAACCAGTTGGTACCGGCGCTGGTACGTGAGATCTGATAGTTGGCGGCATTGTCTGGATTGACGTTCGGCTGAACACGATACAGGGAGGGATTGGCGCGCGGATCGCTCTGGGCGACGCCGCCTATCCCGTTGCCAACGAGCCAGTAAGGAACCGTCGGCTGGGGGCCGGTGCCGTAAATCTTGTGCGTTAAATCTTTGTTGGCCCCGGCCAGCGAACGCCACAGATACTCGCCATACTGCTGCGTGTTCAACATCTCCGGAAACTTGCTGTTCTGGATGGTCTGCGTACCGACGTAGCCATCGTAAGCGATTTCCGTTTTGCGGTTGGAACCCTGCCGGGTCGTGACGACCACTACCCCGTTCGCCGCGCGGGAACCGTAGATAGACGCCGAAACGGGGTCTTTCAGGACCTGAATGGAAGCAATGTCCTGCGGGTTGAGGTTGGACGGGTCGTAGGTCGGAACGCCGTCGATCACATACAGCGGGTCGTTGTTACCGAACGAGACAAAACCCCGGATCCGGACTTTGGCCCCGGCTCCCGGTGCACCGGTGCCGCTGACGGTTACCCCGGCCGCCCGGCCCTGCAGGGCGTTCTGCAGGTTAGCCGTCGGCTGATTCTGCAGGGATTTTGTGTTGACGACCGACACCGATCCGACGATGTCTTTCTTCTTTTCGGCGGTGTATCCCGTGACGATCACCTCCTCCAGAGAACTAACATCTTCCACCATCGTCAGGTTTACGGCTGACTGGTTGCCAATCGCTACCTCCTGCGATTTGTAGCCGATAAAGGAGAAAACCAGGACATCTTCTGCATTACGGGCATTCAGGCTGAAACGACCGTCAGAATCGGTGTTGGCTCCCTGGGTAGTTCCCTTGATGACTACACTGACACCGGGCAGAGGCTGACCGTCGCTACCAGACGTGACGCGCCCGGTAACCCGGCGATCTTGCGCAGTGGAAGCCCCGGCAGAAAACAACAGCAGGGACAGCATGCACACTCCCGTCACAAAGCGGTAAAGCATTGTTCGCATAAGCGTGAAAACAGTTAAGGTTAGATTAATAAGTGAAGCAGCTTCCGTTTTGGGCACGGAACCCAATTTTAAAGGTACAGAAATTTCAAAAAGGGGTTGGGTTACTTTATAAAAAAAATTTTAAAAAATATAATTATTGCGGGAGTTATAAAAGAATGCGAAAAGAAAAAGTGGAAATAATTCTACTTATTAAATGATTCCGGAATGACGCGAATTTACTTTTCGGCACCGTTTAAACTAGGGATATGTAATTAGGTACATTCCGTAGAAGGGCTTTTGATACGCGGTCGGGTGATTCCGCAAAGGCCCTGAACGCCGCACCAAATCGATAAAGGCCGCTCACCGGCAAAGCGCTTTACGGCTGAGCGTAAACGGAAAGAAGTTTCGCGAACTTATTGTTGACATTGTTGTTACAAATACGGACCTTTGGTGCCTTATGAAGCCTCTTTTTCATCGAATATTCTGTCTGCTAATGGCCTGTATCGTGCTGGTTTCCAGTACGGGTTTCGGGCTGGTGGAACATTCGTGCATGATTCGGGGCAAAAAACTGTACCTGGCCGCCCAGGAGAAAAAGAGCGGTTGCCCGTCCTGCCGCAAGGCGCACGCCCGAGCGGATGGGAAGTCGAACGCGGTAACCATCCAGAAAAAGGACTGTTGCCAGGAACAGACCCAATTCCGCAACATCGATGTTGCTTCTTCCTTCAGCCAGCTTGTCGCCAAATTGCTTAAGTCGCTGACCGATCTGGCGGTGCAGGGCATTTCGCTGGCGGTGCAGTGGCTCGTTGGGCTGCTTTTTCCCCTGAAGGACGAACTGGTCCGCCTGTTTAGTTCTCCCCCCACTTCGCTGTCGGGCCGTGATCTGCTGGCCTTTGTGCAGCGTTTTCTGCTATAGCTTTATTGGAATATCGGCCCGCCCGCGCCTTCTGGTGCTGGCTTTTTGTGTTTGTATTTCAATAAACTGTCATGAAAAGTTTCTCATTTTCACCACATAAGCTATTTTTTGCTGTAACGCTTTTCGGGGCAAGTGCCATTTCCGCGCTCGCCCAGCAACGGGTGGAAGGCACCGTTTCTGAAACCAGCCAGGGCCAGAAAACGCCGCTGATTGGCGTGAGTGTCCACTGGGCCGGAACCACCCGGGGCGTTCTGACGGACTCGGTGGGCCGGTACGCCATCGAGCGGGACAGCCTCTCCAACCGGCTGGTGTTCAGTTATGTTGGCTATCGGACCGATACGGTGGCGTTCAGCGGGCAGTCGCCGCTGGATGTGACGCTGGCGGGCGAAACGACCCTCCGGGAGGTCACCGTATCCGGCGCTTCCACGCAGTACGACCGGATGGCACCCATCCAGACCGAACTGCTCACGGCCCGGACCCTCGCCAAGGCGGCCTGCTGCAACCTCTCGGAAAGCTTCGAGACCAACGCCTCCGTCAGCGTTTCGTACGCCGATGCCGTCACCGGCGCCAAACAGATTCAAATGCTGGGGCTGAGCGGTAACTACATCCAGACCAACGTCGAGAACGTCCCGTCCATCCGCGGGCTGGCTTCGACCTTTGGCCTCAACTACATTCCCGGCACCTGGATTTCTTCCATCGATATCGGAAAAGGCGTTGGTTCGGTGGTGAACGGCTACGAAGGTATGCTGGGCCAGATCAACGTCGAACTGCAGAAACCAGACGCACGGGAGCGCCTATACGCGAACGGGTACGTCAACAGTTTTGGTCGTCTGGAGGCAAATCTGAATCTGTCCAAACCGCTGACCGACAAATGGAGTGTCGGCTTCCTGGGGCACGGCAGTACGCTCCGTAACGAAGTGGACCAGAACGGCGACCGTTTTCTGGACTTGCCGCTCTACAACCAGCTCAACGGCATCGTCCGGGCGAAATACGCTTCCGAGCGGTTTATGACGCAGTTTGGCGTCCGGGCTCTGTACGAAGACCGGGAGGGCGGACAGATCTCCGAAGCCGGAGGAGCGGGCCGCCGGTACACGTTCACCAACCAGACCAAACGGCTGGAGGTGTTTTCCAAAACCGCCCGCCTGTACCCCAGCAAGCCCTACAAAGGACTTGGCTTGATTCTGAACGCGCTGCGGCACGAATCGAACTCGCGCTTTGGCTTTACGCCGTACGACGGACTCCAGCAGTCGCTGTACGGAAACCTGATTTACCAGACCATTCTCGGCAATACCAACCATTCCGTCAAAACCGGCTTCAGCTACCTGCTGGACGATTACAACGAACGGTACCGGGATACCACGATGCGGCGGACGGAGTCCGTGCCCGGCATTTTCGGCGAGTATACCTACAATTATCTGGAAAAGTTTACCGCCGTGCTGGGGCTCCGCGCTGATTTCCACAACCTGTTCGGCACGCAGTTTTCGCCCCGGCTGCACCTGAAATACCATCCCACAGAAACGGTCACGCTGCGGGCTTCGGCCGGACGGGGCTTCCGGGTGCCCAACGCGCTGGCCGAGAACTACGGCTATCTGGTCAGCTCCCGGCGGGTGGTTTTTTCCGGGCCGCTTCGTCCGGAAGAATCCTGGAACTACGGCCTGAGCGTCACGAAAGACTTCCTGCTGCTGGGACAGAAGGCTACGTTTGTGGCTGACTACTATCGGACCGATTTCCAGAACCAGCTCGTAGTCGATCTGGAAAAACAGCACGAAATCAACTTCTACAACCTCAGAGGCCGCTCGTTTGCCACCAGCCTCCAGGCCGAACTGACCTACCACCCGATCAAACGGACGGAGGTGAAGCTGGCCTATCGGCGTTTCGACGTGCAGCAGTCTATGGGCGCGCCGTTTGGCGAAAGCGTACTGCTGCCGCGCATGATGGTCAGCCGCGACCGGGTGCTGTTCAACGCGGAGTATGCCCTGCCGTACGACAAATGGCGGTTCGATTTCACGGTGCAGTGGAATGGGCCGCGCCGGATTCCGTACATCCAGGACGGGTACGTGCACAGCCGTTACGAAGCCATGCCGACCGCCACGGCCCCGTCTTTTTACAATCTTAACGCCCAGGTGACGAAGGCGTTCCGAATGTTCGATCTGTATCTGGGCGGCGAAAACCTGGGCAATTTCCGGCAGGCCAACCCCATCGTGAGCGCCGACAATCCGTTCGGACAGCACTTCGATGCCGCCTCGATGGTCTGGGGACCCATCACCGGACGCATGCTCTACGCCGGATTCCGTTATAAAATCAAACGATGAAACTGGGAGTCAAACATATGGTGTGCGACCGCTGCAAACGCGTGGTTCGCGAAGAACTGGAAAAACTGGGTCTGGATGTCCAGCAGGTGGATCTGGGCGAGGTGACGGTGGCTGGTGAGCCGGACGAAAGCCAGTTGGTTGCTGTCCGGCAGATTCTGGAGGCCAACGGGTTTGAGCTGCTGGACGACCGCCGTTCGGTGCTGGTGGAGCAGATCAAGCGGGTCATTATCAACGAAATCCACCACGACCGCCGCGACCGGCCCGAACACCAGAACCTGTCCGACTACCTCGCCCAGAAGCTCGGATACGACTATTCGTACCTGAGCCACCTGTTTTCCAGCGTGGAGGCGATGACCATCGAAAAGTACGTCATCGCTCAGAAAATTGAGAAAGTAAAGGAGTATCTGGCTTATAATGAGTTAAGCCTGAGTGAGATCGCCTGGCGGCTGGGTTACAGCAGTTCGCAGCATCTGTCGAATCAGTTCCGGCAGGTGGTGGGAATGACGCCGGGCGCTTTCCGGAAAGAAGGTTTACCGCTCCGGCGGAGCCTGGATGCGGTGAATACGCCAAAATAATGCACACGCAGGCCGGTATTTTGTACGGTCTGGACAATAAAGCCGGTGTAGTTTTGCCAACACAAATCAACCCGAATATTTATTCACACCAAAAGAACAACGTTATGGAAACCATGCAAAAGCACGAAGAACATGTCCGGATTTGTTTCGACTGCGCCGCCGCCTGCGAGCACTGTGCCACCGCCTGCCTGAAGGAGGAGCACCTTCACATGATGAAGGAATGTATCCGTCTCTGCCGCGACTGTGCGGACTTCTGCAAAATGTGCGCCAGCCTGACGGCCCGCGAATCGCAGTTCATGGCACCGTTCATGACCCTATGTGCGGAGGTCTGCGACGCCTGCGCGGCCGAGTGCGAAAAGCACGAGGACGAACACTGCCAGCGTTGTGCCGAAGCCTGCCGCCGCTGCGCCGAGGACTGCCGCCGGATGTCGGTGACGGGCTGAGCGTTCAGTCGTAAACTCTGAATCGATAAACGAGGGATTTCCTCGTCCCGTCAGGGGTCAAATGGATGTAGCAGACCGGCATAAAGCCATCCTTCGGCGTGCCGTCAGGGACGCAACCGACTCGTTGAAGTTAATGATTGATACAACCATGAAGTTCCTGCTTTTCTTTGGTCTGCTGCTGGTTTCGCGATTAAGTGTTGCGCAGCAACCCGTCCCCATCGCGACTGGCCGTCAGCCTTCCCTCACCACGGACGGCGACGGAACGGTGCATCTGGTGTTCGGGCGGCCGGGAGAAATCTGGTACAGCGCCAGCCAGCAGGAAACGACGTTTTCAGCCCCGGTTCGGGTCGATACCTTGTCCGGCCTGCATCTGGGTGCGTCGCGGGGGCCGCAGATCGCCGTTTCGAAGCAGACGGTGCTGATTACGGCCATCGACGGCCGGGGCAACGTCTGGGCGTATTGCCTGGACCGCCCGACCGGCCGCTGGACCCGGCGCATCCGCGTGACCGACAGTCCGGCCGCTGCGCCCGAAGGCTTCGTGGCGCTGACTGCCGCCGGAGAGCCCAACCGGTTCATGGCCGTCTGGCTCGACGTGCGCGGGGACAAGCAGAACAAGATTGCGGGCGCGGTGACCAGCGATGGGGGCCAGACCTGGTCGGCCAACCGGCTGCTTTACCGCTCCCCCGACGGCTCGGTCTGCGAGTGCTGCCAGCCCTCGGTAGCCGCCAGCGGTACGCAGGTAGCGATTCTGTTTCGAAACTGGCTCAACGGCTGCCGGGACATGTATGTGCTGAAATCGACCAACGGCGGGCAGACCTTCGGAGATACCGTCCGGCTCGGACAGGGGAGCTGGCCGCTGAAAGCCTGCCCGATGGACGGCGGAAGCCTGGCGCTGCTGGAGGACGGAACCGTCGAGACGGTCTGGAGGCGCGACAACCGCCTGTTTGCCGCCCGACCCGGTGAACTGGAAGTGGAACTCGGACGGGGAAAGAACGCCCAGCTTTTGTCGCAAACGGGCCTGAACCTGTACGTCTGGCAGGATGAAGGCAACATCTGGGCCCTGAGAGGCGTTGGAACGGAGCCAAAACGGCTGGGGCCGGGCAATTTTGCCAAACTAACTCCATTTGGAGAAAATCAGGCGCTCTGCGTCTGGGAAAGCGAAGGAAAGATCGTGGCAACGGTACTATAACGTAAGGCGATTCGCCGCAGCGGCCGGGACCCATGCCACGGGATTCACTGTCAAAAAGTAACGGACTGAAGTCCGTGCGTATCCATGAAGAAGTATCTTTTTGTCGTCATGCTTGGCGCTGCCGGAACCGCCGCCGCCCAACAGCATGATCACCATACCACACCCTCGGCCCCCGCAGCCGACACCAGCCGTCGTGGAAACCACGAACAGATGGACCATTCCACGATGGATCACAGCAAAATGGATCACAGCAAAATGGAGCATGGAGCGGGGAGCATGGACCACTCGGGGATGCATACCGGAGGGAGCATGTCACATCTGTACTCGCGGAATCTGCCCATGAGCCGGAACGCGTCGGGAACCGCCTGGCTGCCGGACCAGACGCCCATGTACATGAACATGTGGCACCGGTCGAAGTGGATGTACATGCTCCATTATGCGGTGTATATCCGGCTTACGAACCAGAATTTCAATAACCGAAGCAAACGCGGAAGCGAAGCGGAATTCAACGCCCCGAACTGGTTCATGGGCATGGCGCAGCGCACCGTCGGCCGCCGGGGACTCTTTTCGGTGAAAGCCATGGTCTCGCTCGACCCGCTGACGGTGAGCCCCAACGGGTATCCGCTGGTGTTTCAGTCCGGCGAAACCTACAAAGGGCAGCGACTCATCGACCGCCAGCACCAGCACGACTTGATTTCCGAGCTGTCGGTAGGCTATGCCCATGCGTTCAGCAAGGATGCCGATGCCTTTGTGTACCTTGGTTTTCCCGGAGAACCGGCGCTGGGGCCGCCCGCCTTCATGCACCGCATTTCGTCGTTCAACAACCCGGATTCCCCGCTGGGGCACCACTGGCAGGATGCCACGCACATCACGTACGGCGTCGCGACGGCGGGATTCCGGTACAAAATTGCCAAGCTGGAAGTGTCAAGCTTCACCGGTCGCGAACCCAACGAAAACCGGCTTGGCTTCGACCGGCCCCGCTTCGACAGCTACTCGTACCGGGTGTCGGTCAACCCGACCTCGTCGCTGGCGTTCCAGTTCTCGCAGGGCTGGCTGACGGCGCCCGAGGCGCTGGAACCGGACGAGGACGTGGTCCGGACGACCGCTTCGGTGCTGCACGGGGTTTCGATGGGTCGGCCGGATGTGTACCTCTCTTCCGCGCTGGTTTGGGGGCAGAACAACAGCCACGGCCACCTCGACAACTCGTTTCTGGTTGAAACAACTTTGCAGCTCAACCGGGTGGCGTTTTACGGCCGTTTTGAGAATATTGCCAAATCGGCGGGGGAACTGGGGCTGGAAGATGCCCTGCCCGGTCGCCACGGCCTGATGATCAACAACCTGACGCTGGGGACGAACTACCGCCTGCTGCGGTTCGCCTCCACCGACCTTGTTCTGGGAGCCCAGCTGACCGGCGCAAAACCGGAGGCCGCTCTGGAACCGATTTATGGCAAAACACCGTTATCAGGGCAGGTTTACCTGCGGATAAATCCGGCGTTCATGCCCCTGACCCGGTGATGGATTCGTTAAACCAACTAAACACGTATAACCCATGAAAACTCGTTTTTTCAGCTTCCTGCTCGCTTTATTTCTGTTGACCGGCTCGGCATTGCGGGCTGATGACGGCGGCAAAACGGCTACCGTTAAACTGAAAACGTCTGCCAAGTGCGAGATGTGCAAAGAGCGGCTGGAACGCAACCTGACCCTGACCAAAGGCGTGAAAGAAGCGTTTCTGAACCTGGATGACAAGGTGATGACCGTGACGTACAACCCGAAAAAGACGGACGCCGCCAAGATCAAAACCGCTATCTCCAACACTGGCTACGATGCCGACGAAGTGGTAGCGGACCAGAAAGCGCACGACAAACTGCCGGGCTGCTGCCGGAAATCGGCGGCCGCTCACAGCGATAAGCACTGATCCGAAGCAGCATCCTGAAAAAGGTGGCTATCGATAGCCACCTTTTTTGTTAGTTTACCGGAATGGAGAAAACCTGCGTGGCGGGCAGCCGTCGGGTAGCTCCGGCTTTGTCGCGGGCGGCGACCTCACTGACCTCGATCACAAAACGGTCGCCCGAACGGGCTTCCGAGGCCAGTGAGAGGATGGAAGCGCCCGGCTGCCAGACCATGCTCGCCACCCGCCGGTTGCCTTTGGCGATGCTGATGGTGGCTTTCCGAACCAGCAGGTCGCGTTCCAGATGGCTGAAGGTCTGGAGCGACGCCGAGTCCAGAACCGCCCTGAAGGCAATCTGCTTGATATAGCCCTCCGGAAAACTTTTTTCGTTCTGCCAGGGGCGGTTGTTGACAAAAACGGTAATCTTGGGCTGCGGTAACGCCTCCGCTGCGGGGGCTGGGGCCGGCTGCTGGGCCAGAACGGGCAACAGCAGGCCGACATGGAGAAGTGCCGGTAGAATAAAACGTTTCATGGTCGGACATAGGATTGACTGTGTAAGTGAAGTAAACAGCTTTGTGGGAAAGAGTAGTATTTTGTAACCGTTTTCTACCAAGTGGGAATTTAGCCTGACAGAATCAGTATGCATTTCGAAAATACCCGTTCCTTTGCCCGCCAGCTTGACCAGCAGGACCCGCTTCGCGCTTTTCGGGAGAAATTTCACATTCCGGAGCAAAACGGGAAGCCGCTTATTTACTTCTGCGGAAATTCGCTCGGCCTGCAGCCCAAATCGGTCAGGGAGCACCTGGACCGGGAGCTGGCGATCTGGCAGCAGCATGGCGTGGAAGGCTGGTTTGAAGGCGGCGACAACGCCTGGTACACCATCCACCGCCGCTGTAAAGAGCCGCTGGCCCAAATCGTCGGCGCCCAGCCTTCGGAAGTGTGCCCGATGAACAACCTGACGGTCAACATGCACCTCATGCTGACTTCCTTTTATCGCCCGACGGCGCAGCGGTATCAAATCCTGACCATTGGCGGCGATTTTCCTTCCGACCAGTACGCTCTGGAAACGCACCTGCGCTCGCGGGGCATCGATCCGGCGGAGGCGCTGGTCGAAGTCAGTCCCCAGGCGGGGGAGTATACCTGGCGGATGGAAGACATCCTGGCGGCGATTGACGAGGAGGGCGAAAGGCTGGCTTTGGTGATGATGAGCGGACTGCATTATTACACCGGTCAGGTGTTCGACATGGAGGCCATCGCGCAGAAGGCGCAGGCGCAGGGAGCCCGGTGCGGGTTCGATCTGGCCCATGCCGTGGGCAACATTCCACTGCAACTCCACCACTGGGGCGTTGATTTTGCGTTCTGGTGCTCGTACAAATACCTGAATTCGGGTCCGGGCGGCGTGTCCGGGATTTTTGTTCACCAGAAACACCATACAGGGAACCTGCCGCGGCTGGCGGGCTGGTGGGGCTATGAGCAGGAGCGGCGATTCGACATGACCAAAGGGTTTGTGCCGATGGCCGGAGCGGACGGCTGGCAACTGAGCACGCCGACCGTGCTGGCGATGGCCGTTCACGAGGCGGCGGTGGCCCTTACGGCCGAAGCCGGCATGGAGGCGCTCCGGCAGAAAAGCCGGTTGCTGACGGGTTATCTGGAGTTTGTGCTTCGTGCGTCCGGCCTGCCCCTGGAAATCATGACCCCGGCCGATCCTGAAGCGCGGGGATGCCAGCTCTCGCTGCTGGTGCGGCCCGGCGGAAAGCAATTATTCGAGAACCTGACGTCGGCCGGAGTGATCGGCGACTGGCGCGAACCCGACTGCATCCGACTGGCCCCGACGCCGTTGTACAACACCTTTGAAGAAGTCTGGAAAGTAGGAGAAATTATCGTACGGTTCGTAAACGATGAAACGCTGGTATGAAAATAATTGCGTTTACTTCAACAGAAGTCGTTGACTTTCCGTGAGAAGGATTGTAACTTGTGTTCGATAATTAAGGAGTTTGGTTTTTCTCTAACCACCCGTGCTATGTACTCAACTACTGAAATCGGTTATTTGCAATTGCAGCGGCTTACGGAAGCCGTGGATCTTTATTACCGGACGTTGCCTTACGACCCGACGGAGGAGGACTTCAACGCCTGGATTGCTTCGCTCGACCCTTCTTTACAAGCCCGTTTTTCTCTTCTCGGAATTGGCGTCTGCCGCCAGATGCAGGCATTCCGCCATTTTTACGCCGAACTCCATTCTCTGGAGTGCAAAACCCTGCTGAGCGATTTTATGGCCAGCCACCTGTCTGCGGAAGATTATACCGCCTGGCTGACGCTCGGGAATTAACGGCGATTTGGCCGTTTTCAGGAAACCAGCACCGACAGGTGTTCTTCCCGCTTCTGCCCGATGGGTACGGGGCGGTAGGCTGAATCGATGTATACCGTTGAATGATAGCTTCGGTCGGCCAGCACCAGCAGTACCGCATCCGGTGAGAAATTGTACATCAGCCGCCAGTCCTGGGGCTCCAGCAGCAGAAAGTGTTCAGGCGAGCGCAGGGAGTAGGTAAAATCCTGGGCGGGTGTTTGCACATAAACATCCACGGAGCCTACCAGACAAACCAGCGCCATCTGACAATGACGGTGCGAATGCCCTCCCCGTACGGCATTCTGAGGCACATTGTAAATCATAAAGGAACGCTGAACGGACGTATGCCAGCGCTCCTCCAACCACGCAAGGTCAGGATTTTCAAGAGCAGAACGGTAAACAAGTTGAGGCATGGTTAGGCTTTGGGATAACAAATAAGTGATTCATTGTGCGATATGAACGAAACGGCATAGATTACCGTTTCGTTCTATTCAGAACCTAATATATTATTTTCCTAGACAAGTTCGTAGCAGGCCTCACTGCTCCGGGGAAAATACTTTTAAATGGATTAGGGGTTTGCCGTTATTTTTTGTGCTCTTCGATCATTTCCTCCAGAAATTTCAGAAACGGACCAGCGAATTCCTTCCGCTTGAGGGCAAATTCCACGGTGGTCTTCAGGAAATCCAGCTTGTTGCCGATGTCGTGCCGTTTTCCTTCAATCCGGTGGGCAAACAGGGCTTCCCGTTTCAGAACGAGCAGCATGGCGTCCGTAAGCTGGACCTCGCCGTTCTTTCCCTTGGGTGTCTGGGCCAGGGCCGGGAAAATCTCCGGCGTCAGGATGTAACGTCCGGCAATGGCCAGGTTGGAAGGAGCTTTGTCAATTGAGGGCTTTTCGATCAGGGTGTTCAGCTCCAGAATGCTGTCGCTCAGCGCTTTGCCGCCCACAATTCCGTACCGGTTCACCTTATCGGCCGGCACTTCCTCAACGGCAATCACCGTGCCCCGGTACTGCTCGTAGGTGTCGATCAGCTGTTGCGTGACCGGAATCACGGAATCCATGATGGTATCGCCCAGCAGCACCGCAAACGGTTCGTTTCCGACATGGTGACGGGCGTAACAGATGGCGTCGCCGAGGCCGTTCTGTTCCTTCTGGCGGACAAAATGAATGTTGGCCATGTCCGATAACCGGCGGATTTCGTTCAGCCAGATCGCGTCCTCCTTCTCTTCCAGCCGCGCTTCCAGTTCGAAATTCCGGTCGAAATGGTCTTCAATCGAGCGTTTTCCTTTTCCGGTAATAATCAGAATGTCCTCAATGCCCGAATCTACCGCCTCCTGCACGACGTACTGAATCGTCGGCGTATCAATAATCGGCAGCATCTCCTTGGGCATTGCCTTGGTGGCGGGCAAAAACCGCGTGCCCAGTCCGGCAGCGGGAATAACGGCTTTCTTTATCATATCAAGTTTGAATGGCTGAATGATTGAATGACTGAATGACTGATTCGTTCCGCGTAATCAGTCATTCAGTCATTCAATCATTCAGAATTTAACTAATGTACGGTTTAATCACCCGGGCGTCCAGGCGTTTGAGTTCGACAAAGAGGTGGTTGAGCATATCGTCGTCCTCGTAGGTGCCGACGATGGCGCCGCCTGAGCCGGCAAAGGAGGCCGAAGCGCCGGTGCGGCGGGCGGTCTCGATCATTTCCAGGTTGCTTTCGCTGATGTTGTAGATGCGTCGCCGCAGGTTAAAATTCTCGTTGACCAGCTCCGGCAGGTCCTGTGGCCGGTTGTTCACCAGCGCATCGTGCCCCTTTTGGGCCACATCGGCAATGTCGTGCAGCGTCTTGATGACCAGCTCTTCGCCTTTAAGCCAGCGGGTGCGGATGTCGTTATGAATCTTGCCGGACTGTTTGCCCAGGGCGGTTTTGTAGGCGATGTACAGCTTGGGGAGCTGGCGGGGGTCTACCGGCTCGTACTCCCCGTATCCCCGGTTTTCGACCAGTTCCTTGTTGAAATCCATGTAGACGCAGCCTTCATAACATTGAATGACGCGGTCCTGAAGGCCCGCCGTGATGCCCAGTTCATCCGTTTCGGCCTTCATCACCAGCGTGGGCAGCAGCGGTTTCGGAATCTCGACCCGGTAAAACCGCATCAGCGCCCGGAACGTAGCCACCACAATGGCGCTGGAGCCCGAAAGGCCGACCTGACGCGGAATGGATGTCTGATAACGGATGGTAAACTGCTTGTTGGGCAGCCGGATTCCTTCGCGTTCGCAATACTCGCAGAACTGCTTGATGGCCGCCTTGATGAGCGGAATACCGCCGTGGTAGCCCAGCGAACTGACCGCGTCGCGCAGGTGAAAGATGCTTTTGAACGTGTTCGTATCGGGTGCCTGGGGCTCGATCACCAGTTCCGGTGACTGATAAAGGGACACCGATGCGCCGAAATTACGGACGGAGATGGAAATTGTCTTACCATAAAAGCCGTCGGAGGGGTTGCCCAGCAATCCGGCACGTGCGTAGGCGCGGGTTTCAATAATCAAGGAGTACGGAATTTTATTGCAGGGCAAAATAAGGCGTAAACGCGCAGGACGCAAAGCGATTGGCTAAGGTGAGGAAGAAAAATAACGCCGGACGCGCCGAAATTACTTTACGCGCTCCGGACTGACCGCCGACTGCACAAATTCGATGTTCCGTTTCAGCCCTTCCAGCTTCGTCCGCTTTACGGCCGAACGTCTGAAAACTTCCCTGAAAACGTCCTCCGTGATTTCCTCCCAGTCCTGTTTGGTAAACTCCGCCAGGGCCGGGTGCGGGTCGAATTCGGGCGTCCGGTGGGGGCGGGCAAAGCGGTTCCAGGGGCACACGTCCTGGCAGATATCACAACCGAACACCCAGTTGTCGAACTTCCCGCGCACCTCCTCCGGAATGGCTTCCTTCAGTTCGATGGTGAAATAAGAAATGCACTTGCTGCCGTCGACCACATACGGCTCGGTGATTGCGCCGGTCGGGCAGGCGTCCAGGCAGCGGGTGCAGGTGCCGCAGTAGTCTTTGACGGGGCCGTCGGGTTCAAGTTCGAGGTCCAGAATCAACTCACCGATAAAGAAAAACGACCCTATGTCGCGGTTCAGGATGTTGCTGTGTTTGCCGACCCAGCCCGCCCCGCTCCGCTGCGCCCAGGCTTTGTCCATCACGGGAGCCGAGTCTACGAATACGCGGCCGCCCACTTCGCCGATTTCCTCGTGGATATACGCCATCAGGTCTTTCAGCTTGTCCTTGATGACGAAATGGTAATCCGTGCCGTAGGCGTATTTGGAGATCTTGTACTCGTCGGGGCCCTGCGGCAGGGATTTTTCCGGATAGTAATTCAGCAGGACCGTCACTACGGATTTGGCTCCTTCGACCAGCAGGCGCGGGTCGAGGCGTTTGTCGAAGTGGCCCGCCATGTAACTCATCTGCCCGTGCATCTGCCGGGCCAGCCACGTTTCCAGACGCGGCGCTTCGTCCTCCAGAAATTCCGCCCGGGAAATTCCGCAGAAGTCGAAGCCCAGTCGGGCGGCTTCCTGTTTGATGCGTTGGGAATACGTATGCACGTCGATTAGCGCTGGTCTTCCTGATTAACCACAATTTGGCTAAAATCAATCCGGTCAGTCAAAGTTAGTCGATAAAACAGCGTCAGTTCTGGGGCTGACCAGTTCCGACACTTTGTCAGAAATCTTATATTTGGCAACTTATTTGCGCCATAATTTATGTTATGAAGTGGCGCAAGATTTTCACGAAAAATATGGAGAATAAAGAAACCTTGAGTACGGAGGAGCAAAACACTACGCAACAACCTGACACAACGAACGAAGAAACGCAGGCCGGTCTGGAAGAGCACGCTGACAATTCGGCGGAAGAGCTGCCGGCCGACGTGACAGAAGAACCGGTTGCGGAAGATAAAACGGCCGCTGAACTGGCGGAGTTGAAAGATAAATACCTGCGTCTGCTGGCGGATTTTGAAAACTACCGCCGCCGGACGTCCAAAGAAAAACTTGACCTGATTGCCAACGCCAACGAAGGCATGCTGGTGGCCCTGCTGCCGGTGGTGGATGACTTCGAACGGGCCATGCAGTCGATGGAAACCGCCACGGAGGTCGATGCCCTGAAAGCGGGCGTGCAGCTGATCTTCAGCAAACTTTACAAAACGCTGGAAACCAAAGGCCTGAAGCCGATGGTTTCGAAGGGAGAACCGTTCGACGCGGACCTGCATGAGTCGGTCACGCAGTTTCCCGCCCCGAGCGATGACCTGAAGGGAAAAGTGATTGATGAACTCGAAAAAGGCTACTACCTGAACGACAAGGTGATTCGCTTCGCCAAGGTGGTGGTGGGGTCTTAAAAAACCATAATGGCGACGAAACGAGATTATTACGAGGTACTGGGCGTGGATAAAAACGCCTCCGCGGACGACATCAAGAAGGCGTACCGCAAAATGGCGATCAAGTTCCACCCCGACAAAAATCCGGACGACCCGACGGCTGAGGAGAAGTTCAAGGAAGCGGCCGAAGCCTATGATGTGCTGAGCGATCCGCAGAAGAAAGCCCGTTACGACCAGTTTGGCCATGCCGGCATGAGCGGAAACGGGGGCTTCGGTGGGGCCGGTGGTCCGTCGATGGAGGATATTTTTGCGAACTTCGGCGATATTTTCGGCGACGATAGCCCGTTCGGCTCGTTCTTCGGGCGGGGCGGTCAGCAGGGCGGACGGCGCGTGCGCCGGGGCTCCGACCTGCGCATCAAACTGAAACTGAACCTGCAGGAGATTGCCAACGGCGTTGAGAAAAAGATCAAGGTAAAACGGCACGTGGCCTGTACGACCTGCGGAGGCAACGGTTCGAAAAACGGTACGGCCGTCACGAACTGTAACACCTGTAGCGGAACGGGGCAGGTCCGGAAGGTAGTCAATACGATGCTGGGCCAGATGGTTTCGACCAGCACCTGCCCGACCTGTAACGGGGAAGGCAAGCTGGTGACCGACCGCTGCGACGTGTGCTTCGGCGAAGGCCGTGTCCTGCAGGAGGACGTAATTCCGCTGCGGATTCCGGCCGGGGTGGCAGATGGCATCCAGCTTTCTGTCGGCGGCCGCGGCAATGTGCCGCCGCGCGGGGGCGTGGCCGGCGACCTGCTCGTGGTCATCGAGGAGGAGGAAGACGAAAACCTCAAACGCGACGGCAACAACGTCATCTTCGATCTGCACGTCAACTTTGTCGATGCGGCGCTGGGCACTTCCGTGGAGGTCCCGACGATCGACGGACGGGCGCGCATTACGCTGGAACCGGGAACGCAGGGCGGCAAGATTCTGCGCCTGAAAGGCAAAGGAATCAAGGAACTGAACGGCTACGGCCGGGGCGACCAGCTGATCCATGTGAACATCTGGACGCCGAAAAGCCTGTCGTCGGAGGAGCGGACCATTCTGGAAAAGCTCCGGAGTTCGCCCAACTTCCAGCCGAAGCCCGGCAAAAACGAAAAAGGATTCTTCGAGCGGATGAAAGATTTCTTCCACGGCTAAAACCCTGTCAGCGATTTAGCCATGAAGGTCCAATCGACACCCGGACGCTAACCCCGTCCAACAACAAAAAGCCCGAATCAGAACGATTCGGGCTTTTTGTTGTTGGGTATTTTGCTTCGTTAACCCAGGTATTTAACCCCTGTCAGGGCTTGCAGCCGCTGACAGGGGGGATGGGTCAGCCCAGGGCGTTGAGGTGTTTCTGGAAGATGGCATCGTACTTCTTCGCCTGCGGCTCGTTCTTCGTTTCGCGGAAAGCGTTCACGATCGTCTGCAGGTTGTAGAGTTCGATGTTGGCATCCTGACCGCCGCCGCCGGTGCGCTTGATGTAAGTCAGCATCTGGTCGGCGCGGGTGGAAATTACGTCCGCCATCTGCTGCGCCTTCTGCAGTTCACCCACTTCGATCAACAGGCGGATGTAGTTGGTCGAAATCTGGTCGTACGGAATGCTCTCGTTCGGAATCACCGACAGCGCCCGGTTCAGAACGGCGCGGGCCTGGTCTTTTTTGCCTTCCATGATAAGCTGCTGGGCCAGCCGCAGGAACGCGATACGCGCCGAAATTACCGGAGAACCTTTGTAGGTATCGTCGTAGTACGTGTTCGGGTTGTTCAGTTCACGCCACGCCATTTTGCTCATCATGTTGTTGTACATGACCGTGCTGTTTACAAAGCCGTCTTCGGCACCCGGTACCTGCACCGGCATCAGGCGGTAGGCGTAGCCTTCCAGCTGCATGTGGTCTTTCAGGTTCAGGTAGTTGGACTGAGCAAGCGTCGTCGAGAAGTACACCGGACGTTTGAAATCGTTGTTGGCAATGATGTCCAGCATGATCAGGTCCGGCTTGTAGAGGTCGTTGCCCCCAATCTTCCAGGCGATCGTGTCTCTCACAAACGGCTTTAGTTCGGCCGGAACAAACGGCATGCCCGCCACCTGTGCCTTGTTGATGGGCAGGAAGAAGGCCGACGACGGCAGAATGTTTGTCGTACCGCCCGCCTGCAGGCCAACCTGAATGGCCGGGCTGTTCTGTTTAACGAGGCTGATGTATTCCTTCAGGTTGATACCGTTTTTAACCGCCGGCACTTCCACAAACGGAATGACGTCGTTCTTGCCCATGATAAACTGGTCGAATTCCAGCGAAATGGGCAGGGCTTCCGACAGATAGGTCTTGCGTTTCATCTGCTGGATGTACCAGTCCGTACCCAGCAGGCTGAGGTTACACACCCGAACGTCGGTGCGCACGCCTTCCACTTCCTGAGCGTACCAGAGCGGGAACGTATCGTTATCTCCGCCGACGAACAGGATGGCGTTCGGGGCGCAGGAGTTCAGCAGGTTTTTGGCAAAATCAACCGAGTGGTAGCGATCCGAGCGGTCGTGGTTGTCCCAGCTTTTAACGCCCATCATCACCGGCACCAGCAGGAAAAGCCCGCTGAAGAGCGCCACCCGCAGCCTTTCGTTCTTGATGTATTCCCGGAATCCGTCCACAAAGGCCATCAGGCCCAGACCAATCCAGATGGCAAAGAAGTAAAACGAACCGACGTAGATGTAATCCCGTTCGCGGGGTTCCTGCGGCGGCGAGTTCAGAAACACGACCAGCGCAACGCCGGTAAAGAGGAACAGCAGGCCCATCACCAGAAAATCCTTCGGACGGCGGAAGTACTGGAACAGCAGTCCGAACAGGCCCAGAATGAACGGCAGCATGTAGAAGTTGTCCCGGGCCTTATTGTTCTTGATAATGTCGGGAACGCCCTCGTCCGAGCTCCACGGCAGCAGGTAACCCGCGCCTTCCTGGTCGCTCTCCCGACCGGCAAAATTCCACATCAGGTACCGGAAATACATGTGCCCGAGCTGGTGCGAGAAAAAGAACTCCAGGTTGTCGCCCATCGTCGGCTTCTGACCGGGGGCCAGACCGAGTTTCTGCTGGTACAACTGCGGGTGGTTGCCCTGGCTGCTCCAGACCCGCGGAAACAGCATTTCCTGACCCGGCTCGTAGACGTAAACCGGTTTGTGGTCGTACACCACGTATTTGTCGCCCTGCTTGCGGTAGATTGCTTCGCCCTGTTTCTGGTCGACTGGACGGGCCGTGTAGACCGGGCCGAACGACAGCGAGCGGCTGCCGTACTGTTCCCGTTTCAGGTACGATACGAAGTTCAGCACATCGCTGGGGTTGTTCTCGTTGATCGGCGGGTTGTAGTTCGACCGGACCAGTACCTGGATGTACGAGGCGTAGCCGATCAGCACAAAAGCCAGCGCCAGCAGGCTCACGTTCAGCGTCACTTTGTTGTTCCGGGCCGACCAGATGATGCCGTAGATCAGCGCCCCGAGGAAAACGACCGTGAAGAAGATGGTCCCGGAGGCAAACGGCATTCCGAAGCCATTGACAAACAGCCGTTCTACCGCAAACGCAACGCTCGGCAGGCCCGGAATAATCCCGGAGTTGATGATGCCCAGCACAAAGAAACCAAGTCCGAAGGCCACCGCTGCGCCTTTGAAAGTCGCTTTCTGGTTTTTCCGGAAATAATACACCAGCGCCAGTGCGGGCAGCGTCACCAGGTTCAGCAGGTGGACGCCGATCGACAGGCCCGTCAGGTACGCGATCAGCAGCAGCCAGCGGTTGGCCGCGGCTTCGTCCTCGATGCGCTCCCACTTGTAGGCCGCCCACACGACGATGGCCGTGAAGAACGACGACATTCCGTACACTTCCGCTTCCACGGCCGAGAACCAGAACGTATCGGAGAACGTATAGGCCAGCGCGCCGAGCGCCCCGGCGGCCAGCAGCTGCCAGGTGTCGGCCGCGGTCAGGTCGTCATCGCGCTTGTCCAGAATTTTCCGGCCCAGCATGGTGATGGTCCAGAACAGGAACAGGATGGTGAAGGCACTGGAAAAAACCGAAACCATGTTGACCCAGTAGGCCACCTGGGTTACGTCGCCAAAAGCGAAAAGAGAAAAGATACGGCCCACCAGCAGAAAGAACGGCGCTCCGGGCGGGTGGGGGACTTCCAGTTTGTACGAACAGGCAATAAACTCACCAACGTCCCAGAAGGAGGCAGTGCGCTCGACGGTGGCCGCGTACGTGACCAGCGCCACCGCGAACATCAGCCAGCCGGTGAGGTTGTTGAGCCGTTGAAATGAGGCCCCGGATGGGTTAGCCTGACTCCGCAGCGAAGCGGAAGAATCGGTTCCTTTAGTTATCTGCATCGGGTTTTTCAGCTCGATTGCTGTGAAACATTTCCCAAAATTAGCAATAAAAAACCCGTCCGGGGTCGAACGGGTCTGTTAAAGTTTCTTAAGAAGGCTTTTCAGGGCCTATTTCAGGCGGATAAATGCTACGGAAGCCGGTGTACGATTTATCCTGCAAAGCGATAGACCGGCGTCTCCATCACGCGGACCGGTGGGGTCTCCTGCCAGACCAGTTCCTGTAGTTTCGCTACGGTTTCCACAGAAAAAAGCGGCTCGCCGGTATCCGGGTCAATTTGTGCCGGAACGTTCTCAATTACGTATAACTTTCCCTCCAGCTCAAGAACGTAACGGATGTTGACCCGTACGGATTTTTCAGTTTCCTCACTCAATCTTTTTCGCGTTTTAAAGTCTGCCAGCCATCGTTCGGACGTCGGCTCATACAGGGTGATTACTTTAACCGGATTCTGTTGGGGATAACTCGTCTGAATAGGTAAAGGTCGCCCTTTTTCGGTATAACCAAAAATCAGACAACTTGGTCCGTAATGGTCTTCCGGATAATCTTCTATGACTTCTCCCGTAGCAATCACTTCCTGAATTTCCGAAACTTTGATTCTGCGAATAAGGGTATTATCAACGGCGTGTTTTGAGAACTCAACCTGTCCCGACGCAAACTTTTCCGAAGATGCGTAATGTCGGACATACCGGTTAAGCCTTATAAAACAACCACTTCGACAGCTCGCGGTAGGTTACTTTCTTGCCGTACATCAGGATGCCGACGCGGTAGATCCGGGCGGCCAGCCAGGTGGTTCCCAGGAAGCCCAGCACCAGCAGCACCATCGACAGAATCAGCTCCCAGGCCGGTACACCCATCGGAATCCGGATGAGCATGATAATCGGGGAGGTCAGCGGCACCATAGAAGCCCAGAAAGCCAGCGAACCGTCGGGGTCGCGGATGACAAAGCTGGAGATGGCGATGGCAAAGACCACCGGGAGCGTAATGGGCAGCATAAACTGCTGCACCTCCGTGTCGTTGTCTACCGCGGCCCCAAGGGCTCCGAACAGCGCGCTGTAGAGGAGGTAGCCCCCCAGAAAATAAAACAGAAAACAGCCGATAATCAGCGGAATGTTCAGGGTCTTGACGGCTTTCAGGACCTGAGAAACCGGATTGTCGGCCGACGCGGTGGCTCCGGCCTGTAGAGCCTGCTGGTCGGCGCCCAGCGCTTTGCTCTGCTGGACCATGGCAGACTGGCGCTCTTTGGCGCTCAGCTTGGAACTCAGAATCGAACCGCCGATCGACGTCAGACCGATGGTGAGCAAAATCCAGAGTAAAAACTGCGTCAGCCCGACCAGTCCCACGCCGATGATTTTCCCCATCATCAGCTGAAAAGGCTTCACCGAGGAGATGATGACCTCCACGATCCGGTTGCTCTTTTCTTCCATGATGCCGCGCATCACCTGGGTGCCGTAGATGAAAATCGACAGGTAGATAATGAAGGCGGTAATCCCGCCGATGACGGCCGCCGCTCCGGCACTGCTTTCTTTTTCGCCCTCTTCGCTCAGGCTGATGGTCTCCGAATCGATGTTCACCTTGGCGTCTTCCAGAATCTTGCGGGTGATGCCGGCTTCGGTGAGCTTAATGTTCTCAATTTCCCGCTCGATGGCCCGCTCGATGGTCGACTTGATTTCCAGGCTGACGCCCTTCTCCGCAAACAGCTGCAGCGTCCGTGGCTGCTCGATGATGTCCTTCGGAATGTACGCCAGGACGTTGGCCCCGCTTTTGGGGAAACCGGCCTTCGCCTGGGCAAAGGTGATCGTCGGGTAGGTGTACTTGAGCGATTCGGTATCTTTCAGTTTTCCCTTGAAGAGGCCGCTTTCGTCGACGACCTGAATCGTTTTCTGCTCGATTGACCGCATATTCATGTAGCCGATCAGCGCGTAGAAGGCAAAAATAAGCAGGGGTCCGAGAATGGTCATGACCACGAAGGACCGTTTCCGGACCCGGACCAGATACTCCCGCCGGATAATCAGTAAGATTGTTTTCATAGCTGGTAAGAACGGGCCTTGACCCGTGATTAGGTTAAGAATGACGGAGGAACCGATGGGCCTCGACAATGCGCCCGCGGGCCCCTCAGGCGGGAATTTCGCCTACTGCCTTGATGAAGATTTCGTTCATGCTCGGGATGTTCTCGCCGAAGAAGCGCACCGGTGCCCGGTCAATGAGGGCCCGGACGAGGTCGTTCACGGCGGCATCGGGCGGAATCCGGATGTCGGAGGCCGTAAAGCCGTCTTCCAGCGGGGTGTTGCTCAGGACCTCAAACGCCGGGTTGAGGCCGTCCAGCGAGCCCTGGTATTCGACGCGGTAGGTGTGCGTTTTGTACTGTTCCTTGATCTGCTTTTTGGGCCCGTCGAGCACTTTATGCGAGCGGTTGATGAGCGCAATGTTGTCGCACAGCTCCTCGACGGACTCCATCCGGTGCGTGGAGAAGATGATGGTGCTGCCTTTTTCGCGAAGTTCCAGAATCTCGTCTTTGATCAGGTTGGCATTGATCGGGTCGAAACCGGAAAAAGGCTCATCCAGAATAATCAGGTCCGGCTCGTGCATGACCGTGGCCACAAACTGAATTTTCTGCTGCATCCCTTTCGAGAGGTCTTCGACGTTCTTTTCCCACCAGGTTTTGATGTCGAACTTCTGAAACCAGATCTTCAGTTTTTCCATCGCCTGCTTTTCGGAAAGGCCTTTTAGCTGGGCCAGGTAGAGCAGCTGTTCGCCGACTTTCATCTTTTTGTACAGCCCCCGTTCTTCGGGCAGGTAGCCGATGCGGCTGATGTGGTCGGAATTGAGCGGCTTTCCGTCAAACATAACGTGTCCCTGATCGGGGCCCGTGATCTGGTTGATGATGCGGATCAGCGAGGTTTTTCCCGCTCCGTTGGGGCCAAGCAGCCCGAAAATACTGCCGCGGGGAATGTTGATGCTGACGCCGTCAAGAGCCCGGTGCTGGGCGTACTGTTTGACGATGTCGTGAGTTTCCAGAATGTTCATGCTGCTTTTGTTAGGCTAAGCGTCTTCAAAAGTATGGGTTACCCGCTTGTGACTATCGTCTTTATGATAAAGTCGGCAGAAAGCTCCACAAACGGATACAAACCGGGAAGATACAAAAAAACAGGCGCCCGTCAGTAGACAGCCGCCTGTAAGAGTGGAGGTAGGTTTGGTTATTTATTGTAATACGATCGAATCTGAAACAGGAGGTAGAAGCCCACCGCAAAGGTCAGGAGCAGGCCCCCGAAATCCATCGTCACAATCGCACTCAGCGAATAAAGCAGTCCGGCCCAGTACAGGCGGGACCAGCTGCTGCGTCTGCGGTAAAAAAGGCCGGGGAGGGCCGAAATACCGGTCAGCAGACTAAGGATCAGAAGCAGCGTGCCGAGGCTGCCTTCCAGATTCAGCGTCAGGCTCAAAAACCCGGTGCTGCCCGAACCGGCCAGAACGGCAACCAGGGCAATCGGAAAGAGGATCGAGGCCACCAGCGGACCGTACCGGACAAGAGCAAGGCGGTAATTCTGAGGAAGTTGGATTAATGCTTTTTCTGAAAAAAGGGATGCCAGTTCTTCTTCGAGAATTAGTTGCTGCGCCATAAGTCAGGAGTTCTCTTAGGGTAAGTGTTAGGTTACATAGGGTCGCTAAAGTATACCAATGTTACTAAAAAGTCAACCCATAACCGATAAATTATCAGGCAGCTGCAATCGGGTTACTTAAGTATTTACACGGGCGTCGTTAAGACTCCATCTCCATCGGAATAGGCTGGTTTTTCTCGCCTTCCCATTTGGAAATAACGCAGGTCGCTACCGCATTGCCCGCCACGCTGGTGGCCGAACGGCCCATGTCCAGGAACGGGTCGATGCCCAGAATCAGGGCCAGTCCTTCGGTCGGCAGATCAAACATGGCCATCGTACCGGCAATGACCACCAGCGAGGCGCGGGGGACTCCTGCGATGCCCTTGGACGTGACCATCAGCGTCAGAAGCATGATAATCTGCTGGTTGACGCTCAGCGGGACGCCGTACGCCTGCGCCAGAAAGCCCGTCGCGAAGGTCATGTACATCATCGACCCGTCGAGGTTGAAGGAATAGCCGAGCGGCAGCACAAACCCGATGATGCGCGGCGGCACGCCGAAAGCTTCCAGCGCCTTGATCTGCTGCGGCAGGGACGCTTCTGAACTGGCCGTGCTGAACGACAGCAGCAGCGACTCCTTCATCTGGTTCATCAGCTTAAAGAACGGAATCCGCATGAAGGCGCAGATGCCCGCCAGAATGACGAAAATAAAGAACAGCAGTCCGCCGAAGAAGCAGAGCAGGAGGTAGGCGTACGAAATCAGAATGCCCAGGCCTTTGGCCGCCACCACGGCTGTCATGGCCCCAAATACGGCAAACGGAGCCAGTTGCATGACGTAGCCCACCATTTTGAAAACCACCTCGCTGAGCGCGTCGAGGGCCTTCAGCAGGGATTTGCCTTTTTCGCCGATGGCACCGAGGGCGATGCCGAAAAACAGCGCAAAGACGACGATTTGCAGGATTTCATTTTCCGCCAGCGCCCGGAAAGCACTGTCCGGGAAGATATGCAGAATAAATTCTTCAATGCCGTTGAGCTTTTTGCCTTCGATTCCGACGCTGGTTCCGGCGGCCGGACGGGGCCAGCTCTGGATTTCGCCGGGACGGGTGAGGTTGACCACTACCAGACCTACGAGCAGCGACAGGATGGTGGCGAAGTAAAAATAAGCCAGCGTTTTGATGCCAATCCGTCCAACGGCCTTAAAATCACCCAGTTTGGCGATGCCGACCACCAGCGTCGAAAACACCAGCGGACCGACGATCATTTTGATAAGTTTGAGAAAGACTTTGCTGATCAGCTGGAATTTGTTGCCAACGTCCGTAGCGGTGTCAGCATCGACCGTGCTGTGCAGAATCTGACCGATTAGGACACCGAGCCCAAAGCCGATGACAATTTTAGTGGTGATGTTAAGTTTCATTACAAATGGATTCAGACGGGGGCCGGATTCGTTTGGGTAGGTGGCCTGATTTTACAAAAATAGTCGAATTTTCGAAAACAACCCTGTCAGCGGCCGAAGACCCTGACAGGGTTGTTTTCCTTCTCCCCAGTGCCCCTGACAGGGCCTTCGGCCGCTGTCAGGGTTTCCCTTTAATCAATTTTCAGAAATGGTAACACCAGTCCCACGCCTTGCCATTTAGAAATGGATAGCTTTGCGCATCATCCTTAGACACTTTATGAAAAAACGGCTACTTCCCATCTGGGGCGGTTTGATTGGGCTTTTCGCAGGCCTGCATCCGGTTCAGGCACAGGTTCCGCTGCCTTCCGGGGCCACCCCCTACAGTCAGGCTTTCAACACGCTGCCCGCCAGCGGCACGCTCGCTTTTGCCCAGAACAGCACCCTGCCGGGCTGGTATGCCGAGCGGAGCGGCACCGGCGCCACCCTGACCGCCAACAACGGCTCCTCGAACGCCGGTGGACTCTACAGCTACGGCACCGACGGGAACCCTGACCGGGCCCTCGGCAGCCTGGGGTCTGGCAACGCGGCGGCGGGTAACTTCACGTTCGGATTACGCCTCCGCAACGAAAGCAGCCAGCCCGTTACGTCGCTGACCATCCGCTACACCGGCGAACAGTGGCGCAACAGCGCCGCCGCGGCCCAGACCGTGACGTTCTCCTACCGGATTTCGGCGACCGCTCTGACCACTACCGAACCCGGCGGCGGCGAGGTGCCTTCCGGCTTTACGGCCGTTCCCGACCTCAACTTTACCAGCCCCGTTACCGGCGGCACCGCCGGGGCGCTGGACGGCAATGCGGCCGCCAACCGCCAGGAAAAAACCTTCACCCTGACGGGCATCTCCATTCCGGTCAACGGAGAAATTCTGCTCCGCTGGTACGACCCCGACCATACCGGCTCGGACCACGGGCTGGCCATCGACGAAGTGTCCGTGACGGGACCGGGGACCACCAACGGACAGGCCAGCGTGTCGGTCAATGCCAACTTCAACACCTTTACGACCAGCGCCGGAACGCCCTCCGCTCCGCAAAGCTACACGCTGACCGGCCGGAATATCACCGCCACCGATAATCTGGTCGTGACCGCCACCAACGGGTTTGAAGTGGACTTCGGCAATGGCTTCAAAACGGAGGAGACCGTGCCGGGCAGCCGGTTCGTGGGCAATGCCAGTATCGTGGGCAGTGTGCGGCTGAACCGCTCTACGGTTGGCGCGGTGACCGGGATACTCCGGCATCAGGTGGGCAGCAACATTCAGAGCTTTTCGGTCCTGGGCAACGTGACGGCCGGCTCCGGAACCGGGTTTGCCACCATCGCCGACGCCCGTTCGCGGCCCGACAACACGCCGCTTTCGGCACTGCCCGGCGGTCGCATCGCGGGTCGGGTGACGGCCAGCAACCAGTTTGGCACCACCGCCTTCATTCAGGATGCTACGGGCGGAATCGCCATTTTCTCGGCCACGTTTGCCGGGGGCGTTCAGATCGGCGACTCCGTGCAGGTGACGGGCGGGACCATCACCTCGTTCAACCAGTTGAAACAGGTCGGCGGGACCGTCACGTTTACGAACATCGGCCCGGTCGGAGCTCCGGTCCCGAAAGTCGTTCCGGTGAATCAGCTGGCCAATTACGAAGGGCAGCTGGTGACCGTTTCCGACGCCCGCATTCGCCCCCTGACCACGGTAGCCTCGCCGACGCCGCGGTTTGTCTTTACGCCGGATGCCAATTTCGGCCTTTCGGATGCCACCGGGTCGGCCCAGGTCCGGATTGTCCGGACGACCAACCTGCCGGGCTACCAGAACCCCGGTTCGACCATTCCGCTGACCGGCATCGTAGGCCGTTTCCGGACGGATATTCAGGTGCAGCCGCGCTTTGTGGCGGATGTCAGCGGAACGACGCGCTACGAAATTCCGGAAGGAAACCTCAACCGCAGTCAGACACTCGACGTAGCGGCCTGGAACATCGAATGGCTCGGCAATACCGGCAACGGCCCGACGAACGAAAACCAGCAGTTTGCCAACGCCATTCAGGTAATTAACAGCCTGCAGTCGGATGTGGTCGTGCTGGAAGAAATCTCGTCGCCCGACGCCATCAACCGGCTGGTCGCGGGGCTGCCGGGCTATCAGGGCAACTGTTCGCCTTTTGTCTCCAATAACCCCGGTCACGAAATTCCGCCCAATCCCGCCACGCCAACCACGGTGCCCGGCGACGCCCAGCGGGTTTGTATCCTGTATAAGTCCGATGTGCTGACGCTGGTCGCGCAGCGGCCCCTGCTGGAGCGGGCCCAGCCGCTGCCGGGCTATCCGGCCGACCCGTCCAACTTCTGGGCTTCGGGCCGTTATCCGTACCTGTGGACGTTTACGACGACGGCAAACGGGCAGACGGTGCGGCTTAACGTGGTCGGTGTTCATGCCAAAGCCAATACCGACCAGCCCGACAGCTACAACCGCCGCCGCTACGACGCCCGGGTGCTGTACGACTCGCTGAACGCCCAGTTTCCGAACGAACTGCTGCTGGTGGCCGGCGATTTCAACGATGATATCGACCTGACCGTGGCGACCGACCCCGGCATCACGTCCACAGAATCGACCTACAAGCCATTTGTGGACGATCCGGCGCGCTACACCTTCGTCACCCGACCGCTGAGCGACAACGGCTTCCGGACGTTCCTGACCAGTGACAACGTCATTGACCACATTCTGGTGTCCAACAAACTGGCTCCGGCTTTCCTTCCTGAATCGGTAGGGGTGGGAACACCGTTTACGTTTATTCCGGATTACGGCAACACGACCTCCGACCACCTTCCGGTGGTGGCGCGCTTCAACCTTACGCAGGTGGCAACCGGCTCGCAGCCTCTGGCCCTGCTGCTGCCGACCTACGACTGCACGACCGGTCGGCTGGAAGTCCGTACGCAGGGTGGCAACGGCCAGCCGATTGAATACCGGATTGCCGGACTGCGTCACTGGTCAACGGACGCGGTGTTCGCGGTGCCGACCTGGCAGCGGGAGAACACGACATTCACCATTCAGGCGCGGCAGTGGGACGGGGCGGCTTACCGGGAAGTACAAATCCAGTTTGGCGCCAGTTGCCAGCCGGTCACGGTGCCGCCCGGCGGAAACCAGCCGTTGTCGCTGCTGAGTCCGGCGTTTAGCTGCGGCACGGGCGAACTGCGGCTGCAACCTTCCGGCGGCAACGGCCAGCCGATCGAATACCGCATCGCGGGGCTGCGCGACTGGTCAACCAGTCCGGTGTTTACGGTGCCGACCTGGCAGCGCAGCGGGGTGACCTTCACCGTTGAGGCCCGGCAAACGGGCGGCGGGGCGGCCACGCAGACCTTCAGCACGACCTGTACGGCCGGAGCGCGCCTCGATGCCGAAACGGCCGCTTCTGAATTCTCGGTTTCGGTGCTGAGCAACCCCTTCTCGGACGTGCTTCGCCTTCAGGTGGCGGGTCCCGCCGGGCGGCCGCTTTCGCTGGAGCTGGTAGACGTGTATGGACGAACGGTAACCCAGCATCCGATGAAAACGACGGGCCAGCAGCAGGTCGTTACCCTCAAAGCCGAATGGGCCGGACCGGGGCTGTACCTGCTGCGGGCGCGCTCGGATGAAAAGGTAAAATTAATCCGTGTGCTGAAGCAGTAAACCGCCTTTTACAAGGCAGTTTGAGGAATTGATAAACGCCGGAAGGCTGTCAGAACCAACGGATTCTGACAGCCTTCCGGCGTTTTGGTTTGGTTTTATTTTACCGTTTACTAAAAAATACGGCAGGAAATAATTTCTGCTTACAACGGTGGAGCCTGCCCGGTAATCTTTGCGCCAATAGCTGTCTGTTCCAAACCACACCCTGTATGAAAAAACCTCTCCGCACCCTGTCGGTGGTTCGGTGGCTGCTCGCCTGCCTGACCGCCCTGCTGCTCTACCTTCCTGCCCCTGCTCAGCCTCTGGGCATCAGCGTGGTCAAAGACATTATTCCTGAACGAGACGGCAACGGCGGGCTTTCTTCCCAGCCCAACCAGCTTGCCGCGACCAGCCGCTACCTGTTTTTCACCGCTTACGTGACCGCCAGTGATTTCTCCGTCCGGGGGCTGTACGCCACTAATGGGACCGAAGCGGGGACCGTTCTGCTCAAAACCTACGTGGACCAGAGGACCGGCGAAGGGCGGATTGAGGACGTACAGGTCATCAACGACCGGTTTTACTTCGTCTTTGCCCGCGAACTCTGGACCTCGGACGGGACGCCCGGAGGCACGCGCCGCATCGCCGCGATCAACATTCCCGCCACCCGGACAGACCCCGGCGACATCCGCCTGATCGGGGGCGTCAACAACCGAATCCTGTTCCGGGTCCGCAGCACGCTGGAAACGCAGCTCTGGTCGAGCGATGGGACCGAGGCGGGCACGACCCGGCTGGCGACGGTGGAAGTTGAAAGTTACGAAACCAAAAAGGCTCTGGCGAACCTCAACGGGAAAGCCTACTTCGTCAGCATGGCGCAGCCGCCGGGTTCGGTGGGCGGCGTGACCGGCATCAACGGGGTGCCCGGCATTCTGTGGGAAACCGATGGGACGCCCGAAGGAACCCGCAACCTGACCGGTCTGGACCTTAGATTCAGTTCGCCGCCCGTGGTGTTCAACAACCGGCTGTATCTGTACGGATTGACCACCAATACCACCCCCGACCAGGTGACCGGCGTACTGAGGCTTTACCAGACCGACGGGACGGCGGCGGGAATCACGATGATTAAGGAAATTCCGTATTCGACGACGCTCCGGCGTTTCTCCATCATCCGGCAACTGCCCGTCGTCAGCAACGGATTCTATTTTGTAACGCCGGACCGGAATCTTTACAAATCGAACGGAACGGCCTCCGGTACGGAGCTTCTCGGAGCCATCAGCAGTTCGGTGGACCCGGGCTACCCCGGCGATGCGCTCTCGTCGTTCACAACCGTAGGCAACACGCTCTATTTTGTGCGTAACCTGATCGACATTCGAAGCCGGATTTCGACCGAATTTGAACTCTGGAAGTCGGACGGAACGCCTGCCGGAACCGGGCTGGTCGCTCGCCTCATCAGCAGCGAAGGCGATATGTCGGTGCCGGTAACGCTGATTTCGTTCAATGGGAAAGTCTATTTCCGGGCCCGTAGTCAGGTTGCCGGTCTCGAACTGTGGGAGTCCAACGGCACCGCCGCCGGAACGCAGCTGGCCGCTTCGATCTATCCCGGCCCCGAAAGCAGCAGCCCCGACGACCTGACGATCTTCCGGAATGGCCTGTACTTCTCCGCCCGGACCCTGGCTTACGGCCGTGAACTGATGAGCGTGCCCGGCCCGGCGACAGAGCCTGTCGGTGAACCCCTGACGCTGCTGGAACCGGTTTATTCCTGTTTGAGCGGACGGGTGACGGTCGGGTTTCTGGATGTGCAGATCAGCGGCGGCGACGGTACGCCCGTCGAATACCGGGTTGCCGGATTGCGCGATTGGGACACCGCCCCCAGATTCAACGTGCCGCCTCATCAGCTGGAGGGCACCACGTTTGTGATCGAAGCGCGGCAGAGCGGCCGGGTGGTCCAGAGAACCTACACGACCGTCTGCACCAACTTTTCCAGCCAGTCGCTGGCCATCGACGACATTGTGTACGACTGCAACACCCGGCAGCTGCGCGTGATTGCCAGCGGTATCAATCCGTCGGCGCCGGTCGAATACCAGCTTCTTCCCGTGGCGCCTTATCAGTCGTCGCCGGTGTTTCAGGCCGGGCAGGCGGGCTTCGAGAACACGGTTCTGGATGTGTTTGTCCGGCAAAACGGCGTGGTGGTCCGGCGCACGTTCCGGGTGCCATTCTGCGACCCGACCCGGCTGGTGATCAAAACCACGGACTACAACTGCACCACGGGCGACCTGGAAGTGGTGGCTGCGGGCAACGACGGCAACCCCAAGGAATACCGCATCGTTGGCCTGCGCGACTGGAGTCCGGACCCCGTGTTCAACATTCCGGTCTGGCAGCGGCAGAACGTCCTTTTTACGGTCGAAGTGCGCATGGGTAGCCAGTACCAGAGCCAGAGTTTCCTGAGCCAGCCGTGTTCGGGAGCACAGGCCCGTACGGGGGCCGAGGGGCAGAAGGAAGGAACCGGCCTCGTGCTGACCACCGGCAGAAACCCGGTCACGGACAAGCTCGACGTGGAGGTTCGCGGGGCGGGTAATCAGCCGCTGGTGCTGACGCTGACCGACCTGACCGGCCGACCCGTAGCCACGCGCCGCATCGACCAGCCGGCTGAGGTCGAACGTCAGACGTTCGACCTCAGCCACCAGGCGGCCGGAGCCCTGATTCTGCGGGCGGCCACGGCTGCGCAAAGCCAGACCCTGCGCATTCTGAAAAATTAAGCCCGGTGTGGGATGGGCTTCCCCATTTTCTTTCCGGAGGAAGCCCGTCTTTTCCGTTCATCAGCTGAAGCCCACACGAATTCAAAATTGCTCAGGCTGTCGTAAATGGTAACAAACTCTGGCGAACCGAGGTGCCAACCGGGGGCTTTTGCTCCGGGCCTCCAGCGGTGACCAGAGCCGGACCAGAAGAACCTTGAAAAATTAATGGAGAAGTAGAATAAATCTAGCTCCGTCGCTGGCAACAGACAGGCGGAGCTAATTTTTTTGAGCGAAACTACGCTTGTAGATCGGCTTCCGGTAAGCGAATTGTGCCCAGAGCAGGGGATAGAACAGGAGGTCAGTCAGCAGGCCGCCGGGCGTGCGGTAGGTGATTTCGTCGGCGATCAGGGTCTGATTCCCCTGCCGGATGAGCCGGTGTTTGTGCCGCCAGGAAGAGAGAAAGAAAGGCAGTTTGGTGCCTTCGTCGATGAAGAAAATCTCGTCGGCCGTTTCCTGCTGGTCGGTAATGAGACTGATCCAGTCCTGGCCAAAAAGCAGAAAATTGAGGCGGAGATGCACCACATCGCCTTTCTGGCACCCGTCGAAGCGGAGGGCCTTTACGGGCGGGAAGGGCGGACTGAGCTGGTTGAATAACGTCTCGTCAAATCCCGCCCAAACCTGGGCGAGCGGCTGGCGGACGGGCGTACGGAGGGTGAGGCGCATAAGAAAGGGTGAAGATTGAATGTTGAATGTTGAATGTTGAAGGATGCGGAAGGGAGTACATTTGGCATCATTCAACATTCAACCTTCAACCTTCAACATTAGAGTTGCTCCAGAATCCGCTCCATCGAAACTTCGTAGCCGATCTTTTGCTTCAGTTCCGAAATGGAAACGCGCTGCTGTTCGGTGGTGTCGCGGTAGCGGATGGTCACCGTGTCGTCTTCCAGTGTCTGGTAGTCGACGGCGATGCAGAACGGCGTGCCGATGAGGTCCTGGCGGGTGTAGCGTTTGCCGATGGCGTCGCGCTCTTCGTAGATGACGCGGAACTCCGACCGCAGCGCCTTGACGATCTGTTCGGCTTTCTCGGGCAGGCCGTCTTTCCGCACCAGCGGGAACACCGCCGCCTTGACGGGGGCCAGGGCCGGGTGCAGCTTCAGGTAGGTCCGCTCTTTCTGGTTCTCGCCTTCGCCCACGGTTTCTTTCGTAAAGGCGTTGCAGAAGGTCGCCAGGAACAGCCGGTCGGCCCCCACGGACGTTTCGACCACGTACGGAATGTAGTTGCCGTAGGGTTTGCCGGTAGCCGCGTCGATGTCGTTGTCGAAATACTGCATTTTCTTCCGCGACAGTTCCTGGTGGCTTTTCAGGTCAAAATCGGTCCGGGAGTGAATGCCTTCCATTTCGCGGAAGCCAAAGGGGAATTCGTATTCAATGTCCACGGCGGCGTTGGCGTAGTGGGCCAGCTTTTCGTGGATGTGGAATTTCAGCTTTGCGGCGGGCAGGCCCAACGCCTTGTGGAAGGCAAGCCGGGTGTCGCGCCACTTCTCGTACCACTCCATTTCGGTGCCGGGGCGGACGAAATACTGCATTTCCATCTGCTCAAATTCGCGCATCCGGAAGGTAAACTGCCGGGCCACGATTTCGTTCCGGAACGCCTTTCCGATCTGGGCGATGCCGAAGGGAATCTTCATGCGGCCCGTTTTCTGCACGTTCAGGAAGTTGACGAAAATGCCCTGGGCGGTTTCCGGACGGAGGTAGATCAGGCTGGCGTCTTCGGCCACCGAACCCACCTGCGTCGAGAACATGAGGTTGAACTGCCGCACTTCGGTCCAGTTGGCGGTGCCGGAAATGGGGCAGACGATGCCTTCGTCGATGATCAGCTGGCGCAGTCCTTCCATATCATCGGCGCCCTGCAGGCGGCCGAGTTCGTTGCGGAGAGCCTGGCCCCGTGCCTCGTCACCGGCTTTTTCGTACCCTTCGGCTTTGCCTTCGAGCAGCTGGTCGGCGCGGTAGCGCTTTTTCGAGTCCTTATTGTCAATCATCGGATCGTTGAACGAATCGACGTGACCCGACGCTTTCCAGGTGAGCGGGTGCATGAAGATGGACGCGTCGATGCCCACCACGTTGTCGTGGAGCTGCGTCATGGCCTTCCACCACAGCGTTTTGAGGTTGTTTTTCAGCTCAACGCCGTTCTGGCCGTAATCGTAAACTGCCTGCAAACCGTCGTAGATTTCCGAGGACGGGAATACGAAGCCATATTCTTTGGCGTGGGAAATGATATCTTGAAGAGAAGCCGCCGGGGAGGTTGTAGCCGGCGTTGGTTTCGTCGTTTCTTCCATAGTGGGGCAAAAATAACAAGATTTCCGTAGCAATGGGCACGAAAGGATGAAGGCCGATTAATTGGTCGGCAGGTTACTTTTCCGGCGGGCGCGCCGTCCTACCGAAAAACATACCCCATGCGCACCCGTTTCCTTGCGATTGTCCGTGATTACTTCGGTTTTTCCCACAAAGAAGCCCGCGGCTTCCTGGCCCTGCTGATTCTTCTGATGGTCATTCTGCTCGCTCCCTGGCTGTACCGTTGGCTGATGCCGCAGGCTCCGCCCGACACCTCTGCCGCCGAACAGCGTCGGCTGGACAGCCTGCTGGCGGTCATGGTCCAACCGGCGGCGCCGGGGCCCGGAAGCCGGACCTACCCGCCCGGAGCCGAAGAGTCGGGCGCGGAGTCGGCGCGCCCAGCCGTGCGTTTTGCGTTCAATCCGAACACCGTTTCCGTGGCCGACTGGCAGCGGCTGGGCCTGCCCCGCTGGCTGGCCGAGCGCATCGAACGCTACCGCCAGAAAGGGGGACGGTTCCGGAAAAAAGAAGATCTGCTGCGGATTTATAACTTCCCGCTGGACCTGTACGCCGAACTGGAGCCGTATGTCCGGCTGGAACCGACAAGCCCGCCGGTCTCCGGCGGCGGTCAGGAAAGGACGGTGAACGGGTCGGAGAAGCCCGTTTTTCAGGCGGCCCATTTTGAGCGTCCGGCCCGCTCGGCCTTACAGCCGTTCGACATCAACACCGCCGATACGACGCAGCTCGTCCGGCTCCGCGGCATCGGCTCCCGACTGGCCGCCCGGATCGTAAAGTTCCGCGACGCGCTCGGTGGATTCGTCTCCACGGACCAGTACAACGAGATTTTCGGCCTCGACTCGCTGGCCCGGGAGGAACTGCACCGTTACGCCCAGATCCAGACGCCCGCCCGCAAAATCCGCATCAACACCGCTTCCGCCGAGGACCTGGACCGCCACCCGTTTCTGTCCCGCCGTCAGGCCGAAATTATCATTCGGTACCGCGAGCAGCACGGCGCCTTCCGCTCCGCCGAAGACCTGAAAGCCATCCGCATTCTGGACGAGAAGACGAGGGAGCGGATGGGAGGGTATCTGAGTTTTGAATGATTGAATGATTGATTGACTGAATGACTGACGGAATTAGGAAATGACTGACCGGATGAAAAAAAGCTTTGTGGATGATTTGCAGTTGCGAACGAAAAACTTTGCAATTCGTAGCATCAGGCTATTTCAGGCGTTGCCCAGAACTATTGAGGCAGGCATTGTTGGCAGACAATATTTGCGGGCGGCGACTTCCATGGCGGCGAATCATCGTGCGATGAGCCGGGCAAGAAGTAAAGCCGAATACTTTGCTAAACTGTCGATTGTTGTTGAGGAAATAGACGAGGCATTATTCTGGCTCGAACTGATGGTCGAAACCGAAATAATGCCTCAGAAACGATTGGCGCCGCTCCTCAGGGAAGCAACGGAATTGTTATCTATGTTTGCCTCAACCCGCAAATCACTCAAAAATCGCCATGCGAGTTGAACAACATTCAAAAATCAAAATTCAACCTTTTAAAAGTTCGGCTTCAGCAAATACTTCGCGTAGAAGTCGTCGATGGCTTTGACCGCTTCCGTGGCTGTGTCGACAATCGAGACAAGCTTCAGGTCTTCGGGGTTGATGTTGCTTTCTTCGTTCAGCATCACCGCTTCGAGCCAGTCCATCAGGCCCTGCCAGTACTTGCGGCCGACGAGCACGATCGGGAACCGGGCGATCTTTTTGGTCTGGATCAGCGTCAGCGATTCAAACAGCTCGTCGAGCGTACCGAAGCCGCCGGGCAGCACGATGAAGCCCTGGGCGTATTTGACGAACATCACCTTCCGCACGAAGAAGAAGTCGAAATTGATGTTTTTGTCGGGGTCGATGTAGATGTTGCTTTCCTGCTCGAACGGGAGTTTGATGTTCAGACCTACCGATTTACCGCCCTGCTCGAAGGCCCCTTTGTTTCCGGCCTCCATAATGCCCGGACCGCCGCCCGTGATGACGCCGTAGCCGTGCCGTACCAGCTTCGCCGCAATTTCTTCCGCCACCTGGTAGTAGGGATTGTTCGGCTTGGTCCGGGCCGACCCGAAGATGGACACGCAGGGACCGATTTTGGCCAGTTTATCGAAGCCTTCCACAAACTCGGCCATTACCTTGAAGATGACCCAAGAGTCTGCACTCTTAATTTCGTTCCAGTTCCGGTCCTGAAAGGCTTCCTTGATCCGCTGTTCATCAGCGGTGAGCAATAATTCGTCACGAACCGGTAATTCTTCTTTGATTTGAGAGACGTTCTGGGTTTCCGAACGCTGCACTGCTTTTTCTACGTCCATACTCTTTTGACATTAAATGTGGATGGTGGGTAACCGTACTGTTTATCAGGTACTAAACGGTTCGAACCCGCTATCTTGTTTATAAAATAATTATTACGTCCCGCCCCGCATAAACCTGCAAAACGATGCTTTTAGTTACTCCTACTTGGCGATTTAGCGGCAGGGGGGAATGAAATAACGTATATTTACGGCGAAAGTTTCATTCGTTCCGCAAAAAAATACTATGAAGTCATCGGTAGCAATCGGGTCCGATCACGCAGGATTTGCTTACAAGCAGGAGTTGCTTTCTTATTTGCAGCAGGAAGGGTACGAAGTCCGGGATTTCGGGACGTACACCGAAGAGTCGGCGGATTATCCGGACTTTGCGCACGCCGTCGCCAGTGCGGTCGAATCGGGTCGGTTCGAAAAAGGCATACTGGTCTGCGGCAGTGGCAACGGCGTCGCCATCACGGCCAACAAACACGGGGGCATCCGCGCCGCGCTCTGCTGGCAGCCCGATCTGGCGGCCCTCGCCCGGCGGCACAACAACGCCAACGTCCTCTGCCTCCCCGAACGGTTCATCGCCCCCGAAACCGCCCTCGAATGCGTCAAAACCTTCCTCACCACCGAGTTCGAAGGCGGACGGCACGAGCGGAGGGTGGAAAAAATTTAGTTAAGAATTATGAATTAAGAGTTATGAGTTAAGCTTCGCCGAATCGCTATAATACTGCGGAGCTTAACTCATAATTCATAACTCTTAACTGATTCACTTTCTCCGGTACACGCCTTCCGTGCCGGTTTTTTCGTAGGCGGCGGCGAGGGCGGGGGCGCGCTGGAAAAGTTTTTCGACGATGTTTTCGCGGTCGATGATGTATTGGGGCGGGTCTTTGCGGAAATGGTCGTAGACGCTGATGACGCTTTCGTAGTTGTCCAGGTTGCGGAGGTCGTACTTGGCCAGGTCCCAGTTGAGGTAGGGCGTGGCGACCTGATTCTGCCGGTAGGCGCTGATGTCTTCGCCAATCACCAGAATCTTCTGGTTCTGAAGCTGCCGCGTTACGGCCGTATCCTTGACCTGAAGCGTCGTGAGCCGTCCCAGGTCCAGCCGCGGAATCAGTTGGAGGGCTCCCTGGTACAGAATGACCAGCATTGACGCGAACAGCCCGAAAAAGATAATCTCGGCCAGCCACATCTTGCGGAAACTCTGGAAATAAATGCCGGCAAAAAAGGCGATTGCCGGTACAAAAAGAATAAACAGCATCGGGGCCAGAAACGGCATGAGCACAATCGAGAGAAAGGCCGTCAGGACCCACAGGACCATGATCTGCTGAACCCGCTGCTGGAAGTTGACGTAGCGGGTCGTCTGCCGGAAAAGCGTCAGAAAGCCCAGCGTACCCATCGCCACCGGCAGAAACAGGGACGCCAGCAGGGTCTGGAAATCCGTCAGGTTGTACTGCCGGACCCGAAAGACCGAAGACAGCAGGTTGCGGTTCAGGTCCTCCAGACTGTCGTTGAGGTAATAATAGAGCAGCAGCAGCAGAATCGGGAACAGAAAGCCGAACACCGTCAGCGAATGCTGGCGAAACGAAGCCCCGGTATAAAGCAGCAGCGACAGCACCGCCCAGATAATGAACAGGGCCGAGGGCAGGTAACACAACGTCGCCAGACTGATGTAAAAGCCCACTTCGAAGACCTCGTCGGTCGCCCCGTGGCGGTCCATCTGCCGGATCAGCGTTCCGAAGGCCAGCAGCAGAAACGTGGTTGAGAGCAGCACGGGCGAAAGCGTGCTGCAGTCGAACGACATGTTCAGAAACAGCGCGTAAAGAAGTCCGGGAATGTACGTATTGTCGGGGTACACGTCCCGGCTGTTCATCAAATAGTTGAAATACAGCACCTGAAACGCCGCGACCACCGTTCCGGCCACGTACAGCGCCCCCTGCGACCGTCCGAAAGCCATGTTCATCAGCCAGTAAACAATGCCCGAAAGCGGACTGAGGCTGTCCCAGATGTCGCGGTACAGCAGGTTGCCCCGGTTGATCTGTTCGCCCACCAGCAGCCAGTTCAGCTCCGGAATCAGCAGGGGGGGCGGGGTGAGCAGAAAAGGCAGGCGAATCAGCAGCAACAGCAACAGCAGACTAACAAACTGCGCCAGAGCGTTTACTCGGAAAAAACTTAGCAACGGATTAGCGGATAAATCGAAAATGGATCGAACGAGGAACGAAATTACAGCTTTCTGCCAGAAGAAGTCGCGGAAAGTGCGGATATTTGCCGAATGCAATGAGTGAATAAGCGATTGAGCGATGGAGCGAATGCCAAAACGCAGAGTTTGCCACAAAACGAAACATTTTTGACGGCCAGTGATTGTCACTCCTACAGCGGCTGCCGGGTAGCCACCAGGGGCGGGACACTCAATCGCTCATTCACTCAATCGCTCATTCAAAAAATATTTATATGGAATCGAAAAGACAGCAAAAGGTGGGGCGCCTGCTCCAGAAAGACCTGAGCGAAATATTTCAGCGCGACGCCCGGCACCTGTTTGGCAACGCCTTTGTCACCGTTACCAGCGTACGGGTCAGCCCGGACCTGAGCATTGCCCGGGTGTACCTGAGCTTCCTGGCAACCAAGAATAAAGAAATGCTGCTGGATACCATCAAGGAGCGCGGCAAAACCATTCGCCAGCAACTGGCCGACCGCGTCCGGCACCAGCTCCGGATCGTCCCGGAACTGCATTTTTTCATGGATGATACCGCCGAATACGCCGCCAAAATGGACGCCCTGTTCTCCGGACTGGAAATCCCCCCCGCCCCGGCGGAGGAAGATGAAGAATAAAATCAATGACTGAATGATTGATTGACTGAATGACTGAAAGGAAATGCGGAGCAATTCAGTCATTCAGTCAATCAATCATTCAGTCAATCAACACCTATGAACGTCCCTCTCTGGATTGCCCGCCGCTATTTCTTTTCCAGACGAAAACGGAGCTTTATCAGCCTTATTTCGCTGATTTCCATGCTTGGCGTCGGCGTGGGGACGATGGCACTCGTCGTTGTGCTTTCGGTGTTCAACGGGATGGAGGAACTGAACCGGGCGATCTTCAAAACGTTCGACCCGGACCTGACCGTCCTGCCCCGCGACGGCAAGCGCCTGGCCGTGACGCCGAAAATGCTGCAGACTATTCAGCAGACCGACGGCGTGGAGTTTGTCACCCAGGTGATCGAGGACAATGCCCTGGCCCGCTACGGCAACGGGCAGATGGTGGTGAAGGTAAAAGGCGTAGACAACAGCTTCCTGCGCCGCCGCGAAATGGACACGACCCTTACCGACGGACGGCTCCGGCTGATGGAGGAGTCCGTGCAGTTTGCCAACGTGGCCGAAGGCGTCCGGCTGACCCTGCTGATTTCGCCCGAAGACGTGCTGACCCCGCTGGAACTCTGGTACCCGAAAAATAACCGTTCGATTAATTTATTGTCGGAAGACTCGTTCAGTCAGCAGTATTTTACAGTTTCCGGGGTATTTAACATCGAGCGTTCGTACGACAACTACGTCATCGTGCCGCTGTCGTCGGCCCGGCAACTGGTGGGCTACGGCCCAACGCAGCTCAGCAAACTGGAAACCCAGTTGCGGCCCGGCACCGATGTCGAAGAACTGAAAGAAACCTTGCAGCGGCAATTGGGGGAATCGGTCCGGGTGCAGACCCGCGACGATCTGAATGCGGACCTGCTGCGGGCCATCCGGTTCGAGAAGCTCTTTGTGACCGTGACGCTGGCCTTTCTGGTGCTGGTGGCGGGCATCAACATCTTTTTTTCGCTGTCGATGCTGGCCATCGAGAAAAAGGACGATGTCGAAATTCTGGTGGCGATGGGCGCCGAACCGGGCTTCATCCGCCGGATTTTTCTGGCAGAAGGGGCAATCGTGGCCCTGACCGGCGCCGTGGTCGGCCTGATTCTGGGTGTGGGCATCTGCCTGCTGCAGGAACGGTACGGGTTCGTTTCGATGGGTATGCAGAATTCGCTGATCGACGCCTATCCGGTCAAACTGGAGCCGGGCGACCTGGCGCTGACGACCGTTATCGTGGTGCTGGTCACGTTTTTTGTTTCCTGGATTCCCGCCCGCCGGGCAAGTCGACGGTTGTAGTTTAAGGTTTAAAGTTTATAGTTTAGGGTGTATAGTTGCTTCGCCGATTCCAGGTCTGGCGGAGCAACTATACACCCTAAACTAAAAATGTTCAGCCTTAAACCTTCAACCCGGATTATACTCTACGTTATTGCTAACGCACGCTTGTTACCAACATGGCAATAAAATTTACACACCTATTCTTTGTAAGCTTACTCACTTTCGGTACAGCCAGCGCCCAGAACGCGGGCGGGGGAGCCGACCGGAGAACCACGCCCCAGCCCACCAAAGGGCCGTACAACCCCTCGCGGACGCTCAAACATGACCTGCTGCACACCACGCTCGACCTCCGGTTCGACTGGGTACGGCAATGGGTCAACGGCGTGGCAACCCTCCGGATCAGGCCCTATTTCTATCCGCAGAATACGCTCGATCTGGATGCCAAAGGGTTCGACATCAAAGGCGTTTTCCTGCTGGACACGCTGCAGAACGGACAGGCCGTTTTCGACTCGCTGAACTACACCTACAACGACCGGCGCACGCTGCACATCCTGCTTCCCCGGACCTACACCCGCGACCAGGCGTTCAACGTTCAGATTCAATATACCGCCAAACCGAACGAACTGCCGGTGGGCGGCTCGGCGGCCATCACTGGGGACAAAGGACTGTATTTCATCAACCACGACGGCGGCGAAGGCAGCAAACCCCGGCAGATCTGGACGCAGGGCGAGACCGAGGCCAACTCCGTCTGGTTCCCGACCATCGACACGCCCAACGAGAAAATGACGCAGGAAATCTACCTGACCGTCGACCCCAAATACCGCACCCTTTCGAACGGCAAACTCATCTGGTCGAAGCAAAATCCGGATGGCACCCGGACTGATTACTGGAAACAGACCAAACCGCACGCGCCTTATCTGGCGATGATTGCCGTGGGCGACTTCGCCGTGGCCCGCGATACGCTGCCCGCCACCCGCGACCGGGACGGTCTGGAAGTGAGTTATTACGTCGAACCCGCCTATGCCGAGTCGGCCAAAGGAATTTTCGGGCGCACACCGGCCATGATCCAGTTTTTCGAACAGAAATTCGGCGTAGCCTATCCCTGGGAGAAATACAGCCAGATTGCCGTGCGGGATTTTGTCTCGGGAGCGATGGAAAACACCACGGCTACCGTCCATGCCGAGACCGTGCAGATGGACAACCGCCAGCTGCTCGACGGCAATTCTGACGACGTGATCTCGCACGAACTGGCGCACCACTGGTTTGGCAACCTCGTTACCTGCGAATCCTGGGCCAACCTGCCGCTGAACGAATCCTTTGCGACTTACGCCGAATACCTCTGGCGCGAACACGCCGAAGGCGTTTACTCGGCCGACCTGCACGGGATGGACGATCTGAACCAGTACCTCGCCGAAGCCGAAACCAAGCAGGAGCCGCTGATCCGCTACCACTATACCGACCGGGAGCAGATGTTCGACAGCCACTCCTACGCCAAGGGCGGGCGCATTCTCCACCTGCTGCGGCGGATCGTCGGTGACGACGCATTTTTCAAAGCCCTGAACCTCTACCTGACCCGCAACCAGTACCGGACGACCGAACTCAGCGACCTGCGCAAGGCGTTCGAGGAAGTGACGGGCCAGGACCTGAACGGGTTCTTCGACCAGTGGTTCATGAAGCCCGGTCATCCGGTGCTGAAAGTCGAAAAAGAATACACCCAGAACGTACTGACCCTGCGCGTCACCCAGCAGCAGGACACGACACTTTCGCCCGTTTACCGCCTGCCCGTGCAGGTGGCCGTCTGGGTCAAAGGCAAAAAGCAGCTGCATGAGGTGGTCATCGACAAGGCCAGACAGACGTTGAAATTCAACGTGGAGCAGCGGCCCGATCTGGTGCTGTTCGACGCCGACCACCGCATCGTCGGGTCGGTGGAGCAGGAAAAAAACAAGGCAGAACTCGTTTTCCAGTTCTACCATGCCGACAATTACCGCGACAAGTACGAGTCCGTGACGCAGCTGGAAGACAAGACGCACCTGATCGACACGACGGTCCGGCGGATGATGGTGACGGCCATGAGCGATCCGTTCTGGAAAATCCGCCAGCTGGCCATCAGCAATTTTGCCGAATACGACGGGCCGGATTTCAACGACGTCGAACGGGTCATCCAGAGCAAGGCCCGGACCGACGTGCGCGCCTCGGTGCGGCAGGAGGCCGTCGTGACGCTGAATTCGTTCGGCGACAATGCCAACGACCCCCTGTTCCGCGAAATGCTCAACGACAGTTCCTACCTGGTGGCTTCGGTGGCCCTGGATGCCTACCTGCTGTCGAAGCCGGGCGACGCTGCCGAGATTGCGGCGAAGTTTGAAAATATTCCCAACGCCGAAATCGTCACGGCGGTCGCCAATTTCTACGCCAATTCGCCGGACGAAAGCCGCTACGACTGGTTTCTGACCAAAATGGAAGGCATGAAGCCGCAGGAGATGTACAATTTCCTACAGGTTTTTGGCAAATACCTCATCAAATCGAATCCCGATGTGCAGCGCCGCGCCGTGCCGATGCTGGAAGTGACGGCCCGGAGCAATCCGGCCTACTTCGTCCGTTTCGGGGCCTACCAGGTGCTTGGCCTGCTGCAGGATATCGAGGGCGTGAAGGCCATGCGGAAAGACATTCGCCTGAGCGAGCGCGACCCCAAGCTGAAAGAAATGTACGAGCAGTTCAAGGATTTCTGAGCTGCTCAGTCCGAAAAGCAAAACGGCCGGGATGCAGTTCCGGCCGTTTTTTTATGCTTTCGGGCCACGCCCGCAGAGGTTTCAATTGTCGTAAACGAGCCGGGTCCGCTTGCAGTCGCCCGTTTCAAACCGCAGGGACGAGCTCCATTTGCCCGTTTGCTTACCGTTCAGGGTCGCCACCGCGTCGAGCGAATAACTTCCCTCCGGGCGCTGAATCCGGATCACCGAAACGCCCGTTTTGGTATCGCAGTCCGGGGTTGGTTTGGCCACCGTCCCGACAAACGGCTGGCCTATTCGGCCCACTTCCTTGTCGTTGACGCGCACCGTCAGGTTGTCGAACTTACCGACGGGCATGTTCGTGTAAATCAGGTAGGTGCCCTGTTGAGGCTGCACTTCGGCTTTGTCCTGGCAGCCGAACGCCGCGCCCAGTACCAGCAGCAGTGCTGCCATCTTTTTCATCGTTTTCATTAGTAACGTGTTGTTTGGAATGGTTGAAGAAAATTAATTGCCGCCCTGCAGGCCGTTGGGGCTAACCTGGTTAATGATCAGGGTGTTGCTGTTGCCGGGCTGGGTGACGGTCACCGAATTGCCGTCGCCCGCCTGCGTGAGATAAAACGTATTCGAGCCTCCGTCCTGCTGAAGGGTCGCTTCGTTGAAGGAGCCGGATTCCTGAAGGATGGAAGCGTAGTTGTTGAAGCCGTTCTGTTTAACCTCCACAAAACCATCGTCGCCGAGCTGGTTGATGAAAATCTGGCTTTCGTCCGAGAAATTGCCCTGACGGGTTCGCGCGAAGTTGTTGTCACCCGCCTGATTCACCAGGGCGTACGTACCGACCGCGCCGTAAATCTGCCATACATCCGCCTCGTTGAAATTTCCGGACTGGGTGATAAACGCTTCCTGGTTATACCCCTGCTGCCGGAGGGCGGCCGTGTTGTCGCTGCCTGTCTGGACCACCGACGCGAAGCTGAAATGGACTCCCGAATCGTCCTGGTGAATGGAGGCGGTGTTCCGGTCGCCTTCCTGCTGGATGGTAGCGTAGTTGTTCGACCCGCTCACCGTCTGGATGATATTGGCTTTGTTGTCGTTTCCCGGCTGGTAGATAAAGGCATTGTTGAAATCTCCAATCTGGGCAATGGACGCCTGGTTATCGTCCCCAAACTGCTGGATTTTGGCCGTGTTCTGCGAACCAACCCCGCCGCTCTGGAGAACGGCCGCCGTGTTGCCCGTGACCGGTCGGTCGGCGGTGCCCTGCTCGATGTACAGAGAGTGCTGGCTGTTGTTCTGATAAATGGACACGCTGTTCTGTCCGCCAAACTGGTCAACCTGCCCGAAGTTGTCATTGCCGGCCTGTTCGGCGGTTACGGTATTCTGGGCGTGCGCCATGGTCGAAAACAGGAGCAGGGCCGCGGGAATCACAATCTTTTTCATGGTATAAAAGAGAAGTAAATGGTTGGATGTGAGTTGATTAGTATTTGTTTTTTGACGGGTCAAAGTTGCGGACAGCTGGGCGGCCCGGCAAAAAAAGCGGGTCGAATGGTAGTAAGAACCGAAGGAAAAGGCCGGATGTGGGGAGGAAGCGTCGGAGGTTTACAGCAGGGGCACCTTCACCAGAAAGCGGTGTTCGTCGAACTGAACGGTCAGCGGCCGGTCGCTGAGGTAGCGGTACAGCGTCTGCAGACTTTCGAGGCCCTGCTGGTTGGAGGTTTCGACAAAAAGCTTGCGCTGGAGGTTGTTCTCCACCAGCAGATAGTCATCCTCGACGTACACCCGAATCGTCAGCGGGCTGTCGTCTTCCAGGGTGTTGTGCTTGATGGCGTTTTCAAACAGGTTCTGCAGCGTCACGGGCACAATGCTGCGCTGCCGGCAAGCCGCCGGGACGTCGATCAGCACACGCAGCGCGTCTTCGAAGCGGGATTGCTGCAGGTCGGTGTACTGCCGGACAAAGGCCAGTTCGTGTTCGAGGGGCACGGTTTCCTTATTGCGGCTTTGCAGGATGTAGCGGTAAATGGTCGATAATTTCTGGAGAAAAACGGACGCCTGCCGGGGTTCGGTCCGGATCAGGCTGTTGAGCGAGGTCAGGCTATTGAACAGAAAGTGCGGATTCAGGTGGTTGATCAGATTTTTGTACTGAATGTCCGTTTTGTCCCGTTCGAGGCGGGTGGCCTGCATCTGGAGGTGGTGCATCCGGGCGGTTTCGCGCGTCCGGTAACGGTAGAATCCGTAGGCCAGCCCGCCAAGCAGCAGCAGTAGCCCGGCCCGGAACCAGCCCGTCGCGTAGAAAGGCGTGGCGACGGTAATCGCCAGCCGCGCCGGTTTGACAAATCCGGACCCCGACGTCGCCCGGACCAGAAAAGTGTAGCGGCCGCCCGGCAGTTTGGTATAGTTGGCGACCGTCCGGCTGCCCGCAGACACCCATTTTTCGTCGTAGCCTTCCAGTTTGTATGCATACGAATACGTCTGCTGCGGCTGGTTCAGCACGGCGTAACTGATGCTGAAGTTGTTGTCGGTCGTGCCGAGTTCGATACCGGGCTGCCCCGCCCGCACCAGCAGCGTCGTGTCCGGCAAATCCACCCGACTGATGAGAATCTGGGCCGAAGACCACTTGCCGCTGAACCGCTCGGGCATGAACTCAATCAGGTAGCTCTGCATCGTGGTCAGGATGTGGCCGTTCCGCAGCGGAAACATGTAGTTCTCGTATTCCGCCTCCGCATCGTTGAGCGGCAGTTCGAAGTTGTAAAGAGGCCCTCCCCCGGTCGAAAAAGCGGGTAACCGGCGCAGGGGCGAAGCGGCCCGGCCCGGCGGACGTTCGGGGCTAATGACGGCAAACTTGTTCATGGCGGCCACCCAGATTCGGCCGCTGGCATCCGGACACACGGCCTTGCACTCGGTCGAGCCCAGCCCGTCGAATTCCGTCCAGATTTTGTAGGCATTCTGCTCCGGTTGGTAGCGAATCACGCCCTGACCGGCGGCGGGCAGCCAGAACTGGTTCAGCGAATCCGGCTTGAAATGAAACAGGTATTCTTCGTAAACGCTGGCCTCTCCCGGCGGAACGGCCACAAATCGCTGTTCTTTTTCGGAGAAAAAAGCAAAGCCGCCCGGAAACACGTCCAGCCACAGCGTTCCCCGGCGGTCAAAAGCCGCCTGCCGCACAAAAAAGCGGTCCTGCGGGCCGGGCTGCGGCGGAATGGCATATTCGCGCCAGGCTCCCGTCCGGGGCCGGTAGCAGACCGCCCGGTTTTTCCTCCGGCCAAAAATCCAGAGCGAATCACCGGCCGCCAGCAGGTTGCTGACCTCGCCCAGCCGCCGACCGATCCGGGCCGCCTCGGGGAAAGGACGAAAGCGGGCACTGCGTTTGTCAAAGACCAGCAGCGAATAGCTCAGCAGAACGTAGAGTTGGCTTTTGTCCGGGGAAAAAACCAGCAGCGGCCGCCCAAAACCTTCCTCGCTCGGCGCCGGGGAGGGAATCCGCAAGGAAGTCAGGCGGCCCGAAAGGGGCTGGTAATGCAGCAGCTCGTTGGTCGCCGAACTGAGCCACCACGACCCGTCGTCGTCCTCCAGAAAGCCATTCAGGCCCCGGTCGTCCCGGAGCGAAGGACGCTGGCGGCCCAGATTATGCACCCGGTAGAAAGCCCGGTCGGGGTTGGTGTACGACAGGCCGTTGATGGTGCCGAGCCAGATGGTACCGTCTTCCTGCTGCCACGCGGTCCAGAAAAAGTTGGCGGCAATCGAGGTGCGTTCCGCGGGGTCGTGGGCGAACTCGGTAAACCGTCCGCTGTTGGCCCGGCTCCAGAAAAGCGTGTGGTTCCAGGTGCTCATCCAGAGGTTGCGTGCCCGGTCCACAAAAAGAGTCGCCACCGGAAAAGCCGGTCGCCGCGGCCGGTCGGGCGGCACCAGCGTACAGGCTACCCTCTGCCGCCCGAGGTCATACTGAACGATGTGTCCGGCCGAATTGTCGGCGAAATAAAGCGCGTCGCCGCTGAGCGCCAGGGCCGTGATTTCGTGGGCGGAGAAAAGCGCCGTCTGCCGGGTTTCGGTCCGAAAATTACGGAAGCGCCCCGTGGCGAAGTCCAGAAAGTTCACCCCGGCGGCCGTGGCAATCCACAGGCCGTTGCGGGCACGGTCTTCCAGCAGGCTGTTTTTACTGATCGAGTTACTGGAAAGGGAATACGTATTCCGGGGTTGATGGAGATAATGAAAAAAACGCTGCGTGGCCGGATCGTAGCGGTAAAGCCCGAGCCGACTGCTGCAAAACCAGAGGTGCCCGTGCCGGTCGGCGAGCAGGTTGTAACAGGCGTTTAATTTCTGCCCGTTGACCCGGCGAAAGTTCTGAAACCGGCCCAGTTGCGGGTCCAGACGGCTGATGCCTTCCGACGTTCCGACCCAGATGGAACCGTCCGGCGTCTGACAAACGGCGTGGACAATGTTGCTGGCCAGGGTCTCGGGCTGCCGGGGATGATGTTTGAAAACGGAAAAACGGCTCCCGTCGAACCGGTTGAGGCCGCTGTTGGTACCCACCCACAAAAAGCCGTCCCGGTCGCGGAAAAGAGTGTAAATGAGTTTGTGCGACAGTCCCTGCGCTTCCTGAATATGCCTGAATTCGAACGGCAGCGTCTGGCCCGGCACCGTCAGGCATAATCCGGAAAGCAGCAGCACCAGCAGCAGGCGAACGGGACTCACGGCCGGCGCGGGTTAACGGTCCAGCCACCGTTTGAAGGCGGGCGCTTTCTGCCGGCTGATGTCGATCTGGACCGTCTGGTGGGGCGGACGGAGTTTCAGCACGAGCTTGGCGTTCTCCAGCGTTTTGACCTGCCCGATGGCGTCGTAGCTCACGATAAACTGGCGGTTGGCGCGGTAAAACAGGGCCGGGTCCAGCAGGTCTTCGATCTGTTCCAGCGACTCAAAATCCAGCGGATACCGGTCACCGGTCCGGGTGACCATAAAATTGATGGAGTCGTACTGGAAGAAGGCAATGTTGGCGGTTCGGACGGGCACCCAGCCTGTCCGGGCGTGGCCCAGAAACGTTTCCTTGTAGGCCGGTTTGAGGGCGGTCGGCTGGTGCAGCACATCCATCAGCCGGTGCAGATCGACGGGCAGCGAAGGCCTGGCTTTCAGCAGACTGCGGGCTTTCTGAATGGCGCGGCCCAGTTCGTCGGGGTCCACGGGCTTCAGCAGGTAATCGATGCCGTTGACCTTGAAGGCCTGAATGGCGTATTCGTTGTACGACGTGACAAAAATGATGGGGCAGGAAAGCTGGAATTTCTCAAAAACCTGAAAACTGACCCCGTCGGACAGTTGAATGTCGGCAAAGACCACGTCCGGTTCGGCATTTTCGCCAAACCACCGCAACGCCGTTTTGACGCTGGGCAGGGTTTCGACAATGCGCACTTCTTCGTCCACTTCGGCGACCTTCATGGCAAATTCGCGGGCGACGAGTTTTTCATCTTCAAGGACAACTGCGTTCATAACGGACGTGGATAGAGCCGGGAATGTTGCCAAAACAGGGAAGAACCGGGATGGTCTGCAATTTTTTGTCACTCAATAGTCGCTTTGAGGTCGGGAAACGGGCAGAAACCGGATTGAGTGGTAGCGGTTTGGCCGCGACTGGTCTGGCCGGGCCGACCACTTAACGGCATTTTGCCGCCATTCGGGCAGAAAAAATTGAGGAACACCGGGCCGCCGCTCAACTTTGGACCACGACCAGGACTTTCTTTTGAGATGACAGCTGAAGAACTAACTACGGTAAAACAAACGTGGCGACTGCTCCGGCAGACGAACCCAACCCTGCTGGGTGACCTGTTTTTTGCCCGTTTGCAGGTCGAAAACCCTGCGCTGAGTAAACGGTACGGCGGTTTTTCAGGCACGCACTACGAAGAAGCGATCCGGATGGTGAGCACCATCGTGGCGCGGCTCGAACGGCTGGATACCCTGAGTTCCTACTGGCCGGTCATTGCCCGCTACTTCGATCTGTACGGAATTCGGCCGCTGTACTACGACTCATGCTGCAATGCGCTGCTCTGGGCCATCCGCCAGGGACTGGGCCGCGACTGGACGCCGGGGGTGGAACAGGCGTGGCGGGCCTACTGCCGCCTTGTCTGCGACTGCCTTGCCGACGCCTGAGACGGTCAACCAGTGGTGGCACAACAGCGAGTCGTGCCACCACTGCCCCAACGCCTACTGCAACTGCGTCGCGGCGTTCACGTTGATGCGTCCCCAGCCGAAATCCGGGTGCCGGTTCGGGAAATAGTTGGAAGCCGCCGCCAGTTTGCTGACGACCTGCTCACGCGTGAGGCCCGGATTCTGACCCCACACCAGCGTCGCCATTCCCGCCGTCGTGGCCGTGGCGACCGAGGAACCGCCGACCGTCGAGGGCGCGTCGCCGCTCATGGCCAGTGTAATCGGGTGACGGTCATTGCCGGCTTTTTCCATCACCACCACAAAATCGATCTGGCTGCCCTTGTGGCAGGCGTCGCAGGCGCTGTTCAGATTGTCCTGAACGCCCGTTACCGCCTGCACTTCGCTCATGCTGGCCGGGAACGTGACGCCCCACCAGCCCGCCGACCAGCCGAAGGAGGTGCCGCCCGCGCAGAACATCAGTTTGCCCCGGTTGAAGGCATACCGGATGGCATCCGCGATCTGCGAACTGCTCGTGACCCGTCCCAGCGAACTGCTGGTGATCCGGATGTCGCTGCGGTTGCCCGCCAGAATGTAGGCGTCCGAAACGCCCTTAACCTCCCGCGATTCGTCGATGAGCACATCGGCCACCGCCCGGACCGAAACCAGACTGGCGTTGTAGGCCACACCGATGGCCGCTCCGTCCGTACCGCGCGGCCCCACGGCGACCCCGGCCATTGCCGTTCCGTGGCCGCAGCCGTCGCGGGGCGTTTCGTCCGGCGACCACCACCAGGCTTTCGGCATCGTGACCAGCCGTTCGACGGTCCGGCCGGTCGAAGCGCCCTGGTTGAAATTACCGGACAGATTATCCTGGTCGTAGCTGAGGCCGGTGTCGATAATCATCAGTTTCATGCCCGCGCCCGAAGTCCGGGTCCAGCCGTCCCGGATGCCGTGGAAGGGGTGGTTCCAGGAGGATTTGGACCCCGGCGATACCGTGGTGTAATCGGCTCCTTCCGCCAGCGGAATGTCCGCGATGTTGGAACCGCAGCCGCTGCTGGAGGCAACGCGGGCTTTTTTGTCGGACAGGGCCGGTTCGTAGCCCATCGGTTCGGCATAGCGCACGAGCGGAGAGCGGCGCAGCGCCTGAACGGTGGTCAGGTTTTTAACGCGGACGTTGACAACGGGCAGGGTCTGTTCCGTAAAGACCAGCAGGTCTTCCCGTTTCAGGGCCGGATTCGTTTTCCGCTCCTCGCTGAAAATGAGGTCAATCAGGGCTTCCCGGGCCGTTTTCCAGTCGCCTTCCTGAACGTTGATCGTGTGAATGACGGCGCGCAGGTCGGCATCGGCCGAGGCGGGTTTGTAGCCCACGGACATCACCTGATCGGAGTTTTGGAGGGCGCTCCAGACGGTCTGTTCCGAGGCCATGTCCCAGCGGAACTCACCGGTTTCCTTCAGCTTTTTCCAGATCATCGCGTCGATATCGGCCGGATTCTGAGCGGATTGGGAAACGGTTTCGGGGACTTTTAAATCATTCTGACAGCCATAGAGGGACGCTGCCAGCAAGGCAAGGATGTAGCGTTTTTTCATAAACGAGCAGGAAAGGGTAGATGGAATAATCAGACGCCTAATTTTACAAAAAGAGAAGATTATTTTGTATTATTTTTATTAAGTGTAGCCGCGGGCCACTTTTCCTGTTCGGAACGTCCGGTAAGTCAGGAGGCGGTCCCCAAAATATTTTGAAGAGAGAGGGCCATATCTGCCGGAATGGCAAACTCCGCCGGGCTTATTCCCGTTTTGTTTAATAAGAGTAAAATCGGATTTTTGGCCTCCGGGAAAAATGCCCGGACCGCACGATTCACATGGCGAAACCAGAGAAAAAATTGTTCCTGCTGGATGCAATGGCGCTGATCTACCGCGCTCATTTTGCGTTCAACAAAGCTCCCCGTATCAACTCCAAGGGCATGAATACCAGCGTGGTGTTCGGCTTTGCCAACGCCCTGCTGGAAATTCTTCAGAAAGAGAAACCGACCCATATCGGCGTAGCCTTCGATTCGGGAAAGGCCACCTTCCGGCACGAAGCGTTCGCCGACTACAAAGGCACCCGCCAGGCCATGCCCGAAGACATCGGCATTGCCATTCCGTACGTCGTCCGGCTCATCGAAGGCATGGACATTCCCATCCTGAAAGTAGATGGCTTTGAAGCCGACGACGTGATCGGAACGCTCGCCAAGAAAGCTGCCCGCGCTGGTTTTGAGGTGTTTATGATGACGCCGGACAAGGATTTCGGGCAGCTCGTCGAAGAGCATATTCACATTTACAAGCCCGCCTTTATGGGCAAAGCCGCCGAAAAACTGGGCGTGACCGAAGTGCTCGACCGCTGGCAGATTCAGGAAATCAGCCAGGTGACGGACATGCTCGGGCTGGTCGGCGATTCGGTTGATAACATTCCGGGTATTCCGGGCATCGGCGAAAAAACGGCGCAGAAACTGATTTCGGAATACGGCTCGGTCGAAAATCTGATCGCCAACGCCGACCAGCTGAAAGGCAAGCTGAAAGAAAACGTCGAAAAGTTTGCGCAGCAGGGCCTGCTCTCGAAGCAGCTCGCGACCATTCACATCGACGTGCCGATTGAATTTCACGAACAGAACCTCTGTTGCAGCCAGCCGAAGAAGGACGATCTGCTGAAGCTGCTGGACGAACTGGAGTTCCGGCAGCTGCGCAAACGACTGCTCGGCGACGACTACGACGACCCGAACCCGTTCCCGGCGGCCCCGGCCAAAGGCGGCCAGATGAGCCTGTTCGGCGGCGGCGACCTCGGGGCGGATACCCGTCCGGCTAAAGAGCCTTCCGGCGCTTCCGAACTGCCGTTTGTCTTCGACGACGGCGCGCGCAACGCCGCTCCACCGGCCCCGGCCGGCCGCCGTTCGGCCAAAACGCCCGTGACGCCCCCGGCCGCTTCCGGCTCCGCCGCCACGCCTTCCGAAGTGACCGACCCCGCCACGCTCGAATCGGCCGACCAGTCGGGGACCGGCCGGACCCCGGACGGACGGCCCGCTTTCCTGTCGTACGAAATGGAGGAAGGGCAGGAGAGCCGGACCCCGGAGCGCCGCAAAGACATTTACTCGGTGGTGCACGACTACCGGCTCGTCGATACGCCCGAACTGCGGCAGAGTCTGGTGCACTACCTCGGCAAGCAGACCGAATTCTGTTTCGACTCCGAAACGACCTCTACGGACCCCGTCGAGGCGGACCTCGTCGGGCTGTCGTTTTCGTACTGCAAAGGCGAGGCGTTTTATGTGCCCGTTCCGCCGGACCGGGAGGAAGCCCAGGCCATTGTCGATGAGTTCAAGCCGGTGCTGGAGAATCCGGCGATTCAGAAAATCGGGCAGAACCTGAAATACGACCTGCTGATGCTGAAAAAATACGGCGTCGAAGTGCAGGGCAAGCTGTTCGATACAATGGTGGCGCACTACCTCATCGAACCGGAGCAGCGGCACAACATGGACATCATGGCGCTGACGTACCTCAATTACGCGCCGGTATCCATCGAATCGCTGATTGGTAAAAAAGGCCCGAAACAGCTCACCATGCGCGACATCGACGTGCAGCGAGTGGTCGAATACGCGGGAGAGGACGCCGACGTGACGCTTCAACTGAAGGAGATTTTTGCCCAGAAATTAGAGGAAGTCCAGCTTACGAAGCTGTTCGAGCAGGTGGAAATGCCGCTGGTGCGGGTGCTGACGGATATGGAACTGGAAGGCGTGCGGGTGGACACGGCCGCGCTGGCCGAACTGTCGGCAACGCTCGAAACCGACATGAAAGGAGTGCAGCAGCAGATTTACGAAATGGCGGGAGGGCCGTTCAACATCGGGTCGCCGAAGCAGCTCGGCGAGATTCTGTTTGACAAACTGAAACTGGATAAAAACGCCAAAAAGACCAAAACGGGGCAGTACGCAACGGGCGAAGAGATTTTGTCGGAGCTGGAAGAGGAACACGAAATTGCCCGGAAGATTCTGGATTACCGCGAACTGGTCAAGCTGAAAAACACCTACGTGGACGCCCTGCCGCAACTGATCAGCAAACGCGACGGCCGGATTCACACCTCGTTCAACCAGGCCGTGGCGGCTACCGGCCGTCTGTCGTCGACCAACCCGAACCTGCAAAACATCCCGATCCGGACGCCGCGGGGGCAGGAGATTCGGAAGGCGTTTGTGCCGCACGACGAAAACTTCCTGATCATGTCCGCCGACTATTCGCAGATCGAACTGCGCATCATGGCGGCTTTCAGCGGCGACCAGACCATGCTCGACGCCTTCAACAACGACATCGACATTCACACCCAGACGGCCAGCAAGGTCTTTCACGTACCGCTCGAAGAGGTGACGGGCGACATGCGGCGGAAGGCGAAAATGGTCAATTTCGGCATTATCTACGGTATTTCGTCGTTCGGGCTGGCCCGGCGGCTGAAGATTCCGCGCAAGGAAGCCTCCGAAATCATCCAGAACTATTTCACGGAGTTCCCGGCCATCAAGGAGTACATGGACCGCAGCATCGAGCAGGCCCGCGAACGGCAGTACGCCGAAACCATTCTGGGGCGTCGCCGCTACCTGCGCGACATCAACTCCCGCAACATGACCGACCGGACGTTTGCCGAGCGCAACGCCATCAACGCCCCGATTCAGGGCACGGCGGCGGACATGATCAAAATCGCGATGATCCGCATTGCCGACTACATCCGCGAAAATCGCCTGCAATCGCGCATGATCCTGACCGTGCATGACGAACTGGTTTTTGAGGTGCATAAGGACGAGGTGGAGCAGCTGAAAGGGAACGTCGAGGAAATCATGCGCACGGCGATTCCGCTGGCGGTGAAAATGGAGACGGGCATCGGCATGGGCGCAAACTGGCTGGTAGCGCACTAAACGGGAGTATTCCAAACGCGTCGGCCCGCTTCGCAGCTGCGAAGCGGGCCGTTGTGCTTTAGGGCGGCCGGACGTTTTTGGAAAGTGAAGCATACAACTCATGCGCTGATTTGCGTGATTCGGGCCCTTTGTGCGACGAGTGGAACCCTGCTCCGTTGGCCGCTTCCACTCCATGCGTTTGTTTTGTATCGTTCAAACAGCCCAAAGCCCGAACCCCGGAGAGTCGGACACGAAACAACGAGGCGAAATGAAGAGGTCTGTTACCTTAGCCTTAAAACAACGCTTTGCCGATGAAGTCAGTGAATAGTTACCGGATCCGGATCATTGGAATTCTGGTTTTTGCCATCCTCCGGCTGGGTCTTATGGCCGCCGAAATCCTGAGCGGGGAGGCTCTCCCGCTGATTCTGGTGATCGACAATACGCTGGTGGCGGCGCTGATGATCTGGGAATCGAGCCGGGCGGTGGTGGTGTACATCCACCGGAAATACCCGCTCAGCGCCCTGTCGGGCCGGCGTTTCGGCCGGGAAGCCCTGCTGCTGGCCGTGGTCATCGCGCTGATTTTTTTCGCCCGGGCGATGGTCTACCGGCACTTTTACCCACAGGACACTGCCCCCGTGGCGTTCTACATTTTCGGGCTGTTTTACACCTACCTGTATGCGGTGCTGGCGGCCGCTTTTTACGAACTGCTCTTTTATATGGAAGCCTGGCAGAAAGCAAATCAGGAAGCCGAACAACTGAAGAAAGCTAACCTGATGAGCCAGCTGGACTCGCTGAAAAATCAGGTGAAACCGCACTTTCTGTTCAACAGCCTCAACACGCTGACGGCCCTGGTGGAAAAAGACCAGGCGCAGGCGGTCCGGTTCATCGCCGAACTCTCGAAGGTGTACCGCTACCTGCTCCAGAGCAACGAAAAAGAACTGATTTCGCTGACCAGCGAACTCCAGTTTGCGCAGGCTTATTTCTACCTGCTGCAAACCCGCTTCGGCAACGGAATCTCGATGGACATCGCCGTGGACGAGGCGTACGCTGACAGCCAGATTCCGCCTCTGACGGTGCAGATGCTGCTCGAAAATGCGGTGAAGCACAATCAGGTATCCATCTCCAAACCGCTGCGGGTGCAGATTTCGGTGGAAGACGGACGCTGGCTGACCATCGCCAACAACATCCAGCGCAAACGGACCAGCGTGCCGGGCAACGGGATGGGACTCAGCAATATCGCCGCCAAGTACCACCTGCTCAACCAGCCGGAAATGCACGTGATGGACGGACCGGACCAGTTCGTCGTGAAAGTGCCGCTGCTGAAAAGCGGAGTGGTAATTTGAAGTAAAAATCTGATTGTAAGTAGTATAGACTCTTTATCCTTATGAATCTGTTTATTATCGAAGACGAAGTTGTCGCCGCCGAACGCATCCGCGAACTGGTGCAGCAGACCGAACCGGACGCCCGCATCGTGGGCTGGGCCGACAGCATCGAAGACAGCGTGCTTTTCCTGCAAACGCACGGCATGGGCCCCGACGGCGCGCCGCATCCCGACAAGCCGGACCTGATTCTGATGGATATTGAACTGGTGGACGGACAGAGCTTTGAGATCTTTCAGGAAGTAGAGGTGACCTGCCCGGTCATTTTCACCACCGCCTACGACGAATACGCGCTGCAGGCGTTTAAGGTCCACAGCATCGACTATCTGCTGAAGCCGATTCAGCGCGAGGAACTGCGGCAGAGCCTGGCCAAGTTCCGGCAACTCCGGTCGGTCTACAAACCGGCTTCTCCGGCCTTCGATGTCAACACGCTGATCGAAGAACTGCGGCGTTCGACGGCACCGGCGCCGGTCACCAGGCGCGAACATTTTCTGGTCAAGCAGGGCCAGCGCCTGATTTCGATCAGCGCCGGAGAGATAGCCTACTTCTACACCGAAGACCGGGTGACCTTTCTGAAAGCGCACGACGGCCGTTACTTCCCGATTGACCAGACGCTCGAAGAAGTGGAGCAGCAGGTCGATGAACGGCAGTTTTTCCGGGCCAGCCGCCAGTATCTGGTCGAGCGCCGGGCCGTCAGCGGGGTGTATGTGCACCTCAACGGCAAACTGAAAGTGACCGTCAAGCCCGTGGTAAACGACATGATTTTTGTAAGCCGCGACCGCGCCCCGGAGTTCAAGAAGTGGCTGGGAGCGTAAAAAAGGCCGCGTTTCGCCGCGGGGCTGCGCTTTTGTCTTCCGGCGAAGCCAACTGTTCTGTAGTTAAGTGCCTGATTGCTGATTTTCTAAACAACAAAAACGATGAACAACAAAATGCTGGGCGCCGTGGCGCTGCTGGGGGCTCCTGCGATGGCCCTGGGAATCTGGATGGAAGAACGGTACGCCGAGGGGCTGCCTTCCTGGTGGCAGGGCGCCTGGGGTGTGCTGTACCTGACGGGCTTTATGGCCAGTATGCTGGCTTTTCGCCGCATGGAGGTGGCCGGAGAGAATCGGCTGGGCGGGCTGCTTCCGCGGCTGATGCTGGTAACGCTGACCATCGGCAACCTATCGAACCTCTGGCTGATGATAGCGCCGGAAAAGCGGACCACCTTTTATTTTGTGCTGGATGCGGGCTGGCCGCTGAGCCATGTGCTGATGCTGGTGTTCGGGATTCTGGTGGCCAAAGCCGGTGTGCTGCGGGGCTGGAAACGGTACGTGCCCCTGTTCTGCGGCGGCTGGCTGCCGCTGGCGATGGCGACCAAGATCGCGGACGCTTCCGCCCTCAGTTTTGTCTTCGGGAGCGTCTACAACGCCCTGGCCTGGTCGCTGCTCGCCCTGGTGGTTCTGACCAGCGCTTCTTCCCAAAATAGCTTCGCTGTAAAAGCTTTCCATTAAGTTTTAATAACCCAACAACCCAAAGCGTGGACCCTAAAACGTCCTACGCCGGGCCTCGTACGTCCTTTTTTTAACAACAACTGATGAATCATGAAAAAGTACCTGTTATCCGTCCTGACGCTGCTGTCGCTGGCGACGGCCTGCACCCCGCTTGACGAGAAAATTGACCCGGCCATTCAAAGCAAAGTGCCTTCCGAGGCGCAGGGCCAATGGATGTGGGGCGCGTTCTCCCGCGACGATTTCAAAAACTACAACGGCACCATCAGCGGCAAACCGTTCGAACAGTGCTACGTGCTGGAATTGGCTCCGAACGGCGAATTTGAGCAGTACGTCATTAATTCCGCCAGTAGTTACAGCTGCAAAACCGAGGCCTTTTCGTACTTCAAAGGCAAGGTGAAGTTCAACGAAGAGGAGGAGTCGTTTACGCTGACGCAGACGTACGGCAATTTTCGGGGGTATTATTCCTGCTACCCGAACAAAAACTTCCGGCGGGATGCCAAAGCCAGTGAGCTGAAAACGACCAAATATTACTACAGCTACCAGACATCGGGCAACCGCCGGCTGATGGTGCTGCGGGCGACGCCGAACGATTCGCAGGGCATGTTTCTGACCTATTCGGAGTAAAGACCGCCGGTTTTTACGGAGTGAATTGCTGTTTACAGTGTAATTAAAAGCGGTGCGGCTGATAGCTGTACCGCTTTTTGTTTGCGCACAATCCGTGCGAAATCGCACAGTATCATCAAATATGTTTTTCGGTAAAAAGCTGATTTTTAATTGGTTGTTCGCTGGCACGTTCCTTGGCTTATAAATAGCGAAACCGCAACAAACGCTATGGACCGCGAACTGGCACCTGAACTTGTAACCAAATCCCGCCGCAAAACCTGGCTGATCGGCACCGTGGTCGTAACGGGCCTGGCCGCCTCTGTTTTCTGGTTCCGGGGGCTGCTGGAAACATCCGTGAATGCCGCCGAAATCCGGGTTGTCACCGCCGAAACGGGCCCCGTCGAAAACACCCTGAATGCTACCGGCGAAATCATTCCGGCCTACGAACAGATCATCACCAGCCCCATCCGGGCGAGCATCCGGCGGGTTCTGCTGACGCCCGGCACCCGCGTCCGGTCAGGTCAAGCCATCCTCGAACTGGACAAATCGCTGTCGCTGATCGAACTCGACAAACTGAAAGACCAGCTGGCTCTGAAGCGCAACAGCATCGACCAGCTCCGGATGAAACTGAACAAGGGCCTGTTCGATGCCGAAGTAGCCGACCAGATCAAATCCCTGAACATCAACAAGCTGAAGGCCGAACTGGAAGATGCCCGCCGCCTGCAGAAAGTCGGCGGACGCACGCAGGAAGATGTCACCCGCGCCGAAAACGCCCTGAAGATTGCCCTGCTGGAGAAGAAGCAGCTGGAAAACGACCTCGGCTACAACCGGCAGTCGATGGGGGCGAGCCTCCGCGAGTCGCAGCTCCAGGCCGACATCGAAGGGCGCAACCTGAAAGAACTGGAATACAAACTCCGCCAGGCCGACATCCTGACCGACCGCGAAGGCGTGCTGACCTGGGTGAACGAGAACATTGGCACGGCCGTCAACGAGGGCGATATGCTGGCCAAGCTGGCCGATCTGGGTTCGTTCCGGGTCGATGGCTCCGCCTCGGATGTGTACGCTGACCGGGTGAAGCCGGGGCTGCCCGTGATCGTCAAGCTCAACGAACAGAGCCTGCGCGGCACCATTTCGCAGGTGAAGCCTGCGGTGAAGAACGGAATCGTGCAGTTTGCCGTGCAGCTCGACGACAACCGGCATACCTCGCTGCGGCCGAACATGAAGGTGGAAATTTTCATCGTGACCGAACGCAGCCCGCGGGCCATCCGGGTTGCCAACGGCCCGGCGTTCAAAGGCCCCCGGCGGCAGTCGCTTTTTGTCCTGAAAGACGCCCACACGGCCGAGCGGCGCGAGGTGGAAGTCGGGCTGTCCAATTTTGATTATGTCGAACTGAAAAGCGGCATTCAGGCGGGGGAGAAGGTGATCGTGACGGATTTGAGCAAATATGAGCACTTGCAGACGATAACAGTAAACAACAAATAGAACCTGGATTACGCAGATTTTTCTGATTTAGCCGGATGTGTAAAGTTCAGCTTCAGAAGGGATGCGTAAGATTAATCACCGCCATGAAAAAGCTTTTACTTCTCCTGCTTCCCTTTACCGCCTCGGCGCAGTCGCAGCTCCTGACACTGGAGGATGCGGTGGCGCTGGCCAAAAGCGGGTCGGTGGCGGCGCGGCAGGCCACAACCCAGAAGCAGACCAACTACTGGACGTACCGGGCCTTTCTGGCGGATTTTAAGCCGCAGCTTAGCCTCAACGGCACGCTGCCCAGCTTTACGCGCTCGTTTGTCGAGGTGCAGCAGCCGGACGGAACGGTCAATTTTGTGCCCATTTCGAACAACAATTCGCTGGTGAACCTCTCGCTTTCACAAAGCATCTGGCAGACGGGCGGAACGGTTTTCGTTCAGAAGCAACTGCAGCGGTTCGACGATTTTCAGCGGAACAACACGCTGTACAACGGCATCCCGTTCGGGGTCGGATTCGCCCAGCCGCTGTTTCGCTTTAACCCGATGAAATGGGACCGCCGCATCGAGCCCCTGCGGTACAGCGAGGGCAATCAGAAAGCCATCGAAGACCTGGAACGCATCGGCCTGAACGCGACCGGCCTTTACTTCGATCTGCTGGTGGCGCAGGTGAACCTGCAGATTGCCGAAAAGAACCGGAGCAACAACGACACCCTGTTCCGGATTGCCCAGAAAAAACTGGAACTGGGAAAGATCAGCCAGAACGACCTGCTGCAACTGCAGCTCGGCGTGCTGACGGCGCAGAAAGACCTCGCTTCGGCCCGGCAGGCAGCGGAGGTGGCTTCGCTAAAACTGCGGACGTACATGGGCATCCGGGAGGAAAATGGCGCCCAGCCCCGGCCGCTCGAACTGACGATTCCGGCCCGGCTCGAAGAATTTCCGGTCAACATGCAGCAGGCGCTCAAAGAAGCGTTTGCCAACCGGGCGGATGCCATCGCCTTCCAGCGGCGACTGCTGGAAGCCGAGCGCGACGTCAACAAAGCCCGGAAAGACAACGGCCTCAACGCCACGCTGACCGCCGCTTTTGGCCTCTCGAACCGGGGTCGGCGGCCGACCGACGTGTACCAGCACCCGCAGGACCGGGAGTTTGTCGAAGTGCAGTTTACGCTTCCACTGGTGACCTACGGGCGCCAGCAGGCCCGCCTCGAAACGGCCCGGGCCAACGAACAACTCGCCCGACAGTCGGTGGAGCAGGACAAGCTGACCTTCGAACAGGAGGTCTACACCCAGGTCACGCTGCTGGACATGCTCCGGAAACAGGTCCGGCTGACGGCCGAAGCCGACGGGATCGCGGCGGCCCGGTATCAGATTGCCCAGGACCGCTTTCTGCTCAGCGACCTGAGCGTGACGGACCTCGGCATCGCCACCCAGGAAAAGGACCGTGCCAAACGGGACTATATTCTGGCCCTGCGCGACTACTGGCAGGCTTACCACACGCTCCGCCTGCTGACGCTTTACGATTTTGAACGAAATGAGAAAATAAAGTACTGACGGGTTTCTCGGAGATTGTAGTTTCCCGCAGATGCCCGCAGATTTTAAGCGCAGATTTTCGCGGATTAATGCGCTGATAATTTGCGAGAATCTGCGTCTAAAATCTGCGGGCATCTGCGAGAAACCACAATCTGCGGGAAACACCCCAAGCGTGGCGAAACACCCCAAGCGTGGCGAAACAACACTCTTAAAAAACATAACGGACAACAAATTATGATCACCCTCACAAACATCGAGAAAGTGTACCGCACGAGTTCCATCGAAACGCTGGCGCTCAACAACGTCAACCTGAGCATCCGCCAGGGTGAGTTCGTTTCCATCATGGGGCCGTCGGGCTGCGGGAAATCGACGCTGATGAACATCATGGGGCTGCTCGATGAGCCGTCCAAAGGCAGTATCGCCATCGACGGCAAGCCCGTCGGCAGCTACCGCGACCGGGAACTGGCCCGCCTGCGCAACGAGAAGATCGGCTTTATCTTCCAGAGCTTCCACCTCATCAACGACCTCTCGGTGCTGGACAACGTGGAGATTCCGCTGCTGTACCGCAAAGGGGATTCTCCCGGCAAATCCCGCCGCGACCTGGCAGCCGAGGCGCTCGAAAAAGTGGGCCTGAGCAACCGCATGAAGCACTTCCCGAACCAGCTTTCGGGCGGACAGAAGCAGCGGGTGGCCATCGCCCGCGCCATCGTCGGCGGACCGGAGATCATCCTCGCCGACGAACCGACCGGGAACCTCGACAGCGCTATGGGTCAGGAAATTATGAGCATCCTCCACGGCCTCAACCGCGAAGGCTCCACCATCGTGATGGTTACCCACGACGAAACGATGGCCCGCCAGACCCACCGCCTCATCCGACTCTTCGACGGCTCGATGGTGGGAGATACGGAATTGAGGAATAGCGAATTACTGAATAGCGAATTGGCGAATAGGCTCCGCCAATAAGATGTTCTGCAGAGCGTATTCGCCAATTCGCTATCCACTAATTCGCTATTAAAACTCTGGACTCTCATGATTCTCAATTACATAAAAATCGCCTGGAAGGTGTTGCTGCGGCATCCGTTTTACACCTTCATCACGCTTTTCGGCATCAGCCTGACCCTGACGGTGCTGATGGTGCTGACCTCGTTTATCGATCACCTCGTCGGCAGTCATTACCCCGAAAACCGCCGCAACCGGATGCTGTACGTTCAGAAAGTGCAGCTGACGGACTCGCTAAAACAGTCGCGGAACATGGGCCCGGCCAGTTATGAATTCATGAAAAAATACGTGCTGACGCTGAAAACGCCCGAAAAGATCGGCATTGCGACCATTTTTGGCAGCGCGAACGCCTATGTGAATGGGAAACGCATTAGCCTCAATACCAAGCTGACCAACGCCGGTTTCTGGGAGGTGACGGATTTTACCTTTCTGGAAGGCAAGCCATTCAACGAGCAGCATATCGCGAACGGCGACGCGGTGGCCGTCATTACCGACGACCTGAAACGGCAGTATTTTGAAGACCCGACCCAGCCCGTGGTTGGAAAGTCCATCGAGGTGGACAACGTGACCTACCGCATTCTGGGCGTGGTGGAAGGGGTTCCGGTGACCCGTCCGAACACCTCCGCCGATATTTATTTTCCGTACAATGTGGGCAAAAGCAACTACCGCAACCCCGGCATGATGGGCAATTACACCGCCATGTTGCTGGCCCGGAAGCCGTCCGATTTTGCGGCCATTCAGGCGGAGTTCCAGAGCGTTATCAGCCGGATTCCACGTCCGCAGGAAAGCGACGGATTCAAGTTTTTCTACATTGACGTAAAAGCGGAGACTTTTCTGGAAAGTTTTCTCAGCAACGTCATTGAGCGCAATGCCTCCGGCTATTTCTACACGGTGGTCGGCCTGGTGATGCTCCTGTTTATGAGCCTTCCGGCGATCAACCTGGTGAATGTGAACGTCAGCCGGATCATGGAACGGGCCTCTGAAATCGGCATTCGGAAGGCGTTTGGAGCGCCTACGCGGACGTTAATGGGCCAGTTTGTGATTGAAAACCTGTTCATCACCTTTATCGGCGGGGCCATTGCGCTTCTGCTTTCGACCCTCGTCATCTATCTCATCAACCAGAGCGGCTGGATTGCCCGGGCAGACCTGACCATCAACCTGTCGGTATTCCTGACCAGCCTGTTAGTCTGCTTTGTGTTCGGCCTGATGTCAGGAGTCGTCCCCGCCCTCCGGATGTCCAAACTGTCGATTGTGGAGGCGCTAAAATCTTAATGAGTGAATGAGTGAATGAGCGGTCCACCGCACCGGTGAATTGCTCTGCCGGATTTCAATTTCTGCGAAATATCTCACTTCACTCAATCGCCCATTTACTCACTCAATCACTCAATCATTCATTCACTCAATCAAAATGCTACAACACCTCTTCAAACTCATGTGGAACAAGAAGCGGGCGCACGGCCTGCTGATTGTCGAAATACTGGCTTCGTTTCTGGTTCTGTTCGGCGTTTCCAGCCTGATCATTTACAACCTGCGGAATCACCAGCAGCCTATCGGTTTCGATTACCAGAACGTGTGGATCGTCGATCTGCGACCGTCGGATATGCCGGATTCCCTCCAGATAGAGGTCCGGCGCCAGCTGAAAGAGCGGGCCTTGAGCTATCCGCAGGTGGAAGCCGCCAGTTTTTCTACCAGCGTTACGCCGATGTCGATGAGTCGATCCAACTCGAATCTTAGCTACAAAAAAGCCAGCACGATGGTCGATTTTGCGACTTTCGACGAAGACTTTGCGCGTACGCTGCGGATGCAGGTGGCGGAAGGCCGCCTGTTCAATAAAGCGGATGAAGCCGACCAGCTCCAGCCGGTCATCATCAACCGGGCCTTGCAGGAGAAGCTTTTTGGCGATGAACCGGCCCTGGGGAAATTCCTGGGTGAAGGAAAAGAACGGCGGCGGATTGTAGGAATCATGGAATATTTCAAACAGCGCGGCGAGTATCAGGAAAACACGCCGGTCATGATTCAACTGGCCAAAGGGGAGGAAAAGAAATGGGTGAACAACCTGATGATTCGGGTAAAGCCCGGAACGGACGCCACGTTTGAAGCCCAGATGATGCGGGACTTCGGAAACATCGCCAAAGGCTGGAGCATGGACGTGACCTACATGGAGAAGCAGCGCGAAAACCAGCACAATCTGGTGATAGTGCCGGTGATCATTTTCCTGGTCGTCAGCGGGTTCCTGCTGATCAACGTCGCCCTGGGCCTGTTTGGCATTCTGAACCTGAACATCGCCAAACGCCGGGAAGAAATCGGCCTGCGGCGGGCACTGGGAGCCACGGCATCGGGCGTTTCCCGGCAGTTTGTCGGCGAAATCTGGGTGCTGGCGACGTTCGGGCTGCTGATCGGACTTATCTTTGCCGGACAGTTTCCGCTCATGAATGTCTTTGACCTGGAAGCGGGCGTTTACCTGCTCGCCATGCTGGTGTCGGTTCTGGTCATCTACGGCATCGTGACGCTCTGTGCCCTGTACCCCAGCCGCCAGGCCGCGACGATCCAACCCGCCATGGCGCTGCATGAAGAATAATGAATAATGAATAATGAATGATGAATGATGAACCGCGGCGGCGGAACGAAATGAAGGAAGCGGGATTTTGTTGGGCGGGCACGATGTACAACTACCACTCAAAATTCATTATTCATTAATTAAAGCCATGCTTCTGATCATTGACGACGATATTGCCGTACAAACCTCGCTTTCCCTGCTGTTTCGGAAGGCGGGGTTTGCGGTGCTGACGGCGGATTCGCCGGACCGCGCCATCGACATTCTGACCGCCGAGACGCCCGAACTCGTCGTGCTGGATATGAATTTTTCCATCGAAACCAGCGGGGAGGAGGGGCTACGGCTGCTCAATGTCATCCGGCGCATGCACCCGTCCGTGCCCGTTATTCTGATTACCGGCTGGGGCAGCATCGAACTGGCGGTGCAGGGTATGAAGGCCGGTGCCCGTGACTTCATCACCAAACCCTGGCAGAACGACCACCTGCTACAATCCGTCCGGACCGCGCTCAATCTGGCCCAAACCGAACAGGGACCGACCGAAGAAAGCCGTTCGAATCGCCGGACCGCCCGGCAGCAGACGGGCTTCGAGCAGATTGTGGGGCAGGACGCCAGCCTGCTGGAAGTGCTCGAAACCATCAGCCGCGTAGCCCCGACCGATGCCTCCGTGCTGATTACGGGCGAAAGCGGAACCGGCAAGGAACTCATCGCCGAGGCGATCCACCAGAACAGCCGCCGCCGGACCAAACCCTTTGTGAAGGTGAATCTGGGCGGCATTTCGTCCACGCTGTTTGAAAGCGAACTCTTCGGCCACGTGCGCGGCGCGTTCACCGACGCCCGTTCCGACCGCACGGGCCGCTTCGAACTGGCCGATAAAGGCAGCATCTTTCTGGACGAGATCGGCGACCTTGACCCGGCCTCCCAGGTAAAACTGCTCCGCGTGCTGCAGGACCGGACATTCGAGCCGCTGGGCAGCAGCCGCAGCCGGACGGTGGACGTGCGCGTGATCTGCGCCACCAACCGGAATCTGGAGGAAATGGTCGAAAAGGGGCAGTTTCGGGAAGACCTGTTTTACCGCATCAACCTCATCACCGTTAAGCTGCCCGCCCTGCGCGAACGGCCCGGCGACATTCCGCTGCTGGTACAGTATTTCGTCAATAACCTGAAAGCCATCTACGACCGGCCGCTGCTGCAGGTGAGTCCGGCGGCGATGAAATGGCTCCAGACCCTGCCGCTGCCCGGCAACATCCGGCAGCTGAAAAACGTGGTGGAACGGGCCGTTCTGCTGGCTACCCGCAACGTGCTGGAAGTAGAAGACTTTCAGCGGCACCTTTCCGGACAGGCACCCCAAACGGCCAGACTGCCGGGCGTGGGCCTGATGACGCTGGAGGAAATGGAGTACGAGATGATCCGCCGGGCTATGGAATTTCACCAGAACCGGGTAGCGCGGGTCGCGAAGGCGCTGGGCATTACGCGGTTCGCACTATACCGAAGGCTGGAAAAGTACGGAATTGCGTATAATGCGGACGAGTAGTTCTCGCAGATTGTAGTTTCTCGCAGATTCTCGCAGATTTCAAACGCAGATTCTCGCAGAGAAAGCCTCAGCGAAAATCTGCGTTTGAAATCTGTGAAAATCTGCGAGAAACCACCAAACCATGAAGCCCCGCCTCAGCACGACATACCTGGTTTACATTTTTCTGCTCCATGCCGCGCTGGTTTACCTCATTTTTCGCTGGCTGAAAGAAGACAAAATCCTGTTTATCGCTTCGGAGGCGCTCGTTTTTGTGTCGATTTACGTGGCGCTCCGCATCTACCGCAACTTTCAGAAACCCGCCGAATTCGTCGCGGCCGGCATCGAGCAGATCAAGGACAAGGACTTTACGGTGAAGTTTGTCCCCACCGGCAACCGGGAGGTCGACGACCTTGTCCGGGTCTACAACCTGATGATCGACCAGCTTCGGCAGGAGCGGACCCAGCAGCAGGAACAGCAGTTTTTCACGCGGCAACTGATCGACGCCTCGCCGATCGCCATTCTGATCTTTGACTACGACGGCCGTATTACCACCGCCAACGCGGCCGCCTGCGAACTGTTCCAGAGCCGGTTCGAGGAGCTGGAGGCCCGGTCGCTGGCCGAAGTGCCCCATCCGCTCGTGTCTCAGCTCGCCGAACTGAAGGACGGCGAGACCCGGAGCGTGAAAGGCAGCGGCATCGAAACGTACCGGGTGCAAAGATCGCACTTCATGGACCGGGGCTTTCCCCGCTCGTTTCTGCTCATTGCCGAACTGACCAGCGAAATTCTGGAAACCGAAAAGAAAGCCTACAGCAAGGTGATCCGGATGATGGCCCACGAGGTCAACAACTCGATCGGGGCGGTCAATTCCATTCTGGATGTGGCCAAATCGGTGATGGAAGACGACGAAAGCGGCCTGAAATCCGCCGTGCAGGTGGCCATCGAGCGCAACGACCGGCTGAATCACTTCATGCGCCGGTTTGCCGATGTGGTGCGCCTGCCGCCGCCCAACCTCGCGCCCGGCGATCTGGGAAAGCTGGCCGCGGACGTCGTGCAACTCATGCAGCCGCAGGCCGCTCGGGCGGGTGTCCGGCTCTCGTACACGCCACCGAAGCAGACGGTCCGGGTCGTGATGGATTCCGGGCAGATGGAGCAGGTGCTGGTCAACGTCGTCAAGAATGCGCTGGAAGCCTGTACGCCCGGCCAGTTCGTGGACGTTCAGGTAACGGCGCGGCAGCTCATCGTCCGGGACAACGGACTGCCCATTGACGCCGCGCTGAGTCAGAATCTGTTCAACCCTTTCTACAGCACCAAGCCCACCGGCCAGGGCATCGGCCTCACCCTCACCCGCGAAATCCTGCTCAACCACGGCTTTTCCTTCTCTCTCCGAACGGGGGAGGATGGGTGGACGGAGTTTGGAGTCAATTATTGAATGAGTGAATGACTGAATGACTGATTTGAGTCGGAGGGCCTAAACTGGCAGAGCTATCAGTCATTCAGTCATTCAGTCATTAACAAAAGTCATCTCCTTCACGAACAATTAACAGCGTTTCGGGTCATGTAACTGTGTTTTTTTGCTATCGTTGTACCACCAAACCAGTCAACTGATTCCATGAAAAATATTCTTATTCCCACTGACTTCTCCGATACGGCCGAACGGGCTTTGCAGTATGCCCGGATGCTGGCCCGGCCCTCGGGCGCGACGCTGACGCTGATGCACGTGACCCAGCCGTTTATTCCGGATACCACCCTGCCGACGGGCGAAATCGGGGCCGGGGTGTATGTGACCCAGGAACTGGAAGGCATTAGCGAAGCCCAGTTGAAAGAACTGGCTTCCGGACTCCAGGGCGAAGGATTCACCACCCGGACGGAATACCGCATCGGGGCCGTTGAAGACGAAATCATCGCCGTGGCCGACGAGCAGAATCCCGAACTGATCGTGATCGGCCGCCACCATTTTGATTCCTTCTTCGACCGGCTGGCGGGCAGCGCCGCCACCGACGTAGCCATGCAGGCCCATTGCCCGGTGCTGGTCGTGCCTTCGCCCGAAGAGGACGGAGGGGCCGTCGGGCCGTTCAGTCATATTGTGTACGCCACCCAGCTGGAATTCGACGAAAACGACATTCTGCGGCCCGTGGTCGATCTCACCCGCCGCTTCAACGCCCGGCTGACCCTGCTGAAAGTGGAGGCCGACAACCAGCCCAACGTCTTCAACGACCAGGATTTCATCACCCAGATCGAAGCCGAATTCGGAGCAGAGCGCTTCGTTCAGGACCGCGTCCATGCCGACAGCGTGACCGAGGGGCTGACCCAATATTTGAAGGAAAACAAAGTGGACCTGCTGGTGATGGCTACCCGCGAACGGGATTTCCTGAGCCGCCTGCTCAACCCGAGCCTGACCAAAAAAATGGTCAATACCGCCCAGGTGCCGGTGCTGGTTTTCCACCATAAAGACAATACGGGGGCCGATTTTGTGTAAACGGCAGCGCGCCAGAGCCCCGCGAGTGGCAAAGCCCTGAGCGAATCGGGCGCTTTGCCACTTTGCTATTTTGTGCCTTTGCCACTCACCAAAACTGCCTACCTTTACGGGCCAATTCCCATTGCCCGTATGTCGAGACGTCATTCGAAGAAAACAGCCCTTAAAACGGCGGGAACCTCACCCGGTTCGCTGATTTATGTTGGAAACGAGAAGAAATTTGAAACCGAAATCGACCTGATTGAATACAATGCGGATTCGTACCGGGTGGAACCGATTCTGGACCTGAACGCCTGCCGCCTGCCCAACGGGCAGCCCGTAACGACCTGGCTGAGCGTCGACGGCATTCACGAACCGGACGTGATCGGCGGCATCGGGCAGCGGTACGGCATTCACCCCCTGGCGCTGGAGGATATTCTGAATACCCTGCAAAAGCCCAAAATCGAGTACTTCGACGATAAATACCTGTTTATCACGCTCAAAATGCTGCATTACGGAAAGACCACGCAGGAGGTCGATCCGGAGCATCTGAGCTTTATTCTCGGAAAAAACTTCGTGATTTCTTTTCAGGAAAAACGGCAGCACGACGTATTCAAGCCCGTTCTGACGCGCATCGAGGCGTCGGCCGGCAAGACGCGCCGCAACGGGCCGGATTACCTGCTCTACGCGCTGATGGACCTGGTCGTGGACCACTATTTTGTGGTTATGGAAGAATTTGGCGACCGCATCGAGGTGCTGGAAAACAGCATTATCCAGCAGGTGGCCGGCCAGCAGACGCTCACCCGGCTCTACGGTCTGAAACGCGAACTGGCCAACATGCGCCGACAGGTCTGGCCCGTGCGCGAAATCGTCAACAGCCTGCTGCTGGAAGACAGCCCGCTCGTCAACCAGACCACGATGCCGTACCTGCGGGACCTGCACGACCACATCATCCAGGTCGTGGAAACGATCGACTCGTATCGCGAACAGACAACCAGCCTCCTCGACGTGTACCTGTCCACGTTAAGCAACCGCATGAACTCGGTCATGAAGACGCTGACAATCATTTCGTCCATCTTCATTCCGCTGACATTCATCGCGGGCGTCTACGGAATGAACTTCGAATACATGCCCGAACTGAAATCCCCGTACGGCTACTGGGCCACGCTGGGCGTTATGCTGCTGATCGCCGTTGGCTCGGTGATTTATTTCCGAAGAAGAGGATGGATGTGAAGGGAGGAGGAAGGGGAGGAAAGGACGAAGGGACGAAAGGAACAGCCTTCTGCTTTTGCGCCCCCCTTTCCTCCCTTTCTTCCCCTTCCTCCCCCTTTCCCAATTTTTACGCTATGACTGACGATTTGATTCCCCTGACCGACTCCCGCCAGCTGCTTTTTCCGGGCCGGTCCGTGTTTTTTGCCATTCGGGGAGAACGGCACGACGGGCACCGCTTTATTGGTGAGCTTTACCGGAAAGGCGTGCGGCAATTTGTGGTCGAATCGGCCGCCCTGACTCCGGAACGTCGTCAGGAGCTGGCGACCTATCCCGACGCCCATTTCGAAGAGACCGAAAGCAGCCTCAAACTTTTGCAGCAGCGGGCGGCCGCGAAGCGGAGCCAGTTTGCGATTCCGGTGGTGGGCATCACGGGCAGCAACGGCAAAACCATCGTCAAGGAGTGGCTAGCGCAGGTGCTGGAGCCGGATTTCCGGATTCAGAAAAGTCCCAAAAGCTACAATTCGCAGATCGGCGTCCCCCTTTCGGTCTGGCCGCTGAACGAAGCTCACACGCTCGGCATTTTTGAAGCGGGCATTTCGCGGCCGTTCGAGATGCAGGCGCTCCAGCCGATCATCGACCCGACCATCGGAATTTTTACCAACATCGGTCCGGCCCACGACGAAGGGTTTCGCAGCCGGAAGCAGAAAGTGGCCGAGAAGCTCCGCTTGTTTACCGGGGCGAAAGCGCTGATTTACCGGAAAGATTATTCCGAAATCGACGAAGAAATCAACCTGCTGCTGAAAGCCGTCAATCCCGGTATCCGGCTCGTGGACTGGTCCACGGAAGGGAAAGGCAGCGTGCCGGTGCAGGTGGAGAAAAAATCTTCCGGCAGCGTGCTCCGCCTAACCTGGGACGGCCGGGCCTATACCGTTCCGGTTCCATTTTCCAACGAGGCTTCGCTCGAAAACGCGACGCATGCCCTGCTCGCAGCCCTGTTGCTGGGCGTGACCGACGAAGCGGTGCTGCAGCGGCGGTTCGGTCGGCTGCGGCCGGTCTCGATGCGGCTTGAACTCAAAGAGGGCATTCACCGGAATCTGCTCATCGACGATACCTACAACAACGACCTGGCGGGGCTAGCCATCGCCCTCAATTTCCTGACCCAGCAGGACGCCACCCGGCAGAAAGTGCTGGTGCTGTCCGACCTGCTGGAAACGGGCCTCCCCCCCGACGAACTGTATCCCATCATCAGCCAGCTGGTGGCCGAAAAAGGCGTGGCCCAGTTGGTGGGCGTCGGTCCGCAACTGGCGGCTCACCGGGATCTTTTCCCGGCGACGGCGCAGTTTTTCGCCTCGACGGAAGAGCTGCTGCAATCGGGGAAGCTGGATAGCCTGTACGATTCGGTGGTGCTGGTGAAAGGGGCGCGGCCGTTCGCCTTCGAGCGGCTGGTGAACCGGCTCCTGCAGAAAATGCACCAGACGGTCCTCGAAATCAACCTGGACGCGCTGACGCACAACCTTAATTTTTACCGCAACAAGGTGGGGCCGCAGACGCGGATCATGGTGATGGTCAAAGCGTTTGCCTACGGAAGCGGCAGCGCCGAAGTAGCCAGCCTGCTGCAATACCACCGGGTGGATTATCTAGCCGTGGCCTACGCCGACGAGGGGGTTTTTCTGCGCCAGAACGGCATTACGCTCCCGATCATGGTGATGAACCCGTCGCCGGAAACCTTCGCCAGTCTGCTCGAATACGACCTGGAACCGGAAATCTACAGCTTCCGGATTCTGGACGAATGGATCGATGCAAGCCGCGGCCGGCCGGCCCCGCCGATTCACCTGAAGCTGGATACGGGCATGCACCGGCTGGGTTTTTTGCCGGAGGAATTGCCCCAGTTATGCGAAAAGCTGAAACAGAGTCCGCCGCTGCGGGTCGCGTCGGTATTCAGTCACCTCGTGGGGGCGGATGAGGCGGCGCACAACCCCTTTTCGCAGCAGCAATACGAATGGTTCCGGGAAGGGGCGACCCGCCTGACGGACGTGCTCGGCTACCCGCCGCTGCGGCACCTGCTCAATTCGGCGGGCATTATCCGTTTCCCGGAGTACAAACTGGACATGGTCCGGCTGGGCATCGGCCTGTACGGCGTGGAAGCGAGCCGGATGGAGGTCGGCCAACTGCTGCCGGTTGGTACGCTCAAGACGGTGATCAGCCAGGTGAAGACCCTGCGCGCGGGCGAAACCGTGGGGTACAGCCGCCGGGGACAACTGGCGCGCGACGGCCGGATTGCGACCATCGCCATTGGCTACGCCGACGGCTTCGACCGTCGCCTAGGCAACGGAAACGGCCAGGTGCTGGTCAACGGGGTCCTGTGCCCGACCATCGGCAACGTCTGTATGGACATGACCATGATCGACGTCACGGAAGCCCCGGCGCAGGAAGGCGACGAAGTGATCATCTTCGGCCGCGACCTCTCCATTACCGACCTCGCCACCCGCATGCACACCATCCCGTACGAAATCCTGACCGGGGTGAATGAGCGGGTGAAGCGGGTGTTCTTTAGGGAATGATTGAATGACTGAATGACTGAATGACTGAATAGCTCCGCGGATTTTAGCACTGCGAAGCTATTCAGTCATTCAGTCATTCAGTCATTCAATCATTCAGTCATTTTATTTCGGTCCTCTGCCTTTGACGTCTTCGACGGCTTTTTTCTTGGTTTCGAGTTCGGCGAGGACGGAGGTTTGTTCGGTTTTGTTGGTTTCGGTTTCTTTTTCGAGGCGTTTGAGTTCGGCGGCGTTTTCTTCGAGGCGTTTTTTCAGGTTTTCGGCTTCCCGCTTGTTGCGCTCGATGTCCCGGACGAGCTTTTCGCCGGTCTTCACGCTTTTTTCGTGGCGTTTCTGGGTTTCGGTGAAAGCGAGTTCGGCCAGCCGGAGTTCATTGTTGTACTGCGTCCGGGCGGCAAAATCTTTGAGGAGCTTTTCCAGCTCGTTATACTCCGGCGAGCCGACGGTGACGAAATTGCCGCTTCCCAGATCGGCCGCGACGAAGAGCGTGGCCTTGTCGCGGGCGGAAGACAGTTTGCTCAGAAAATTGACCGGATTGGGCGAAAGGCTCTTGATGTCGGCCGAGGGAACTTTGGCGATGCCGCCCCGACCGGTGACCACCCGTCCGAACGTTTTCACCAGCGTTTCCCATTCTTTTTCGACAAACTTGCCTTCGATCGGGATCTGAATGGTCAGGCCCTTTACGTCCTGCTGGTCGATTTTTTCGGTGCCGGAGTAGACCGCCTGGCCGAAAGCGGCCGCAACGGGGAGGAGGAGGCCCAGACAAAAGGCCGCAAGGCGGAGGATAGGGGACAGATTTTTCATCGGTTAACGAAAAGGTTTTCTGGTAATAATCAAAGGTCGGGAGCCGTCCTGCAGCGTGGTCGCAAACAGGTAATGGTCGCCGCCGTCGGCCAGCCCCAGCTTTTTGCGGAGCCCGTCGGCGGTTTCCGGAAAGTTCCGGACCGTCAGGCTGGCCCGGCGCTCGGGAAGGGCCGCCTGAACCGCTTTCCGGTCGGGCCTGACCACGTCCAGAATTTCGAACGAACGCCCCGGAAAGTGGTCGGGCAGCGTACTGGACGTGTAGAGGTGACTGTTAGCCGCCAGTTTCCGCAGACCGTACCGGGCCGCCAGCACCCGGAAGGCCCCCGCTTTCAATAGGGATGCGTTTGGCTCGAAAAGGTAACGTTCCGGCGGCCCAAAAGCGACGTCCACTTTCTTTTCCTCTGACCGCAGGAAGCGAAAAAGCTCGTCTTCCCCGTTGCTTTTCAGGTTGACCGCCGTAACCTGTACCTCGGTCGGCTCCTTATCCTGATGGATTAAAAATAACACCTCTTTACAATCATTGTCAACCGAAACGACGTGTAATTCGGCCACCTTGTCGAGGGTACGCAGGGCGGCTTCAATGTCGATCAGCGGCGACGTTTTGATCAGGGCGTGGCGGGCTTTGGGCAGCAGGGGAAGCCAGTCCGACACGGCCGGTTCACAGTCTTCCAGCCGGACGAGTTTTCCGCCCCGTTCGTCGCGGCGGGCGGGGTCGAGGTAAACCCAGTCGATGGGCGCTGCGGTTTCACGAAGAAAGGAAACGCCGTTTTCGGCCCGAATTTCCAGGTTTCGGGCGCCCAGCAGCGGCAGGTTATGGGCGGCGAGTTCGGCCAGGTGGGGCTGCTGTTCGAGGTAGATGGCCCGTTCGGCGTACCGGGCGAAGGCCAGCGTATCGACGCCCATGCCGCCGGTCAGGTCGGCCACGACGCCTGCGGTTCCCGGCGGGGCCAGAAGGTCGGCCTTGTAAGCGGCCGTCCGTTCGGAAGACGCCTGTTCGACCGAAACCGGCGGCGGAAAAACCACGTCCGGGTGGGCGTACCAGGTGGGCAGCTTGGTCCGGGCTTTCTTGCGGGCGGTGAGCTGCGCGGCGAGGTATTTCATGCGTTCCGGCGCGAAAGTGCGGTTGCGAAGTAACAGCGTGGCCGGGTCGTCAGTTATATGTATCTGGAGAAATGTTTTTTCCTCTTCATTCAGAAGGACCATAGGTAAGGATTGGATGAATATTCAGGCTACCGCATGAAATGCGGGTTAAAAACGTTGTTATTTTGTCTTTCAATACCACAGATTATATCGCCGTCCAAGTTACGGCTATCCTCTAACAACCATACTAACTGTAGATAATGACTTTTCTTAAACCTTTAAAATCCCTGTCTGATTATCAGGCAGGATTCCTGCGGGCCGATTTTCCGGCCGGGCTTTCGGTCTTTCTGGTAGCCCTGCCACTTTGCCTCGGCATTGCGCTGGCATCCGGAGCGCCTTTGTTTTCGGGGCTGGTGGCGGGTATCATTGGGGGAATAATTGTGGGATTTCTGTCCGGCTCGGAAGTGAGTGTCAGCGGCCCGGCGGCTGGTCTGGCCGTCATTGTGGCCGACAACATCCGGCAACTGGGTTCCTTTGAAGCGTTTCTGCTGGCGGTGGCCCTGGCCGGGGTCATTCAGCTTGTACTCGGTGTGCTGCGGGCCGGTCGGTTCAGCGGTTACTTCCCGGACAGTGTGATCAAAGGCATGCTGGTCGCCATCGGGGTCGTAATTGTGCTCAAACAGATTCCGCACGCACTCGGCCGGGACAACGATTACGAAGGCGAGTTTGCTTTTCAGCAGCTGGCCGATGGCGAAAACACCATCTCCGAAATTTACCGGGCCATCGAAACGGCCAGCATCGGAGCCGTTATGATTAGTCTGGTTTCCTTTATCATCCTGATCGGCTGGGAAAAAATAGGCGGCAGAGGTTTCAATTTTGTCCGGCTGCTGCCCGGCGCTTTGCTGGCCGTAGTGGCGGGCGTGCTCCTGAACGAGGCTTTCCGGGTGTATGCACCGGCCTGGTATCTGGGCGACTCGGCCCACCAGCACATGGTGCAGATTCCGCAGATCAAAGCCGGTGCGAGCGTCTTCTCCATCTTTGACTTCCCGGACCTGAGCCAGTTCTCCAACCCCAGAATTTACCTGACCGCGCTGACCATCGCCATCGTGGCGAGCCTCGAAACCCTGCTGAACCTGGAAGCGGCGGACCGGCTTGATCCCCTGCGCCGGGTTTCGTCGCCGGATCAGGAACTGGTGGCGCAGGGACTTGGCAACCTGGTGTCGGGTCTGGTGGGTGGCCTGCCCGTCACGTCGGTCGTTGTCCGCACGTCGGCCAACATCTACGGCGGGACGCGGACCCGGGTGTCGGCCATTATCCACGGCGTGCTGCTGGCGCTGGCGGTCTTCCTGACGGCGCCGCTGCTGAACCGGATTCCGCTGGCCTGTCTGGCGGCCGTGCTGATCATGGTCGGCTACAAACTGGCGAAACCGGCGGTGTTCAGGGCCATCTACCGGCAGGGCTTCAACCAGTTCGTGCCGTTCATGGTCACGGTGCTCGGCATTGTGTTTACGGACCTGCTGACCGGCATCGGCATCGGGCTGGTCGTCGGTATTTTCTTTGTTCTGTACACCAATAATCAGAAAGCGTTTATCGTCGTCCGGGACGGGCAGCACGTGCTGATCAAGTTTATCAAGGACATTTATTTTATCCACAAACCGCAGATCAAGGAAGCGCTCCGGTCGCTGCAGCCGGGAGACTCCGTCATTGTGGATGGACACCGGGCCACTTTCATCGACACGGATGTTCAGACCATGCTGAAGGAGTTTCGGGAAACGGCACGTTCCCAGAAAATCAGCTACGAGATTTCGAGTGTCACCCCTAACAAATCAACTAACCAAAAGTATGCAAGATCACGAAAAACTGCTCTTGGCCAACAAAGCCTGGGTACAGGAACAGCTGGAGCATGACCCATATTTTTTCGATAAACTGTCGGCAGGCCAGAGTCCCAAATTCCTCTGGATCGGCTGCGCCGACAGCCGCGTACCGGCCGAACAAATCACCGGAACCCGGCCGGGCGACCTCTTTGTGCAGCGGAACGTAGCCAACCTGGTGGTCCATACCGACATGAACATGCTTAGCGTGCTCCAGTACGCGGTGGAAGTGCTGAAGGTAGAACACATCATCGTCTGCGGGCACTACGGCTGCGGCGGCGTGAAGGCGGCCATGAGCAAGCACGATTTCGGGCTGATCAACAAGTGGCTGCGGAACATCAAGGACGTGTACCGCATGAACGCCCGCGAACTCAACGGCATCGAGGACGAAAACAAGCGCTTCGACCGGCTGGTGGAACTGAACGTCATGGAGCAGGTCTACAACATCGCCCAGACGACCATTGTGCAGTACTCGTGGGCGATGGATAACCGGCCGAGCATCCACGGCTGGGTCTTCGATCTGAAGACGGGCCTTATCAAGACGGTACAGCACATGCCGCCTAACTCGAAGGTGGATGAAATCTATCAGTACGACTTCACGGAAGCAAACAGCAGCCACCAACTGCCTTTGTTTCAGGCAGCCGGGAAATAAGCGGGGCTGAACGGGCCTCAGGCCGAAAGGCGGTGCGGAAAGGACGCCTGTTGTCCTTTCTGCACCGCCTTTCGGCCTTTTCTGTTTCCATAGGTTTATTTTAGCATTATCCGGCGATTGGATTGACTCATTTTGCTAAATTGCTATATATTTGCTAAAAAAATATAGAAAAATCCGGCCCGCCTTATGCCTTCCCTGAAATGTCCTAAATGCGATTCAGTCGATACCGTTCGGAACGGAATTGTAAACGATCGCCAGCGATTTCGCTGCAAAAAGTGCAATTATAACTTCACTGTAGACAAATTGGGGAAGGGCATTAGTACCTATTATGTCATCAAGGCCCTGCAGTTGTATATCGAAGGCGTCAGCTTCCGCGAAATTGAACGATTATTGGGCATCAGCCACGTTTCGGTCATGAACTGGGTGAAAAAGTACCAGATCCGGGTGCCCGAGAAGAATGTGTATCATCCGACGTACAAGATACTGAACCATAAGGAATTAGCCGAATTTTTCGCCAATCGCGACAACGTGACGAGCGCGGGCATGATCGTGACCGAACTGGGTGACAAATTCATGCTGATCAAGTGGGAGCGGTTCAAAGAATAATATTTGCCTCCGGGTTCGGTCGGCAGCATTCTATACTTTTTTAGCGCAGCTATTGCAATCATTTCATTGGTAATAAAAAAGAAAGGAGTTTTGATTCACTACGATGAACCAAAGCTTCCTTATACCCTTAACCAATGAAAAAGTTCTACGCTTACCTGCTGGCCTTTGCCTTCTTTCTGGGCGGAGGTATGAGCGCCGCCGTCAAAGGCCAGGGTTCTGCCGAATACGGCTCCGGTCTGAAGTTTAACCTGAACCCGGAGGGCACCAAGTACATGCGCCTGATTATGTGGAACCAGATCTGGTTCCGGCACACGCAGATGAATCCCGGCACGACCGTCAACGGCACACCGGCCTCCACGGCCACCGACGTGGGAGCCCGCCGCCTGCGGATGCTGGCCTACGCGCAGATTACGCCGCGCTACCTGATTCTGATGCACTTCGGCATTAATAACCAGACGTTCGTCAACGGCGGGGCGGCCGGTACGAGCGGCACGGGCGGCTACGGCCAGGGCAAGAAGCCGGGACTGTTTTTCCACGACGTCTGGAACGAATACGCCGTGGTTCCGACCAAAGACCCACTGACGGGCAAGGTCAACAAAGCGACGCTGGCGGTCGGGGCGGGGCTCCACTACTGGCACGGCATTTCGCGCATGACCTCCGCCTCCACGCTGAACTTCCTGGCCGTGGACGCGCCGATCTTCAACTGGCCGCTGATCGAAAACTCCGACCAGTTTGCCCGTCTGTTCGGGATTTATGCCAAAGGGAAAATCGGCAAGCTGGAGTACCGGCTGAACTACAACAAGCCGTTTGCCACCAACCTGACGCCGCCGACCAACGGGACCACGGTGGTCCAGAACGTGGCCGTGGACAACAACGGCGTAAGTAAAATGTCGTATGGTGGCTACTTTGAGTACCAGTTTCTGGACCAGGAAGCCAACGTACTGCCGTTCAAGGTGGGCACCTACATCGGGACGAAGCAGGTGCTGAACATCGGGGCCGGTTTCTATCACCAGCCCGACGGCACCCAGAGCGTCCGCAATGGCCTCACCCGGAAGCACGACATCAGCCTGTTTGCGGTGGACCTGTTTGCCGACCTGCCGTTTGGCAATAAAGACAAGAATATGGCGGTTACGACTTACAGCACGTTGTATAAATACAATTTCGGACCGAATTACCTGCGCAACCTCGGCATCATGAACGAGGGCGCTACCGACCCGAAATTTATGGACCGCCGTTCGCTGTCGGGTCCCGGCAACGCCCGCCCGATGATCGGCACCGGCACCATCTGGTACACCCAGGCGGGACTGCTGCTGCCTAAGGGCGACAAATCGAAGGTGCGGGTGCAGCCCTTTGCGGCCTACGCCGTAAAAGATTTCGAGGCGCTGGGAAAAACGGGCAACTATTACGACATGGGCTGTAATTTCTATATCGACGGCCACCACGCCAAGATCACGCCGCAGTACTCGACCCGGCCCGTGTATCTGGATGCCAACACCATCAGCGGCTCAAAAGGGGAGTTTATCCTGCAGGCGCAGATTTATTTGTAACCGTAGAAAATGGATAGTGGTCAGTGGCTCCGCCGTTTCCGGACGAAATTACTAATCGCTATTCACTGACCGCTAACCGCTATTCACTGACCACTAAATTCTTAACCCTTATCTTTTCCTATGATTACAGATTCGAAACCCCAAACCACGCACCCGGTCGACAGCCGCAAAACGCTGTTCAGCGTGATCTCGGCCTCGTCGGTGGGGACGCTCATTGAGTGGTACGATTTTTACATCTTCGGTTCGCTGGCGACCGTGCTTTCCACCAAGTTTTTCCCGGAAGGCAACCCCACGGCGGCGTTTCTGTCGACGCTGGCAACCTTTGCGGCGGGCTTTGTGGTCCGTCCGTTCGGGGCGCTGTTCTTCGGGCGGCTGGGCGACCTGATCGGCCGGAAATATACCTTCATGGTGACGCTGCTGCTGATGGGCGGAGCCACGTTTGCCATCGGTCTGGTGCCGAGCTACGAAACCATCGGCTTTCTGGCCCCGGCGCTGGTGCTGATTCTGCGGTTGCTCCAGGGCCTTGCGCTGGGCGGCGAATACGGCGGGGCCGCTACCTACGTGGCCGAGCACTCCCCCGATAAGGAACGCGGTTTCTGGACGTCGTGGATTCAGACGACCGCCACCGTCGGCCTGTTTGTCTCACTGCTGGTGATTATGCTGACGCGCATGTCGGTCTCGAAAGAAGCCTTCGACGACTGGGGCTGGCGCGTGCCGTTCTGGGCGTCGATCATCATGGTCGGGGTGTCCTACATCATCCGCCGGAACATGCACGAATCGCCGCTGTTTGCCAAGGTAAAGGCCGAAGGCAAAGCTTCGACCAACCCGCTGAAGGAAAGCTTCGGCAACAAACTGAACTTCAAGTTCGTGCTGCTGGCGCTGTTTGGGGCCACGATGGGGCAGGGCGTGGTCTGGTACACCGGGCAGTTCTACGCCATGAGCTTTATCGAAAAGGTCTGTAACGTCGATAAAATGCAGTCGGATGGTCTGATGACGATTGCGCTGCTGATGGGTACGCCGTTCTTTGTGGTCTTCGGCTGGCTGTCGGACAAAATCGGCCGGAAGGGCATTATGCTGGCGGGTATGCTGATCGCCGTGCTGACCTACCGCCCGATCTACGAGAAGATGTACCAGACCACCAATCTGAAGAATAAAACGGAAATCACCGAAAAGACGACTTCCCGCACCCAGACGGCCCCCGACCCGAAAGAAGCGGGCGGCACCATCACGACGCTGACCGTAACCAGAGAATACACCGATGGGACGCAGCTCTTGGAAGTGACCAAGACCAAAGCCTCGGGCGCTCCCGAAGTGAAAAAGACCCTGACGCTGAACGATTCGGACAAATGGATGCTGATTTTCCTCGTCTTCATCCAGGTGCTGTACGTGACGATGGTGTACGGCCCGATTGCCGCCTTCCTGGTCGAAATGTTCCCGACCAAGATTCGCTACACGTCGATGTCGCTGCCGTACCATATCGGTAACGGGGTGTTCGGCGGTCTGCTGCCCGCAGTAGCCACGTACCTGGCGACGAAGGCCAAAGATGCCAATGCGGTCGCCGAGAAAGCCGGGGCGGCCCTGCCCAACGCCGCGCCGTATCTGGAAGGACTCTGGTACCCGATCATCGTTGCCTCCGTCTGCTTCGTCATCGGCCTGCTCTACATCAACGGGCGGGATATGGAGATTGATGATTAAGCCAAGTGGTTCAGGGTTTATAGTTTACAGTTTATGGTTGATCAATCAGCCGAAACCTGCATGCAACAACTAAAAACCCTAAACTATAAACCATAAACTAATTCAAAGACATGAACAAGATCAAACGCATATTTGGAATTCTCTGGCTGGCGATTGCGGCGGCGGCTGGCTACTTTGGGGTCGTGGAATTCGGCCTGCCCAAACTGGCTTCCGGCAAACAGGAAGACCTCGTTTTCGGAATTATCATCCTGTTTATCCTGATGCCCATCATCGTAGGCGGCCTGCTGACGTTCGGAATGTATTCCTTACAAGGGGAATATGATCTAGAATCGTAATATCGCCGTGTTGTACGGGTTAGTGGTCAGTACTGTAGTGATCAGGGGTTCCGCCGTTACCCGGGTGAGCGGAGCACCAGCCACTACAGCACTGACCACTTCCGACTGTTTACCGCCCACTGGTTTATGAAATCGTACCGCCTCTTTTTTCTATTCGTGCTTTTCCTGCTGCTGTTCAACGAGCCGGTGCTGTCGATTGTCAACCGGGCGGAACTGGTGGCGGGAATTCCGCTTTTGTACCTGTATGTTCTGGTGCTGTGGCTGGTGCTGATTGGCGCCATCGCCTACGCGCTGTATCAATCGGAGGCCACCGAAGAAGCGACCGTAGATGAGTAACCTGACGCTGCTGGTAAGTGCCCTGCTGTACCTGAGTCTGCTGTTCTGGATCGCCTACCGCGCCGAACAGCGGAGTCGGCAGGGGCGCAGTCTGGTCAACAATCCGTACATCTATGCCCTGTCGCTGGCCGTGTACTGCACCGCCTGGACGTTTTACGGCAGCGTCGGGCGGGCCACGTCGGAAGGCATTCAGTTTCTGGCCGTTTACGTGGGACCGACCATCACGGCCCCGCTCTGGTGGATCGTGCTGCGCAAGACGATTCGCATCTGCAAAGCCCAGCGGATTACCAGCATCGCCGACTTTGTCTCCGCCCGATACGGCAAGAACCGGACGCTCGGCGTGCTGGTGACGGTGCTGTCGGTGATGGGCATCATTCCCTACATTTCCATTCAGTTGAAGGCCGTTTCGGGCAGCGTGGCGGTGCTTTCGGGCGAAGCCGGCGGGCAGACCGGGCTTCGGCACGACCAGTCGCTGCTGATTACGCTCTTTCTGGCGGTCTTTACGATTCTGTTCGGGGCCCGCAAACTGGAAGCCACCGAACGCCACGAAGGACTGGTGACGGCCATCGCCTTCGAATCGCTCGTCAAACTGGTGGCTTTCCTGAGCGTGGGGGCCTTTGTCACCTTCGGCCTTTTCAACGGGCCGGGCGAGATTTTTGAGCGCGCCAGCCAGCTTCCCGAACTCCGCGAACGCTTTACGCAGGGCCCCGGTTATTCCTCCGGCGACTGGTTCTGGTACTGCCTGCTGTCGGCGGTGGCGGTGCTTTTTCTGCCGCGTCAGTTTCAGGTGGCGGTGGTCGAAAACGTCAACGAGGCCCATCTGAACAAAGCCATGTGGCTCTTTCCGCTCTACCTGTTTCTCATCAATCTGTTTGTGCTGCCCCTCGCTTTTGGCGGAAAACTGCTGCTGGCGGCCGGGGTCAATGCGGATACCTACGTGCTGAGTCTGCCCCTGATGGCGGGCCAGAAAGGGCTGGTGCTGCTGGCCTACATCGGCGGATTTTCGGCGGCCACCAGCATGATCATCGTCGAGGCGACGGCCCTGAGCGTCATGATTTCCAACAACGTGGTGATGCCCCTGCTGGTCAGTCTGCCCGGACTGCAACGGTGGTTCGGACCCGGGTCGAGCGTTTTTGTCATCAACACGCGGCGGCTGGCGATCATGGTCCTGCTGCTGCTGGCTTATTTTTACTACCGCGAAGTGGCGGATTATTTTTCGCTGGTATCGGTCGGAATGATTTCGTTTGCGGCGGTGGCGCAGTTTGCTCCGGCCATCATCGGCGGCATTTACTGGAAACGCGGCGCCCAGTTCGGCGCCATCACCGGACTGGTAGCCGGGATGCTCATCTGGTTTTACACGCTCATTGTGCCGACGCTGGTGCCGGTGGGTTTTCTGCCCGCTTCCCTCATGACCGAAGGACCGTTCGGCATCTGGGCTTTGAGGCCACAGGCTCTCTTCGGCCTGGATTCCCTCAGTCCGATTTCCCACGCGGTTTTCTGGTCGCTGTTCATCAATACGGCGCTCTACGTCTGGGGGTCGCTCCACCGGGCGCAGAGTTCGCTGGATCATAACCAGGCGGTTCTTTTTGTGGATGTCTTCCGGTACCGCTCGGCCGTCGAATCGTCGGTGGTCTGGAAAGGCAAGGCGCTGGTGACGGACCTGCGGGCGCTGCTGGCCCGTTTTTTCGGCGACGACCGGTCCAACCGGCTCATCGAGCGCTACGTCCGCCGTAACGGCCTCAACGTCGTTCAGCCCTATGCGGACCCGCGGCTGGTGACCTATACCGAAAAGCTGCTGGCGGGTGCCATCGGCACGGCCTCAGCCCGCATCCTGGTGGCCTCGGTGGCTAAAGAAGAGCCGATTTCGGTGGAAGAGGTCATCCGGATTCTGAAAAATTCGCAGGAACTGCTGGCGGTCAACAAAGAGCTGAAGCGCAAGTCGGCGGAACTGGAACAACTCACCCAGCAGCTCAGCGAAGCGAACGAACGCCTGAAACGGGCCGACCAGCAGAAAGACGATTTCCTGTCGACGGTCACGCACGAAATCCGGACGCCCATCACCAGCGTCCGGGCGCTCTCCGAAATCCTGCACGATACGCCGGACATGGACCTCGCGACCCGGCAGCATTTTCTGGAAACCATCATCAAGGAATCCGAGCGGCTCACGCGGCTGATCAACCAGGTGCTTGACCTGGAGCGGATCGAGTCGGGGCGGCACAAACTGGTGCGCGAGCCCGTTTCCCTGCCGGAGATCATCCAGGATTCGGTCGAAGCCGTCGCCCAGCTGGCCGCCGAAAAACACATCCGGCTCCACTACCGCCCGACCGACCAGCCGCTGACGGTGGAGGCCGACCGCGACCGGATGCAGCAGGTCCTGATCAACCTGCTTTCCAACGCCATCAAGTTCAGTCCCGCCGAAACCGGCGAAATTGCCGTCCGGACGGAACTCCGGAACGGCCACTGCCTTGTCAGCGTGGCCGACAATGGGCAGGGCATCGACCCCGCTTACCAGAAACTGATTTTTGAAAAGTTCTACCAGGCTCACGACAAAGCCGTCCGGAAGCCAAAAGGCAGCGGCCTGGGACTGGCTATTTCGAAAAAAATCATAGAATTGCACCATGGAAACCTGACCGTGGAAAGTAGGCCGGGCCAGGGATCGACGTTTACGTTTGAACTTCCCGTGGCTGAATGACTGAATGACCGAATGACTGAACGCTTCGCAGCGCCAAAGTTGGTGCAGTCATTCAACCATTCAGTCATTCAACCATTTAGTCATTCAATCATTCCCTATGAAAGTCCTCATTGCTGACGATGAACCGAATATCCTGCTGTCGCTGGAGTTTTTGATGAAAAAGGAAGGATACCGGGTTTTTATCGCCCGCGACGGGAAGGAAGCGTACGACCTGATTCAGCAGGAAATGCCCGATCTGCTGCTGCTCGACATCATGATGCCCGGCATGGACGGGTACGAACTGTGCCGTTTTGTCAAAAACACGGAAGGCTTCCGGCACATGAAGGTGATTTTCCTCAGTGCCAAAAGCAAAGAGGCCGACCTGAAAAAAGGCTACGAAGCGGGCGCGGACCTCTACCTCCCCAAACCTTTCTCCACCCGCGAACTGGTGGCCAAAGTGGCGGAAATGAGCGCACAGGCGTAGCTTTCAGGCTTTCGTTAGCCCCGCAGCACTTCGTAGCGGCTCTGCACCATCCCGTTGGCGAAGGTTCTGGTTTCGGTATGCCGCAGATGCACGTCCGACCCCAGCGGACCAAACAGCGGCAGCCCTTCGCCCAGCAGGACCGGCAGCCGGGTGAGCGTCAGCGAATCGACCAGACCATCGCGCAGAAACCGCTGGATGGTCACTCCGCCGTCGATATAGATATGCCGACCGCCCTGTTCGGCGACGGTCTTCAATAGCTCGGCCGGGGGCATAGCCAGCACCGTTACCTTTTCCCGCAACGCTTCCGGGGGCTCGATGCCCGTGCTGCTCAGAACGATCACCCGCTTGCCTTCGTAGGGCCAGGCGTCGAACGTCAGCACTTTCTCGAACGTCATCCGCCCGGTCACCAGCGTGTCGATGGAATCATAAAAGGTCTGATAGCCAAAATCCTCTCCGGGCAGAGCGTAGCGTTCGTCCGTCAGCCAGTCGATTTCGCCGTTCGGGCGGGCAATGAAGCCATCCTGGCTCAGGCCGATAAAGACAGAGACTTTAGGGTGTGTCATGGGTATATTTCTCGCAGATTTTCGCTGATTTCATTTTTTCTACGTCGCAGCGGCGAACCGTAAATCTGCGTCCAAAATCAGCGTAAATCTGCGAGAAACAAAACGAAAAATCCACGAGCAACCAACTTTTTCGCTCCACCGATTCAGCCCGTTTTTCCGCCAATTCGCCCCTGCTTTCTATCGGTTCATGCATGAATGCGTACTCATCCGTGCGGGTGAGCGGTAGCTTGCGGCGTCTTTTATTCCCCGAAAAGCGTGCTGTACCCTGTAAACACCCCGGAGGGGAGCGGGGGATTTTATTTTTTATGAAACAACAAATTCTATGGACTCTGGTCTGGCTGCTGATGGCGTTCAGAAGCCTGGCCGCCCCACCCACCACCACGGAAGCCATCCGGATCGACCAGTTCGGGTATTTGCAGAACGCCCGGAAAGTGGCGGTCATCATCAACCCGCAGGTCGGTTCCAACGCCAACCGGCCGTTTCAGGCGAGTACGGGTGCCAACCAGTACCAGGTCCGCCGCTGGACCGACGATGCGGTGGTGTTCAGCGGGACGATCCAGGCGTGGAAAGACGGCGTCACGCAGACCCAGTCGGGCGACAAGGGCTGGTGGTTCGACTTTTCGACGGTTAACACGCCCGGTTCGTACTACATTTTTGATGTGGGTAACAACGTCGGTTCCTACCGTTTCGAGATTGGCGATGCTGTTTACAACGAAGTGCTGAAAGCCGCCGTCCGGACGTATTTCTACCAGCGGATTAATTTTGCCAAGCAGCCGCCGTTCACCGACCCCAAATGGGCCGACGCCGCCACGCACGAAGGCCCGGAGCAGGACCGCGCAGCCCGGAGCCGCTTTGCCAAGACCGACCCCCGCACGGCCAAAGACCTGCACGGCGGCTGGATGGATGCCGGTGACATGAACAAATACGTGACGTTTGCCGAGGAGCCCGTCGTCATTCTGCTCGAATCGTACCGCCTGAACCCGTCCGTTTTTACGGATAATTTCAACATTCCCGAATCCGGAAACGGTATTCCCGACATTCTGGACGAGGTGAAATGGGAACTCGACTTCATGAAGCGCATGCAGGACGCCACCGGCACGGGCGGACTGTTCCTGAAAGTCGGGGTGGACAATTACAACGAAACCAACCCGCCCAGCGCCGACCGGCGGCCCCGCTACTACCTGCCCGAATGCACTTCCTCGACGCTCTCTGGCGCGGCCATGTTTGCCGTCGGCGGAGCGGTGTACCGGAATATTCCGGCCCTGAATGCCTACGCCCAGGACCTCATCGCCCGCGCCGAACGCGCTTTTGCCCGTGGCCGCGAAACGACGAACGGGTTCACGACCTTCCAGACAGCCTGCGACGACGGCGACATCAAATCCGGCGATTCGGACAAACCCGCCAGCATCCAGTTGCAGTCGGCGGTGGTGGCGGCGATTTACCTGTTCGAGGCGACGGGCAAGGCCGAGTACCGGACGTTTGTGGATGACTACCACAGCCGCATCGACCCCATTGCCAACGAGTGGTGGGGACCGTACCTGATGCACGTTCACACGGCGCTGCTGCGTTACGCCGCCAACCCGGCCGCTACGCCTTCTGTCGCCTCGCTGATTCGCAGTCGGAAAGCCCAGAACAACGGCGTGCTGTCGATCAACGATTACAACGCCCGCAACGACCTCTACCGGGCTTACATGGCCGACGCGCAATACCACTGGGGCAGCAACCAGGTCCGCGGAAATGCCGGGATGCTGAACATGGACTTTGCGGATTTCAACATCAACCCGTCGAACAAGGCGCTGTACAAAGAAGTAGCGGCCGAATACCTGCACTGGTTCCACGGCGTGAACGCCCAGGGGAAGGTGATGCTGTCGAACATGTACGCCTTTGGGGCCGATAATTCGCAGAACGAAATCTACCACACCTGGTTTGCCCACGGCACCGAATGGGACAACGCCCTGACCTCGCCCCGCGGTCCGGCCCCCGGCTACCTCACGGGCGGCCCCAACCACATGGACCAGTACGACGGAACGGTCGGCGACATCCGAAACGAGCCGTTGCAGAAGCGTTACCGCGACTGGAACACCGGTTTTCCGGAAAATTCGTGGATTTTCACCGAAGTCGCCATCTACAACCAGGCTCCGTACATCGCCCTGCTGAGCCGACTGATGACGCCGACCACCGACCCGACCGATACCGAGGCGCCCACGGCCCCGTCGAATCTGGTGGCTTCGGACCTTTCACCCTATTCGGTGAAACTGAGCTGGAACGCTTCGGTGGACAACCGGGCGGTGACCGCCTACGAAATCTACCGCGACGGCACAAAAGCGGCCGAAACGCCGCAGACGTTCATCAGCATCGAGACACTGGCACCGGGCACGGATTACGTCTTTACGGTAAAAGCCATCGACTTCTCGGCCAACCGCTCGGCGGCGAGCAATGCCGTGAACGTCAGCACGCCCGCGCCCAGTCCGAACGATTATATTCTTTACGGCGATGCGCTGCGGCACACGCTGCAAAACTGGTCGTGGGGCAGCACCAGCAACACCGCGAACACCGACCCCGTGAAGATGGGCGAAAAGTCCCTGAAAGTGGACGTGACCGCCGCCTGGGGGGCGCTGAGTCTGCGTAACAGCGAGATTCTGCAAACGGCCAATTATCCCGGCGGTGTGCAGTTCTGGTTTTACGGTTCGGAAAAGGCCGTGCGCGTCACGGTGAACACCACCGAAACGGCCGAACCGTCGAACTCCTACCGGATTTCGGCCGAGCCGAACACCTGGACGCTGGTCCGGATTCCGTGGAGCGAGTGGGGTAGTCCGTCGCAGATTCAGCGGATCAACATCATGGATGGCTCGGGCGGTCCGCAGAGCTTCGTGATCGACGACCTGCGTCTGATCGCCGGAGCCAGCACCCCCGACACCCAGGCCCCGACCACGCCCGGAAACCTAATGGCCTCCGACGTGACCGGCAACAGCCTGAAACTCTCCTGGACGGCTTCGACAGACAACATCGGCGTGGCGGCTTATGAAGTTTACCGCAACGGCACCCTGTTAAACGGTAACGTGACGGGCACTTCGCTGGACGTGACGGGCCTCACCTGCACGACGACCTATAATTTTGCGGTTCGGGCCAAAGACGCCGCCGGAAACGGGTCGCCGAATACGCCCGCTATTTACGTTACGACGCCTTACTGTCCGACCAATGATACGCAGGCCCCAAGCGTTCCGACGAACCTGACGGCGACCAATGTCACCGCCAGCGGCCTAACTCTGAGCTGGACGGCTTCAGGCGATAACGTTGGCGTGACGGCCTACGAGGTGTATCAGGGGACAACGCTGGTCAACGGCACGGTCAACGGAACGTCGCTTTACCTTTCAGGGCTAAGTTGTAATACGGCCTATACTTTTACCGTAAAAGCCAAAGATGCCGCCGGAAACGTGTCTCCTGCCAGTATGGGCCTGAGCGTCACCACGCTGACCTGCGTGGATAACGAGGCTCCGACCGTACCGACGAACCTTGCGGCGAGCAACGTCACGGCCAACGGCCTGACCCTGAACTGGACGGCTTCGACGGACAACGTGGGCGTGACCGCCTACGAAGTGTACGGGAACGGCACGCTGCTGAACGGCAATGTCACCGGCACCACGTTGAACATCGGCAACCTGACCTGCGGGACGGCCTACACGTTCACCGTACTGGCCAGAGACGCGGCGGGCAACAAATCGGCCCAGAGTGCGGCGGCGAGCGCCACCACCGCCGGATGCCCGCCCACCGGCACGGACCTGGTGTACGACGAGGCGCTGAATACCGGCTGGCAGGAATGGTCGTGGTCGGTAGAGCGGAATTATTCGGCCACAAATCCGGTCAAAGCGGGGCAGCACGCGCTGGCGATCACTTATACCGACGGCTGGGGCGGCTGGTCGGTGATCCGCAACACGCACTTCGTCACGACACCGCAGACGGTCGTTCGGTTCTGGATTTATGCCACGACCAATAAAACGATTGGGGTGTACACCAATGCCGAAAACGAAAGCCAGCAGAGCCCGGCGGTCTCCTTCGTGCCCACGCCGAACACCTGGCAGGAAGTGGTCATTACGATGGCACAACTGGGCAATCCGGCCCGGATCAGGCGCATCACCGTGCAGTCGCAGGCGTCCGGAACCAACCAGATTTATCTCGATAACCTGCGCCTCGAACCGTCTTTCGGCGTATCGGCCAGCAACGTCACGGCCACGGGCCTGCGCCTGAACTGGACGGCTCCGGCGGAAATCAGCGCGGCCAGCTACGACGTGTACCGCAACGGAACGCTGCTAAACGGGAACGTCACCGGAACTTCGCTGGACGTGACGGGCCTGACCTGCGGAACGGCTTACGCTTTTAACGTGATAGCGAAGGAAGCGACCGGCACCCGGACTGTGCAGAGTGTGCCCCTGAGCGCCACGACCACCGCCTGCCCGAATTCCTCGGCGGTCGAAATGATTTACGACGATGCCTTCAATACCGGCTGGCAGGAGTGGTCGTGGTCGCTGAGTGCCAATTACAACAGCACCAACCCGGTTAAAGCGGGGCAGAAGGCGCTGGCGCTGAGTTACAGCGGCGGCTGGGGCGGCTGGTCGATCATTCGCAACAGCCACTTCACGCCGACGCCGCAGACCACGGTTCGGTTCTGGCTGTACGCCACCACCAACAAGACCCTCAACGTGATGACTTATGCCGAAAACGAAAGCCAGATGAGCCGGACGGTTTCCTTCGTCCCGACGCCGAACACCTGGCAGGAGGTCGTCATTACGATGCCGCAGCTGGGCAATCCGGCTAAAATCAAACGGCTGGTCGTGCAGTCGGGGGCTTCCGGGGCCAACCTGATCCACCTCGATAACGTCCGCTTCGAAACGCCCAACAGCGGGGCGCGGATAGCCTCGGCTTCGGCGGAACTGCCCGGGGGGAGCCGGATGACCGTCAGCCCGAACCCGAGTAACGGCCCGGTGCGCATCCGGGTCGTTGCCAGCGAAGGCGGGGAGGCGAGGCTGAGCATTGTCGATCAGGCCGGTGTGCCGGTCTACAGCCAGATGGTGTCGTCGCAGGTCGGGGAGAACGAGTATACGCCCGATCTGAGCCAGGCCCCCGCCGGTGTTTACCTGGTGCAGTGGCAGACGCAGACCCACCGACTTGTCCAGCGGCTGGTGCTGATCAAATAAGCTTTAAGAGCCCACTTTAGTGGATTGTTGATAATTCGGAACCGCCGTATTTCCATTGAGAAGACGGCGGTTTTTGTTTTTTGCGCACTCAAGCATAGAAGCCTTGTTCTTCTTCGAAGAAACTATATCATTTTAGCAAAGTTTTCTGCGTATATCCCTACTTTTCCCTAAAACCTTTCTACCTTTAACCATCCGTTTATCATTATTCCTTTACCGTGTTGAATTATGAGAATCCGAACCTTTGACCAGTATCAGGAAGCCTACCGTCACAGCGTAGAAGATCCTGAAGGCTTTTGGGCCGAAATAGCGCAGGAATTTCAGTGGCGGAAACCCTGGAAGCGCGTTCTTCAGTGGAATTTCGAGGAACCGAACGTAAAATGGTTCATCGGCGGAAAACTGAACATCACCGAAAACTGCCTCGATCGTCACCTGAAAGACAAAGCCGACCAGCCCGCCATTATCTGGGAACCCAACGACCCCACCGAGCCGACCGTCACGCTGACCTACCGGATGCTGTACGACCAGGTCTGCCGCTTTGCCAACGTGCTCAAACGCAACGGGGTGAAGAAAGGCGACCGGGTTTGCATCTATATGCCGATGGTGCCCGAACTGGCCGTCGCCGTGCTGGCCTGCGCCCGGATTGGTGCCATTCACTCGGTGGTCTTTGGCGGTTTCTCGGCCCAGTCGATTGCCGACCGCATCAACGACGCGCAGTGTTCGGTGGTCATCACCTCCGACGGGGCCAACCGCGGCAACAAGCAGATTCCGATGAAAGACACCGTCGATGACGCCCTGATCGGTTGTCCGTCGGTGAAGAAGGTCATCGTGCTGACCCATACCCGTACCGCCGTGGCCATGCTGAAAGGCCGCGACGTGTGGTGGGAAACCGAAATGAAGCAGGTGACCGCCGAATGCGAGGCGGAGGAAATGGACGCCGAAGACATGCTGTTCATCCTCTACACCTCCGGCTCGACGGGCAAACCAAAGGGCGTGGTGCATACCTGCGGCGGCTACATGGTCTATACGGCCTATACCTTCCAGAACGTGTTCCAGTACGAACCGGGCGACGTGCATTTCTGCACGGCCGACATCGGCTGGATTACCGGTCACAGCTACATCCTCTACGGCCCGCTGGCGTCGGGAGCCACTTCGCTGATGTTCGAGGGCGTTCCGACCTGGCCGGATGCCGGGCGGTTCTGGGACATTGTCGACAAGCATAAAGTCAATATTCTCTACACGGCCCCCACGGCCATCCGTTCGCTGATGGGCTTTGGGCTGGATTACGTGAAAGGCCACGACCTGAGCAGCCTGCGTATATTAGGCTCCGTTGGCGAACCGATCAACGAAGAAGCCTGGCACTGGTACGACGACAACATCGGCAAAAACCGCTGCCCGATTGTCGATACCTGGTGGCAGACCGAGACCGGCGGCATGCTCATCACGCCGATTGCGGGTATCACCAAAACCAAACCGGGCTACGCGACCCTGCCGCTGCCGGGCGTGCAGCCGCTGCTGGTGGACGAGGCCGGGAAAGAAATCGAGGGCAATGGCGTCAGCGGCAACCTCTGCATGAAATTCCCCTGGCCGGGCATTCTGCGCACGACCTACGGCGACCACGAACGCTGCCGCCAGACGTATTTCAGCGCCTATCCGGGCCTGTATTTCACCGGCGACGGCTGTCTGCGCGACGAGGACGGCTACTACCGCATCACCGGCCGCGTGGACGACGTGCTGAACGTATCCGGCCACCGCATCGGTACGGCGGAGGTCGAAAACGCCATCAACATGCACACGGGCGTGATCGAAAGCGCCGTGGTGGGCTACCCGCACGACATCAAGGGGCAGGGCATCTACGCCTACGTCATTGCCGAAAACGATACTGACCACGACGTAGATCTGGTGCGCCGCGACATTCTGGCGACCGTCAGCCGCATCATCGGGCCGATTGCCAAGCCGGACAAGATTCAGTTCGTCAGTGGTCTGCCGAAGACCCGTTCGGGCAAGATCATGCGCCGCATTCTCCGCAAAATCGCCGAAGGCGACACCTCCAACCTCGGCGACACCACAACGCTGCTCGACCCGGCGGTGGTGGAGGAAATCAAGGCCGGTGCGCTGGTCGAGGTGAAGGCATAAGACACTCTATTTTGGGTTTTGATTGGTAAAAGCGCCGGGCCGTTGTCCGGCGTTTTTATTGGGGAAGAGGTTGGGGCATGTTTGGGTTGATAAAAGCCGTTGAAGGGTTTGTGGTTTATCTTAATTTATTGATTTATAGGATATTAATTAAAATTCGGCGGCTTTAACAGAAGCTGATTTTACTTTTGGCCGGGTAGTTGTTATTTTGTCAAAACTTTCGGCTATTTATGAGTTGCAGCAAGTAAAAAACATTTCAGAATTATGTACATACATACAATTGACTACGACAAAGTAATTAAAAGCAGGTATGTTACTGCGGTAACAAATTATAGATATGCACTAAATTATCTCGTCCCATTAATAGACCGTCTGGATATTCAAAGAAATATCCAGGATAGCAAATTCTATAGCCGACTTGAAAGGGACTTGGTGAAAGGTTGCATTATGCCGCCTTTAACACTTGCTTTTATCGACCAGAATGCCATAAACATTGAGGATAGTAAGGCCTTTTCGATATATTTCGAAGAGAATATAAAGGAAGGATTTATACTTGATGGTATCCAAAGGCTAAACACATTGCAGCGAACCTTTAAAAAATATGATGGCGAATTGGATTTAAACAGAAACCTTTATTTGAATATAGTAATATGTTCTTCAATGGACAATTTGCTTTATCGAATGATTACGCTTAATAATGGCCAAAAACCAATGTCTGCACGTCATCAAATTGAAATATTGACAGCTAATTTATTTGAATTTGAAGGCTCGGAAATGCCAATATTTACAGAACGTGAAGCTAAAAGGTTAAAAATAAAAGTGGCATTTAATAAAAGTGATTTTATAAAAGGATATTTAGGATTTTTAGCCAACTCAACAAACATAGAAAACCAAAAAATCATTGAGGAAAAGCTGGATGAGCTAATTGCTGATAAAATTCTTGATTCAAATATTACCGAAGATGAACTTGAATTCTCAGATATAGTTGGTATTATTAATAGATTTAGTACAAATGATAGATTGTTCAAGTGGTTCAAAAACGCAAATAATTTTATTGGGTTCTGTGTAGGGATAAAGTCAAATTATCAAGTCATAAATTCAACTAAAACAGAGTCGTTTAATGACTCCGTTCGTCTATTCGAGCAGGCTTTTGAATCTTTCAATTTTTCGAAAATAAAAGTTGGCAGAATTCGTAGGAACTTAGTAAGCTATTTTATAAAGAATTATGGTGAACTTAGTAATACTGATGTTTTAGATTTAGTTGACATTTTATCGCAAGTCGATTGATATGACAGCATTCGAACCCTTTTCGTTCAAGGAGTGCTTGCCGCCAAGGTCTCATTCCGCATTGTCACCAATTTTACATGTTAAGCCGAAGCAGAATTCCGAAGTTTTACTTTTACGTTTACTCTCAGGTACATTAGACCTTAAAAATAATACAACAGGTATATTAATAAATCAAAGGAACAACTACACATTATTTGACTTTAGGCCAAATCAAAGAATATCCGCAACGGTAATACTTAATGTATTCTCAATAGATGGAATTAGTGAAGCAAAAGTTTTCAACTACTATAAAGAGTGTTTCAAGTTTGGGAATCGTAATCTATTTAAAAACTTATTACTTGAACTGAGTAATTATTTTTATCAAACTCAAAAGAAATCTCATGCGACTGCATTCTTGCACTTATACCGTTCATTTGAGTTAATCTCTTACTGTTTTCCTTTATTTTATGCATCTAAGTCTACAAGTTATGAAAAGACGTTTATAAGCTTAAAAGAATATTTTTCAAAGGCTGATGGGGAGAGACCTTTTTTTAAAAAATTTGTACATGATCATTTATTTGCAAGCGATTTACGACTAGACCAGACTTTACCAATAAAAATTACAGCTCCTAAGCCCGAGCTACAAAAACAGTACTTCGATGCACTAAAAAGGTTATGCGATGCCAATTCGAATATTGACGTTAAGTCTGCAACACCAAACATAGAAATTGTAATATCAAGAAAAGGCTTAACTAGTCTTATAATTGATTTAAGGAATAGATACTTTCATTTATTGACGGGAGATTTTAACGACAACTTTAGCTCTGGTGAATTAGCCGAAATTGATCAGTGTTTTGTTTTATTAAATGACATAATATTAAATTGGCTATCTGTTATTTATTTTCAGATAGTGAAAAAAACAATAAGCCCATGATATAGCAATTCACAAATAAACTTTCTTTGGTAAGCCAGCCCTCGCTCTACCATGATTCACCACCAATTCGCAGAGCGGGCCAGACGGGTTTTGGCGGAAGACCCAACGGTTATCGGCCTGTCCGTGGCTGGCTCCTGGCTGACCAACGAACTTGACTAATTCTCCGACCTTGACCTTGTCTTGGTTACAAAAACGAAAATTTTCACCGACCGGGAGGTTCCTTAATCTTCTAAACAACGCCAATATTCTGTTCGTGATATGATCTTTATGACACAAACCATATTTTACACCGACTTTAAAACCTTACGATCAGCCTACATCGAGGTAAAGTCGTTTATTGAAAAAGAAGCTGGCGACGAGGTGTCTTCGTTGAACACTAAAATTGAAGATGATTTAGGCTGTGCAGGGGACGATAATTATGAACTCCTTGAAAAGTTCGTCGCTAAATATAAATTGGACGCTACTGGGTTTAAATATTCAAAACACTTTCTTTCAGAAGGCGAACTTTTTGGTTCTGGGGCGGCACTTTTGACACTTTTGGCGTTGCCTTTTGTAATTACGTTTCGGTTGATTAAGGGGTTAACGCGTGGAAAGGTTGACCTAAACAAAGCCAATTTAATTCCTGATTGGCAGCGGCAAACAACAGACATAACATTCGGTGACCTGTTGACCTGGTATCTAACCGGTCAATACAACCTTCGGGCAAACGTTGTGGTACGATTAGGAAACGCCGGATAACTAGAGTTTGCCGCAATAACTGCTGATCGCCAACAGCCTTTCGGGATGGAAGCCCGCCGAATGCCACGACTGCCGCAAACGCCGGGCAGAACGAATCAGGCAATAGGGCCGTTAGGGAATGAGCATTAACGAATAAACGACTATGTCAATAACCAGAGAAGCGGAACTGATTGGGATGCAGAAAGCCAGCGAAGCGGTTGCCTACACCCTGAAGGAAATGCGAAAGTATGCCCGGCCCGGCATGACGACTAAAGAGCTGGACAGTTACGGGGCCGCCATCCTTTCGGACTTTGGTGCCAAATCCGCTCCGTATGTAACCTACGGCTTTCCGGGCTGGACCTGCATCAGCGTCAATCATGAGTTTTGCCACGGAATTCCGTCCGACAACCGAATCCTGAAAGAGGGCGATCTGGTGAATATCGATGTTTCGGCCGAACTCGATGGGTTCTGGTCGGACAATGGCGGCTCGTTTGTCCTCGGGGAAGACGTCAACCGGCACCAGAAACTCGTAGACGCTTCCCGGCAGATTTTGCAGAAAGCCATCGCCAACATCAAAGGCGGGGTGCGCATCTCGGACATTGGGCATCTGATGGAAACCGAAGCCAAAAAACGGGGCTACAAGGTCATTAAAAACCTCACCGGCCACGGAATCGGACGAAGCCTGCACGAAGAACCGGGCGAAATCGCGAATTACAGGGACCGTTCCAATACGACCAGATTCCGGAAAAACTCCGTCGTGGCCATTGAAACCTTTATCGCCACCACGTCCACCTACGCCGAAACCCTGAACGACGGCTGGACACTGGTGGGCAACAAAGGCGGCTTTATGGCACAACACGAACATACGATTGTCGTGACGGACGGGAAGCCCATCATTCTGACCGAAAAGAATGACATCTGGAATTGATTCAACCGTTTCCAGACTAGCCATTGCTTACTGCGCCCTGCGGGTGGCGGAGGCGTTGCGCGTTTAGGACGTCTGGCTTTCGGAAATAGTACTCACTCGTGGCCCTGCCTCAGTCGTGGTACGAGCCTCGCCGGTTAGCCTTAAAACGTCAAACTGTAACCAACATACGCATACGTGATCGAAAGCCGCACCCGCTCGGCCTTGGGGTAAAAGAATTTAGCAAGCCCAAGTTTGATAGAGCTTCTCCCTAACTCGACCCGTCCGCCCGCAGTAAACAGGATGATCTGCGAAAAATTCTTTTTTGCCGAATTCGTTTCCGCGTATTGATTCTGCGTGATAAAATGAAAGCCTCTGACTATTTTTCGGCTATAACTAACACTCGCCGTACTCTTGACCTGATCGGGTAAATTGATGGTCCAGTTGGTGTCGAAATCGCCAAGCAGGTACTTGCCCCGCACCGTGCCGACGCCCAGGGTCAGATGGCTGTTGGGGTTCCCATGCGTGAGCAGCAATTGAGGAAAGAATAGATACCCCTTGTTGTCCCGTCGCCCATAACCAAGCTGGGAGTAAGTCACAGAGGCCGCTATCGCCAGCTTTTCAGACAGGGGAAGGCTGTATTGAGCCCTCAGGTAAAAAGGCGGACGTTTAAGCGGAATAAGGGACAGGCCGCCCGCCAGCAACAGACGGTTCGTCACACTATATTGAATTCCGTTTACCAGAATGTAATGGTTGTTATAAACGAAAGTGCCTTTGGGCGGCGTCAGGGCGCTGGGTTGAAAGAAGTACGAAGTATAGGAAGCGTTGGTTACGGAGGTGTCTTTCTGACTAAACCCTTCGCTGGAAAAAAGTAACGCAATGAAGAAAAAGAAACAGCGGGGTATTGTCATGTACCAAAGTGGTCAACCTTGAAGGCTGGCGTAAAAGAATTCCTAAAGATAGGCAAAAAGAGTCCTTGATTTGCAGGAGATTGATTCTTCGGTAAGAATCCGCTGGTGGGACGCCCCTGCGTTCCGGTGCCACGGCTTTAAGTCTGTGAGCTACATCGCCAGTTCTTTCAAAGGCTCCTCCGGTTGGCTTCGAAACCGATGCCGCATCCTTTCCGGGGTGGTGCCAAACCATTTTTTAAACGCGTGGAGGAAGGCGGCGGGTTCGGAATAGCCCAGAATATAGGAAATCGAGGCAATACTGTATTGCTCGTGCCGGAGCAGAAACGAACAAAGATCTTTTTTCAAAACTTCCAGCACCTCCCGGAACGTGACGTTTTCGGCCTCCAGCCTCCTTTGCAGGGTCCGGGGCGTCATGCACAGGGTCTCACAAAGCCGCCGAATGTCCGGTAACTTCGGGTCCGACAGGGCGAGCATCGTGACTTTTACGCGGTTGGCGAAGCTGCTGTCCGGCTTAACCTCTTCGATCATTTTCAGATACTGTGGGACGAGCAACTCCAGATGCAACCGCGCGTGACTCCGCATTCCGGCCTTCAGCACGCCGGGCTCGAACGAAACGGCAAACGCTTCGCTCTTAGACCAGCCTGTTGGATAATGGGCATCGTGGAACGGCGAGCCCAGACAAAGCTTTGGGTCCTGCTCCGACATCATCCGGATTTCCCGGGCGATGATGGTACAAACGTTTTCCAGAATGACGCGGTTAAGGGCGGCCTTGCCATCGAGGATTTCCAGGGTCACCGTCGCCCGTTCGGGCGTGAGCTGCATGGACGCGCTGACAAGGGGCAGGGTGGCCGCGAGGTAAGAACCCAGATAATGCAGTGCCTCAGAAAGGGTGGTCGTCTGGAGCGAAATCTGGTAAATCAACCCGAGCAACTTCATGGAAATAAAGTTGCCCGCCTTAATTCCCCAGAGCGGATCGCCGAGTTTTTCGTGGACCGTTTCCAGAACAGCGTAAAAATCATTTGTACGGATCAGGGCCGTATCGCTCCCGGGATCGGGCGGTAGTCCGTCGATGGATTTTAGCAACGGATTCACCGCCACGCCTCTTACCTGCGCGTATTCGGTGAAATTTTTGAGATGGGAGGCCAGTACGTTCATTTTGTCGCAAACTATCAATTTCGTCCGGAAAGTCGGGTCTAGTTTTGCACAGTACTAAAACAAAACACCATGGCAACTTTACGAAATGTTCTGTTAATCAACGCGCTGAGTTCAGGAGCAACGGGCCTTCTTTTGATTTTTCTGCCGGGCTACATAGCTGGGCTGTTCGGCACTTCGACGCAAATGCCTTTTGTGGCGGTCGGTATGTTTCTTCTGGTTTTTGCGCTGTTGGTTTTTAGCCAGTCCAGACGAAATCCGCTGCGTAAAGGGTGGGTGAAGTTTATCATTGCGCTCGATATGATCTGGGTGGTCGAAAGCCTGATTATTGTTTTCCCTCAGCTTTTTAACCTGTCATTTCTGGGCTATGCGCTCATTGCCGCAGTAGCTGGCTGGGTGGCTTTGATGGCTGTCCTGCAAATAAACGGGCTGCGGCAACTTCCTCAGGCCGGTTAACCCATCCGGTGGCACGACCGCCGGGCAGCCCCGAGACAGTCGTGCCACCGGTCCTCTCAGGCGTACATCCCCGCTACCAGCGACCCGTAGCGCTCCAGAATCACCCGGCGTTTGAGCTTTAGCGTGGGCGTCAGTTCGCCGCCTTCGATGGTCCATTCCTTCGGCAGCAGCCGGAATTTTTTGATCTGCTCGACGGGGTTGAAATGCTGGTTGTACTGCTGAACGGCCTCCTTGATCTTTTTGAAAACGCTTTCGTCGTTAATGACTTCCGTATCGCCGGGATAAGGCCGGTTCTCCTCCGAAAACCACTGCCGGATGGCCGCAAACGAAGGCACGATCAGGGCCGAAACGAACTTCTGGCCTTCGCCCACGACCATCATCTGCTCAATCCAGCGGCTTTCCACCATCTTGTTTTCGATGGGCTGCGGGGCCACGTACTTGCCGCCGCTCGTCTTGAAGAGTTCTTTTTTACGGTCGGTAATTTTCAGGAATTTAGCATCGACCATCATGCCGATGTCACCCGTCCGGAGCCAGCCGTCGGGCGTCATGACCTCGGCCGTCAGGTCGGGGCGTTTGTAATAGCCCATCATCACGTTCGGCCCTTTGACCATAATTTCGCCGTCTTCGGCAAAACGCACGTCCACGTCTTTTAGCAGCGGTCCGACCGAGCCGAACAGCCGCCCGGATTCGACGAAGCGGTTGCCGCTGATGACCGGCGAGGTTTCCGTCAGGCCGTAGCCTTCCATGACGATAACTTTAGCCGCCGCAAAAATCCGCAGCAGCCGCACCTGACAGGCCGCCGCGCCGGTGATCACCGCCCGGACATTGCCGCCCAGCGCTTCCCGCCACTTGCTGAAGATTAGGCGGTCGGCCAGTGCCAGTTGCAGGCGGTAGGCGAGGGGCTGCGTCTGGTTTATCTCGAAACGCGTAGCCAGGCCCAGCGCCCAGAAAAACAGCTTTTTCTGAACCGGCGGCAGACTGTTGCCTTTCGCCAGAATACCTTCGTACACCTTCTCCAGCAGCCGCGGAACGGTCGTGAACACCGTTGGTTTTACTTCCCGCAGGTTTTCGCCGATGGTATCCATGCTTTCGGCATAATAAATCGAAGCGCCGGAGTAGATATAACAATACGTCGCGGTTCGTTCGAAGGCGTGGTTGAGCGGGAGAAAACTCAAGGCCCGCCTGCCCTGAATGCCGATTTCCTCGAATAGTTCGAAACTGCTGAAAACGTTGCTCAGAATGTTCCGGTGCGAGAGCATGACACCCTTCGGCGTGCCGGTGGTGCCGGACGTGTACAGAATCGTGGCCAACTCGTCGGTCTGAATGAGCCGGTTCAGCCCGTCCAGCTGCGAGGCCAGTTCGGGGGTGGGGTCAATGAGCAGTTCGTTCCAGGACCGCGCCCCGGCGATGGGAGCAAACGAAAAGATATCTTTCAGCTCCGGCAGTTTATCGCGCAAGCCGGCCACTTTCCGGAACATGACTTCATCGTCCACAAAAACGGTTGTCACGGCCGCATCCTGCAGCACGAATTGTAATTCAGCCGCATTGATCGTCGGATAAATGGGCACAAGCACCCCGCCCGCCTGCTGTACGGCCAGGTCCACGATGACCCATTCGGGCCGGTTACGACTCAGGATGCCGACTTTGCTTCGTCCTTCCAGCGTCCCGTCGCCGTAGGAAACGCCCGTCCGCAGCAGGCCGGCGCTCAACTGCCGGGTCAGCGTCTGCACGTCCGAAGTGGCGTAGGTTTTCCACTGGCCGCCTCCGTCTTTGGCCGCCAGCATGTCGGGCAGCGGATGATTTTCGGCCTGGAAGCGGAGGCAGTCGAATAAGCGGGCAGGTTGTGGCGAGGTCATACGTAAAAAGTGCCCATTCTGTGACAAACGGGCGTTTTTAGTCAGGTCGCAAAGAAACAACGAAATTCGGAACTATGCGTTTTTCGGCTGCGGATGATAGATCAGCACCGGCACTTCGGAACGGGAAAGCAGCCGCTGCACCGGGTCCGTTGAAAACAGACCGCCGCGTTTGTAATCCATCACCACCACCAGATCGGGCCGCTGGCTTTCAATCTGTTCGAGCGTCAGAAAATGGAGGCTGGCATCCGGAAACGCTTCCACGATGTCGGACGTCTGCCGGGAGGCCTCCGCCTGGGTCGAATCCTGCTGCATCAGATACGCGATGGTGCTGACCTGCGCGGGGCGGGCGGCTCTGTTGTCGTCCGACGCAGGCACATACAGCACGGGGGTCACGGCGTCGCGGGCCACGTCCATCGCCGCCGACCCGGCCAGGCGGTCAAAAAAGGTGCTGACGTTGTCGCGGGAGGTGATGATCAGGTCGGCATTGTGCTCGGCGGCGGCGTCCAGAATTTCCTTTTCGACGGAGCCGGTCCGCCAGTCACCCGTCGCTACGAGCCCCTCGGCCAGCAACTGGTTGACAAACGTTTCGAGCGTCTGTCGGCTGATGTCCACCACATCCTGCGAAGCGGCTACTCCGACGCCGGGGCCGTTGAGGCTGGGCAGCGAGGTGTCGGCCACCATCGGCTGGTAGATGTGCAGGACCGTGATGGTCGCTTTGAATTGCCGGGCCAGCAGCCGGACCCAGTCCAGAGCCGGGTGCGCCGCGTCAGTAAGGTCGGTCGGAAAGAGAATGTTGCGCATGGGGGTAGCGTTTAAGGTTTAACGTTTAACGCGCTCTGCCCCTCGTGAAAATCTGCGTTGAGGCGAAGCCACCGCAGCGGCGGACCGCGTTAAACGTTAAACGTTAAACGTTCAACATTTTCCCCATAAACTGAGCCAACGCCCTTTTTTACCGGGTGAACTGGTAGCGCAGACCTGCCTGGCCGCCGAGTCCCCAGCCGAAACCGCCCGTGACGCGGTCGGGGCCGTTGGCAAACCAAATGGCCCGGCCGGTCATGACGAGCGCAAGGCGCGGGGTCAGCGGGGCATCGAAGCCCAGTGTGGGAGCCAGCGAGAAGAGGACGGGCGTGGCCCGTTCGGCAAAATATGCCTCGACGTCGCGTTTCAGTTCGGGCAGATTCAATTCGGCGGAGGAAAACCGTTCGGGCAGGAAATCGGCCGTCTGCCGGCCCGCCGTCCGGATGTCGGAGCGAATTTGAAGTCCGATAATGGCCCGCGCTTTCCGGGAAAAAACCGGCCGGTAATACAGTCCCAGCGGAACGGAGAGGTAATAATCGCGGGTGGTCACGTCGGTCAGGACTCCCCGCTCGGGAATCGGCGCGCTGGAGTTGACCGCCTGTTTGACCACCGCTATTTCCGAGTTAAAACCTGTGTTCGTGTAGCGCCGCGAATGCCCTAATCCCGCCGAAAACGCCCATTTGGAAGAAATTGGAAACAAAACCTGCACCGAAGGCGAGAAGGCCGCGCTGCCGCTGCTGACCTTGTCGCTGGAAGGCTTCAACGGCTGACCGGCGTCCGTAACCCGGGAAACCAGTTCCAGGTCGAGGGGCGATACGGTCACGGAAACCTGGGCCGAGGCCGTGAACGCGGAGAGCAGAAAGGCGAGAAAGGTAGCTTTTTTCATGAGTCAAATGTAAGATTATTCGTCCGTTAATACAGGCAGATTGCCCCGTTTTGAGTAAGCGGATAAAGCAAAACCGTTGCGCCGCCCGCCCGATTTTTTGTACCTTGACCGCCCATCAAAACCGCAATTATGGAGCCCGCAACCTCTGCCGCCCTTCTCGACAAACTGAGCCACGAAATTCAGGATTTTTTTGACAATCCGACCTCTGTATCGCCCACCGTCACCGCCGCCGAACTCCGGCAACACCTGAGCCGCTTTACCTTCGACCAGCCGCTGGAGGCGGAAACCGTGTTCGACGAAGTCCGGCAGATGATGCGGGCCTGGAACGTGCAGATTTCGCATCCCCGCTATTTTGGCCTGTTCAACCCGGCCCCGACCCGGCCCGCCATCGTGGCCGATGCCCTCACGGCCGTCTACAACCCGCAGATGGCCGCCTGGTCGCACGCCCCGGCCGCCAACGAAATCGAGCGGCATACGCTGCACCACGTCGCCCGGAAACTGGGCCTTCCGACGGAAACGGTGGCCGCGAATTTTACGTCGGGCGGCTCCGAAGCCAATCATACCGCCGTGCTGGTGGCGCTGGCGCACCATTTTCCGCAAACGCTCGAAGACGGCCTGTTTGCCCTGAGCAAACGCCCCGCTGTGTACGTCTCGGAACTGGCGCACAACTCGTTCGACAAAATCGTCAAGCACGTCGGGTTGGGGCTGGGTGCCCTGCGGCCGGTGCCCGTCGATGCCTCGCTGCGGATGGACGTGGCGGCGCTGAAAACCCTTCTGAAAGCCGACGAACAGGCGGGATTAGAGCCGTTTCTGGTCGTCGGTACGGCGGGTGTCACCTCGACGGGCACCATCGACCCGCTGCCGGAACTGGCGGAAATCTGCCGGACCAACGGGCTGTGGTTCCACGTCGATGCGGCTTGGGCCGGAGCCGCGGCGTTCTCCGAAACGTTGAAACCGGCCCTGCGGGGCATCGAAAGCGCCGACTCCGTGACGGTCGACGCGCACAAGTGGTTCAACCTGACGATGGGGGCGGGCATGTTCTTTACGCCGCATCAGGAAAGCGTTCGGGCCGCGTTCAACGTCCGGGCGGATTACATGCCCGCCAGCGAAGCGGATGTGGCCGTGCCGTACCTGACCACCCTGCAATGGTCCCGGCGCTTTACCGGACTAAAACTGTTTATGACGCTGGCCGAACTGGGCGACGAAGCCGTGGCGGCGATGCTCGACCACCAGGCCGAACTGGGGCATTATTGCCGAAAGTGCCTGTCTGATAACGGCTGGATTGTTGTCAACGAGACACCGCTGCCGGTGGTTAATTTCACACATCCGGCGATTCGCTCGGGGGCCGTTTCCGTCGAAACCATCCTTGAAAAAGTGTATGCCGGGGGCGATTTGTGGATTTCGTCCGTCACGCTTCGGGGTGAAAAAGCCTTCCGTTTCTGCGTGACGAATTACAAATCCACGACCGCCGACGTGGATGTGCTGATGCGGGCGTTAAATTCGTTTGTCGGCTAACGCCTGGCTGCCCCTGTCGGGAAAGGTGATTCGTGGCTGGATGCACACCGGATAAACTCTTTCTGGACGGAGTAAACATTTTGATTTATCGGTAATAAACCTCTGGCCGCTTTTTGGAATCAGTAGGGTATGAAACAACTGTCCTCCCACTCGTCTGTCTGGTTTTTTGGGCTGCTGCTCTGGCTGAGCGGTTGTTCGGCCGGAGAAAGCGCCCTTAAAAACGGGAATTACGATTCGGCTGTTCTGTCGGCGGTCGGCAGACTGCGGCAGAAACCGGAGCATGCCACGGCGCAGAAAGTGCTAAGCCAGGCTTTTCGGGCGGCGTATGAGCAGCGGCAAAATGCGATTCTTCGTCTCAGCCGGTCGGCAGAGCCTTTTCGCTGGGAACGGGTCCTGCCGGAGTACCAGAAACTGCAGAAGCTGGGCGATGCCATCAACGCCTGCCCGACCTGCCCGGAACGGGTGTCCGGCTTCCCGCTGGATTTCCGGGACCGACTGGGCGAGGTCCGGGAGCTGGCCGCCGCGGACCGCTACCGGGCGGCGGAGGAGGCCTTCGCCTACCGCGAAACGGACCGGCAGGCCGCCCGCGAGGCCGTGCTGCAGTTTCAGAAGGCGAGCCAATGGGTGCCGAACTACCGGGATGCCGACGGCCGGGCGGCGGATGCGCTGTACTTCGCGGCCTTCCGGCTGGTCATTGAACCCATGCGGCCTTCCGTGGAAATTTCCAGCTCGGAATACGACGAACTCCAGCGGGACATCTTCCGGAACCTGGACCAGAGCGGGCCGCCTTCGCAATTTGTGCGCTACTACATGCCGGGCGTCACCCCCGAACCCGGCCGAATGCCGAATCACGTCATCCAGAGCTTTGTCGCCAATTACGTATCCCGCCGGGAGAGCATCACCTCGGCGTCGGCTACCGTAGAGAGTTCGCAGAAATACAAAGTGGGAACGAAGAAAATCAACGACTCGACGGTGGTGGATGTGATGGAAACCGTCAAAGGAACCCTTACCACCCACCGCATTACCGTAGTGGCCCGGCTCGACCTGCGCATCCGGGCGCTCGACCCCGGCGCGGAACGGGTGGCCTGGGAAGACGAACTGACCGAGGTTGAGGAGTGGGCCGACGAGTGGGAAACGTTCAGCGGCGACCAGCGCGCCCTCAATGGTAAAAGTTTGAAGACCAGATCACTCCTGGTGCCCAGCACCTGGCAACTCTACAGCAACCTCAGTTCCTCGATGGCTTCATCGGTCAGCCGGAAACTCCGGTACATGTACCGCGATCACTGAAAGTCCGCAAGATTCGGGTTGGGAGACCGCCGGGGGCGCGGTATCTTTGAACAAAGATCAACTACGGCCATGCTGGAAACCAGTCCGACCTACCAACAGATTGCCCGGGCCATCGAATACCTGATGGCGAATTATCAGCAGCAGCCTTCCCTGTTTGAGGCCGCCGAAACCGCCAGTCTGAGCGAATACCATTTTCAGCGGCTGTTCACCGACTGGGCGGGCGTGAGCCCGAAGAAATTTCTGCAGTATCTGACCCTGACGCACGCCCGCGATCAGCTCCGGCACGGCCTGACCGTGGCCGAGGTGGCCGAGCAGGCCGGGCTTTCCGGGACGGGCCGCCTGCACGATCTGTTTGTAACGCTGGAAGGGCTCACGCCCGGCCAGGCGCGGCAGGGCGGGGCGGGGCTGGCGCTGCGGTACGGCGTCTTCGACAGTCCGTTCGGGCCGTATGCGCTGGGGGCGTTTGGCGATAAAATTGCCAGACTGGATTTTCTGGAAGAAGGCGATATTGGCGAAACCATCACCGAACGCATGGCCGCTTACTGGCCCGCCGCTACGCTGGTGGCGGATCCGGTGGGCCTGCAGCCGCTGGCCGATTCCATCTTCACGGCCACTCCCGCCCGTCCGCTTCGGCTGCTGGTGCGCGGCTCGGACTTTCAGGTGAAAGTGTGGGAGGCGCTGCTGAAAATTCCCGAAGGGCGCGTGGTCAGTTACGACCAGCTGGCCGCTGCGGTGGGCATGCCGACGGCTTCGCGGGCGGTTGGGACGGCGGTGGGGGCCAACCCGGTGGGGTATCTGATTCCCTGCCACCGGGTTATCCGGAAAACGGGGATTTTTGGGCAGTACCGCTGGGGGAGCCTGCGAAAAACGGCCATGCTCGGCTGGGAGGCCGCCCGGACGCAGCCCGCCGAAAAACAGATGTCCGCAGAGGCCCCGTTTCTTTCCTGAATACCTTATTTTCAATCCGTGGCGTTCCATCAACCGCGCCGCTGGCTACACTGCATGGAGAATACAATTCCCCCGATATTGCTGCAGGACCCCGTTCTGGCCCGTATTATTGACACAACACCCGCTCCGAAGGTGACGATGGAGGAGAATGTACCCGACCGGGTGTACCTCGCTCTGCTCGAAAGCATCGTTTCGCAGCAGATTTCGGTCAAGGCCGCTGACTCTATTTTTGCGCGTTTCCGGGCACTTTTTCCGGATCAGTATCCGCACCCCGACCAGCTGCTCAGCCTGCCCACCGAAACGCTGCGGGGCGCGGGCCTGTCGGGGCAGAAGGTCATTTATCTCAAAAGCGTCGCGGAGTTTGCCCTGCAGAACCGCCTGGACCTGCCTTTTCTGAACGGCCTTAGTGACGACGAGATCGTGAACTACCTGGTTCCCATCAAAGGCGTCGGGCGGTGGACGGTCGAAATGATGCTGATGTTCGTGCTGGACCGGCCGGACGTGTTTCCGGTGGACGATCTGGTCATCCGCCAGAAAATGGTCCGCGCCTACGAACTGACCGAAACGGGCCGACCGCTCTACAAACGGCTGCACGACATCGCCGAAGCCTGGCGCCCTCACCGCACGCTGGCGTGCCGGTATTTGTGGCGGTGGAAAGGGGAATGATTGAATGACTGAATGACTGAATAGCTTCGCAGAGCTGGAATGTGCGAAGCCATTCAATCATTCAGTCATTCATCATTCAGTCATTACACCTTCGTGTCCGCGAATTGCCGGATTTCCGGGTGGACAAACAGCGTTTCCAGCCGCAGATCGCCGTTGGTCCGGTTGACGGTCCAGGCTTCGGACACGACCGTGAGATTGTTCTGGTCGATGTAATCCAGTTTGACGGTTTTGCCCTGAATGGTCATGAGCGCGAATCCGTTGTAGCCGACATCCCGCCGTTTCAGCCGTTCGCGGACGCGCTGGTCGTGCAGGCGCAGCTTGTTTTCGTGGCCCTGGTCCGGCGCATCGATTTCGACCGGCATACCGCCGATGCCGACGCAGCGCCCCCAGGCCCGGATGCCGTCGGACAACCCGTGCTGGTCGTAAAACGTGAGCCGGTGCTCGTGGCCCCAGATCCAGACAACGGGCCGGTCGGCCTCGCCAAAAATTTCCCGCAACTGCTTTCCGACGATCGGGTGGTCGTCCCGGAACGAAGAATAATAAGGGTGGTGGCTGAGCAGGATAATGCCCCGGGTGTCGGTGGGGTCGCCGAGCTTTACGATGTTTTTGAGCCAGGCCACCTGTTCCTCGCGCAGCTGGCAATCGGGTTTGAAGAGCACTTCCAGAAACGGCCGGTTGGTGGAGGTGTAGCCCGTGTCGAGGCCGATAATCCGCCAATGTTCGTGTTCGAGGCAGAAAAAACCGGCCTGCTGGGTGGCCACCGCGCCGTTTTTGCGGATTTTCATGGCCGGAAGCAGCTTTTCGAAATAGGCGCGCCCGTTGCTGTACATCTCGTGGTTGCCCGAAAGCGCCAGACTGCCGTGGCTGCCGTAGTGCCACGACGAATGCGGGGCCAGAAAGTTGTCCTCCACCTCCTGCGGCGTCCCCACGTAATAAATGTCTCCCAGATGAATCGTATAATCCGGCTGATAGGTTGAAACGAGGTGGCCGATCTGGTCGGATTCGACCGTGTCGCTGGCCCAGTCGGAGAGGAGCGCCAGGGTGGTTTTTCCGTCGGTCACTTCCAGCGGGTAGAGGCCGTCATCGCCGTTGCGGGGGTAGAACTGGTAGGGGACTTTCGGGCCAAACCGGCTTTTGGCGTAATGAAAGGCGAAGCCCATGAGGTTACTCCAGAAGAAGGCGCTGAGGAGGTTGGTGGTGGTGCCTGTATACTTCGTTTTTTTCTCGTACAAGGCCACCTGCGTCTTCAGGTGATTTTCGAGCTTGCTGTGGCCGAGGTTGACGTACTGCTGCGTATCGCGTTTCTGAGGGTCCATGCCCAAATATAAAAAAACTCCCGCCGATGGGGCGGGAGTCTTAGGAAATGCAACCGAAGGAGGATTACTTCTTGAAGATGTTTTCCGTCTTGCGGTAGTTCGTCTTGTTCATGTACCAGTCTTTATACTGCGCGCCACCCGTAGCCGCCCACTGGAAGAAGTTCAGGTGCGTGTTCAGGATGGACGTGCGCTCGAACGGATAGTCAAACTCTACCGGAATGTTCAGCGCCCACGGCATGTTGCTGTCGTCCTTGTAGAACTTGTTCAGGCCGGGGTTGGTCTTGTCGTTACCCGTACCGAAGTAGGCTACGTTCGCTTTGGTCGTCGGCTGGTGGTTGGCCAGGTGGATTTCCCGGCCGCGCTCGTTGCGGGCGATCAGGAAAGTATTGTACGGAGCCGTACCCAGCGCCGCCCGCGTCACCGGCGTGTTGAACGTCAGGTCAACCGTGAAGATTTTGCCTTCGTACGTGGTCTTGCCCGATTCCGTATTCACGAACAGGCTCGTCGCCGGGGCCGAAATCATGTCGTAGGCGTTCTGGAACGGAATCAGCGTAATGTTGGTCTGGCCCGCTTCCGAGGTTAGCGTTTTGGTCGTGTTCGTGCGGGTGTCGGTCGACTTGGCCGTTTTGATGTTGGACGCGGCAACCGGCATCTGGATACCCCAGCCGTTCTTGAACGAGGCCCCGATGGCCCGTACTTTCAGCTTGGTCTTGACGTCAACGATCTCGTTTTTGGCGTTCAGCACTTCCTGGAAGTTGTAGCTCATCACCAGGTCATTGAAGTCGTAGTCGCCCTTGCTCGGCCACAGGTCTTCGTAAGCCAGCGTACCGTATACATCTTTAGCCGGCGTGTAGACGTTGAACGCGCGGTCCTTGTCGGTCGGGTACTCGTCGCGCGGGTCCGGAATTTCGTCGCCGTCGGTGTCCGTCGGCTTGTCCGTGGTCGGCAGCGGCGTTTTGTCAACGGCCGTGACCGGGTTGGAAGTGATGTAGAAAACAGCGTCGTTGTAGTCGTTATCGCAGACGATCGGCGTGTTCATCAGGCTCACGTCTTCGACGGCGAGCAGCACCCGGTCCGTAGCGACGTCATTCAGCACGACGAAGTGGCGGCGCTTGTTCGGATCGGATTCCGAGTTCAGGGCCGAGTGGCTGAAGTGAGCGTAGTTACCCTGAGCAATGTCTCCGTTGGAGGTGTTGTAGGCGTCGGCCAGCATGAAGAAACCGATGCTCGTACCGGCCGGGAAACGACCGATGTGCACCCGGTGACCCGATACCAGCGAGCCGTTGCTGCCCACCATCGACACGTTCGGGAAGATGATCGTCGGGTTCTGGAGCTGGTTTACGCTGGTGATGGTCGCGCTTTTGTCGTACGTATAGAAGCCGAGCGAGTTTTTCCAGCCCGCGCCTTCGGTAACGAACGTAACCCATACGTCGGCCAGTTCGGTGATGTCGAGCGTGGTCGGCGCGTTGTTGGCGATGTACTCCGGGTGCGTCGTCGACAGCGGCTTGCTTTCCGGCAGAGAAGCCGTGATGCGGTCGTAGAACGCCTGTTCGATGGCGTCCGGCGTGTTGGAAACGAGGTAGTTCGGCAGGCCGTTGTTGTTCCAGGAACCGAGGGTCTTGATGTTCGGAATCCGCGTGTTGCTGATGCTGGCCGTTACGCTGGCTTCTGCCGAAATACGGCCGCCGGGGTTGGAACCGCCGAACGTGGCTACCACCTGGTTGCTGCTCAGGGTAATCACCTGGCTGCTGGGGATACCGGGATAAGTCGTCCGGATTTCCACCTGTCCGAGGTGGTTGGCCAGCCGGTGCTTCATTTCAAAAACCCCGTTTGCCGAAGTCACGCCGCTGAAAAGCAACTGGTTGTCCGGCAGGCTGTAGACCGAGAACGGAACGCCGACCATCGGGTTGTTCCGGTTGGTCAGGGCCGTGATGCGGAACGCCACATCCTGGTCAGAAGCAAATGAGAAATTGTCCGGAATTTTGCTCAATACCGGGAGCGTCGGGTCAGTCGGCGTCGAGATACCGTCTGGTTTCTGACAGCCGCCAAGCGTCAGAACCGCGCCAACCATCATGGTACCGATGGCGGCTTTTAAACGTACTGGTCTGGTCATAAAACGAAAGTGCTCAAGAGGGCCGCACCCTGGCCCGATTTGGTTAAGTACAGATGTAATCTGATAATATGGGAAACAATGAAATACCGGGCTGGTATTCAGGTAGGGGAAACGTAAACCTCCGGCTATACCCGTTGGGCGTAGCGGTCGTTTTCAGTCAGTGATCGTTCAGAGAAGATTGTCCGATAAAAGGACATGCAAAAGTAGATAAGTAAATTATACTAAGCAACAATAAGCAGAAAAAAATAGTAAGTATGGTACTATTTAAATTTATTAAAGATAAGCTAATAATCTTCTGATTACGCGGTTATGGCCCTGTTATTCCATTTGATAATCAGACATCGGTTATCTTGATGCGGAAACTGGTTCGTACTCTGAGGTGGACGTGGATGGCTTCCGGACGAATGGCTATTTGTCTGGGAATGAAACGAAAGGTCTGAATATCCAGGTCTGCTTTCCGGCCCGGACGGCCCCGTTCGAAGGCCGTCTCAATCTTGACCGGAATGGTAGAAAAATACCGATGCAGCGGCAACGACAGGGCCTGTTGCAGCGAGTCTTTCAGCATGTCGTGCAGGAAGTAATCGGCCGTATGGGGCAGCACATCCTCCGTGTGAATGTCGTACTCAAAATTGCGGACGGCGGCCGTCTGCCGCAGCGTATCAAAGGCCGGTCGGCCCCGGAAAAACAGCGTGCCGTTGATGGCGCCTTTCACCTTTGTCTCCAAAATGAGGGTATTGCCCCCGCCGTAGACCATCGCTTCCTGGATGGAAATGGACTGGGCTGCCACTTCGAGTTTTTTGTTTTTCAGGGTTCGTTTCAGCGCCAGGTTCAGGCGGTCGTAGGAAACCCGGCTCAGCAGGTTCAGTTCCGTCACCGGCGGCAGGGTATCGGCCCGGCGCAGGGGCGGCAGCGCGGCCGGACGGAGGCTGTCGGGACGATCCCCAAAGTGGGTTTCGAGCCGCAGTTCCACCCGCAGCGGCACCACGATCGTCTTCCGATTGCCATAGACCTTGCTGGCCGAAATCGCGTACGGATGGGGCACCAGCCAGATGTTTTCGTAATTGCGGTTGATGCGCAGCGGCCGATGGAGGCTCCGCCAGATTTTTCCGATTTCCCGGTCCAGCCGGAGTTCCTGGTAGATGGCGGCACTGATGGCCTGTTCGATTTCGGGCCGGCGTTTCTGGAGAATTCTGTCAACGCGGCGCTTGACGTTGAACCGGATGCCCAGCAGTTTGACTTTGGGTTCGACCGTCCAGCGGTACCGCTTCAGGGTGACGCGGGTCAGAATCCGCCAGTTGGGCGTTACGGCCACCGGACTGTTGAACTCCACGTCCAGCGAGCCCAGCTGTTGCCGCTTGTGGTTCAGGTCCAGCGGATTGTCGATCCAGATGGTGATGGGCGCGCCAAACGACAGCCGTTTTCCGTCGAAGCTCATCCGGACCCGGCCCGAGCGGAGAACCCGCAGCCGGAGCACCGTTCCTTTGGTTTTGGGCAGGCTTTCCTGATCGACGAGGACTTCTCCCAGCGACTGGTTCACCTTTTCCTCCAGTTCCCGGACCTCGAAGAGGACGGGCGCGCTGAGGTAGGAGGGACCAATGGCCAGCGTGTCGTCGAACGCAGTGGCATCGGGCGGCTGGGGCTTTACGCGTTTGCAGGAAATCACACTTATGCCGACGAGCAGGCCCAGCAACAGCCACCAACTGCCCGCCGGACACATCGTCCGGTTTTTCATCGTTGAAAGACAAAAAAAAGACTACGCCTCAGACGGTCGTAGCCTTGTTTGTTTTACCGGTAAGTGCCGTTTTCTCCTCTCCGCAGCCACATCCTTTGGCACAGCCCGTTTTTTTTGCAAATACGGTCCGATACACGCGCCGCCCGATGTACAACAGGGCTCCCAGAAAGAGTAGGCCGATAATGAGTTGTTCGATCATGCGCTGTATCGGGTTGACGAAGCGTCCTATGTCGGGGCGCTCGTATTTCCTAAACGACGCTGCGCAGCCAATTGTTCCGTTCCGCTAGTTTGCGGACATGCTGATAATGGTGCTCGCCATGCCAGGCGTACAGACCCGCCACTTCGGCCAGGACATACGTCCGCTGGTAGCCCGGATGGTAGTAGGTACGCCGGAACTGTTCGTCGGTCAGCTTGTCGAGGACGGTGACCCAGCGCTGGTGCAGATTGCTCAGAATCACCAGCGACGGGGCGATGCTGAGGCGGTAGTCCGGCAGCTCGGCCCAGGCCGCTTCGTCGTAGCCTTTGACCTGCGGGTTCTCTTCGGTCACGGCCAGTTTGGTCCGGATGTAGGCGTTCATGTGGCTGTCGACGAGGTGGTGCACAACCTGCCGGACGGTCCAGCCGCCGGGCCGGTACGGGGTGTCGAGCCGTTCGTCGCCCCACTTGCCGACCAGTTCGGTCAGGTTGTGCGGCAGGATGGCGATGGAGGCGAGTTGTTCCTTGATGGTTTCCATCGAATACGGCTGGCCGTACTCAAATTTACCGATTGGGTAGCGGAGGAGTTCGAGGTCGTGGTTTTGCATAAGGTCGGTGTTTGGAGGATGAACAAAAACAACCCGCCGATTGAACGGCGGGAAAAAACGGACGAATCCGGGTGTGCTAACCGTTTCAACGGTTTTGACACCCCGAAACCGTTGAAACGGTTAACCGGCAGGAAGGCAGCTAACCGCCGTGGACCCCGGTTGAGACCGGGGCTTATCGGTCCCAGTAATCCCGGATGGCCGCCACCAGTTCCGGCTGCATGGCGCATCCGGCGATGACGTCCCCGCGAAAAAGAAACTCGTCGCCACCGTAAAAATCGGTCACAATTCCGCCCGCTTCCCGGACCAGAACGACGCCCGCGGCCATGTCCCAGGAGTTCAGGTTGTATTCGTAAAACGCCTCGAAACGGCCGCAGGCGACATACGCCAGGTCGATGGCCGCCGAGCCGAGCCGCCGCAGGCCGTGGGTTTTCTGCATCAGCGACTGCAGAATGTCGAGGTATTTGTTCATCCCCTCGAAGCGGTAGTACGGAAAACCGGTCGCGATGAGGCTGTCGGCGAGTTTCTGGGCGGGCGAAACCCGAATCTGTTCGTCGTTGCAGTAAGCCCCGCCGCCTTCCCAGGCGCTGAACACCTCGTTGCGGTTGCCGTCGAAGATGACGCCCGCGATGGGTTTGCCGTGCTGCGTCAGTCCCACGCTGACGCAGAAGATGGGCAGCTGGTGAATGAAATTGGTCGTGCCGTCGAGCGGGTCGATGATCCAGTTCAGGCCGTTGGGGTCCGACTGCTCGCCGGTCGTGCCTTCTTCGGTGATGAAACCGGCTTCCGGCAGCAGCTGGCTCAGCCGTTCGACCAGCCGTTTTTCGGCTTCTTTATCGACGTACGAAACAAGGTTGTTGAGGTCCTTGTACTCAATCCGGCCCCGGTCGAAAGCCCGGGCTTCCTGATGAATGAACGCTCCGGCTTCTCTGGTAATGCCGACAAGCTGTTGCGTAAGCGCTTTTAAATCGTGGCTCATGAAAAATGGGTCAATGGTCAGTGGATTCTTGTCTTAGGCCGTAGCGCGGGTGGCGGGCTGTACTTCGTTTTCCCGGCGGCCAAAATGAAACAGCGTCCGGGTCAGGATGATCAACACCAGCGGCAGGGATTCGTAGCTGTATCCGTGCAGGAGCGCATAGGCGTAAAAAAGCAGCGCCAGCACGGAAGTAATGGCGAAATACCGGCGGGTCCGTTCCGGGGCGCTGGCGCGGGTGGCCCAGAAAATGAGCGGCAGGTGCAGCGGCATCATCAGCAGCAGGGCCGGATTCCAGGCCGTTACGCCGTGGTCGGTAGCCACCCAGAGCAGGAACAGAAACCAGCCCCAGAAGCCCAGAAAGCCGAAAAAGAACCGGTCAAACCGCGTACCGCGCTGGCCCAGCCGCCGCTGGCGCCGGGTCAGGAGCACGACCAGCAGGAACGCGGCCGTAAAGACGATGAACGGGGAAAGGATCGTGGACAGAATACCAGGCTGCTCGGGCTGCGCCACCACCAGCGGGCGGTTTTCGCTCACCAGCGGCAGCCGCTGCCCGTTGGGCTGCAAAATCGTGGCCTTCTGAAACTGGATGAAAACGTTCTGCGGCAGCCACATGGCCACCCAGGCACTGTTGCGTTCGTCGGCCGGGCGACCGACGGCCATGTTCATTCCGAAGCGGGCCCAGTGCCAGTCGCCGAGGTAGTCGTTCATCCAGGCACGGAACGAACGCGTGGAGTCGAGGGCCGTGGGGTCGAACCGGATGCTGTCGCCCGCGGCCTGCACGATCATGTCGCGCGGACGGGTCGAGCAGTTGTCGTGATAAAATTTATAGCGGTAGAGCCGGTTTTCGGGCAGGTAATTCTTCGCCAGTGCGTCGAAAAGCTGTTGTTTCTGGCTCTGCGACAAATTCAGCACCTGCTCGGTCATGCTCCGGTTCACGCGCTGGTAATAGGCGGTTACCTGATAAAGATTGTGGACGGAAAGCGTGTACGGCAGCGTTCCCCGCAAAAATTTCAGCACGAACGAATCGGCATCGTAATCGAAACCGCCGTAGCTGTAGTTCTGGTCGAAGCCGAGGGCCGGATCAAAAATCCGGATTTCGGTATGCCCGAAGGCCGACGAAATGTCGTCGTCGCCCGGCCCCACGGTAATGAGGCTCACCTGGGTCTGGGGTGAGAGGGTCTGGGCTTTGGCCGAATGAAGAATGAAAAATGAAGAATGAAGAATGAACAGGGCCGTCAGCCAGCGCATTCTCCGCCGACTGCTGTTCACTGACCACTGCCCGTTATTTTCCCTGAACACAGATAACAAGTTCACCTTTGATCGCTTTTTCGGCAAAATACGCAATTATTTCCTGCAGAGTTCCCCGTACGGTTTCTTCGTACAGTTTTGTCAGTTCCCGGCTGACGCTCGCCGGTCGGTCGGGGCCGAAGGTCTGGCTGAACTGTTCGAGGGTTTTGAGCAGGCGGTGGGGCGATTCGTAGAAAATCATCGTCCGTTCTTCGCCGGAAAGCTCGGTAAGGCGGGTCTGGCGGCCTTTTTTGTGGGGCAGAAATCCTTCGAAGGTAAAACGGTCGGCGGGCAGGCCGGAAGCCACCAGCGCCGGAACAAAGGCCGTGGCACCGGGCAGGCATTCCACCGGAACGTCGGCCTTGATGCACTCGCGGACGAGCAGAAAACCGGGGTCGGAGATGGCCGGCGTACCGGCGTCGGAGATGAGGGCGATGGTCTTGCCCGACTTCAGCTGGGCGATGATCCGCTGCACCGTCTGGTGCTCATTAAATATATGGTAGCTGTGAAGCGGCTTGCTGATGGCGAGGTGCCGGAGCAGCACTCCCGAGGTACGGGTATCTTCCGCCAGAATGGCATCCACGCTTTTCAGCACGTTGATCGCCCGCAGCGTAATGTCCTCCAGGTTGCCGATCGGCGTGGGAACGAGGTAAAGCTTCATTAAAGAAGTTTATGGTTTAAAGTTTATAGTTTATGGTTCAAAGGTAGGCGTTCCCGGACGGCTTCCCTAACTCTAAACCATAAACCATAAACTCTAAACCATAAACCGATTAGCCGACAATAAACGGCATGGCGATGGCCAGTACCTGCTCTTTGGTCAGCGGCTCGTCGAAGGATTCGGTCACGGCCATGGTGTCGATGCCGAACAGAACGGGTCCGGAGTGCGCGTTGATGGGGCCGAGGCGCTCGTTCTGGATCTGCTGGTCTTCACCCGCGTAGATGGCGGCGGGCAGACCGGTGCTGTCGGCAAACGTAACCCAGCCTTTGTTGCCGTTCAGGCGACGGATGTAGGCCGCGTGGCGGGCTTCCACCGAGTGGATGTTGAGGGCCGCTTCCAGCACCGCTCCCGTACCGACGAGGTTACCGGCCTGTCCCTTGTACGCCCGTACGCCCGTATCTTCGAACGCCTGCGCCAGCAGTTTGTAGGTCGTGTAGCTGCTGAACACCGTCGGGAACGTCCCTTTCGCCGTAAAGTCGAACCGGGGTTTTTCCACCGGACGGGCACCCAGCGACTGCAGCACCTTGCGCAGGAATGCGACGTGGGCGTTTTCGTGCATCTGCACTTCCGCGAAAATCAGCCGGTCTTCCGCCGGAATCAGGCCCGGTGTACCCATACCGATGTTGTAGAATTCTGCTTCCAGGTACTCCAGCGTCAGGGCGAAATTCAGGACATCGACGATCTTGTTGTTGGTGCTCGTCTGGGCATACGCTTTTTTCAGCGACGACCCGAAAGCCAGCGGCAGGGCCGCGGCGGCCAGTTTGCCGCCCAGGTTCAGCAGGCCGCGGCGCGAATTCAGGCGCTCGTATACTTCAGGATCAACCTGCTCGATATCGGAAAGAATGTTTTGCAATTTCATCGTGTGGAGGGATTACATGTTGGGGAGATTGGGACCGGTAATCATCGTTTTGACAAACGGGCTGGCGATGGCCAGTACGTCTTTCGGCTCGCGGGATTTTTCGAGCCCTTCTCCGTTCACGACATCTACTCCGGCATAGTGGCCCGTTTTGGGAGCCAGCAGCGAGCGGATCACCGAGGCGTGGCGTGCCTCCACCGACACGATTTTGCCCGCCAGCAGCAGGTAATCAGGCGTCATCAGGTACTTACCCGCCCCGTTGTACGCCGAAACACCGAGGTCTTCGAATGCCCGGGCCGTGGTCAGCACGCTGTTGCGGTCCTTGAAGTTGACTGCGCTGAAATCCACTTCCAGGTCTCCGATGGCGGCGCTGCCCAGGGCGCGTTTGAAGAATTCGCGGTGCGTAATTTCGTGGTCGCGAATGTCTTTCAGAATCTGGCGCTCGTCGGCGTTGATGCCGTTGTACGGCATTTTCACGACCATGTCGTAGAAAGCGGCTTCCAGTTGCTCCAGGGCGTAGGCGTAGTTCAGAATGCCTACGTCACCCGATCCCAGGTCGACCCCGGCAGCTATACGCGCACCGCCGCGGGCGGTCATGTCATCTCCTGTGATTGGATCCTTGCTGCAACCGGCCACCATCAGCGAAGTAGTAGCGGCGGCGGCTCCGGCCATGCGCAGAAACAGGCGGCGGCCTACCGGTTCGAGCCGCAGTTCGGTCTTGCGGGCATCTCCAGCCGAATTACTGAAAAATTTGCTCATAAGGTGTGTTAGATAGTTAAGCCTTCCCGTCCGTTGGAAAGTACACAGACCTACGAGCAGGGTTTGATTATGGATTTTTTGACGACTAAATTTTTATAAAGATGGTTGCTTCCTGAGGGAACGGGACAAAAAAAGCGGGCGGGAAGATTCTTCCCGCCCGCTGGCTGCTGTGGTCTGAATTACATACTGACGATGAACGGGGCGATAATGGCCGTCACCTGCTCGCGGCTCAGCGGCTCGTCGAACGCCTCGGTCGCTTCTTTTTCTCCGACACCGAACGGAGCCGAGATGGCGGCTACGTTGATGATAAAGGCCGGGTCGTTCTGAAACTTGTTGTCTTCGCCAACGTACACCAGCGGCTCGGACCCTTCCGGATCGGCAAACTCGATCCAGGGCGGTACGTTCCGGAGTTTCCGGACAACCGCCGCGTGGCGGGCCTCCACCGAGTGAATCTGAAGGGCGGCCTGCAGAATCGCGTCGTTATCGATCAGGTTGGGGGCCTGTCCTTTGTAGGCGCGTACGCCGGTGTCCTCAAATGCCTGGGCCAGTGCTTTGTAGACTTCATAGTTGCGGGACGGGTCCGGGTATTTGCCTTTCGCCGTGTAGTCGAACTGCGGCCGTTCGATGGGTCGGCCGCCGAGTGCGATGATGGTTTTCCGGACAAACGAAACGTGGTGGTTTTCGTTGTTCCGCAGCTCTTCCCACACCAGCCGGTCTTCCGCCGGGATGACGTTCCAGGCGTCCAGCCCCAGGTTGTAGAACGTGGAGTCGGTATACTCGGCCAGGAGTGCGAAGTTCAGAATGTCGATAATCTTGGCGACGTCGGAGGTTTGGGCATAGGCTTTATTAAGGGCGGAACCCAGGGCCACGGGTACGGCAGCTGCGGCTACTTTGGCACCCAGGCGGAACATCGAGCGACGGGAGTTCAGACGCTCGTACACCTCGGGATCCAGCTCTTCGAGGTCTTTAAATAAATTTTGGAGTAACATAGAGGAGTGTGGTTAAGCCGTTGGAAAATCTTTTGCCATGATGGGAGTTTTGATGAATGCCTGTGCTTTGGGCAGCACCTCCGTAGGCTCCAGCGCCAGATCGAGACCCGTTCCATCGTTGACGACATCGTATCCGGCAAAATGGCCCGTTTTGGGAGCCAGCAGATAACGGATGGTCGCGGCATGGCGGGCTTCCACCGACACGATTTTCCCGGCGGCAACCAGGTTTTTGGGCAGCGACAGGTACTTGCCGGCCCCGTTGTAAGCACCCACACCCAGATCCTCGAATGTCCGGGCGGTGGTCAGGACGCTGATGCGGTCCTTGAAATTCACCGCGCTGAAGTCTACTTCCAGCTCCGGGATAGCGTATCCGCCGAGCAGTTTTTTGAAGAATTCGCGGTGCACTACCTCGTGGTCGCGGATGGCTTTCAGAATCATCCGTTCCTCATCGTTCATGCCGCCGTAGGGCATGTTGACGACCATGTCGTAAAAAGCGGCTTCCAGTTGTTCCAGGGCGTAGGCATAGTTGAGAATGCCGATTTCCCCGGAGCCCAAATCCACCCCGGCGGCGATACGGGCGCCACCGCGGGCCGAAATTTCCTCCGTGATGGAGTCTTTGCTGCAGCCGGCCACCATCAGCGACGTGGTAGCGGCGGCGGCCCCGGCCATGCGTAGAAACAGGCGACGGCCCACCGGCTCCAGACGAAGTTCCGTTTTCCGGGCCTCAGCCGAAGTACTAAACATTTTACTCATAACGTGTGAGATAGGGTTTCTGCTTCCCGACCTTCGGAAAGTCAAGTTGCAAACCGGAGGTCCCACCCGTGGGTTACACAAGAATGATTGAACGGCCCGGGATTGATTGAACGGCAGAAAGGAGTGATTGACAGAATTTCGAATGATTGAATGACCGATAGGCGGTGTGCCACGGTGCATAGCTCCGATAGGCTCACCCAAGCGAAGCCTGATCAACCACCGCGGCGGACCGCCCATCAGTCATTCAGTCATTCAATCATTCAAAATTCTGTCAATCGCTCCCGCCAGTTCCCGGTCTTTTTGGGTAACGGTGTTGCCGGCGTCGTGGGTGGTGAGTTCGATGGTGATTTTGTTGTAAACGTTGGTCCAGTAGGGGTGGTGGTCCATTTTTTCGGCCAGCAGCGCCACGCGGGTCATGAAGGCGAAGGCTTCGGAGAAGTCGGCGAACTGGAAATGGCGCACGAGTTTGTGATCGGTTTCCTGCCACATGGGTATGGATGGGGGTTGGTTTGTGGGGAATAAAATTAGTGAAGAAGTGTTTCGGACCTAATGATAAATTGTTTCCGGTTTATAGGGCAAAATTTTTACCTTTGGGACCTGATTGTCTGGCTCGTTCGGAGCGAAGGAAGCGTTGATAGCCGGACAATTGAGATGTCGATAGAATATTCGTTACAGCCCGCTGGCTTTACCGGCGGGCTGTTTTTTTTGAGCTAAGTTTTGCGGGTAAGTGGCTGATTTGTCGGTAAAAACGGCGCAGATGGCCTTTTTTGTAAAAAAATCTTGCGGGCCCGCTATTGACAAGACCGGAAAATCGCCCTACCTTTGTGTCATCAAATCGGCGATGTCGCCTCTAGAGGGATGGCAGAGCGGTCGAATGCGGCGGTCTTGAAAACCGTTGACTGTAACAGGTCCGGGGGTTCGAATCCCTCTCCCTCTGCTAAAAAGCTCGTTTCCAAGTTGGAGACGGGCTTTTTGCGTTTACGCCTCTCATTTGGACTGCGCTTTTGACACGATACAACTAAAAATAATTATATTGCCATACTTCTACTTCTAAATATTTACTATAAAATGACGAGCGAAAAGTTTTTATCAGATATAGAAAATATACAAAAGGCAATTGAATCAAAGAAGCTAGTTGTATTTGTAGGCGCTGGCGTCTCAATGAATTCAGGCCTTCCGAGTTGGAATGAATTAGTTAAGCAATTAAAATATGGTATTGGAATAGATGACAATGACACAACAGATCCTTTACAAGTAGCGCAAATTTATTATAATCAAAAAGGTCATAAAGAATACATTGAAAAGGTTAGGAACCTGTTATTTCATAAAAGAGGCGTATATAACGAACTTCATGATGTAATTTTTGACTTAAATCCTGAACATGTAATCACTACAAATTATGATAATTTTCTTGAACAAGTAATTAGAAAAAGAGCTTTACCTTTCTCAATAATTAAAGAAGATAAAGATTTTCCGTATTCAAAAAATAGCAATTTATTAGTTAAAATTCACGGAGACCTTGATAATGATAATTTTGTATTGAAAGAAGACGATTACTTATCGTATCAGGATGAGCACCCATTGTTCGATGCTTTTATCAAGTCAATATTCTCAACAAAGGTCGTTTTGTTTATTGGCTATGGATATTCAGATCCTAACCTTAAAATTATACTCCACAAAGTTAGAAATATCTTGGGGAAGGATTATCAAAATTCATTCCTGCTTACACATTCTCACTTTTCAGAGTATAAACATGAGTATTTGAAAAATAAAGGAATTACTGTAATTAGTTTTGAAGATAATCAAGATGCAATAGATAGCTATATAAAAGGGGCAAACTTTAAAAAAAATATATATATCGATGACAACATATCCTTGAAAATTCCAGGATTATATTTATACAAATTGGTAAAATTTATAAAATATTATGATAGAGAGGAAGAAAAACTGAATAGGAAAGAAGTGCTAGATCAAATGTATCTGTCATTACTTAAATACAATGAATTAAGATCATTGCCATATTTTTTTATTGCTAGTATTTTTCCATTTAATAATGTCAAAAAGCAAGTAGGGTATAATATTCATTCGCAATATTCCTTAAAGATAAGAAACTCGTTCATTGTAGATTTTTTTAACGATAATACTCACAATGAACATGGATTTACTTCTTTTACAGAAACGTATATAGGATTGCTTAGTAATTATGAAGCATCAAGTAAAAAAGACAAGTTGAATTATATTATAGAAAAGTTAAATTCAAGTGGAATATATCAGCTTGACTTAAGCCATGATGCTAGAAATAGGTCAAAAGAGCATAAGCCTGTAGAATTATTTACAGGCATCGATAAAGAATGCGATTGCCTTAAGTGCTTGTATGAAAAGCTTAAATTTAATACGTTATTTATTAATTTAACTGCCCATCATATAACAGATACTTCTAATATTGTAAATGACCTAACTTTGGCTTATACTAATTATAAAGTTGGCAATATTTATGCATCTTGTTTGCTATATGAAGAGTTAGCATTAAAGGCGTGGGAAAGCTCTAATTATATAATTTATTACATAGCAAAATACAGCTTTAAAACTTTAACACATTTTATTGAATATAAAGAGTATAAAAATATACCAAAAGATACAATTAAATTGATTCAGGAAAAAGGTGAAAGAATCAACCTTGAGCAAATAATGAATCAGCTTAGATTTTTGCCTGAAGAACATTTAGAGTTGATTAAATATATAAGGGACGGAAAAGTTTTGCAATATTGTAAATATAGTATTGATGAATTATATGAGAAAATAGTTGTGACTTATGATAAACTTAATAGAGGTATAATATATTACTCAGGGCCAGATTACTTTAATCAGATATTGTTTCATCTTACTTCTTTAACAAATTTTTATTCGATTAATTGTATTGTATATGATGCTTTTGGTAATTACAAGGATTGTGTAAACAAAGCTTTGAAAGGCTTATTAATTTGCTATAAGTTTTCAAATAACTATCCTTATAATAATACACAATTGAATTATGGGTTTTGTCACAATTTTGTACATTATGCTACTTTAGAGGATTACAAAGAATTTTTTATTACTTATTCAATTGAAGAAATAAAGCTTGATGAAGATTCTGTAAGTTATTTGTTAGATTTAATCAACAATTATGCTACTTCATTATTTAATGAAAATATTTATTCCTCAAGATTAGACAAAAATAATTTAGTTCATTCGCATATAGCAAAAAAAGTATTTAACGACAATTATCTTAAAATTGTCGAAAATTTGCTTTTCCTTCTTAGCTTAACGAACATTGAGCAGGAAAGAATAAAAATCACATTAAAAAACTTGCTTAAGCTAATAGAAACATCTGAATTCTTTTATTGGAAACATTTTACCTATTTTTATGCGATACTTATAAAGTACGAAATGATAATTGATGGTAATTATTTTGAAAAGTTATTTGATGTTTTTACTCAGAAAGATGAGGCAACACTTGGCGACTTTGTAATGGAAATAAGTAAAATATATTATAATAAACAAAGTATTTATAGGCTATCAAATAAACTTCATTTTGAAAGAATGATGCATATTGTGCATGATGGAAATACAAATAATGTATATATTCACGGTGATTATATAATTAATTTATGGAAAATAGTTTGTGATGAATATAGAGATGTAGTTAGAGGTAAAATAATAGATAAGCTATCAAGTGACTTTGATGAGAATATATATGTAAAATCATCGCATTTAAATATTATTAATTATAAAATGTTTTTTAAAGAGTACCTTTCCTATGTTCAAAAAATGAACAATTCATATGAAAAATATGAGAAACATAATGGATTTAGTTATAGTGAGTTTTTTACGTTAATAATAATGATGTATAAACTTGAGATTGTCTTGGATGAATCTGATATTGATATCTTAGGGGAGTTGGAAGACTTCATGAAATTTTATATAAATCCAAGCTTGTTCGATGTAAATTCTATAAATATTGAATGGTTAAATTTAACTAATCATTCGACTATACATAAACACTTAAGTCGTTTTTCATATATATCTCAAACTATAAAAAATTATATTCGTAAGAACGAATCTAAATTAGATTATAAAAATTTATATGTAACTTACTATTTGTAGAAGGTTACTTATTGATATACGTTTACGCCTTAGAGCTAAGCCGGTTTGTTAGCTTTGAAAAGTTGCACTGGTCTTTTAAGCCTTGAACAGTTCTATGAATATTCTTTGCTTAAATTGCTATCAGCTTACATTAATTTCTTTCCTTGATGGAAAGAATAAAGCCCATTTCCATGAAAGGAAAGCGGTTTGTCTTAGGTAAACTTGTCTTTATGCTTTTTTTTCTAATATTCCAGTAGACTTTCAACACGAGCAGACTCTTTTAATTTCTCGCTTTAAGGCCATTTTTTCTTCTTTGACTTTTCTTCAATCAACTTAACCAACCCCTCACCCCATCCCCAACCCCCAAACTCCCTTTCTATTTACCCCACATTCTTCCGAGTCCACGCGCTCCAACTGCTTTGTTTAACAAAAACATAATGACCGGCGGGGTGAGGGACAGGCCGACGCGCGCTACCTTCCGGTAAATAAACGCCTGGTGGTCATGGATGCCCTCAAAATTGGTCTGTTAGTGCTGGCCGGACTGGTCCTTTTTCTGTTTGCCCTGAACAACCTCTCCGATGGCCTAAAAGCCCTCTCCGGGAAGAAGCTCCGCAAAGGACTGGCGCGCTTTACGCACAATGTCTTCACGGGCATCCTGACGGGAATCGTCGTGACTACGCTGCTGGATTCTTCCTCGGCGGTCATCATCATGGCGATTGCGCTGGTCAATAGCGGGGCTTTGACCTTTCGCCAGGCGCTGGGAATCGTGTTGGGGGCCAACATCGGCACGACCTTTTCCAGCCAGTTGATCGCCTTCGACATCGGGCAGTGGGCGGGCCTGCCGATGGCCGTGGGCTTTGGGCTGATGGTGGCCACTAAACGGGCGCTGGTAGCCCAGTGGGGCGGGGTGCTACTGGCGTTCGGGATGCTGTTTCTGGGCCTGTACCTGATGGAAGAAGCCGTCGAGCCGCTCAAACATCTTCCCGTGGTGGTCGAGTGGATGAAAGGCTTGTCCCACCCGGTGCGCGGCGCCCTGACCGGGGCCGGGGTAACGGTGCTGTTGCAGTCCTCCTCGGCGACGGTGGGCATGGCCGTGGTGCTGGCGGGCCAGGGTCTGCTGACGCTGCCAGCGGGCATCGCCCTGATGATGGGGGCGGAGCTGGGAACCTGCGCCGATACGGTGGTCGCTTCGGCAGGCCGCAGCCGGGCCGCCCTGCGGACGGGGCTGTTTCACCTCCTTTTCAACATGGTGTCGATTCTGGCGGGGCTGCTGCTGATTCATCCGTTCACCGAGCTGGTCAGCTGGGTATCGGGGGGCATGCCCCTGTCGAGGCAACTCGCCAACGCGCACGTATTGTTCAACCTGCTGGGCGTACTTCTGGCGGCCCCGCTGACTCCCGTGGTGGCTCCGCTGCTGGAACGATGGGTGCCGGACCGCCCCCGGGAGGCGTATTTCGAAGCTTATTCTTAGCCAATCTTTTCAGGAAATGTCCGCAATCGGCCGTTACTCAGCGGATTGTTTTCTGACGTTTTCAGGATAATGGTCGGGGCGTGAAGGGGAGGGGCGTTCTGTTTATGCCGTTTACGCGCCGGCCCAACGGGTTCCCTTCGTCTGGAGGGGAACCCGTTGGACCGGTTGGCGTTTCGGGGCGGGAATCCGGAACTTGCCCGAATTCCCTGCTTTTCGTCAGGGCTGTCCACCGCCACCGGCAGCTCCGTAGACCTGACCAGTGGCGTAACTGCCGTCACTGGCGGCCAGCTGCACGTAGATGGAAGCCAGTTCGACCGGCTGCCCCGGCCGTCCCATCGGGGTGTCTCCGCCGAAGGTTTTGAGCTTCTCCTTCGTGGCCCCGCCGCTGGGCTGCAAGGGCGTCCAGATGGGGCCGGGGGCGACCCCGTTCACCCGGATGCCTTTGGGACCCAGTTGTTTGGCGAGGGATTTGACAAAATTCGTCGTGGCGGCCTTGGTCTGGGCGTAATCATACAGGTTGCCCGATGGGTCATACGCCTGCTCGGAGGTCGTGCCGATAATGACCGAGCCGGGAGGCATGTGCGGCAGGGCCGCTTTGATGATCCAGAACGGGGCGTAGATGTTGGTTTTCATGGTCGCATCGAAGTCTTCCGAGGATACGTCCAGAATCGATTCCCGGGTCTGTTGCCGGGCCGCGTTGCTGACCAGAATGTCCAGCCCGCCCAGCCCTTTGACCGCTTCGTCGACCAGCCGCTTGCAGAACGCTTCCTCACGAATATCTCCGGGAATGGCCACGGCTTTCCGGCCTTCTTTCCGGATCAGCTCGATGACCTCTTTCGCGTCAGGTTCTTCGGCGGGGAGGTAGTTGATGGCCACATCGGCCCCTTCGCGGGCGTAGGCAATGGCTGCCGCCCGGCCCATTCCCGAATCGCCGCCGGTAATCAGGGCTTTCCGGCCCTGCAAACGTCCCGAGCCCTTGTAGCTGCTTTCGCCGTGGTCGGGACGGGGCACCATCTTGCTGGCCAGTCCCGGCCAGGGTTGCATGGGTGTATTAAAGGGCGGCTTTGGGTACTTGGTCGTGGGGTCTACAAGCGGCGGCGCGGCCGAAGTAAAAACCGGCCCGGGCGAAGCGGCCAGCACCGGCGTCGCAATAACGGTAGCCGCCAGGGTGCTACCCAGCCCGCCAATAGCCTGGCGTCTGCTCAGTTGATTTTCTTGATTCATGGTTGTATCCGAACGTTGAGTGATTGACTTCCGCAGGTCTGCGGAGTTAAAAGTGTGACTGACAGAATGTAACCCGGTCCAAATTCCTGCGGTATTCTGCCCGCTGCCGAGCTTTTCGCTTTTGAACTGGTTTTTCTTTAACTATGGACACCGGCTACTTGTTGTATAAGGCAGGTTTAAAACGACACCATACGTTATGAAAAAGATTCTGGTTTTACTGGCCATTGCGGGCAATATGCTGCTGAGTCAGTCCTGCAACGAAAACAAGAAAAACAGCGAGGACAGCGTTGAAAACGCCCATGATGCCAATGATCTGAAAGAACAGAACGGCAGCGGGCAGACCGACGACACCAATGATTTTGCGGTCAAGGCCGCGGCGGGTGGCCTGTTGGAGGTGACTCTCGGGCAGATGGCCCAGGAGAAAGGGCAAAGTCCGCAGGTGAAGGCGTTTGGTCAGATGATGATCGAAGACCACACGAAGGCCAATGACGAACTGAAAGCGCTGGCGGCCCGGAAAAACATAACCCTGCCGACCACCCTGGGCGAAGACGAGCAGAAACACGTCGATGAACTGGCCAGCCTGTCGGGTGCCGAATTTGACAAAAAATACATTGACCTCATGGAAGATGACCACGAGCAGGACGTCAAGCTGTTTAGCGAAGCGGCCCAGGAGGAGGAAGATGCCGAACTGAAAGCCTTCGCTTCCAAGACGCTGCCCACCCTGCAACAGCATCTGAACAAGGTCAAGGCGATGAATACCGACCAGTAACGGCCCGGCCGTTTTCCGCTCTTCCGCAAAAACGCCCTGAACCGGCTCGCGGCCGCGTCTTTTTTTGTCCGTTTGTGATGACGGTCTTCAAAAAGCGACATGGCCGCGAGCCGGTTCAGTTTTTTGCCGACTTCCTTATTTTCGGGCCAGGGCAATCAGGACGGCCCCAATGGCCATCAGCGCCGCGCCCGTAATCACCTGCCAGTTGATTTTTTCTTTCAGGAAAAAGACGGCCAGCGTAATGGAAAAAACGAGGGAAACCTTATCCAGCGAGGAGGCCCGGGCCGCATCGCCCAACTTCAGAGCCCGAAAGGAAAGCAGCGACGAAACGCAGGTGATGATGCCCGCCAGAATCAGGTACAGCCAGACCCGCCGGTCGATCCGGCCCAGGTCCGCCAGGCGCCCCTGACCAATAACCACTCCCCAGGAAACCAGCAGGATCAGAACCGCCTGAATCGCAAAGGCTACGTTGGAATCCACGTTCTTGATTCCGGCCTTGGAAAGAGTAACCACCAGGGCGGAGGCTAAAGCCGCCAGCAATGAAAAAAGAATCCACATGAGTTTTCGAAAATGAGTACGACGTTGAGTTGAACAGGGGGATGAGACGTTATTGAGCGTAATCCGAAAGTGCCGGCAACGTTAGCCAATCAGCTTATCGGGGGTAATCGGCAGTTCCCGGATGCGTTTGCCGGTGGCATGGTAAACCGCGTTGGCGATGGCCGCCGCAAAGCCGACCATCCCGATTTCGCCCAGTCCTTTGGCACCCATCGGGTTGATCACCGGGTCGCTTTTGCCGATGAAAATAACGTCGATGTCGGGCGTGTCGGCAAAGACCGGCACGTGGTACTCGGCCAGGTCTTTGTTGACGTACCGGCCGTAGCGGTGATCGATAATGCCTTCTTCCATCAGGGCCATGCCGATGCCCCACATCACCGAACCCAGCACCTGGCTGCGGGCCGTTTTCTGATTGATGACCGTACCGGCATCAATCGCCGAAACAACCCTCGCTACCCGCACCATACCGGTCGCCGGATGGACGTGCACCTCGACAAAATTGGCGCAGAACGACTTGCGGGAGACGGCCTGCTGCTCCGGCCCGGCCTTGAATTCTTTGTTCACTTCCAGTTTCGGCAGGTTATTGCCTTTGAGAATATCCCCGTACGACAGGCTCTCCGCCCGACCTTTGCGCTTGATGGCGGCATTTTCGACGAGCAAATCCTCGGGCCGGGCGTTGTGCAGCGGGCTTCCTTCCTTTTGAACGGCCAGTTCCCGGAGCCGCTGCGTTAACGCCTGACACACCTCGTACACGGCAGAACCTACCGAAGCCGTGGTGTGGGAGCCGTATTGCGGCGGTGCCGGGGGAAACAGGGAGTTGCCCAGTTCGAACCGTATCTTATCCACGTCGATTCCGGTGACGTCGGCCGCAATCTGGGTCATGATGGTGTAAGTGCCCGGCCCCACATCGGCGGCGGCGGTCTGAATTGTCAGGGTGCCGTCCGCCGAAAGCACGGCCCGGGCCGAAGCCGTGGTCCGCTCCGATTTGTAAATACCGGCACTCATGCCCAGCCCGACCAGCATGCCGTCCGCCCGCATGGAACGGGGTGTCGGGTTGCGGCGGCTCCAGCCGAACCGTTCGGCGCCCTGTTGGTAACAGTCTTTCAGAAAATTACTCGACCACTGTTTGCCGTTTTCCGGGTCCACTTCGGCGTAGTTTTGCAGCCGCAGCCTCATCGGGTCCATCGTCAGGGCGTAGGCCAGCTCATCCATCGCCGATTCGAGCGCGAACGAACCGCTCGTCTCGCCGGGGCCGCGCGTCCAGCAGGGCGTACTGACGTCGAGGGACACCAGCCGGTACACGGCGTTGAGGTTGGGGCAGCGGTACAGGGACTTGGTCGGGTGCAGCGTCCGCTCCGTAAACTGTTCGTATTGGGAGGTGAGTCCGGCCACCTCGTGGGTGGTCGTCAGCAGGGAACCATCCGAAGCAGCTCCCAGCCTTACTTTCTGCACCGACTGCGGGCGGTAGCCTACCATGTTGAAGGTTTGCTCGCGCTTCAGCACTACCTTCACGGGGCGGCCTACCTTTTTGGCTCCCAGAATGGCGGCCATCTCCTGGGGCCAGATTCGGGACGAACTGCCAAAGGCCCCGCCCACGAAGGGCGAATGAATCTGTACATTTTCTTCCTTCAGATTGAAGGCTTTCATGATGTCTTTCTGCGCCAGTTTCACGCCCTGCGATTTGTTGTAGACCGTCACCTGGTCGCTGCCTTCCCAGACGGCCGTGGCGGCGTGGGGTTCCATCGGGTTGTGGACGTGGATGGGCGTATGGTATTCCTGTTCGATCCGTACAGGGGCACTGCCGAACGCCGCAGCATCGCCCCGCGAGTAGTCCTCCGGTCGTTCGGGTTTGTAACCCCGGGCGGTGTTGGTTTTGAGGTTGGTCTGGTGCGGCTCTTCCTGGTACTGCACCCGGACCAGCGAAGCCGCGTAGGTGGCCCGTTCGAAGGTGTCGGCAATGGCCAGGGCAACCGGCTGGTTGTTGAAATGAATCTGATCGTCGTGGAAAACCCGCAGCTCCTGACCGGCTACCCTTTTTTCCTGCGGCGAGGTCTGCTGCTGGTAACCCGGCACTTTGGGCGCATTTTTATAGGTCATAATGGCCAGCACGCCCGGCGCTTTTTCGGCCGCCCGCGTATCGATCCGTTTGATGCGCCCCCGGGCAATGGTGCTCGTCACCATGACGCCGTAGGTGATGCCGGTCAGGTTGTATTCTGCGGCGTATCTGGCACCCCCCGTTACCTTTAAAAGTCCGTCAACCCGGCTCAGCGGATCACCGATCCGGGCCTTGCGGAAAGTGGGTTCGTTCTTGTTCATGGGAATATCTTAAGCTAAACCGGCCGCTACCTTCAGGGCTTCAACCATCGCCGCGGGTGCCATTTTGAGTTTGAACGCATTGTGCTCATACGCCTTCGCCTCCCGCATGGCAACCGCAGCGGCCTGTTGAAAGGTGGCTTCGGAGGCCGTTTTGCCCTGGAGCGCCTGTTCGGCTGCCAGCAGGCGCCAGGGTTTGTGGGCGACTCCACCCATCGCCAGCCGGGCCGCCCGAATGGTTTGGCCGTCGAGGTCGAGGGCCGCGGCGACCGACACCAGGGCAAAGGCGTAGGAGTTCCGGTCGCGGACTTTCAGGTAATGCACGTTCCGGGCAAACCGGTTCTCCGGAATCTGCACCGCCACAATGAGTTCGCCCCGTTCCAGGTTCGTATCCCGCTGGGGAGTGCTTCCCGGCAGGCGGTGAAAGTCGGGGAACGGAATGGTCCGGTCTCCCTTCGGGCCGGTCACCTGAACCGTGGCGTCAAGGGCCGTCAGGGCTACGCACATGTCGCTGGGATGCACGGCGATGCAGGACGGCGAACCGGACTGCCCATCGCGGGTGCCGAAGATGGCGTGAATGCGGTTGAAGCCGTTCAGGGCCCCGCAGCCCGAGCCGGGTTCGCGCTTGTTGCAGGGCATGGCCGGATCGTAGAAATAATAGCACCGGGTGCGCTGCATCATGTTGCCCCCGACGGTCGCCATGTTGCGGATTTGCGCCGAGGCCCCGGCATTGAGGGCCTGCGAAAGCAGAGGCTGGTATTGCCGGATGAGAGGATGGTCGGCAACGGCGCTGTTCAGGGCCAGAGCGCCGATCCGGAGGCCGGACCCGGCTTTTTCGATGGCCCGGTAGGGCAGGGCGTTGAGGTCCACCAGCTTTTCGGGGTTCATCACCTCGCGTTTCATCAGATCGACAAGGTTGGTGCCCCCCGCGATAAACTGCGCCGTTGGGGTGGCCGTCAGGGCTTCGATAGCGGCCTGGGGCGTGGTCGGCTGTACGTACTGGAAGTTGATCATACCCGTTGCCCTCCCTGTTTAACCGCCCAAATGGCCTCCACGATGTTGGCGTAGGCGCCGCACCGGCAGATGTTCCCGCTCATGTATTCGCTTATTTCGGCTTTGGAGTTGGCGTGCCCTTCCCGAAGACAGCCCACCGCCGACATGATCTGACCGGGCGTACAGTACCCGCACTGAAAACCGTCGTGTTCGAGGAAAGCGGCCTGGACGGGATGCAGACGCGCGGCCGGATCAGTGGCGGCCGGGTCGGCCCCAGCCGGGGTAGCCCCTGCCGGGGTGGCCCCTTCGCGGGTAAGTCCTTCAATCGTCCGGATGTCTTTGCCGTTTGCCATCACCGCCAGGGTGAGGCAGGCCAGAACGCGCTGGCCGTTGACATGAACCGTACAGGCGCCGCACTGCCCGTAATCGCAGCCTTTCTTGGTCCCCGTCAGGTCCAGTTGTTCGCGCAGCAGATCCAGCAGCGTTACCCGCGGTTCGATCGGCTGCGAATGCGACCGGCCATTGATGGTCAGGGTGACCGTCTGCGGCGGGTGGGCGGTTGCCGAATCTTCGCCCGAAGCTGCCGCTCCATCAAAGGGGGCGGGCGTCAGGACAAGGGCCGTCAGCAGCGACGATTGTTTCAAAAAATCCCGTCGGGTTTCGGACGTAATCTCCTGCCGGGTGCCGGACTTTCTACGTTTCATTCGCCTCTGCTTTAGGGGTAAGTCGGGCTTACCCGTTCGTCACTGTTTCTGGAAAACGGCAGGTCGGTTGGGTACAAAAACCCGGACAATAAGCTCTAAACTCGGGGGATGCCGTAAACGTTTGGTCCGTCGGGTCAATTTTCCGGAAAGCGGGGTTATTCCGGTACGCGTCCGGGTTTCCCGGTGGTTGACTCCGGGTCGTCCGGCTTGAAGAAGAGGCCCCGGCGGGCTTCGGGCGGCTTCCGTTGCCCGGCCCGGACGGAAGAACCGCAGAAAGTACCGCATTTCCCGGGAATCATACCGCGGTTCCTAAATCGCCTCCTGCCAACTTTGTTTCCGTCAATCGAAGCGTTTTACTCCTCTCGCAATTCACCAACCACTAACTGGTAAAGACCATGCCTACGCTGAAAGTAAAGGACGGTACGGAAATTTTTTACAAGGACTGGGGAACGGGTCAGCCCGTCGTGTTCCACCACGGATGGCCGTTGTCCTCCGATGACTGGGACGCCCAGCTGATGTTTTTTCTGACGCACGGGTATCGGGTCGTGGCCCACGACCGGCGGGGCCACGGACGGTCCACCCAATCGGCCTCCGGACACGACATCGACACCTATGCCGCCGATGCCGCCGAACTGGTCGAGTTTCTGAACCTGAAAGACGCCATTCACATCGGCCACTCCACGGGCGGCGGGGTCGTGGCCCGGTACGTGGCCAGACACGGAAAGGGGCGGGTCGCCAAAGCGGTGCTCATCAGTGCCGTCACGCCTTTGATGGTGCAAACCGAGGCCAATCCCGACGGGGTGCCGATGGCGGTGTTCGATGAGATTCGGGAAAACACGGCGACCCGGCGGCCGCAGTATTTCCACGAGTTTACCCTGCCTTTTTATGGCTACAACCGGTCGGACGCCACGCCTCTGCAGGGCGTTCGGGACAACTGGTGGCGTCAGGGAATGATGGGAGGCATCAATGCCCATTATTACGGTATCAAGGCGTTTTCGGAAACGGATTTTACGGAAGACCTCAAAAGCATCGACGTGCCGGTTCTGGTCCTGCACGGCGAAGATGATCAGATCGTGCCGATCCAGACGACCGCCCACAAAGCCATAAAGCTCCTGCAGAAGGGCCGTCTGATTACGTACCCAGGTTTTCCGCACGGCATGCCAACCACGGAGGCCGCCACGATCAACGCCGACCTGCTGGCCTTTGTGCAGTCGGAATCGTAAGGCTCTTTCCGGAACGTAAACGGACACATTTCCCAGGCTGACCCGGGGGTTTCGGCGGGCGCGCGGCGGATTCACCGGATGCGGGCATCCACCGAAACTCCGGGTCAAATTCCATTCTTTTCCCATGAACGATTCCATTTTGGGCCTTCACCACATCACGGCCATCGCCAACAACGCCCAGCGTAACTACGATTTCTACACGCAGGTTCTGGGGCTGCGCATGGTCAAGAAGACGGTTAATTTCGACGACCCCACGACCTACCATTTTTACTATGGCAACGAGCAGGGGTCGCCCGGAACCATCCTGACGTTCTTCCCCTGGGAAGGAATCGGCCCCGGCCGCAACGGGGTCGGCATGGCGACCGAAATAGGCTATTCGGTTCCGGCCGACAGCCTCGAAAACTGGGCCGAGCGGTTCCGGGCGGCGGGCGTCTCGACGGGCGAACCGGCCGAACGCTTCGGGGAACGGTACTTGCCTTTTACGGACCCCGACGGGCTGGCCCTGACCCTGATCGTCCCGCAACAGCCCGACAGCCGGAGCGCCTGGGTAACCAGCGCGGTCGGGCAGGACATCGCCACCCGCGGGTTTCACGGCATTACGCTGACATTGCAGAAAATAGACGCTACGGCGACGATTCTGACCGATATTTTCGGGTATCGGCTCCAGGGGCAGGAGGGCAACCGCTACCGATTCCGAACCGACAGCGTGGCCGAAGCCGCCATCGTTGACCTGCTCGAAGAGCCGGACCGGCAGCTGGGCCGCAACGCCGCCGGAACCAATCACCACGTCGCCTTCCGGGTTGCCGACGACCGGGTGCAGATGGAATTCCGGGAAAAAATCCTGTCCCGTGGGCTGCAGATCACGCCCCAGATTGACCGCGACTACTTTTTTTCGCTCTACTTCCGCGAACCGGGGGGCGTTTTGTTCGAGATCGCCACCGACCATCCGGGCTTCACGGTCGATGAGCCGCTGGCCGAACTGGGCACCCACCTCAAACTGCCTAAACAGTACACGGCCTCCCGGGACCGAATCGAAAAGGCGCTGCCGGTGCTGCGGGTCCGCTGACCGGGCGGACGGCCACCGGGTGCCTATCAGGGAATTCGTTTGAATGTTGAACCCAACCCATACACATCCCATGCAGACCCTTACGCAACCCCAGACCCATTCGTTCGTTTCGGAACAAGGGCTGAAGGTGTCCTACAAAAACTGGCAGGCCGCCCATGCGCCCCGCGCCCTTGTGATTCTCGCGCACGGATTCAACTCGCATAGCGGCTATTTTCAATGGGCGGCCGAACAGCTGACGGCTCAGGAGTACGAAGTGTACGGAATCGACTTTCCGGGCCGGGGAAACTCGGACGGAGAACGGTATTACATTGCCGACTACGGGCAGTTTGTGAAGGCGCTTGACAAGCTGGTGGACCTGGCCCAGGCGGCCCATCCGGGTCTGCCAACCTTCCTGCTGGGCCATAGCGCGGGAGGTGTTTTGTCGGCGGTTTATGCGCTGGAGCACCAGGACAAGCTCAGTGGGTTTGTTTGCGAAAGTTTCGCTTTTCAGGTTCCGGCCCCCGATTTTGCCGTGGCGGTGTTGAAAGGGCTGAGTCACCTCTTTCCGCACGCACACGTGCTGCGGCTGAAAAACGAAGATTTCTCCCGCGATCCGGCCGTGGTGAATTTCATGAATCAGGACCCGCTGATCGCCGATGAAGTGCAGCCTACCAAAACCGTGCAGCAGCTGGCGCTTGCCGACGAACGACTGAAGGCCGAAATGGCGGCCATCCAACTGCCCCTGCTCATTCTGCACGGTACGGCCGACAAAGCCACGAAACCGAGCGGCAGCCGGTATTTTTATGAACAGGCTTCGTCGGCCGACAAAACGCTGAAACTGTACGAAGGCCATTATCACGATTTGCTGAACGATACAGACCGGGAACGGGTCATGGGCGACATTCTCAACTGGCTAAATCACCGGGTAAACCCCTGAAAAACTGCCCGCCGAGTCCGGTGCCGAACGGATGGGCCTCCGGACCCGGCGGGTGCAGGCTACACGTTTTGTTTCCGGACATAACTCCAGACAGGGGCCCAGGAGGCGCAATCCAATGGCAACGGGTATTTCGATCAATTCCAACAGTGCCGTGACGACCATCATCGTGCAGCGGCCTTACCGGCAGAACGTCCGGGCTTACGAAGACTGGTTAAGCAGAATCATTCCGCTGGCCCAGACGGCACCGGGGCACCGGGGCGTAAATGTCATCCGACCGCACGGCCGGAGCGACGAATACACCATTGTGCTGCATTTTGAGTCGGAAGCCTCCCTGCGCGACTGGCTGGCCTCCGACATGCGCAAACGACTCCTTGACGAGGTGCGGCCGCTGCTGAACGAAGACGAACGGATCGACATCCGGACCGGGCTCGAATTCTGGTTTACGCCCCCCAGCCATCCGGTCGTTCCGGCTTATAAACAGTTTCTGATCACCCTGTCCGCCATTTTTCCCCTGTCGATGCTGATTCCGAAGCTCCTCGGCCCGGTTCTGACCGTTCTGCCTTTTCTGGCCGTTCCGCTGGTCCGGGCGTTCGTCACCAGTCTGCTTCTGGTTGGCCTGATGACGTTTGTGATTATGCCGCGGTACGTGCGGCTGGTGGCCCGCTGGCTGTATGAATCCTGACGGACGGATGCACCCTGGCCGGGATCGGCGTATATTTGTGGGGTCATGTCCTGATTGGCAGGCCTGCTCACCTGTTCTGATTGCCGGATGCGCCCCATAAACCCCAACACCAGGCAGCCGGGTCCGGCCAGACGGCCCGCCCTGCGGATGCTTTTTTTCGCTTTCGGACGGACGGCCCTGCTGGTTGCGGGGCTGCTGTGCGGGCTGGCCGCGAGCGGGCAGAGCATCAACCGGCCGCGGGTGAACAGCCTGCTCGCCGAGTTGCCCAAAAGCCGCCCCGACGACCACCGGATTGCTATTTTGCTCGAACTGGGCCGGTTTCACCTCTACAAACCGGGGGAGTCAAAAGCGGATCTGGACAGCAGCCGGACCTACTTTCGCCGGGCCAGACAGCTCAGCGACTCACTGGGCTTGCGGACCCGTCGGCACGAGACGGAGAGTTTGCTGATCGCGGCCGATCTGGAAGGCGGCCAAAGAGCCAGCGGGCGCGCCCGGTTTGCGGACCTGATCCGGCGCTGCCAGCGTTCGGGCGACCGGGAGGGCGAAGCCATTGCGCGCGTCCGGTTCGCCGTCTGGCTGCGAAACTACGCCCCGGACTCCGCGCAGGTGATCGGCCACTTTCGCCGGGCCGCCGCCCTTTACCAATCCCTCCACAAACCGGCCGACGAAATCCATGCCCTGAAAGACATTGCGGTGACGCATTTTTACGAAGGAAAACTAGCCCTGGCCGAAACGGAACTGCTCGCCGTTCTGAAGCGGTACAAAGCCATCGGCTATCCCAACGTGCACTACACTTACAACCTGCTGTCGTCCATCTGCCGCGTAAAAGGCGATCTGAACGGGGGCTTGAAGTACGCGCTGCTGTGCATCGACAGCATGCACAAAACCGCGGATACGGCCTCGGCCGCCGCTTTCTACGGGGATCTGGCGCAGGTCTACGAAGCGGCCGGGAATCACCCGCAGCGGATGGAATGGGTCCGGAAATCGTACGCCGCCTGGCACCGGGAGCGGCTGCCGAACTTTGCGCTCTACCACGCCGCCGGCATCATTGCCAAAGACCTGATTGCCCGGCGCAGACCCACCGAAGCGCTCCGGTTCATCCAGCAGCTGATTCAGGACATTCCGACGAATACCATTATCCAGAAAGGCTGCGTGGCCCAGAACCTGGCTTACTGTTACGAAGCCTTGAAAAACGACCGGCTGGCCGAGCGGTCTTATCTGGAAGCCCTGTACTGGTACGAAAAAAATAGGCTCGACTTCGAAGGGTCCCTGCGCGTCAGGCAGGAACTGGGGGCCTTCTACCTCCGACAGCAGCGCTACAAAGAGGCGGGGGATTACCTGACGAAAGCCCTGACCACGCTGCCCCAGAAAGAACCCCTGTCGGCGCTGCGGGATATTCACCGGATGCTGTTCCGGGTCGATTCGGCGCGGGGCAGTTACCTCTCGGCCATCCGCCATTTTCAGTTGTACAAAGCCCTCAACGATTCTCTTTTCAACGAAGCGAAAAGCAAACAGCTGGCGCAGCTGCAGATTCAGTACGATACGCGGACCAAAGAGCAGAACATTGCGCTGCTGACCAAGCAGAGCGAACTCCAGCAGTCGGCCCTGAAACGGGCCCGGACCACCCAGACGGCCATGATGTTTGGGGCCGTTCTGCTGGCGGGTCTGCTGGGGGTCAGCTACAACCGCTACCGGCTCAAACAGCGGAGCAACCGACTGCTGGAAGCCAAACAACGGGAGATCGACCAGAAAAACCAGTCGCTCGAACAGATCGTCGCCGAAAAAGAAGGGCTGCTCGTCGAAAAGGAATGGATGCTGAAAGAAATTCACCACCGGGTCAAAAACAACCTGCAGGTCATCACCAGCCTGCTGAACTCCCAGTCGGATTATCTGGACGATCCGGTGGCGCTGGCCGCCATCCGCGAAAGCCAGAGCCGGGTGCAGACGATGGCCCTGATTCACCAGCGGCTGTACGAATCCGATCAGCTGTCGAAGGTAGATATGGCGGGCTACATCGGCGAAGTGGTCGATTACCTTCTGGAGACGTTCAGCGTGCAGCCCGCCGTCCGGGCCGAAGTGGACGTGGCCCCCGTCCGGCTCGATGTGAATCTGGCCACGCCGCTGGGGCTGATCATCAACGAAACCGTCACCAATTCGCTTAAATACGCCTTTCCGGTCTGCGCCAACGGCACCCGGCGGCCGGGCGTAATTCGGGTCACGCTGCTGCCGCTGACCGGACAGACGTACCGGCTCGTGATCCGGGATGATGGCGTGGGCCTGCCCGAGGGCTTCGATCCGGCCCGGAGCCGTACCCTGGGTCTGACCATGATTCAGGGCCTGAGCCGCCAGATCGGGGGCCAGCTCCGGATTTTTCAGGAGTCGGGCGTGGGGATACAGCTGGATTTTAACCCGGCAAAAAAATAGCAACGTTTCGGTCGAACCGGCGAACCGTCGAACCGTCGAACCGGCGCCAGCACCCCGCCCGATGGGTCAGTGGCCGCTCGGGCGGGGCGGGAGGCTGATGCGCAGCTTTTTCATCCGGGCTTCCAGCGTTGTCGGTTTGAGGTGCAGCAGTTCGGCGGCACCGCCCTGCCCCCGGATGCGCCCGCCCGACTGGACCAGGGCCGCCAGAATCGCCGCCCGCATGGTATCGTTAATGGGTTGTACGGACTCGTTCCGCGGTTCGGCCAACGCGGGTTCGCCGGAGGCAGGCATCGCCCGCAGCGGCTCGGCCAGTTCCAGCGTCGTGGACCGCGACAGGATCGCCGCCCGTTCCAGCACATGTTCCAGCTCCCGGATGTTGCCCGGCCAGGCGTAGGCCTGAATCTGCTGCAGCGCCTCGTTGGCAATGCCGGTCAGCGGCTTTCCCAGTTTCTTACTGAGGCGTCTCAGAAAGTGCAGCGCCAGCGGCTGAATGTCGTCCGTCCGTTCCCGCAGCGGCGGCACCAGGATCGGAAACACGTTCAGCCGGTAGTAAAGGTCCGACCGGAACCGCCCCCCGGTCACTTCCCGCTGCAAATCCCGGTTGGTGGCGGCGATGATCCGGACGTCGATGCGGATAGGGCCCTTTCCACCAATGCGTTCGATTTCCTTTTCCTGAATGGCCCGGAGGAGTTTGGCCTGAAGCTCCAGGGGCAGCTCCCCGATTTCGTCCAGAAAAAGCGTCCCGCCGTCGGCCAGTTCAAACTTGCCGATCCGCTTTTCGGTGGCTCCCGTAAAACTGCCCCGTTCGTGGCCAAACAGCTCCGATTCGATCAGTTGGGCGGGCAGGGCGGCGCAGTTGATCTTGACAATGGCGCGGCCCTGCCGGGGAGAAAGGGTGTGGACCGCGCGGGCGACCAGTTCCTTGCCCGTCCCGGTTTCGCCCAGAATCAGCACGGTGGCATCGGTGGGAGCTACCTGACGGATGTTGGTAAACAGCGCCTGCATCGCCGGACTCTGGCCGATGATTTCGCCGAAATTGTGGCTGGTCCTGATTTCTTCGGTCAGGTAGGTTTTCTCCTGCTCCAGCCGCTCGCTCAGCTGGTTGATCCGCTCAAAGGCAAGTACATTGTCGAGGGCCAGCGCCATCTGAACGCTGATATCCTGCAGGGTGTGCAGGTCCCGGTACGTAAAGGCGTAGGGGGCTTTGCTGGCCAGAATGAGCGAGGCGGCGGGCGGTTCGCTGACGAAAACGGGGACGTACAGAATGGATTCCAGTCCCAGCGCCTTCCGGAAAAGCTCGCCAATCACGTTGCCGGGAGCCTGATCGGAAAACTGAAAGCCGACGTGGAGCGTGGGTTTGGTCAGGCAGGTTTGCAGCGAGGCCAGCCCGTCGGCCCAGGCCGCCGGACTGATGGTGGAGTAGAGCGGAAGCGACTGCACTTCCAGCGGCTCGAAGCGGCCCCGGACTTTCTGCACCATCTGGAGAGCGCCCGTTGCGGGAGCCTCCCGGTGGGGAGCCCGGTAAAGCGCCAGAACATCGACGGGCAGCAGCTCGTTGACCGACCCGGCCACCTGCGTCAGGACGGCAGTCATGCTCACGCCACTGCGGAACGCATTGGCAATGGCCAGTTCGATAGCCTTGACCTGCCGCCGCGTATCCAGCTCTTCGTAAGCGAGCAGATTGTCCAGGGTCAGGGCAATCTGCGGGCAGACGAGACTGATAATCTGGTAGTCGCGGTCCGTAAACCCGTCGGCAAGGGTACTCGACAGCATGATCGTGGTTACGGAGTTGCGCTTAAGCGGAATCGGAAACACGGCCAGCGACCGGACGCCGAACCGATTCCGGGCGGCCCGCGCCGTGATGTACCGCCCGCAAAGCTGCTCGTACGCTTCGCCGCTGAAAACGCCGGTTTGTTCATCCAGCCGGTCCGGCGCTTCCTGCTCCATTCGTTCGAGGCGCGAGGCATCGGTTTCGTCCTCCAGCAGTTTCGCCAGATTGACCGGCCTGAACGAATGGCCGCCCGTTTTTTCCAGCATCAACCAGTAAAACGACGAGTCGTCGGGCAGACTGATCCGGAAGGTGAGAAACGAGAACGGGACAAATCGGTTGATCTGCTCCGCGATGGCCAGACAGAACTGTTCGCGGTTCTGGAGGTTGATGCTCGCGTTGTTGACGGCAATCTGGATGCTTTGCTGCTGGCGCAGCCGGGCTTCTTCGCTGTGGGCGTGGCGGTACCGGGCAATCTCCAGCGTCGAGAGGACGTCTTTTTCCCGGAACGGTTTGGTCAGAAACCCGAACGGCTGGGTGACTTTGGCCGATTCGAGGAGGCTGTCGGTCAGGTTGGCCGACAGAAACACGAACGGGATGGCCTGCCGGTTCAGCCAGTGGGCCAGGTCGATGCCCGTTTCGTGGCCGTCCAGAAAAATGTCCAGCAGCACAATGTCGGTTTGCCGGTTGCCCAGCAGTTCTTTGGCTTCCGCCACGGACCCGGCAATGCCTTCGACCCGGTAGCCCGCCTTGGTGAGCATCCGCCGCAGATCGTTGGCAATCAGAAATTCGTCTTCCACAATAAGCAGGGAAGGCAGCACCGGGGGCTCGCTGACAGGCAACATAAGGTCTTGGTAACGTTGACGACCCGTAAAGATAAACCTCCAAAACGACTCCAGCCAGCACCTCCACTATTTTGGAGTCTCTAACATAATGGAGGAAAATGTTTTTGATTTTAGGAAAGTAAGTGACTGATAATCAACATTTTATACTGAAAAGGGTTGTGTCCGGGCGGCATGGCACTGTGTTGGTTTGGGTGTAGTGACGAACTGTTTCATCCAACCTCTCTACTCATGCAACCCCTTTCACCGCCAGCGCCTTTTTTCATCGAACAGGTTGAACAGGACCAGTGGATTCCGCCGAAACGGTGGGCCGACTGGCCCGAACTGATTCTGGTGCAGACCGGCGAAGGCTGCCATGCCGTCAACGGAAACCCCTTTGCGTATCGTTCGGGTGATGTTTTCTTCCTCGGCGCTCAGGACCAGTACAGCTTCGCCATCGCGCAGCGGACCAGCTTCTGCCGTCTTTCGTTTTCCCCGTTCTTCGTCGACAGCTTACCCGCCCGGCATGCGTGGGGGTATCTCGATGGCGGCGCCTCGCCCTGTCTGGGGCCGATTGCCACCGACGCGGCCGATCAGGAAAAGCTGCGGGCGCTGGTCGGGATGCTGCTGGCGGAGGAGCCCGGTCTTCGCCCGTGCACGGACAATTTCGTCGTGGAATCGTTGTTGACGGTCATTTTGAGTCTGGTCGGTCGGCTGCTCACCCGGACGGCCCTGGCCCCGTCGACGCGGCTCACCCATTCGGTGGACCTCACCCGGCGGGTGATTGCCTACATCACGCGGCATATCGGCGAGCCGCACCGGCTGCGCCTGGAGACCCTGGCCGACGCATTCAATTATTCTCCCGGACACCTGAGCGCGCTGTTCAAGGAGCAGGCCGGCGATTCCATCCAGCATTACATCATCCGGCACAAGCTCAACCTCGTGGCCCGGCGGCTCCGGCAGACCTCGCTGACCGTTTCGCAGGTGGCCGACGAGTTTGGTTTTACGGACGTATGCCACCTCAACAAGCTGTTCAAGCGCCACTACAAACGCACCCCGACCACCTACCGGCAGAGCGTGTGGCTGTAACCTGACCCGGCCGAACAGGTGCTTCACAGGCCGTAGCAGTCGCCCAACCAATGCCCGAACGGAGCGGCTTTCGGCCCGCTGGCGCGGCTTCCGGGCGGACAGGAGGGGTAAGGGGCTTGTGTGAATTGGTCCTATCCAAGTTTTCAGCAAAATTTTCACAAATTCTCGTGGGTTCATTTGACATTTTTTCAATAATGTGTCACTTTTACACCATCCGGGAATGTGTCATTTTTACACTATTGAGAATCTAACTGCTTAAGCGGTGCTAAAAAGCGGCGGAGTCAACGCAGGTTTCCGGCGCAGGCACCCGGCGGCGGTTTACAAGACGTTCTGAACGGGTATACAGAAAAAAGCAGGTCTATCGAAACAACATTCATGCGTCCGACACGGTATCTTATTTACTTTCTTTTGGTTTTTGTTTCGGGGAAAGCTTTTTCGCAGAATACCTCACTGAAACTCTGGTACAACAAGCCTTCGGGCCAGACCTGGGAAAACGCCCTGCCCGTCGGGAACGGCCGACTGGGGGTGATGGTGTACGGCAACGTGCCCCGGGAAACCCTGCAACTCAACGAACATACCGTCTGGAGCGGAGGCCCCAACCGCAACGATAACCCGGACGCGCTGGCCGCCCTGCCGGAAGTGCGCCGCCTGATTTTCGAGGGCAAACAGAAAGAAGCGGAGCGGCTCGCCAACAAAGCCATCATTACCAAAAAGTCGCACGGGCAGATGTTCCAGCCGGTCGGCAGTCTGCACCTGACGTTCGACGGGCACGAAAACTACACCGATTATTACCGGGATCTGGATATCGAGAAGGCCGTTGCCCGAACCTCGTATGTGGTCGGCGGTGTAACCTATGTCCGGGAAGTTCTGGCCTCGTTTCCCGATCAGGTGCTGGTGGTGCGGCTGACGGCCAGCCAGCCCGGCCGCCTTTCCTTCAAAGCGTCCTACACAACTCCCCAGCCCACGTCCGAAATCAAAACAACGGCGGCAAAGGAACTGGTGATTGCGGGCACCACCAGCGACCATGAAGGGGTGAAAGGGCTGGTGCGGTTCAAAGGCATCGCCCGCATCAAAACGGAAGGCGGCTCCCTGACCGCCGGCGACACCACCCTGACCGTTCAGGGGGCCAGCGCCGCCACCCTCTACGTTTCCATCGCCACCAACTTCAATTCCTATCAGGACGTTAGCGGCGACGAAAACGCCCGGGCGGCGGCGTTTCTGAACAAAGCCTACCCCAAATCTTACGCCGCTCTGGCCGCCGCGCACATGGCGGCGTATCAGCAGTATTTCAACCGGGTCAGACTGGACCTGGGCAGGACCGAGGCCGCCGCGCTGCCTACCGACGAACGGCTGAAGAACTTCCGGACCGCTCAGGACCCGCAGCTGGTGACGCTTTACTACCAGTATGGCCGCTACCTGCTGATCTCGTCCTCCCGGCCCGGTGGGCAGCCCGCCAACCTACAGGGAATCTGGAATCACCGGATGCGGCCACCCTGGGACAGCAAGTACACCATCAACATCAACGCCCAGATGAACTACTGGCCCGCCGAAAAAACGAATCTGGCCGAACTCCACGAACCGTTTCTGCACATGGTCCGGGATTTGTCCGAAACGGGCCGGGAAACGGCACGGGTCATGTACGGCGCGCGGGGCTGGATGGCTCACCACAACACCGACATCTGGCGGGCCACCGGGGCCATCGACGGCGCTACCTGGGGCATGTGGGTGGCCGGAGGCGGCTGGACCAGCCAGCACCTTTGGGAACATTACCTGTACAATGGCGATAAGGCGTACCTGGCGTCTGTGTACCCGATTCTGAAAGGGGCCGCCCAGTTTTACGTGGATTACCTGGTCGAACACCCCAAGTACCGCTGGCTGGTCGTCACGCCGGGGACATCGCCCGAAAACGCGCCCAAAGCGCATGGCGGCTCCTCGCTGGATGCCGGTACGACGATGGACAACCAGATTGCGTTTGATGTTTTCACGACGGCTATCCGGGCGGCCCAACTGCTGAAAAAAGATGCCTCGTTTGTCGATACGCTTCGGCAGATGCGGAGCAAGCTGCCACCCATGCACATTGGGCAACATGGGCAGTTGCAGGAATGGCTGGAGGACATCGACGACCCGAACGACAAGCACCGGCACATTTCGCACCTGTACGGGCTGTTTCCGTCCAACCAGCTTTCGCCATACCGGACGCCCGAACTCTACAGTGCCGCCCGGACTTCCCTCATCCACCGGGGTGATGTTTCGACCGGGTGGAGTATGGGCTGGAAAGTGAACTGGTGGGCCCGTTTGCAGGACGGCAACCACGCCTATACGCTCATCCAGAACCAGCTGACTCCGCTGGGGGTGAACAAAGACGGCGGCGGCACTTACAACAACCTCTTCGATGCGCATCCACCGTTCCAGATCGACGGCAACTTCGGCTGCACCTCGGGCATCACCGAAATGCTGATGCAGAGCGCCGACGGGGCGATTCACCTGCTGCCCGCGCTGCCCGACGCCTGGCCGCAGGGCAGCATCAGCGGCTTACGGGCTATCGGCGGATTCGAAGTGGTGAGCATGCAGTGGAGCGGTTCGAAGTTGACCAAAGTGGTTATTAAATCGAACCTCGGCGGCAACCTGCGGGTACGGACGCCCAACGCCCTTAACGGCAGCAATGGCCTGACTCTGAAAACGGCAACCGGCACCAACCCGAATCCGTTCTATCAGCTTGAGCCAACGCCAACCCCGATTGTTTCGGAAAAGGCATCAACCGCCGGCCCGACCTTGCAACAGACCTATTTGTATGACCTGCCTACGCAGGCCGGTAAGGTATATACACTGGTGGCACGATAGTGAGCTTTAAAAACTCTAAATTCAAAAAAGCCCTAACAGCCCCTCTCCTTGTGAAGGAGAGGAGTTGGGGTGAGGTCTCTCAAATGAAAAAACAACTTATCTCTTTCGCCCTGGGCCTGTGCTGTTTTGCGCTGAGCCACGCCAGCGTTGCCCAGACGACGCTGGTCAATCCCATCCTGACCGGCTTTTATCCAGATCCAAGCATTGTGCGGGTGGGGGCTGATTATTATTCAGTACATTCTACTTTTTCCTATTTCCCGGGTTTGCCGATCATGCACAGCCGTGACCTGAAAAACTGGAAGCAAATCGGCAATGTAATCAACCGCCCTTCGCAGATGGATTTCATGGGCGAACGCATGACGCGCGGGCTATTTGCTCCAGCCATCAGTTATTACAAAGGGACGTACTACGTAACGTGTACGGATATTGACCATGATGGAAATTTTGTGGTAACGTCTAAAAATCCGGCGGGGCCATACAGCGATCCCGTAAAAATTCCGCAGGTACGTGGGATTGACCCATCAATTTATTTCGACGAAGAGACCGACAAAGCATACATCATCTACAACAGCGACGCCCCCGACCGCAAGCCGCTGTATTCGGGTCACCGGACCATTCGGATGTACGAGTTTGACTACAAGAATTTGAAGGTGGTGGGCGAAGAAAAGCAACTGGTGAACGGGGGCGTAGATCTCTCGAAAAAGCCGGTTTGGATTGAAGGGCCGCACATTCTGAAGCGTAACGGCTGGTATTATCTCTACGCGGCCGAGGGCGGTACGTCGGTTAATCACTCGGAGGTAGTGTTGCGGAGTAAGGACGTTTGGGGCCCCTACGTTCCCTTTGAAGGAAACCCCATCCTGACGCAGCGGGACCTGCCTGCCGACCGCAAAGACCCCATTACGTCGGCCGGACACGCGCAGTTTATCGAAGGTCCCGATGGTAACTGGTATTCGATTTTCCTCGCGGTACGTCCCTACGAAGGCGATTATTATAACACAGGCCGCGAAATGTTCATTGCTCCGCTGACGTGGGTAAACGATTGGCCGATGATCGAACACGGTGAAAAAGCCATTGAATACCAGTACAAAACGGCCATCAAAGAAGTTAAACAGAAAGGGGCTTTACCGCAAAATGGCAACTTCGGATATACAATGACCTTCGACAAAGGGCTTGATCTGTCGATGCTTTTTTTGAGAACGGTGGATAGCAGTTCGTTTAAAACATCCAAGGCCAATGGACTGACCCTCAAGCTGAAACCGGAAACGATTTCTGAAATGGGAAACCCTTCGTTTGTGGGTAAGCGTCAGCAACACCTGTACAGCACCGCCGAAACCGAAGTGAGCTTTTCGCCAAAATCGGATAAGGAAAAAGCGGGATTGGTGATTTTTCAGGACGAACGCCATTTCTACTTCGCGGCCAAATCGAAAACCGATGGCAAAGACGTAGTTCAGTTGTTCAAGAGCAAAGACAAAACCCTGGAAATGGTGACTGAAGTGCCTTTACCTTCATCTGTTGCGAAAGTGAGTTTCAAAATACAGTCTGCAGGTCCCTTGTATAGCTTCTTCTACTCGACCAATGGGAAAAACTGGAACCTGTTGAAAGACCAGGTTGACGGCAAGTTTTTGAGCACCAAAGCGGCCAACAGCTTCATTGGCTGCGTGTATGGCCTGTATGCTACCTCATCTGGCGAAAAGTCCGAGAATACGGCTTCATTCAAGTACCTGAAATACAAAGGCGACGACCCGATGTATAAGTAATTGAAAAACCTATGAAAACGACCCTATCCCATATCGCCCTCCTGCTTTCCCTCAGCCTTACGGCACTGGGGCAGATGCAGCCGTTTACCTTGCAGGAGGTCCGGCTGACGGGAGGGCCGTTTAAGCAGGCCCAGGACGTTGACCTGACCTATATCCTGGCCCTGAACCCGGACAAACTCCTGGCTCCGTACCTCATCGACGCGGGCTTACCCCTCAAAGCGCAGCGGTACGGCAACTGGGAAAGCGTCGGCCTGGATGGGCATATCGGCGGGCATTACCTGTCGGCGCTGGCCATGATGTACGCCTCTACCGGCGAGCCCGAACTGAAAAAACGACTGGATTACATGGTGGCCGAACTGGCTCGCTGTCAGGCCCAAAACGGCAACGGCTACGTCGGAGGTATTCCGCAGGGGAAGGTGTTCTGGGAACGGATTCACAAAGGCGATATCGACGGTAGTGGTTTTGGGCTGAACAACACCTGGGTGCCGCTCTACAATATTCACAAACTGTTTGCGGGACTGCGCGACGCCTACGAATACGCCGGCAATCAACAGGCTAAACAGGTGCTGGTTGGCCTGGGCGATTGGTTCATTGAGCTACTGAAACCCCTGTCCGACGAGCAGGTTCAGCAGATTCTCCGCACCGAACACGGCGGCATCAACGAGACGTTTGCCGATTTGTACATTCTGACCAGGGATAAAAAGTATCTGGAAACGGCCCAACGGCTGTCGCACCGGGCGCTGCTGAATCCGTTGCTCGAAAAGCAGGATAAACTGACCGGTCTGCACGCCAACACCCAGATTCCGAAGGTGATCGGCTACGAAAAAATCGCCAGGCTGACCGGTAGGGCCGACTGGTCGGAGGCCGCGACGTACTTTTGGCAGAACGTCTCGCAAACCCGTTCGGTGGCCTTCGGCGGCAACAGCGTTCGGGAACACTTCAACCCCACAACCGATTTCAGCCAATTGCTGCGGTCGAATCAGGGCCCCGAAACCTGCAACTCGTTCAACATGCTCCGGCTGAGCAAAGCCCTGTTTCTGGACAAGAACGACGTAAGTTTTCTGGACTTCTACGAGCGCACGCTGTACAACCATATTCTGTCGAGCCAGCATCCCGAAAAAGGCGGCTTCGTGTATTTCACGCCCATCCGTCCGAACCACTACCGCGTGTATTCGCAGCCCGAAACGAGCATGTGGTGTTGCGTAGGGTCGGGGCTGGAGAATCACACCAAATACGGCGAATTGATTTACAGTCATTCGGCGAAAGACCTGTTTGTAAATCTCTTTGTGCCCTCCACCCTTGATTGGAAAGCAACCGGCCTCAAACTGACACAACGCACCGGGTTTCCGTACCAGAATGCGTCTGAACTACTTTTAGAAACAACAAAACCACAGGAATTTGCCCTCAACATCCGCTACCCGAAATGGGCCGAAAGCCTGGAGGTATTGGTCAATGGGAAAGTGCAGGCCATTAGTGGTAAGCCCGCTGGTTACGTGGCTATTTCGCGGAAATGGAAATCGGGCGACAAGGTGATGGTTCGTTTTAAAACCGCTACCCGCCTGGAGCAGCTACCCGATGGCTCTAACTGGTCTGCCTTTGTGCATGGCCCGATTGTGCTGGCCGCTAAAACGTCCACCGCTGACCTGAAAGGTCTTTTTGCCGACGATAGCCGGATGGGCCACGAGACGAAAGGGAAACTCATTCCACTCACCAATGCCTACGCGCTTGTGGGGGAGCCGGCCTCGTATCTGACCCAACTGAAACCGATGGGCAGGCTGCGGTTCCGATTGGACACGCTGACGCTGCAACCCTTCTACGAGGTGCACGACGCCCGTTACCAGATGTATTTCCAAACCTTTACCCCGGCGGCTTTTGCAGAGCAGCAGGCTCGCCTGAAACAGCAGGAAACCGAAGCCCTGGCCCTGGAAGCCATTACGGTCGATAAGGTAAATTGCGGAGAACAACAGCCCGAAGTAGACCACGCCTACCAGGGCGAAAAAAGCGATTCGGGCTATGACGACGAGCAGTTTTGGCGGCGTACCCGCAGATATTTTTCCTACCAGCTCCAGAATAAGGAATTGGCAGGTAAAACCATTTTGATCGTGGCTTTAGACGATATACAACCCGACAATGTAACCTTTTCAATCGATGACGCCCCCGCCGAAGTAATCGCAAGAGAGGGAAAAACGATTCGATTGAAAGTCAGGGACAAAAAGGTGGTCACGCTGACCATCTCGGCCCAGAACGGAAAGCCAACCCCCCGCATCAACCAGATCAGAGTCTTAACCCATTAACCATCGTTTTCGACATGCTTAAGCAGTTTCGTGTTGCCCTCAAATGCGTCATTATGACACTATTTGGCTGTGCCTGGGGGATGCTCTCCCACGCCCAGTCCACCTTCGCCAGCAAAACCATCGGGATCGGGGTGGTGGTGGCCGATATCAACCGCTCGCTGGACTTTTACGTGAATGGCATCGGCATGGTCAAAACGGGAAGTTTCACCATTACCGAAGAGTTTGGCAAACGCTCCGGCCTGACCGGTGGTGCATCGGCGGCGGTCACCATCCTCAAACTGGAAAATAGCCCGGAAGCTACCGACTGGAAGCTGATGAGCTTCGGCAGCAAAGCGGCGCACCCCAAACCCAAACACATTCAGGACGATACGGGAATGCAGTACATCACCCTCCAGGTGAAAGCCCTGCAGCCCATCATCGACCGGCTGAGCCGCATGAAGGTTCCGTTTCTGGGCAGCACGCCCACACCCCTGAACGATAAGGCCCATTTCGTGCTGGTGCAGGACCCCGACGGCACCTTTATCGAACTCATTGGCCCGCTTCAATAGACCCTGACTTCTTCTTTTTTTGCTTCATGACAACGAAAGCAATCAAACAGATTTTTCTGACCATTGGGCTACTGCTGGGCTACGGGGCCGCGGTTGCGCAAACCGCCGGGAGCCCGGTCGCACCGAACCCCATTATCTACGCCGATGTGCCCGACATGGCCATGATTCGGGTGGGCGATACGTACTACATGAGCAGCACCACCATGCACCTGAGTCCGGGGCTGCCGATTATGAAGTCGAAAGACCTGGTCAACTGGCAGTTGGTGGGGTATGCCTACGACACGCTGACGACCGTGGACGCCATGAGCCTGCGCAACGGCAAGAGCACCTACGGACGCGGTTCGTGGGCCAGTAGCCTGCGTTATCACAACGGCCTGTACTACGCCACCACCTTTGCCCAAACCAGCGGCCGAACGCACATTTACACGACCAGGAATATCGAGAAAGGCCCGTGGAAAGAAGTATCGTTTAAGCCGTCTTACCACGATCATAGCCTGTTTTTTGACGATGACGGCCGGACGTACCTTATCTACGGTGCGGGCAAGCTCAATATCGTCGAACTGAATGCCGATGCCTCGGGCATAAAGCCCGGCACCACCGAACAGGTTCTGATTGAAAACGCCAGTACGCCATCTGGTACGGGCCCGGGGCTACCGGCTGAAGGCTCGCAACTGTTCAAGGTGAAGGGGAAATATTACCTCTTCAACATCAGTTGGCCACGGGGCGGCATGCGGACGGTAATCATTCACCGGGCGGATAAGATCACCGGCCCCTGGGAGGGTCGCGTGGCGTTGCAGGATAAGGGTGTGGCCCAGGGCGGGCTGATCGACACGCCCGACGGACGCTGGTTTGCGTACCTCTTCCGCGATTTTGGCGGGGTGGGACGCATTCCGTATCTGGTTCCGGTGAAGTGGGAGGATGGTTGGCCGGTGCTGGGCGAAAACGGCAAAGTGCCCGAAACCCTCGAACTGCCTGCCAGCAAAGGGCTGATTCCGGGGCTGGTAAACTCCGACGAATTCAGCCGCAAAAAAGGGGAGGCCGCCCTGCCGCTGGTGTGGCAGTGGAATCACAACCCCGACAATAGCCTGTGGTCGGTGACGGAGCGGAAGGGGTATCTGCGGCTGAAAACCGGCCGTACCGATACTTCGTTCGTGATGGCTCGCAATACGCTGACGCAACGTACCATCGGCCCTGAAAGTGCAGGTTCCACGTTGCTTGATGCATCGAACCTGAAAGACGGCGACTTTGCCGGGTTGAGCCTGTTGCAGAAAAATTACGGGCTGGTCGGCGTGAAGATGGAAAACGGAAACCGCTCGGTGGTGATGGTCAGCGCTTCATCAGGCAAGCCGGTGGAGGTGCAACGCGTGCCGCTGGGCCAGAAAACGGTTTACCTGAAAGCTGACTGCGATTTCCGCGACCGGAAAGATACCGCCCGTTTCTTGTACAGCCTCGACGGCAAAACCTGGACCCCCATTGGCGAGCCGCTGAAAATGCCCTACACGATTCCGCATTTTATGGGCTACCGCTTCGGGCTGTTCAACTACGCCACCGCGCAAACGGGCGGTTTTGCCGACTTTGATTACTTCCGTATTAGTGACACGATCACCGGGAAATAAGACCTTTTCTTTTCATCAATTCAATATGAAGTACGCATTTTATCTTTTGTTGTTTACCGTCTTCTGGGCGAATGCCCAAACCCCGACAACTACGGTCACCAGCCCGGACGGAAAGCTGGTGGTGGTGGTCTCGCTGGAAGAGGGCAAGCCGGTTTACAATGTCTCGTTGAACCAGAAACCGTTTTTGACCAAATCACCATTGGGTTTGAAAACCAATGTGGGCGATTTTTCGGAGGGGCTTGCCGCTGGAAAACCGGCGGTCGTGAACCGGATCGACAACTCGTACGAATTGCCAACCATCAAAACCAGTAAGGTTCATTACGTTGCCAACGAAGCGGTCATTTCACTGACAAAAACCAATGTGCCTGCCATCGACATTACGTTCCGGGTGAGCAATAACGATGTGGCCTTTAAGTACAAGGTCTATCCGCAAAAAGCGTCCCGATCCTGCGTGGTTAATGAGGAACTGTCTGGCTTTGTGTTACCCGCCGGTACAACCACGTTTCTGTCGGCGCAAAGCAAAGCGATGGTGGGTTTTGCCCGAACCATGCCCAGCTACGAGATTCCGTACACGGTCGATGATACGCTGGGCAAGAACGGCCGGGGCAATGGCTACACCTTTCCCTGCCTGTTCAAGGTCAATACCAACGGCTGGGTGTTGATTTCGGAAACGGGTGTCGACAGCCGTTACTGCGCGAGCCGCCTGCTGGGCCGTCCCGGTGGCTTGTACACCATTGGTTATCCGATGCCCGATGAGAACAACGGCATCGGCACCTCGGCACCGGGTATCCCTTTGCCGGGCGAAACGCCCTGGCGCACGATTACGGTCGGCGAATCGCTGGCCCCGATTGTGGAGACAACCGTGCCTTTCGATCTGGTCGAGCCCCGGTATGAGGCTTCCCAGAAATACCAGTATACCAAAGGCTCATGGAGCTGGATTATTGGTATGGACAGCCGAACGGTGTACGACGAACAGATTCGCTATATCGATTTCAGCGCAGCCATGGGCTATCAGACCGTATTGATTGATGCCCTTTGGGATACGCAGATCGGCCGAGACAAAATAGCCGAACTGGCCAAATACGGGGCCAAAAAAGGGGTTAGCCTGTATTTGTGGTACAACTCTAACGGCTATTGGAACGACGCCCCACAGGGACCGCGGGGGATCATGGACAACACCATTGCCCGCCGGAAAGAAATGGCCTGGATGAAGAAGATAGGCGTAAAAGGCATCAAAGTTGACTTCTTCGGGGGCGACAAACAGGAGACGATGAAGCTGTACGAAGACATTCTGTACGACGCAAACGACTACGGTATCCTGTGCATTTTTCACGGGTCGACCCTGCCCCGTGGATGGGAGCGGATGTACCCCAACTATGCCGCCAGCGAAGCCGTTCTGGCCAGCGAAAACCTGGCTTTCTCACAACGGAGCTGCGACATGGAAGCGTTTAACGCCACCATTCACCCGTTTGTCCGCAACACGGTGGGCAGCATGGATTTTGGCGGCAGCGCCCTGAACAAATTCTATAACGCGAATAACACGCCGAACAAAGGATCGAAACGGGTCACGTCTGACGTGTACGCGCTGGCAACGGCAGTATTGTTTCAGAGTGGCGTTCAGCATTTTGCATTAGCACCCAACAACCTGACGGATGCACCGGACTGGGCTATTAGCTTCATGAAAACGGTGCCTACAACCTGGGACGAAGTTCGCTACATTGATGGGTATCCGGGCAAGTACGTTGTGCTGGCACGTCGGCATGGTAGTACCTGGTATGTGGCTGGCGTAAATGCGCAAAAAGAACCGCTGAAACTGACTGTGAAACTGCCCATGATCGCGGCCGGGGCCACCTACAAAAAATACAGCGACGACGCTCAGTTAGCGGGGAAGGTAACCACCGAAACATTCCCCAAAAATCAGAAAACTGAATTGGTCATTCCTACCAATGGTGCAGTTCTACTTGTAAAGTAAAGGTCCGACGTTCGATGGTCAGCTTTCTTTAAAAGGCTCGATCTCAATGAAAAATGACATCGTCCTACCTCTTGATCTTTACCTGAAATGAAAAAAGTTGTAAAGACAATTGCCCTATTCGGTATCCTGACTGCCATCGGCTGTAAGAAACCAGCCGATGAGCCCGCGGTCAATTACCTGAAGGTCAACGTTGCCCCGCAGACCACCTTCCAGACCATCACGGGTTTCGGTGGAGCGAACCGCATGTGGGGAACAGCCTCCCTCAAACCCGCCGAAGCAGCCAAAGCGTTTGGGACAGGCGATAACGAACTGGGGTTAAGTATCTTTAGGGTCCGCTTGTCTTCCAATAAAAATGAATGGCCGATCATTGTCGAAGCGGTTAAGGAAGCCAACAAACGAAACGTGAAGGTACTGGCTTCGCCCTGGTCTCCACCGCCCGCGCTGAAGAGCAACAACAGCGATGTGCGGGGAACCCTGCTGCCCGAAAACTATAAGGCGTTCAAAGACTACATCAACGAGTTTCTGGCCTTTATGACCAGCAACGGGGCCAAAATCGATGTGGTGTCCATCCAGAACGAACCCGACTGGAAACCCACTTACGAGTCCTGCGACTGGACGGCCACCGACATGATTAACTTCCTGAAGGCACCCGGTCAGATTGTGGGCGCGAAGCTGGCCGCTCCCGAATCGCTGAACTTCAACCAGCAAATGACCAACGCGCTGCTGTCTGATCCTGAGGCCGCCAGGAAGTTCGACATCATAGCCGGACACCTGTATGGCGGAGGTATCGGCAGGTTTCCGCTGGCTGAGCAACAGAAGAAGGAAATCTGGATGACCGAGTACCTCCTGAATCTCGACACCGGAAACGCGGGTGCCCCGAAATGGAGTACGTATTCGGAAACCGCAAAATGGACCGAAACCATGAAGATGCTCACCTCGGTCCACGACGCCATGACCAGCAACTGGAATGCCTACATCTGGTGGTATTTGCAGCGGTATTACTCGTTTATCGGCGATGGGGAAGAAGGAACCACCAACGGCGAAGTGCTCAGGCGGGGCTCGGCTTTTTCGCATTTTTCAAAATTCGTACGGCCGGGCTTCGTGCGAATTGACACACAGGCCGACGGGAATTATTTCCTGAAAATAACGGCCTACCAGAACGGCCCGCAAACCGTTCTGGTCGTGCTCAATACGGCCTCATCGACGGTAAAAAACGTGCAGTTCAACGGTTTGACACCCAAATCGGCCACGGCTTACACTACTTCTGAAACAGCAACCCTGGTGAAAAAAGAGCTGACCGTTGCGGCCAAAGCGGTCACCTTCGACTTCCCCGGCAACAGCGTAACGACTTTGATTATCAATAATTAACCCATTGGTTTTCGGATGACCGCTATGAGAAAGATTAACCTACCCTTACTCCTTGTGTTTCTGTTTTGCCTCGTCGGGAAGTCCGTGCAGGCCCAGGACAAGAACTTTTACATCTTCCTCTGTTTCGGGCAATCCAACATGGAGGGCAACGCCCGCATTGAACCGCAGGATACCGTCAACGTCAGCAGCCGGTTTCAGGTCATGGAAGCCGTTGACTGCCCGGCGATTAACCGAACAAAAGGCAATTGGTACACCGCCGTCCCGCCCCTGTGCCGCTGCCGGACCGGCCTGACGCCCGCCGATTATTTTGGCCGGGAACTGGTGGCGAATCTTCCCGAAAACGTCCGGATAGGGGTCATCAATGTGGCCGTCGGTGGCTGTAAAATCGAGCTGTTCGACAAAGATCATTACGAGTCGTACACCGCGAATGTGCCGGGCTGGATGAAGAACATGCTTAAAGAGTACGACGGAAACCCCTACGCCCGGCTGGTCGAGATGGCGAAACGGGCGCAGAAAGACGGGGTCATCAAGGGCATTCTGCTGCATCAGGGCGAGTCGAACACCAACGATTCACTCTGGACAAAAAAGGTGAAGGTCGTGTACGACAACCTGATGAAGGACCTGGATCTAAAGCCCAGAAAAGTGCCGTTGCTGGCGGGCGAAACGGTCAACGCCGACCAGGGGGGCGTTTGCGCGAGCATGAACAAAATCATTGCCACGCTTCCGCAAACGATCCGGAATGCGCACGTGATCTCCTCGGCGGGCTGCCCCGACGCGGCGGATAACCTGCATTTCAATGCCGCCGGATACCGTGAACTGGGAAAACGGTACGCGGCCACCATGCTGACCTTGCTGGGCTATAAACCCACGGCGGGCAGGTAAGGCCCAACGCCTTTGACCAAAACGCGGCGGATGCTGAATGAAACTAACTACCCGTTAAACCTTACCAACATGAAGCGCTTCAGAATAACGTGGCTGACCGCAGGAAAGCAGTATACAGGCAAACTGGCGGTGGCCGGCTGGCTGCTGGCTTGCCCGCTAACGGCCACGGCGCAGGAGATCATTCCGCTGTATTCGCCAGCCGTGCCGAACTCCAAAGCCTCCGACCTCCAGGAGTCGGGGGCGGCGTCGGGCGTGCTGAAAGGCATTACCCGGCCCACGCTGGAATTTTTTAAACCCGCTCCCGGCCGGGCGTCCGGGGCGGCGGTGATCGTCATTCCCGGCGGCGGCTACGGCGTGGTCGTGTACCAGGGCGAAGGCGTGGCAACGGCGAAGGCGCTGGCGGAAAAAGGCGTGGCGGCTTTTGTGCTAAAATACCGGCTGCCCAGCGACGCCATCATGCCCGACAAGAAAATCGGTCCGTTGCAGGATGCCCAGCAGGCCCTGAAACTGGTCCGCGACAACGCCGCCAAATGGGGAATCGACAAAGCCAAAATCGGAATTATGGGCTTCTCGGCGGGCGGCCATCTGGCTTCGACGGCCGCGACGCATTTCGAAAAGGCGTATATCGAAAACAGCAGCCAGACCAGCCTGCGGCCCGATTTTCAGGTTCTCATCTACCCGGTAATCAGCATGCAGGACAGCCTGACGCATGGCGGCTCGCGGGATAATCTGCTGGGGAAAACCCCGTCGCGGCAGGACGCGGACCTCTTCTCCAACGAACTTCAGGTAAGGGCCAACACGCCGCCCGCCTACCTGACCCACGCGGCCGACGACAAACTGGTCGATGTGGACAACAGCATCGTCTATTTCCAAAAACTCCGGCGCCTGAAAGTCCCGGTGGAGATGCACATTTATCCCAAAGGCGATCACGGATTCATCTTCCGCCACCCCGGCTGGATGGAGCCGCTGTTTGCCTGGATGAAAGCGAATAACTGGCTTAAAGACTAAACCCGGCCCGGCCTGCCCCAATTTCCTTAGACTTCCTGAACCATGAAGCGTATTTTTTTATTCTGTCTGCTGATTTGGGGTGGCGTGGCTGGCGGCCAGCCACTGCCCGTCGCTATCGCGGTCGATGCCGCCAGGCCGGTGGGCGACATGAAGCCGTTCTGGGCGTTTTTCGGCTACGACGAACCCAATTACACCACCCGGAAAGACGGCCAGAAACTGCTCACCGAACTGCAGCAGCTTAGTCCCGTGCCGGTCTACGTCCGGGCGCACAACCTGCTGACTTCGAAAGGCAACAGCCCCGGTCCTGACCTGAAATGGGGCTTTACGGATGCCTACCGGGAAGATGCCAGCGGCCGGCCCATTTATAACTGGACGGTGGTGGACAGCATCGTGGACACCTACGTCAAACGGGGCATGAAGCCGCTCATGGAAATCGGGTTTATGCCCCAGGCGCTTTCGGTCAAGCCCGAACCTTACGAACACCGCTGGAGCCAGGGCGGCAACCTCTGGACGGGCTGGACCTACCCGCCGAAAGACTACGACAAATGGCGGGAACTGGTGTATCAGTGGGTCAGACACAGCATCGACCGCTACGGAAAAAAGGAAGTGACAAGCTGGCTTTGGGAAGTCTGGAATGAGCCGGACATCAGCTACTGGTCGGGGACGTTCGACGAATACTGCAAATTGTACGATTACGCCGCCGACGGCCTGAAACGGGCCTGCCCCGAATGCACCATCGGCGGGCCGCATACCACCAGTCCGCGCAGCGAAAAAGCCTACAGCTACCTGACCCGCTTCATCGAACACTGCCTGCGGGGGCAGAACTACGCGACGGGTAAAATCGGGACGCCGCTCCAATACATCGGCTTCCACGCCAAAGGCAACCCGGAATTTGTCGGCGGCCATATCCGCATGAACATGGGCGTACAGCTGAAAGACATCCAGCGGGCGTTCGAAGCCGTCAATTCGTTTCCCGAACTGAAAAACATTCCCATCATCATCGGGGAATGTGATCCCGAAGGCTGTGCGGCCTGCGCCGTCACGCGCGACCCCCGCTACGGCTACCGGAACGGCACGATGTATTCCAGCTACACCGCCTCCTCGTTTGCCCGCATCTACGAGCTGATGGACCAGCACCAGGTGAACCTGCGCGGGGCCGTGAGCTGGTCGTTCGAGTTCGAGGATCAGCCGTGGTTTGCCGGTTTCCGCGATCTGGCGACGCACGGCGTCGATAAGCCCGTGCTGAACATTTTCCGGATGTTTGGCAAAATGAGCGGCCAGCGGCTGGCGGTCCAGACCGACAAGGGGCTCAAAGCGGCTTCCATCATCGCCAGCGGCGTCCGGGCCGAGAACGACGTGAACGCGATCGCCAGCAAAAGTGCCCGCTCGCTCTGCGTGATGGTGTGGAATTACCACGATGACGACGTGCCCGGCCCGGCCACTCCGGTCCAGCTCACCATCAACGGCCTATCCCAAAAGAAGGTGCTGACCCGCCACTACCGGGTGGATGACCGGCACAGCAACGCCTTCGAGAAGTGGAAGTCGATGGGAAGTCCGCAGCAGGTGTCGGCCGAGCAGTACAAGGCGCTGGAACAGGCGGGCGGGCTCCAGGAACTGACCCCGCCAACGTCCAAAGCGGTGGCCGGCGGCAAAACGACGCTGACCTTCGACCTGCCCCGGCAGGGTGTTTCCCTGATTCAGTTAAGCTGGTAAATTCTGATTCCGCCCGAATTAAGGCCCCTGAAAGGTCACGGAATTTTTTGAATGAATCGCCGGATGCGGAAGGGGCCGGGGGCAGGCAGTAAGTCCCCCGGCATCCTGCCTTTCCCCTAAAATTCCTAAAGCCATTCATTCATGAGCCTTTCGTCCGTTGCCCGGCCGACGCTGTCCCTGCTGGGGGTCGTCGCCGCCTCACTGGGCCTGTACGCCTGCCTTCGTGCCAAACCCACGGCGCCATCAACGGCCGCCGCTCAGACCTCCGTTCAGGCGGCGCCCGCCCCGCTGCCCCGCGTGCTGGTCTTTTCCAAAACCAAAGGCTGGGTGCACACGTCCATTCCCTTTGGCATCGCGGCGATTCAGAAGCTGGGGAAGGAGCATCGCTTCCTGGTCGATACCACCAAAAACGCGGCCTTTTTCACCGACGACAGCCTGAAACGCTACGCGGCCGTTATTTTCAATTGTACGACCGGAAACGTCCTCAATCCGCAGCAACAGGCGGCTTTTGAGCGGTACATCCAGGCGGGCGGCGGCTACGTCGGGATTCATTCGGCGGCCGACACGGAATACGAATGGCCCTGGTACGCCAAGCTGATGGGCGCTCATTTTTCGAGCCACCCCAACCACCCGAACGTCCGGAAGGCAACCGTCGAAGTGACCGATAAGGCCCACCCTTCGACCGCCCACCTGCCCGACCGCTGGGAGCGCACCGACGAATGGTACAACTACCGCTCGTTCTACACCGGCCTGAAGGTGCTGGCGAATCTGGACGAGAACACCTACGAGGGCGGCACCAATGGCGCCAGTCACCCCATCGCCTGGTACCACGAGTTCGACGGCGGGCGGGCCTGGTACACGGGCGGCGGTCATACCGACGAGAGCTTCAGCCAGCCCGATTTCCTGCAGCACGTGCTCGGCGGCATTCAGTACGCCATGGGCAACAACCGGCCGCGTGACTACCGCAAAGCGTATTCGGTCGAAGTGCCGGAGCAGAACCGCTTCGTGAAAACCGTGCTGGTCAACGACCTGGACTCGCCGATGGAACTGGCCGTAGCGGACGATGGACGGGTTTTTTATACCGAACTGAAAGGGAAACTGTCGGTTTACGATGCCAGAACGGGGCAGAACAAACTGGTGCACAAATTCCCGATTACCTCCAAAGGCGGCACGGGCCTCATCGGCGTGACGCTGGACCCGAATTTCAGCCGGAACCCGTTTATCTACGTTTATTACGCCCCGCCTTCCGAAAGCGAACCGTTTGATTTTTACCTCTCGCGGTTTGTGGTGAATCCGGACAATTCGCTGGATTTGTCGTCGGAAAAAGTGCTGCTGAAAGTGCCCGTCGAAATCAACAGCGGGGCGCACCACGGGGGTTCGCTGGCCTGGGATAAGGACGGAAACCTGTACCTCTCGACCGGCGACAGTTCCAGCCCGTTCCCGTCCAACGGCTACGCGCCCATCGACGAGCGCCCCGGCAGGGAATATTACAGCCTCGACGCCCAGCGGTCGGCCGGGAACACCAACGATCTGAAAGGAAAAATTCTGCGCATCCATCCCGAAGCCGACGGCACCTACACGGTTCCGGTGGGCAACCTGTTTCCGAAAGGCACAGAAAAAACGCGGCCCGAAATCTACGCGATGGGCTGCCGCAACCCGTACCGCATCGCCGTGAACCCGAAAACGTCGGTGGTGTACTGGGGCGAAATCGGCCCCGACGCCGGGAAGGACAGTCTTCAGGGGCCGCGCGGGTACGACGAATTCAACCAGGCCAAAAAACCGGGCTTTTTCGGCTGGCCGTACTTCGTCGGCAACAACTACGCCTACGCCAAATGGGATTTTGCCGACAACACGGCCGGCCCCCCGTTCGATCCGAAAGCGCCGGTCAACCAGTCGCCCAACAACACGGGCCTGACCAGCCTGCCGCCCGCTACGCCCGCCATGATCTGGTATCCGTACGCCGCTTCGGCCGAATTTCCGGAACTGGGTCTGGGCGGCCGTTCGGCAATGGCGGGGATGTTTTATAGCTACGACCGGGCCTCGGCCTCGCCCGGCAAATTTCCCGAATACTACGACGGCGGGCTATTCGTCTTCGACTGGATGCGCAACTGGGTGATGGTGCTCCGGTTCGACCAGAACGAAAACTACGTCCGCTCCGAACCGTTCATGGCGGGCAACGGCGACTTCCGCCGCCCCATCGATCTGGCCTTTACCCGCGACGGCGTCATGTATATGCTCGAATACGGCTCTGTCTACGGCGCTGACAACGACGACGCCCGGCTGGTCCGGATCGAGTACAATACCGGCAACCGCGCCCCGCTGGCCTCCGCCCGCGTCTTCGATTCTACGGCCGTGGCGCAGGCCAGTGCCAAAGCCTACCTCACCTCCGAATCCCGGCAGAACGTCCCGCTGGTCCGGGAAGCCGCCGGACCGGCCCCGCTGCAGGTTCGTTTCAGCGGCCGGGGTACGGACCTCGACGAAGACGACCGGCTGACTTACGAATGGCTTTTCGATGGCCGGACGGTCGGCGCAACCCGTCCCGAGGCCCGGTTTACCTACACCCGGCCGGGCACCTATCCGGCGGTATTCCGGGTGACGGACGCGGCCGGGAAGGTCGGCACGGATACCATTCTGGTCAAGGTCGGCAACGCCCGTCCGGAAGTGACCATCACGACCCCCGGCAACCGCTCGTTTTTCTGGGAAGGCAAGCCGCTGGCGTACGCCGTGAAGGTGACCGATCAGGAAACTCCGCGCATCGACCCCGGCAAGGTCAGCGTCTACCTGGCGTATAACCCGCAGCCCGCCGCGTCCCGCGAAGCCTCAGCCGGGCACCAGGTGCTGACACCGGAACCGCTGGGCAAAAGTCTGATGGCCAACAGCGACTGCAAAGCCTGTCATCAGGTGGACAAAAAATCGGTTGGGCCGACGTTTGTCGATATTGCCCGGCGATACAAAACCGAAAACGGCTCGCTGGACATGCTTGCCCGCAAAATCATCACCGGCGGGGGCGGCAACTGGAGCAAACAGTACGTCATGAGCGCCCACCCGCAGGTGCCGCTGCCCGACGCCCAGGAAATGGTCCGGTACATTTTCTCGCTGACGGACAAACAGCAGGCGCAGAAAACGCTGGCGACCGAAGGCGTGCTGACCTTCCGGGAGCACAAGGCCAACGAGCCGCGCGGGCAGTACACGCTACTGGCGTCGTACACGGATGCAGGCGCGAAAGGGGCGGAGCCGCTGACAGGGATCGACCTGATCACGCTGCGCCCGGCCAAAGTAAGCACCGTGTATGCCGACGAGGTGAAGGGCTTTCCGCGCTGGGGCAACAGCCTGAGCCAGGGCAGTCACAAGGCGCACATCATGCTCAGAAACATCGACCTAACGGGCATCCGAACGCTAACCTACGAATACTCGGCCCAGGACAAGGACGGCGAAATCGAGGTCCGGCTCGATTCGTACGCCGGGCCGGTGGTGAGCCGGACACCGTTCAGGCCGACGGGCGGGTGGAACAAACGGGAGAAACTGACCGCCGGATTCGACAAGCCCCTGAGCGGAAAGCACGACCTTTACTTCGTGGTCGTGCGGCGACAGAAACCGTTCAACGACCTGATTAACCTTAGTTCGATTCAGTTTGACGAGTAAGGAAAACGTCCCGGCCCGCGAGCCGGGACGTTTTTTTCTGCCATTTCCCACCGAAAAGCCCTACCTTTGCGGCCAGTAATCACTTCTGTTTATTACGCATGGCTGCCGAAGCACCTGAACAAGCAATTCCCACTGTCGAAACCGCCCGCAAACTGGGCCTGCTTCCCGACGAATACGACCGCATCTGTGACATTCTGGGCCGCAAACCCAATTTCACCGAACTGAGCATTTTCTCGGTCATGTGGTCGGAACACTGCTCGTACAAAAACTCCATCGTCTGGCTCAAAACCCTGCCCCGCGACTCCGAACGGATGCTGGCGAAGGCGGGCGAAGAGAACGCCGGACTCGTGGACATCGGCGATGGCCTGGCCTGTAGCTTCAAAATCGAATCCCATAACCACCCCTCGGCCCTCGAACCCTACCAGGGCGCGGCAACGGGCGTGGGCGGGATCAACCGCGATATTTTTACGATGGGTGCCCGGCCCATCGCCCAGCTGAACTCGCTGCGCTTCGGCGACCTGAGCCTGCCCAAAACGCGGCGCCTGCTGCGGGGCGTGGTGAAAGGCATCGGCGATTACGGCAACGCGTTCGGCATTCCGACCGTCGGCGGCGAGGTGTATTTCGACGAATGTTACAACACCAACCCGCTGGTCAACGCGTTCTCGGCCGGAATCGTGAAGGTCGGTACCGTGGCTAAAGCCACTTCGTACGGCGTCGGCAACCCGGTGTTCATCGTTGGGTCCGCGACCGGTAAGGACGGCATCCACGGGGCGACGTTTGCTTCCGAAGATATTTCCGAAAAGTCGGAAGAGAAGCTCCCGGCCGTGCAGGTGGGCGACCCGTTCATGGAAAAACTGCTGCTCGAAGCGACGCTGGAAATCATCGCCACGGGCTACGTCATCGGCATTCAGGACATGGGCGCGGCGGGCATCATCTGCTCGACCTCCGAAATGAGCGCCAAGGGCGAACACGGCATGATCATCGACCTCGACAAGGTGCCGACCCGCCAGCAGAACATGGAGCCGTTCGAAATCCTCCTTTCCGAATCGCAGGAGCGGATGCTCGTGGTGGTCGAAAAAGGGAAGGAAGACGTCATCAACGGCATTTTCGAGAAATGGGACCTGCACTGCGAACAGATCGGTGAGGTGACCGCCGCACCGGAAGGGGATACCGGGCGGCTGCATTTCTACCGCTACGGTCAGCTGGTGGCCGACGTTCCGGCCCACGACCTCGTGCTGGGCGGCGGCGCGCCGCAGTACCACCGCGAATACCGCGAACCGGCGTACATCAAAGAATTTGAAAAGTTTTCGATCGATAGCGTGCAGGATGTGCAGACTCAGGAACTGAAGTCCGTGGCGAAACACCTGCTGGCGCACCCGAATATCTGCTCCCGCCGCTGGATTTACGAGCAGTACGACTCGATGGTCGGCACGGCCAACCGCAGCACCAACGCCCCGTCGGACGCCGCCGTGGTGCGCATCAAAACGCCGGAAACGGGTCTGAGCAACAAATCCATCGTCATCACAGTCGATTGCAACAGCCGCTACGTCAACGCCAACCCGAACACGGGTGCGCAGATCGCCGTGGCCGAAGCCGCCCGGAACATCGTCTGCTCCGGCGGCGAGCCGCTGGCCGTGACCAACAACCTGAACTTCGGCAACCCGTACGTGCCGGAAGTATACTGGCACTTCGTGGAAGCCGTGAAAGGCATGGGCGAGGCCTGCCGCCGCTTCGAAACGCCGGTGACGGGCGGAAACGTCAGCTTCTACAACCAGAGTTCCGACGACGGCCCGGTCTTCCCGACGCCGACCATCGGGATGCTCGGCCTGATGGAAGACCCCGGCAACCGCATGACGCTGAACTTCCGGAGCGTTGGCGACCTCGTTTACCTGGTCGGTCAGCCGAAGGCCGATATTGCTTCGTCGGAGTACCTGTACTCGTTCCGCGGCGTGAAGGCGTCGCCGGCCCCGGCCTTCGACATGGAGGAGGAACTGGCCGTGCAGGCCGCTGTCAAGACGCTGATTACGCAAAAACTGGTCGTTTCGGCCCACGACGTATCGGACGGCGGGCTGTTCGTCGCCGTGGCCGAGTCGGCCATGGCGGGCGGCACGGGCTTCTCGATCACGACGGATTCCGCGTTCCGCAAGGATGCCTACCTGTTCGGCGAGAGCCAGAGCCGGGTGGTGGTATCCGTAGCGCCGGTACGAAGCGCCGAGTTCGAAGCGGCTCTGCAAAGCGCGGGCGTGGCCTTCAGCAAAATCGGCGAAGTGACCGAAGCGGACTTCGTGGTGGATGGTGAAACGGTTCTGACCGTGGCCGAAGCGGGCGAACTCTACGACAACGCGCTGGGCAAGATTATGGAATAAGACGGTTTGCAAACCGTTTAAGAAAAGCCAGACTTGCCGGGTGCAGGTCTGGCTTTTTCTGTGATCAGGGTGAGTTGTTTCTCGCAGATTAACGCGGATTTTAAGCGCAGATTCTCGCAGACTTTCTGTGAAAATCTGCGCTTAAAATCCGCGTTAATCTGCGAGAAATACTTGTGCACGCCTCCTGTGAAATTTCCACCCCGGCGCGAATGCTAGAGCAAAACCAGAAGCCCGGCAGTTGGCGCAGTAGGTTCGTTGTCCGAACCATTCTTTTTCGGTAGTTTCGTCAGGCAAATAATAAAACCATGAACGCTCTTCCTCTTTCTCATCCGCGGTACACCGTCGAAGAATACTTTGAACTGGAAAAAGAAAGCGATATCCGGTATGAGTTTTACAGCGGTGAGGTGTTTGCGATGGCGGGTACGACCGTGACGCATAATCTGCTGGTAGACCGGGTAAAAGATTTGTTAAAGGCTTTTTTCAGGCCAAAAGGTTGCAACGTCTTTTCGGAAAACATTAAGGTCGAAGTCATTCGCGGCCTGTATTATCCGTACCCGGACGTTATCGTGGCCTGCCACCCGTTCGACCTGCGGGGGACAAACCTGATGGTTCGTCAGCCGCGCATTCTGGTAGAGGTACTTTCGGCTTCCACGGCCGAGAAAGACAGGGGTTTCAAGTGGCGGCAGTACCGCAAACTGCCCTCGCTCTGGTACTATGTGCTGGTAGACCAGTACGCCGCCGTGGTCGAACTCTTCAGCCGACGCGAAGAAACCGACGAATGGATCAACACCGTGTACGAGCACTGGGATGACCGCATCGAGTTTTCACGGCTCGGCTTCGGCATGACGCTGGGGGAAATCTACGAAGGAATTGATTTGAGTCAGGAAAGTGAGGAAATGTCGCCGCCGGAATAATCCGGAAATAAAGACAAACCCCTCAACGGCGCGGCCCTAAAACCCGCGCCGTTGTTTATTTTTGCCGTTACATGCGTTATTTCATTGAGTTATCTTACAAAGGCACGAATTACCACGGCTGGCAGCACCAGCGCAATGGCATCAGCGTGCAGGAGGTGCTGGAAAAGGCCCTCAGCACCATCCTCCGGCAGCCCATCGAAATTGTCGGCAGCGGCCGGACCGATTCGGGGGTCCATGCCGAACAGCAGTTTGCTCATTTTGAAGTCGGGGAGCCGCTGACCGTGACCGGCGCCTTTCTGCACGCCCTCAACTGCATGCTGCCGCCCGATGTGGCCATTCACGCCATCTTCCCGGTGCGCGACGACGACCACGCCCGGTACACGGCCTTTTCGCGGTATTACCAGTACCGAATCCGGCAGCGGAAAAGCCCGTTCCTGACGGATCTGGTCTATGTGTTTCGGGCCGATCTCGACATTGACCGCATGAACGAAGCGAGTGCTTTGTTGCTGCAACACACGGATTTCCAGAGCTTCAGCAAGGTGCGGACAAGCGTGAGTCATTTCCGGTGCAAGATTGAGCGGGCCGAATGGCTGCTCGTAAACGACGAACTTACCTTTCACATCAAAGCCAACCGCTTCCTCTACGGCATGGTCCGGACACTGGTCGGGACGCTGCTCGAAGTGGGGCAGGGGCGCATGACGGTAGCCGAATTCGAACAGATCATTCGGGAGCGCGACCGCCGGAAAGCCGGACGCTCGGCCCCGGCCAACGGATTGTTTTTGGTCGAAGTAGGTTACCCGGAAGAGGTTTTTACGAAAAAAAATAACCAAATTTGATTTCGCCAGCCTGCCGCGTACACAGGCAACTGGCGGGCACAGGTATGATTAATGAGTTTCAGCAAATTATCAACGCCTACCGGCAGACGGATTTTGGACAGCGGCGGGCGGCGCTGGCGACGGTGGTCGGCCTGCGCGGATCAGGTTACCGGAGGCCGGGAGCCCGCATGTACATCACCGACGACGGGCAGTGGATCGGAGCCATCAGCGGCGGCTGTCTGGAAGGAGATGCCCTCCGGAAAGCCCGCGAGGTGATGAGCAGCGGACAGGCACGGTTAGTCGTATACGACACCTCGGACCCGGAAGGCGAAAACTTCGGCATCGGTCTGGGCTGTAACGGCATTCTCGACGTTCTGCTCGAACCCATCGACCCGACGGACCCCGGCAACCGCGTCGAAACCCTGGCCCGCATCATCCGCGAACGGCAGATCGTCACGCTGGATACACCGCTGCCCGACGGCTCCGTTTTTTCGGAAACGCTGAAGCCCGATATTCAGCTGCTGGTGTTTGGCGCGGGGTACGACGCCGCCCCGCTCGTGCAGCTGGCCAAACAGGTCGGCTGGCGGGTGGTCATTACCGACGACTGCGTGGCGCACCTGATGCCCAGACGCTTCGCCGCCGCGGACGAAATGGTCGCCATTCCGCGGGACGAAGTGGCCCAGAAACTGGCGATCGACGAATTTTCGGCCGCCGTACTGATTTCGCATAATTACAAATACGACCGGGCCGTGCTGGAAAAACTCCTGCAGACCGACATTCCGTACATCGGTCTGCTGGGACCCAAAAAGCGGGGCGACGCCCTGCTGGGCGAGGTTTCGGGACTGAAACCCGGGGATACAGACCGGATTTTCGGACCCGTCGGGCTTGATCTGGGCGCGGAAACACCGCAGGAAATCGCCCTCTCGGTGGTGGCCGAAATTCAGGCCTTCTTCCGCAAAGCGTCGGGCCGACCATTGAAATTCAAGAATGCGCCGATCCACCAAACCGGCGAAAGTGTCATGACCACCTCCTCCCTTTGACATAAAAAACGCGGCCAGAAGATTGGCCGCGTTTCTGGTTTTTTGTCAACCTGATTTAAATCGTATCAATTCCACTTATTCCGAGGTATTTGTTGATGACTATCTTTAATTCATCCAGCTCCTCCAGCAGTAAGCGGGCCTTTTCGCCGACCGACTCCTGAATCTGAAACTGTTCTGTAGGGCTGGCCGTTTGCATAAACGCCGTCATTTCCGCCTCTGCCTCCGCCACATGCTGGGGGGCCTCAAGCCGCTCTACCATCTCCAGCACTTCCTGTAATGCATTCATTTTGCTTTGCTTTAGGTGTGAATAGTGTGAACGAAAAATGCAAACGGTTCCCGGCAAGCCCAGGGCCTGTTTGTCTACAAAAATTATAGAATAAAAGGGATTAGTTCACATAACATCGGGTATGCCGCTTTGTTTAACCATTCACTAATTAGTTCGCAAAATTTTAATGGTTTGTAGGGAAGATTGGGTTATTTTCAGTTTATTGATAATTAGCAACTTAATTACGAGCCGCTAAGTAAAAATCTTAAGTAAACACAACGGCTGGTGACCCGATATATAGATGGACTCCTCATCGCTTGAATTTGGACCTGATTTTTATCGGAAGATACTGGAGAAGTCCCCGTACGGTTATGTAATTTTCAAACCGGTTCATGAGGAAAAAGCATTAGTAGACTTCGAAATTATTTATTTCACGCCGGGCCTGCTCGAATACACCGGTTTCCGCTCGGAAAATCTTCAGGTCGGCCTCAGACTGTTTGAGATCTACCCGGTCCGCGAACAATACCTCCCGGTGCTGCAGCGCGTTATCGACCGGGGCCGACCTTACTTCGAAACGCATTACTATTACCCGGCCCGGGCCTGGATTCGCGTGGTGGCGGTTCCGTTCCGGGAAGCCGAACTGATGCTGGTGCTGGAGGACATCACGCCGTCCATGAGCCAGGCGCAACTGCTGGAAACGATTGTTTCCGAGTCGCTGCTGCCGCTGCTGCTGCTCCGGGCGGTCCGGGATTATGCGGGCCTCGTGACGGATTTTACGGTGCTGATGACCAACCCGGCCAACGCCCGCTACGTGAACCGGACCCCGCAGGAAATGATCGGCTGCCGGTGGGCGGACGTTTTCCCCGACGTACACACGACCGGGCTGTTTCAGCGCGCCGTCGAAACCACCGAAACGGGCCGAAGCCAGCGCTTCACACTGCCGTACCAGAACGGCGACGAGCGCATCTGGATGGATATCCTGATGGTCAAACAGGATGATGGCGTGCTGCTCACTTTCTCCGACGTTTCGGCCTCGATTCGCTACCAGCAGCAGCTAGTGAACATGAACCAGGCGCTGGAAATGTCCAACGACAACATCCACCAGTTTGCTTCGGTGGCTTCCCACGACCTTCAGGAGCCGCTTCGCAAAATCAAGGCATTCAGCGACATTCTGCTTAGCCAGTACGGCGACCGGATGGATGAAGAGGGGGTGGGGCTGGTCAATCGCCTCCAGCACGCCGTAACCCGGATGCACGCGCTGGTCAGCGATCTGCTGGCGTACTCCCGGCTGACGACCCGCCCGGCAAACATGCGCTCCATCGACCTGAACAAATTAGCGGAGGAGGTAATCAGCGACGCAGCAGCCTCCATCCGGAAATCTGGAGCGGAGGTGCAGCTAGACAAACTGCCCAGGGTCAAGGGCGACATGCGCCAGCTTTATCAGCTTCTGGACAACCTGCTGAACAACGCCCTGAAGTTCCACCAGCCGGGCAAACCGCCGGTCGTGCACATCCGCGGGGAAGTGGTCAACCGGCCGGTGGTGGAGCCCGGAGCTTTTCCCTCCGAAGAAAAAGCCTACGCAAAGATTGACTTCATCGACAAAGGCATCGGGATCGACGACCGCCATCTGGAACGGATTTTCGGCATGTTCCAGCGTTTGCACGGGGCCGAAAAATACCCGGGAACCGGCGTCGGGCTGGCCTTGTGCAAAAAGATTGTGGAAAACCACAAAGGACTCCTGACCGTAAAGAGCCGACCCGGAGAGCAAACCACGTTTACGGTGTACCTTCCGCTGGATTAAACGCCGCCGGGCCCCAAATTCGAGCGACGCCCTTCGGTATGTCCGGCAGGAATTCTTTCTTTGCAGTATGAATATTGGAGTCGTGATTTTGGCGGCCGGTGCCTCTACCCGCATGGGCGGCCAGCTAAAACAACTGATTGAGGTGGAAGGGCGTACCCTGCTGCGCCGGACGGTGGACGCCGCTCTGGAAACGGATCTGCGGCCGGTCGTGGTGGTGCTGGGGGCGCACAAGGAACAAATGACGCCGGAACTGGACGGCCTGCCCATTACGGTCATCGACAATCCGTTCTGGCAACAGGGCCTGTCTACGTCCATCAAAACCGGACTGGCGGCGCTTTACCTGACCCTGCGCGAAATCGACGGCGTTCTGTTTCTGCTGACCGACCAGCCGTTCGTCAACGCCGGTCTGGTCAAGCAGCTGGCCCATGTTTTTGCAGAAAGCGGGAAGCCGATTGTGGCCTGCCGGTATGCGGGGCACCTGGGTGTTCCGGCGTTGTTCAGCCGGGATTACATCGAGGCCCTGCTTTCGCTGGAAGGAGATAAGGGCGCGCGCTGGCTCATTGAACAGAACCGGGACCACTGCGCCATCGTGGAGTTTGAAGCCGGTCGCATCGACCTCGACACCCCGGAGGATGTAAAGGCGTTCCGGGAACCGGGAGAATAGGTAAAATGAAAAAAGCGGACGTTCGGTCCGCTTTTTTCGTATAAACCCCGGCGTTAGCCGGAATTACAGGAGTCGTTTGATCAGGTTGTCTACCGTGATGCCTTCCGCCTCGGCCTTGAAGTTCCGGACGATCCGGTGGCGCAGAATCGGCAGCGCCACGGCCCGGACGTCTTCGATATCGGGCGAGTATTTGCCGTTCAGCAGGGCGTTACACTTGGCCGCCAGAATCAGCGACTGCGACGCCCGCGGACCGGCACCCCATTCCAGGTACTGGTTGGTATCGGCATGGGCAAGTTCGGTATTGGGGCGGGTTTTGTGGACTAGCCGGACGGCGTATTCGATCACGTTATCGACCACCGGCACGCGCCGTACCAGGTGCTGAAACGCCTGAATTTCTTCTCCCGAAATAACTTTCTGCACCTGATAGCGCTCGTCGCTGGTCGTGCTCTTCACAATGTCCAGCTCCGACTGATACGAGGGATAATCCAGCCAGATGTTGAACATAAAGCGGTCCAGCTGGGCTTCGGGCAGGGGATAGGTTCCTTCCTGTTCGATCGGGTTCTGCGTCGCCAGTACAAAAAACGGGCGGCCAAGCGGGTATTTCTGTCCGGCAATCGTCACCGAATATTCCTGCATGGCTTCCAGCAGGGCCGACTGGGTTTTGGGCGGGGTCCGGTTGATTTCGTCCGCCAGGATGATGTTGGCAAAAATGGGCCCTTTGATGAACTTGAAGCGCCGTTCCTGATCGAGGGTTTCGGAGCCGACAATATCGGAAGGCATCAGGTCAGGCGTAAACTGAATCCGGTTGAAGCTCAGGTCCAGCGCCCCGGCGATGGTCTGGATCAAAAGCGTTTTGGCCAGACCCGGAACGCCCACCAGTAAGCAGTGACCCTGGCAGAAAATGGCGGTCAGCAGCAGCCGGACCGTTTCGTCCTGTCCGATGACTACCTTCGAAATTTCGCCCGTCAGTCGTTTGTGCGCCTCATTCAGCGCCTCAGCAGCGGCAACATCTGAATTGTACTGAACCACAGTGTGAAAGGAGTTAGGAAGTGAGAGTTAAGAGTTGAGAGTTAAGAATTAAAAATTAAAAGTAACCGAGATAATTACTTTTAATTTTTAATTCTTAACTCTTAACTCACTTATTGTCCTTCGGCCCGGACGTTCCTGAGGACGCCGCAGGCTTCGAATTCGGGGTCGATGTTGATGTACACATCGGCCACTGCTTTTCTAAACCAGTCATCGATGGCTTTGTTCTTTTTATTAGCCATGACAATGTTGGCAATCTTTTCGTAGTCGTCTTTGAGGCTGGCCGTGTGCGGGTCTACCTTCCGTTTGAAGTACAGAATCCGCATGGCGCTTTTGCCGTCTTCCGTCCGGAAGGTCAGCGGGCGGCTGATGGTGCCTACCTTCATCGAGTCCAGCGTCATGAACAGCGCGTAATCCATGGACTGGTCCATCGGCTGCAGCGAGGCGTTGCTGTTGGGGTCGCGCATGATGCCGCCCGCGTCGGCCGTGGCTTTGTCTTCCGAAAAGTCCTTGGCGGCTTTTTCAAACTTGAGGGTGTCGGCGGCAATCAGGGTCCGCAGGCTGTCCAGAAAGCGCGTCGGCTCCGACACGTCGAGGCGGTTGTAATCCGGCCGCAGCAGGATGTGGCGGGCGTGGTATTCTGCGCCGCGCGTCTCGATGAGCTGGATCAGGTGCAGACCGTATTCCGATTCAACGATATCCGACATTTCACCGGGCTTGAGTTTCAGGGCGGCCCCTTCAAACTCGGCGACCATCGCGCCCCGCTTGGCGTAGCCCAGATCACCGCCCCGCTGGGCCGAACCCACGTCTTCCGAAAACTCGGTGGCCAGTTTGGCAAAATCCTCGCCTTTCAGAACGCGGTCTTTCAGCGATTGCAGGCGGGCACGAAGCTCGGCTTTCTGCTCTTTGGTAGCCCGGGCCACCCGGACGATATGGCCTACTTCCACTTCGGCCGGGATGTAGGGCAGACTGTCGCGCGGGATGGCGTTGAAAAAGCGGCGGACTTCACTCGGGGTAATCTTGATATCGTCCGTGATTTTCTGCTGCATCCGCTGCATCAGCATCTGTTCCTTCACTTCCTGGCGAACGTCGCTCTTGAGGGCGTCGAGGCTTTTGCCGTAGGCTTCCACGATGTTCTTCTCCGAGCCAAACTGCTGGATCATGTACGACATCCGGGCATCGAGCTGGCTGTCCACAATCTTCTCTTCCACGGTCACCGAGTCGATTTCGGCCTTGGCCAGCAGCATCTTGTTGACGACGAGGCTTTCCAGAATCTGACAGTCGGCCGGGGCTTTCTGGTTCTGTTCGACATACTGCTGGCGAATCCGGTCGATGTCGGATTTCAGGACGTAGTAGTTGTCGATCTTGGCTACGATTTTATTGATGCTGATGCCTCTGCCCTGCGAAAAGGCGGGACCGGCCACCAGCGTCAAAAGGGCTGCCCATAGCCAGACTGTGTTCTTCATTCGGTTCATTCTTTTTAGAAAGACTTTATTTGTCAATTATACCTTTTCTGTGGCTCCCGAACAACGGCTTTCTGTTGAATGGTGCGCCCTTTGCAAAATTATTTCACCAGTTTCCGGACCTCCTCGTCGTTCACCTGAACGGGGAACTGCTGCCGCAGCCGGTCGAGCAGTTGTTTCTCCAGAATGGCCTGGTACTCGTTGATCACCGCGCCTTTCGCTTCTTCAAACGTTTTCTGACGGGGCGGCTCGATGCGCTCGATCATCACCATCACCACTTTGCCGTCGCGGCGGAGGGTGGTGTTCCCCGGCTTCCATTCCACCGCGTCCACGTAGGGATTCTGGCCCCGGGTAAAATTGCCTTCCGTCAGGGCCAGCGCGTTGGGAGCTTTGCCGTTCAGCGCCCGGGCCACATCGACGCGCGAATTGGAATACAACCGGAACGTCACCCGCCGGGCCGCTTCCCCTTTGACGCCAGGCCGGAACTTGCTGTAGTCCCGCTCCATGATCCGGGTCAGCGGAATGCCGTTCATCGTCAGGTAATTGACCACGTTGCGAATCCGGCCCGCCGAGACCGTATCCCGCTCCGGCGCGTCGGCAGAGCCGACCACTTCGACCACGTAATCCGGATTTTTGATCAGAATCACCAGCAGATCGAAAATGTTCTCCCGCATCTTGGCCGTAAAGGTCGTCTGGTTGACCCCGTACGACAGGTCGGCCACTGAGCGCCGCAGTTCGAACGGCTTTTTGGCCAGCATTTCGGCCGCCTGCTTCAGCACGTTTTCGTCCTGCGCCACCAGCACCGTCGCCACGGCCCGTGAGTCGTAGCGGTATTTCTCCCGGTTCTGCTCCCAAAGCCGCCGCTGGGCCGTCGTGTCCGTCAGGGATTTGTCCCAGACGTTGGCTTCCATCACCTGCGAAAGCAGCACGCCGTCGCGGATGTCGCTCATCACGGTCCGGAACTCCGGATACTTAGACTCCAGATTGGCCTCTTCCGTTGCAATCAGCCGGTCGTCTACAAACCGGTTGAACAGGCGCTGCATCACCACCGGCGCCGACGAACCCACCGGGCGGGGCTGCTGGCGGGTGGCTACATAATCAATAAACTCGTTTACGGTGTACGGTTTGTTCTGCACGGTGACCAGCGGTTTGCCGCTCAGATCGGCCGGTACCGTTGCTTTCCAGCGTCCCTGGAGCAGATTGCTGTCGGCCAGGGCCAGCACGCGCGTCCAGTTTTCGGCGTTCGGGCCGACGGTGTACTGCTGGCGCAGCCGCTGGGTGAGCGTCCGGCGCATGAGGTCGCCCCGCGTATCGGTCATTACTTTCTGCCGGATGACGGGCGCCAGGGCCTCGAAGGGTTCCATCGGAATGCGTTCCAGCAACCTAACGATGTGCCAGCCGTAGCGCGTTTTGAACGGCTTCGAATAACTGCCCGGTTCGCTCAGGGCAAAGGCCGCCTCTTCGAAGGCCGGTACCCAGCGCCCTACCTCCCGCACGGGCAGCACGCCGCCCGTCGCGCGGGACTCGCGGTCGTCGGAAAACTCGCGGGCAAGGTCTTCGAACGACTCACCTTTTTGCAGTTTCTGATAAACGTCGTTGATGCGTTTTTCGGCCGCCTGCTGGCTTTGCTCGTCGGCCTGCTGGCTCACCTGCACCCGGATGTGCGCCACCCGGAGCTTGCCGCGGCTTGCGCGCCGGTCGTTCACCTTCACCAGATGGTAGCCCGAGCGGGACCGTACCGGACCGGAAACACTGCCGACGGGAGTGGTGTAAGCCGCCGTTTCGAGCGGGTAAATGAGTTGAAAGACCGAAAAATAGCCGAGGCTGCCGCCATTCGAGGCCACGGTAGGGTCCTTGGAATACTGCCGGGCCAGGGCTTCGAAATCCGCTCCGGCCGTCAGCCGTTTCCGCAGGTCCTGAATGGTGTTCCAGGCCGCCAGCGTATCGGCAGGGGCCGCATCTTCGGGCACCGGAATCAGCAGGTGCGAGGCGGATACTTCCTCTTTCATGCGCTCGTAGGCTTCGGCCGTCAGCGCTTCGATCTGTTCCTTGTCGTGCAGGTAGTTCTGCGCCAGCTGCTGACGGTAGGTGGCCAGTTCTTCCCGCACGGCCAGGGTGGTGTCCCGGCCTTCCGCTTCGGCGGCCAGCACCTTCAGTTTCAGGTTGGTGTATAAATCAAAATATTCCCGGATGTCGGTCCGGCGACCAGAATCGGCGGAAATCTGATTTTTGGTAAAGGACTGAAAAAATTCATCCGTCGTGAAAGCCTTGTTGCCGAGCTTCAGGATGACGGGTTCCGGTGGGGTCACCGTTTTAGCCGGAGCCGACGGCTTGCAGCCTGCCAGCAAACCGCCGAGCAGGAGCCCGCCCAGGGCGGATTTCAGCAGGACGGAACAGGCAGGAGTAGTCACTAAACGCGGTGAGTATAAACGCATAACGGGGAGCCTCTTCACAAAAAGAAAACAGCCGCGGGAAAAAATTGGTTGCGGCTTTCCTGTCGGAAAGGGATGTTTTTGGAATTGGTTATTGTCTTTTTTAACGAAAACCGGAATGGATTATTTCTTAGCCATGAATCGCATCCGTTTTAGCTGGACATCGTATTCCAGCTGATAATCAAATGAATCCCGCAGGTTTTCGCCTGTAAACCGGGCCGGAATCCGCAGGAGTTTCTGAGGGCTTTTTTGTAATTCGGTATCTTTCAGCTCCACGCTGCTCTGGCCCAGCAGGTCGTCGTCGTCGAGGCGGTCGGCCAGCTGGACACCCAACCCGGCGGCGGTCAGCCCGAGCGTGACGTACTTCAGCGGCGTCAGGGCTTCGACTCCCAGGGCCAGAAATCCGGCCGGGACCTGCACCCATTTGTTCACCTGCTGAATCCGGCCCACCAGCGACTGGGCTTCGGCGTAGTTGTCGACTTCGATCAGCACCAGCGAGGCCACCACTTTGCCGCCCTTCGGAATTTCGAGCTGAACGGGCGCCTGGCTGGCGAGGGTGGTACTCATGCCTTTGGTCATCGTCTGCACGCCCCAGGCGTTGTTGACCACCCCGACCATCTGGTTTTTGCTGTCGAACGCCGTCAGCGAGTAGGCGATCATGACCTCGTCTTTCCGGCTGATGGTTTCCTCCAGGTTGTTAGCTTTCAGGGACCGGAGCCGTAACTCGGCCGTCAGCGGTTTGGTGCAGCCTGCCAGAACGGGAATTCCGCAGAAGGCCAGCCTGACCATAACCCGGCATAACGAAGCCGGAGTTCTTTTCCGGAAAAGTAAAAAAACAGACTCAATCATATCCATTCATGAAAAACGACCCACCCCGTCCGCGGTCTGCAAGACCCTGACAGGTTTCCTTTACTCTTTAGCCTTTGATTCCCGCCTATTCCTGTCAGAGTCTTGCAGACCGCTGACAGGGGTGGTCAGACTGCCGGTTCCTGCTGGCTCAGGCAGTGGAAGCTGCCCAGCCCCCAGATAATTTCCGTCGAATCAATGCCCACCACCTCGCGGCCGGGGAAACACTGCGTCAAAATGTCCAAAGCAAGCTGGTCCTTGGCGCAGCGGAACGTCGGGACAAGGACGTGGCCGTTGCTGATGTAGAAGTTGGCGTACGAAGCCGGGAGCCGCTGCCCTTCGCTGTAAACGGGGTCGGGCATGGGCAGTTCGATGATGTTCAGCGGCTTGCCGTTGAGCAGCCGCATGCTTTTCAACTCGTGGTGAATCTCCTGAAGGAACGGGTAGTTGTCGTCGGATTTGTTTGGTTCGTAAGCCGCCACGACGGTATCTTCGTTGACAAAGCGGACCGTATCGTCGATATGGCCGTCGGTATCGTCGCCGACGATGCCTTCCTCGACCCACAGCACCTGCTGAACGCCGTAGAAATCGCGGAGGTACCGCTCGATTTTGTCCTGCGTCAGGTGGGCGTTTCGATTCTGATTCAGCAGGCAGGCGCGGCTGGTCAAGACGGTTCCGGCGCCGTTAAATTCCACCGAGCCTCCTTCCATGATGATGCCCGGCGTGACGTAGGGCAGCCCCCGGTAATTGGCGATGGCCCCCGGAATGAGGTCGTCGCGGTCGAACGGCGGGTACTTGCCGCCCCAGGCGTTATAGCCCCAGTTGACGATCATCCGGCTTTTCCGGTCGGGATTGATCAGAAATGCCGGGCCGTGGTCGCGGCACCAGGAGTCGTTGGTCGCGTGCGGCAGCAGCGTAATGCGCTCCATGTCGGCCCCGGCCATCAGCAGCCGCATGCGGGCCGTCTGCATGACCGTTTCGTTATGGGCGTTGATGCACACCTGCTCCGAGCGGGCGATGGTTTTGATAAATTCGAGATAAGCCGGGAACATCAGCTCCTGCCGTTCGCGGGTCCAGGAGGCTTCCGTATGGGGCCAGCTGAGCCAGGTAGCTACGTGGGGATGCCATTCGGCGGGAAAATAAAAGCCCTGCCGGGCGGGAGGAATGATCTCGTCGGTTTCTTCGTGCCGGAATTCAGTGTTCATGCGTTTTCTACTTGCCGGGGCAAAAGTACGAAAATATGCGGGTTGCGTCCTTACATTGCGTGGGCAAAGCGGCGAAACGAAAGTAGGGATGACCGCCAAACTGCTTATGCCCGAAAAGACGACGGCATCCTGCCTACCGCCCTATGATTCGCCTACGAACGTTTACCACCAGCTTTTTCCTCTTCCTTTCGGGGGCTGTGGCGCTCGCGCAGGGACCTCTTCAGTACGTGGACCCGCTCATCGGAACGGCTCCCGCCACCACCGAAAGCGCCCGAAAACACAGCGAAGCGGGGTCGGAACTGAAGGGGCAGACGTTCCCCGCCGTGGGCCGCCCGTTCGGCATGACCCAGTGGACGCCCGAAACCCGGCCTACGGAGCAGAAATGCATTTCGCCTTATTACTACGATGACAAACGGCTGACCGGCTTTCGCGGAAGTCACTGGATGAGCGGCAGTTGTACGCAGGATTACGGCAGCGTGACGCTCATGCCGTTCACCACCGATAAGCCCGACACGCTCCGGCAGATGCGCGCCCGCCCGACGTCGCGGTTCAGCCACGCGACCGAAAAAGCCACCCCCGCTTACTACCGCGTCCGGCTGGATGATTTCGATGTGGTTGCCGAACTTACGGCGTCGGTGCGCTCGGGGCTGCTGCGGTTCATCTTCCCGGCGGGGAAACCGGGGTTTGTCTACGTCCATCCGAACAGCGACGAAAAGCAGGGCTTTGTGGCCTGGGACCCCGCCCGCAACGAAGTCTACGGCTACAATCCGGTCCACCGCATTTACCAGGGCTGGGGCAAACCGGCGGGCTTCAGCGGCTACTTCGTCATCCGTTTCAACCAGCCTTTCGAACCGGGGCAATCGGTACCGGGCGGGCAGCAGACGGTGGTCGCTTTCCCGAAAGGCGGAGTGGTGCAGGCCCGGGTGGGCACCTCGTTCACCAGCCTGAAAGCGGCCCGGGAAAATCTGGAAGCCGAGATCAAAGAACCCGATTTTGACGGCCTGCGGCGACAGAGCGAGGCGGTCTGGAACCAGACGCTCGGCAAGGTTCAGGTCAAAGGCGGCTCACCGGAAGAGAGGGTCAAATTTTACACGGCCCTGTACCACTGCTACCAGCTGCCCCGCATCGTGAGCGACGTAGACGGGTCTTACCCCGGTTTTGCGCAGGACACGACCGTTCATAAGGCCGTCGGCTTCGACTATTACGATGATTTTTCGATGTGGGACACCTACCGCGCCCTGCACCCGCTGATGACGATTCTGGAACCCCAGCGGAGCCTGCACATGGTGAAGTCGCTGGTGGCGAAGGCGGAGCAGGGGGGCTGGATGCCGATTTTTCCGGCCTGGAACAATTACACGGCGGCCATGATCGGCGACCACGTCAGCACCATGATTGCCGACGCCTACGGCCGGGGCATTCGCGGTTTTGACGCCGAAAAAGCCTACCGCTACATGCGCCAGAACGCTTTCGAAAGCCCCAGCCGCGAAGAGTACCTGGACGGCCGGGGCCGCCGCGCGCTGCCTTCCTACCTCAAATACAACTACATCCCGCTGGAAGATTCGGTCTGGGACGCCTTTCACAAGCGCGAACAGGTTTCCCGCACCCTCGAATACGCGCTGGACGATTTTGCACTCGCACAACTGGCCAAAGCACTTGGCAAAACAGCCGATTATGAGGCATTAATGAAACGCGCCCAAAACTACCGCAACGTGTTTGATCCCCAAACCGGATTTGTCAGGGGCCGTCACGCGGATGGTCGCTGGGTGGAGCCGTTCAAGCCTTACGAAAAAGCGTCGTACATCTGCGAAGGCACCCCTTACCATTACACCTGGTACGTGCCGCAGAATGTGGAGGGGCTGATTGGCCTGATGGGCGGAACAGAAAAATACCTCGACAAGCTAAACACGTTTTTCGATAAGGGGCACTACTGGCACGGCAATGAAACGGACCATCAGGCTTCGTATCTGTTTCCCTTTGCCGGACAGGCGCACAAAACGCAGGAGTGGGTGCGGCGCATCGTCCGCGAAGAGTACGGCACGGGTCCGGGCGGCCTGAGCGGCAACGAAGACGCCGGGCAAATGTCGGCCTGGCTGGTGTGTTCGATGATGGGATTTTATCCGGTCTGTCCCGGCAAACCGGAGTACGTGCTGGGCAGCCCGTCGTTTGCGGAAGTGCGGATTGAGCCGGCTCCCGGCAAAAAACCGTTCGTCATCCAGGCGGCTGGCAACAGCCCCGATACGCCTTTCATCCAGTCCATGCAACTGAACGGCAAACCCTTCACCGGCTACCTGCTGCCCCACAAAACGATCGTGGACGGGGGGATGCTGAAAATGAAAATGATTGAATGATTGAATGACTGAATGACTGAATAGCTCCGCAGTGCTAAGATTGGCGGAGCTATTCTTCAGTCATTCAGTCATTCAGCCATTCAATCATTCAAAATTTCCCCCCCGTCCGGCTCTGAATCACCCGCTTGACGGCCTTGTTTTTGAAATTATCCTCCTGCACCATCGACGCGCGGCCGAGGAAGATTTCGTCGCCGACCAGGGCGATGTCCGTGTAGAACCGGTACCCTTTGTCAAGATACCGTACTTTCATCCGGGTCACTTCGCCGGGTTTGCCGTACGGTTTAGTGGCGGCGATCAGAATCTGGTTGCCGTTGACGATGGCCCGGGCATACGGCAATCGGTTCACTTTGAGCTGATTGGCCGAGTACCGAACCCAGGTCTTGCCGCCGTCAAAGGAACATTCCGTCTGTTCGTTCAGGTACTCTTCCTGGCCGTTGAACAGATCGCCGTGGTGTTTGAACAGCCGCCAGAGTCCGTGGAGGTAATGCTCGTAGCAGGCGTACACCCGATCGTTGCCAAGGCCAACCATGTCGGGAGTAGGGGCCTGGTCGGGAACGAGGTCGCGCCAGTCGTCCCAGAGGACGGCCCCGTACGCGCCGGTAAACCAGTAGAAAATGGCGGTGCCTTCGGCAATGGCGGGCGGGGCGGCGTGTTCGGCCTTGCTGCTGTTGGGAAACTGCCCGCTCTGGGTGTTGAACATCCACTGCCAGGCGATCCGTTTCTGAGGCGCAAAACGCAGGTTCACTTCCTGTTCATGCAGCATCCCGGCCAGCCAGTGGCGGTCGCTTTCGCCCGAATGGTCGATGGTATAATCGAAGTCCGGGTAGACGTAATAAACCCCCGGCATCTGAAAATCGCACATCGAACCGAACGATTTTCCTTCAATATCGTCGGGCATGCCCCGCTGGCGTGAACTGCGGGTGTGGCGGGCGGGCATCGTCCAGAGCCAGTGCGGCGCCGCCCGGAAATCCGACGAACGCGAATAGCCGTAGCCGTTCAGCGGCACGGGGTTGATCGAGCCGATCAGCGTCTGCGAACTGACCTTTTCCCGCAGCGTTTTCATCAGGTACACGTATAGGTTGACGTGGTCCTGCTGGTTTTCGCTGTTCGCCCATTCATTCTCCACATCGAGCAGAATAAGGCCGTAGCTACCCAGCGGAGCCGAGCCGTTGCAGTCGTTGTAGGTCTGGCAGCCGTACCGAAAGGGCTCTACGGCCGCGTACAGGCTGTTCTGGTAATTGGGGTCGCCGGGCGGGCGGCGGTAAAAAGTGGTGCTGGCGTGGTCGCTGCTCCGGGCCCATCCCAGGCCGTACGGAGCGTCGCCGAAGTACTGACCGGGAATCCAGTAGGCCCGCTGGCTGAGCTTGAGGCGGCTTTTCCAGGCGCCGGTTTTGGGCATGTACGGATTGTTGATTTCTTCGGGAACCATCCGCGTCTGGTCGATGGACGAAAAACCGCGCCGGAACAGCTTGGACCAGTCCTGGCTGACGTGCAGATTTCGGCCTGCCCCGCAGAATGTCAGGCTTTTGGCCGCGGGCAGGGTGAAGTCGCCCACCACATCAATGTTGTAGTACCCTTTCCGCGTTGTGGGCGTAAACGTGGCCCGTGGGGTCGGCGTCAGGGTCGAAAGGGTGGGAAGGACATTCTGCAGCCGCGAGCCGGGGTCAGAAGCCGGGGTCTGCCCGCTGGCCGCCGAGAGCGCGCCGAGCAGCGTACCGGTCAGTAAAGAAAGTTTTACAAGCTTACAAGTGAGTAGATTCATTCAATTATCAGACAAAGGTAATCCCTTTGCTGTACGCAAACACCGTGCTAAAAAGCAAAAAAGCCAGCTGATAATCGCCGGCTTTTTTGCTTTTTATTCGTCAATGTATCGTCTGGTAATTGCCTGATACGAATCAACCCGCCGGTCGCGGAAGTAGGGCCATGTGGTTCGGTACTTGTCCGTCAGATTAAGATCAACTTCCTGAACGTGAACAGTCTCTTCCTCATGCGGGGCCAGATACAGCAGCGTGCCGTGCGGATTGGCGACAAACGAGCCGCCCCAGAATTTCTGTTCGGCTTCCTGCCCGACCCGGTTCACGGCCACCACGTGCACGCCGTTGGCGATGGCGTGGCCGCGCTGGATGGTTTGCCAGGCACTGTACTGCTCTTCGTTGACCTTCGGGTCCGGCTCGGTGGTGTCCCAGCCGATGGCCGTGGGGTAGAACAGGATTTCGGCGCCCATCAGGGCCGTGATGCGGGCGGCCTCCGGGTACCACTGGTCCCAGCAGATCAACACGCCGATTCGGGCATATTGGGTATCGAAAACCCGGTAGCCGGTGTCGCCGGGCGAGGCGTCGCCCGGAGTAAAGTAGAACTTCTCGTAATACCCTGGGTCGTCGGGAATGTGCATTTTGCGGTACTTGCCGAGGTAGGACCCGTCGGCGTCCAGCACGGCCGTGGTGTTGTGATAGAGTCCCTGCGCCCGCTTTTCAAAGAGCGAGGCAATGATGACCGTCCCCGTTTCCCGGGCTACTTCGGCCAGCCGGTCGGTCGTCGGACCGGGAATGGCTTCGGCCAGAGAGAAATTATGGTGGTCTTCCACGTCGCAGAAGTACAGCGAACGAAAGAGTTCCTGCAAACACACAATCTGCGCGCCCTGAGCCGCAGCCTTCCGGATTCCCTCAATCGCTTTCGCGGTGTTGGCTTCCTGATCGGCCGAACACGACATCTGCACCAGACCGATTTTTACTTTTTTGGACATTCCCTGGATTGAAAAATTTACGTTGATTGTTTCTCGCAGTTTACGGTGATTTCAGACGCAGATTATCGCAGAAAAAATCTGTAAAATCTGCGTCTGAAATCACCGTAAATCTGCGAGAAACTAGCCTTCTAATACCAAAAAGAAGAAAAAAGTTCGCTCACGGCCGTCCCGTGCGGGCGCTGCGTTTCAGCTCGCGGATGTCGAACTCAAACGACAACTCGTTCATGCACCTGAAATGGCCGAGCGGGCATTTTTCGTAGCCGATGCGGGAGCAGGGCCGGCAGCCGAGGTTGTTGTTTTCCAGAATGACGAAACTGGTTTTGTACGGATACATACCCAGGTAGGGCGTCGTATTGCCCCAGATGGAATACACCTTTTTCTTCAGCGCCGCGGCGATGTGCATCAGGCCCGTATCGTGGCTGAAGACGATCTTCGCCATCTGGAGCAGTGAGGCCGACTGGTTGAGGTTGTATTTGCCGCAGGCGTTGTAAATCAGGTAATCGCCCAGTTCCTGCCGGATGGCTTCGCCCGTTTCGGCGTCTTCCTTGCCGCCGAGCAGCACAATCGGAAAGTCGATTTTCCGGCACAGTTCGATCAGGCGGGGCAGGGGCAGCTTCTTGGTGGCGTGCTGTCCGCCGATGGCAAACGCCACAAACCGGTGGCGGTGCGTTTCGGGCAGCCATTCCGGCTCCACCTGGTCGCGGTAAGGAATGAAATAATCCAGCCCCTGGTCGTCATTCAGCACGTTGAACGGCCGGACGGTAGCCATGTAGCGGTCCACGATATGCACCGGCGGCATGACGTTGATTTTCAGCCGCACGTACAGCCATTTCCGGAAATTCAGTTTGTCGAAGGTGCGCGACGGCACGCCCAGCCGGAGTTTGATGAGCGACGACCGCAGGTTGTTGTGCAGGTCGATGATGTAGTCGAAACGCTCCGCCCGAAGCTGCCGGATGAGGTCGTTGAGCGACCCGTCGAGGTAGTGGCACTGGTCGATGTACGGATTGTTTTCGACCAGCGACCGGTACGACGCTTTGGTACAGAAATGTACTTCCGCCCCCGGCACCTGTTGTTTCAGGCAGCGGACTACCGGCGTCGTCAGCACGATGTCGCCGATCGACGAAAACCGAATGATGAGAAACTTGGGGGACGTGGTACGCATCAGACTCCAAAATTACGGCTTTCCGCTTAAAGTTCAGGAGCCGGAAAGGTGTTCTTTGATACAGACGCGAAAAAAATCGAAAAGGTTGTAAAAAAGTTGAAGTTTAAACTATAAGGTCAACGGGCTGGTCGGTGCGGCAGCATGCGGAGCCCCGAACGCCCTCAGAACTCCCACCAGCGGGGACGATTTGGTGTCCGGAAAGAGTTGTTCTCACAGACCACGCAGGCCCGCGAGGGCTGGCCGAAATCCACCTGCCGCTGGGCGGGCGGGGAGACCCGGATGTCCCGCCGGTCGACGTACAGCGGCATGACCGTGACCCCGGCGGCACCAAAGTAGCCGAACACCAGCTCTTCCGGACTGGCCAGCGAACGGACGTTGCCCCGCAGAGCCGCCGGAGCCGGGTCGAAGAGGCCGCCCGTGGACTGGGTCAGCTTTTTGGCCGAATTCAGAAATTCGAACGCTCCTTTGCTGAGGTGCTGCTGTTCCACTTCGAGATAATACCGGCTGCTGCTGGTGTAGGGCACCCGCACAATGGACTGGCGACTCAGGGTATTGCCGTTGATCAGCGCGTCGGAATTGATGTTGATGCAGCCGTTGCAGCGGACAATCTCCCAGCAGTTCGTGCAGCACGGATAATCCAGAAAAACATTGTCCTGACCCGGCGGCGACACCGTCCGGCAGGCGTAGATCTGGTTGTAGTGAACCCAGCTCCAGCGGTAGTAATTGTCGGTTTCCTTAGGGTCGTCGAGGTCGGCATACACGTCCCAGCCGTGGACGTCGTTGACGGCGATGGAGAGCGGGTTCTGCCGGTATTCGTAATACAGTTTTTTGATTGGCACGGGCGCGCGCAGCAGTTCCGGCGCCGATTCGTACCGTTTGCCGTCGGCCGTCTGGATGCTGAGGGTGTAGGTCCGGCCTGCCACGCCCCGAAAGCCCGCGGGGGTGGCATAGGTGCCTTTATCGGCCGTTTCGGTCAGCGGCTGGCGGTTGTTGAGGTTGTCGGTGATGACCAGTGTGGCGCCGATTTCCACCAGATTCAGGGCGGCATTGGTATAATCGGCCGTCCGGGTCAGCCGCACGTAATGCGGACCGGGCTGGTCGGTAATCTGGCCGTCCACGACCAGCGCGCGGGGCATGGTCGCTACTTCCGGCTGGAAAGGCGTGACGCAGGAAACGGCCAGGAGCAGAAAAAGCAGGGCGGGAGTAGCGCAGGAAGAGAGAAAACGGCTCAGCTTTTTCATGAATCAATACTTGAAATTATAGGTCAGCGAAGGAAAGGCCGCGCCGAAAACGGACAGTTTGTAGGCGTCTTTGAACGAGCGGGGATCGAGCCGGAAAAAGACCGAATAGGCGTTCCGGTGGCCGTACACGTTATAAACCGAGAAAATCCAGCTGCCCTGCCAGCGTTTCGTTTTTTTGATGGAAAGATCCCGGTCAAACTGGGCCGAGAAATCAAGCCGGTGGTAATCCGGAATGCGCTGCTGGTTGCGGTCGAGGAAAATGGGCAGCGGAACGCCCCCGACCACGGCCTTGCCGTACGGCTGGGTCATGGGCCGACCCGTGCTGTAGGTGTAATTGAACGAAACCGCCACGCGGACATTCGGCCGGTAATTCAGGGAAGCGTTCATGGCGTGGGGCTTGTCGAAATTGGCCGGATAAGCCCGCCCGCCGTTGATGCGCTCTTCCGGGAAACGGCCGTTCAGGGTCAGCAGGGTGCGGGAGTAGGTGTAACTGACCCAGCCGGTCAGGCGGCCCTTGTTGCGACGCAGCTGCGTTTCGAGGCCGTAGGCGGTTCCGCGGCCCTGAAGCACTTCCGCTTCCACGACCTCGCTCAGCAGAACATCCGCTCCGTCCTTGAAATCGATGGCATTCTGCAGGATTTTGTAATACACCTCCGCCGTCAGTTCGTAGGCGTTGTCGGCGGTATTCCGGAAATAGCCCAGCGACCACTGGTCGGCAATCTGGGGTTTGAGATAGCGGTCGCTCAGCTTCCAGCGCGAGATGGGCAGGGCGGCTGTCGTGTTGGTGATCTGGTGGATGTACTGCCGCATCCGGTTGTACCCGGCCTTGATGGACTGCCCTTCCGAGAGCGTAAACCGCAGCGCCAGCCGGGGTTCCAGCCCGCCCGTCCGGTGGCTGACTTCCCCGGCCCCGTACGTCCGGACGGACACGATGGAGTTGGGAGAAAAGGGCTGGTTTTCGGCGAACGTCCGAACGTCGCCCGGTCCCCGGTTGATGAGCTCCGAAAACCGCAGCCCGCCCAGAACGGACACGGCTTCGGCCAGTTTCCACTCATCCTGCACGTAAGCCGCCAGCTCGTAGGCCCGTTCGGTCGGCAGGAGCTTCGGCAGTACGGAGGAGTAGGGGCCGGGGACGAGCGAATTGGGTTCGAGCCGGTAGTCGATGATACTCAGTCCGCCCTGCAAACTGTGCTTTTCGTTCTGAACAAAAGTCAGGTCGGTCCGGAGTTGCCGGTGCTCCACGCGGGATGTCAGCCTGAAGGCGTTCGACGAATCCGGGGAAGAGCTTTCGGGACGGTACTGGCTCCAGATGGCCGCCGTACTCAGGTTCAGCTTTTCGCTGATGGAGTAATTCCATTTCAGCGTGTGATTCAGGGTTTTGTACGTGTACTGCGTCGAAGAAGCGTTTACCTCGACGCTCGCCAGCGAGTCGGAAGCGAGTTTGAAAACGTCGTGGCTGAGGTAGCCCGTGTAGGTAAAGGTCTGGCGCTCGTTCGGCTGAAATTTAGCTTTCAGGGTGCCGTCGTAAAAATTGGCTTTGGTATCCCGCAGGTTTTTCGGCCCGAGTTTGAAGAGAAAGTCGTTGAACGAACCCCGGAAGGCCGCCAGGGCCGAAAGTTTGTTTTTGACCACCGGTCCTTCGACGGTCAGGCGGCTGGAAATGAGGCCGATGCCGCCGTTCAGGGTCCACCGCTCCGTTTCGGGTTCTTTCAGCCGGACGTCCAGCACCGACGAGGCCCGTCCGCCGTATCCTGGAGCAATGCCGCCCCGGTGCAGCATCACGTCCCGAACGGCATCGGGGTTAAAGGCCGAGAAAAAGCCCATCAGGTGGCTCGGGTTGAACACCGGGGCGTCGTCCACCAGAATCAGGTTCTGGTCGGTGTTGCCGCCGCGCACGTTAAAGCCCGGAGCGCCTTCGCCGACGCTGGTGACGCCGGGCAACAGGAGCAGGCTCCGGACCACGTCTACTTCGCCCATAAACGCCGGAATCTGCCGGATGCTTTTGATGTTCAGCCGGGTCACGCCAAGCTCCACTTTCCGGACGTTGCGGTCGGCGGCTTCGGTCGAGACCAGCAGTTCTTCGAGGTCCCTGGCGTCGGATTCGAGGCGAATGTCCTGGACAACCCGTTCTTTGATGGGAATGGAGACCGTGATGGGCCGGTAGCCCAGATGCGTAAAGCGGACCGAGTACGTTCCGGCCGCGAGCGGAATGACAAAAAAGCCGTCTTTGCCCGTCATAACCCCTTTCCGGTTGTCGATGACAAAAACGTTTACGCCCTGAATCGGCTCTCCGCTGGCCGCATCCCGCACGTAGCCGGTAAACGGAATGGAAGACGGATTATCCTGGGCCCGGGTGGTCTGACGACAGATGAGCAGGAAAAAGATTAAACCGAGTAAACGTATGGGCATAAAGGGACGGAGTGCTGGGCGGGCGGTTTGTGCCCGACGTTGAACCGCAAAACGGGGGCGGCTAAACGTCGAAACCGGTACGGGCAAAAGCGACTCCGTCCCGCTTTTTACTGTCTGCGCTGGCGGCGCTGGGCTAAGTAATTTTGCATGTCGGCCAGCGGTAGTGCATTGAACGTCATGGCCCGGGTGAGGCCGCCTTTGCGGGCCACGGAGATGCCGTAGTGCATGTCGTGAAACCCGGCCATTTCGTGCGCATCCGGGTTGATGCTCAGCATCACGCCCCGTTCCATGGCGTAGGGAATCCAGCGCCAGTCCATGTCGAGCCGCCACGGACTGGCGTTGATTTCGATGACCACCCCGTGCTCGGCGCAGGCGTCGATGATGGCCCGGTGGTCGAGGGGGTAGCCTGCCCGCGCCAGCACCAGCCGACCCGTCGGGTGGCCCAGAATGGTCGTGTACGGGTTTTCGATCGCCTTCAGCAGCCGCGTGGTGGCTTTTTCGAGGCTCATGTTGAGCGTCTGGTGAACCGAAGCGACGACGTAATCAAACTGCGCCAGAATCTCGTCCGGATAGTCCAGCGACCCGTCGCCGAGAATATCGGACTCGATGCCTTTCAGGATGCGGAAACTGTCGCCATAACCGGCGTTCAGGCGGTCGATTTCTTCGTGCTGCTGCTTCACCCGGAACGGTTCCAGGCCGCTCGCGTAGGAGGCCGTCTGCGAATGGTCGGCGATGCCGAAGTACTCAAAACCCAGTTCGCGGCAGTAATCGGCCATCTGCTGCAGGCTGTGCTTGCCATCCGACCAGGTGCTGTGGTTGTGGACGATGCCGCGCAGGCTGTCCCAGTTCACCAGATCGTCGTTGCGGTGGCGTTCGGCCCATTCCCATTCGCCGCGGCCTTCCCGCATTTCGGGCACGATGTAGGGAAGTCGGGCGCGCTGGTACAGCTGTTCCTCTTCGTCGAAAGGCTCGGTGAGGGCGTAGCGCAGCAGCGTCAGGCCCAGCGGCGTCACGGTGGCGAGGTGCTCTTCGGCCGCGGAATGAATGAAAACCTGCTGCTCAAACTGGCTTTCGGGCACCGTCCGGATTTCAACGCCGACATCGTACCCGTCGGCCTGGCCGCGCCAGATGAACGGGCTGGAGGCGGTTTCATTCTGGGTAAGAAAAGGCAGGTTGTTCAGGGCGTCGAGCGCGGCAACGGGGTTGGAGGTGGTCGCCACAAACTGGACCGTATCGACCTCCTCGGCCCGGCGGCGCACCTGCCCGGTCACTTCCACGCGGCCGAATTCCTTTTCCAGTTCTTCGAGCAGCTGGGCGGCCAGAGCCTCGGCCTTGTCCATGCGCAGCTTGCCCGACTGGTTTTCGAGGAAAACGAGCGATTCCAGAATGTTCTGCTGCAATTTCTCGCCGAAGCCTTTGATCTTGGCGACCTCACCGCTTTCGCAGGCCAGCCGCAGGTCCCGCAGGTTGTCGATGCCGAGGTCCTGCCAGAGCACCCGGATTTTCTTGGCGCCGATGCCTTTGATGCGGAACATGTCGAGAACGCCCTCGGGAGTCTGGGCGAGCAGGTCGTCGAGGTCCTGCAGCCGGCCCGTTTCCACGATTTCGAGAATTTTCCCGGCGACGCTTTTGCCCACGCCCGGCAGCTTGACCAGCTCCGGAAACGAAAGCCGGGTGAGGTCTTCCGAGGTTTTATCGAGGTTGAACGCCGCCGAACTGAACGCCTTAATCTTGAAGGGATCGGCGCTGTGGAGTTCCATCAGTTTGGCAGTCAGTTCCAGTATGTCAACAATTTCAGTATTGCTCATGATCGCATCAGATTTCAGGCTGCAAAATATCGAAAAGGGAGCAAAGTTGGCTTACCGGCGGCGCGACTTCGCCGGGGCGGGGGGCGGGCCTGCCCCGGCAACACAATACCTTTTTTCAACAATCGTCCTGAACAGCTTGTAGAAAACGGATAAAGAACGGCGGCCTCCGTGCCCCGGAAAAGCAAGAGGGAGGGAGAGGGGTATGGAGCGGATTCTGCACACACCAGTCAGCGGACTGCACGTAACGGCGGCGCTGCTGGCGGTTTTCTTCGGAACAACGGTGGTCCTGTTGCCCAAAGGCACCCGGCGGCACCGGCAACTGGGTTACGCGTACGTTGCCAGCATGCTGGTTGTCAACGGGACGGCTTTCGGGATTTACGAACTCTTCGGGCACTTCGGCGTCGTGCACTGGGGCGCCGTCATGAGTCTGCTGACGCTGACAGGCGGCATGGGCATGGCCATTCTGAAGCAACCGGCCAAAAACTGGCGTTTTTGGCACGAAGCACTCATGGGCTGGTCGGTGACCGGCCTGTACGCCGCCGGACTCGTCGAATCGACGTACCGGATGTTTCCGGCGCATTACTTCTGGTGGGTGACGATGGGCCTTTCCGCCATCACGTTTCTGACGGGCGGTTTCCTGCTGCGGTACGGGAGACAGATTTACGCCCGTTTTGGGCCATTTCGTCGGGTAGAAGCGGTTGTTAGTCAGAAAAAAATAGAGAACGGGCGGCTGAAACGGTAAGTTTGTTTCATCGAAAAAACGTTAACTTACTGTAAACAAATCAATTCAGTCATGGAAAATCGCGACCCTCACCTCTGGAAAATGGCCAAAGCCCGCGCGGGCTTCAAAATGCATCTGCGCACGTTTCTGCTCGTTAACCTTTTTCTCTGGACTCTCTGGGTGGTCATCAGCCTCGTGACGTCTGGCGGTAACTTCAACGGCTTCCGCTATCCCTGGCCTCTCTGGGCCACCCTCGGCTGGGGCATCGGCCTCGCCTCGCACTACTTCTCCGTCTACCGCTCCACCGACGAGCAGACTTTGGTGGAACGGGAATATGAAAAGTTAAGAGTTAAGAATTAAGAGTTATGAGTTGTCTCCGCCGAGGAGTAAGCTAACCGGCGGAGCCAACTCATAACTCTTAATTTTTAACTTTTAACTAAACAGCGACCGGGGCTTTGATGGCGGGCCAGGGGTTGTAGTTTTCGAGCGTGAAGTCTTCGAATTTGAAGTCGAAAACTGACTTGACGTCCGGATTAAGTTTCATTTGGGGGAGGGGGCGCAACTCCCGGGAGAGCTGCAGTTCGACCTGTTCGAGGTGGTTCAGGTAGATGTGCGTATCGCCGCCCGTCCAGATGAACTCGTGGGGTTCGTAGCCGCATTCCTGCGCCACCATCATCGTCAGCAGGGCATAGGAGGCGATGTTGAAGGGCACACCCAGAAACACGTCGGCGCTGCGCTGGTAGAGCTGGCAGGAGAGTCTGCCGTCCGCAACGTAATATTGAAAAAGGGCATGGCAGGGCGGGAGAGCCATGTTCGGCACGTCGGCCGGGTTCCAGGCCGAAACCATCATCCGGCGCGAATCCGGTTTGTTTTTCAGCTGATTGAGCACGTCCTGCAACTGGTCGATGGTCCGGCCGTCGGGGGTAGCCCAGCTCCGCCACTGCTTGCCGTAGACCGGGCCCAGATCGCCGTTGGCGTCGGCCCATTCGTCCCAGATCGACACGCCATTGTCTTTCAGATACCTGATATTCGTGTCGCCCTGGATGAACCACAGCAGTTCGTGGATGACCGATTTGAGGTGGACTTTTTTGGTCGTCACCAGCGGAAACCCTTCCCGCAGGTCAAAGCGCATCTGCGGACCAAAAACGCTGAGGGTACCCGTGCCGGTGCGGTCGGTTTTGCGGGTACCATTTTTCAAAATATGGCGGAGTAAATCGTGGAATTGCTGCATGGGGTAGCCCGGAGCGGTGCTTCGGGTTTATTTTACAGGATGCCCGGAGTGGCACTCCGGGTTACATTACAGAATCGTCAGGTCGTAGGAAATTCGGGCCGAGGGCCGGAGCTGTGCCGTAGCCGAGCAGTATTTGTCCATCGACAGGTCGATGGCGCGGCGGGCCTTGTCCTCGCTGATTTCGCCTTTCAGGTAATAATGCAGCCGGATGCTCTCAAACGGAGCAGGCGTGGCATCGGCCGAACGGTCGCCTTCCACGGTGATCCGGAATTCGTCAATCCGCTGCCGCTGTTTTTGCAGGATGAGCACCACGTCGATGGCGCTGCAGCCCGCCAGCCCCATCAGGAGCAGTTCCATAGGCCGGGCACCCAGGTTATGACCGCCGATATCCGTCGAGCCGTCGAGGTGAACCGGAACGCCCGAGACGCCCGCCGCTTCAAAATGGAAGGCATCGTCGACGCGGTTCAGCTCCACGGTCATGGTTTTCATTTTTTTGTGGGTAACCGTTTGCTCGTTATTCATGGGATTTGTTAGCTTGCTCGAAAGTACAAAAGTAATAGATGTTTGGCGGTTTGGTTGGTGTTATGCGGCCAAGTGTGTAAATTCACCAGATAAATCCCTGACAATCATGTCGGACAAACTCTTTGACATTAAAAACGACCGTCGTCTGAGTGTGTACCTTTACCGGGCGGGTTTCGGCTGCTGGCTGCTGTATATCCTGATGGGAGCCCGTTTTATGGAAGACGTGCAGGGGTACCGCAACAACTGCGGTTTCTTTTCTTTCGTGCTGATGATCATGGGCCTCACCACGTCCATGTATTACGACTACCACCACCACCCGGCCGAATTCGAGCAGAAGAAAAAGTGGCTCATCTTCCTCTATCTGGTGCTGGCGCTGCTGCTTTACAATTTCATCCTGCGCGGCAATCCGCTGGCCTTCGGGAGCCTGTTCTAAAAAAGACTTTTGACGCCTGAAACCGGACTCACCAACGGTCTGCGTTCCGGCGGGGAAGGGTAAAAATCGCCGGTTCATACCGCCTCAGAATCAGGCATCAAGCGCCAAAAGTCTACAATTCGGCGCAACAATCCGGTTTAGCGTTTCACCTGCACCGGGAGGTCCTCCAGCTGCGCATAGCTCAGTTTCCAGCTTTTATCCTCGCCTTTTTTCCAGACCAGCATAAAATTGCCTTCGCCGTAGCCACGCGGTTCGTTGGGCGCTTCGGGCAGCACATCCACCGAGAACGTACCCGCTTCGTAGGCAACCTGGCTGTCGTTCACCGAACTGATCACGTTCGTTTTCAGGTCGCGCAGGGTCGGCAGCGTTTCGCGGACCCATTTCTGGGAAACCTCCGATTTGCCGCTGTAGTGCGCATTTCCCTGTACAAAATGCACGTCTTCGGCCAGAAAACCGATGATTTTTTCGGGGTCCTTGCTGTTCCAGGCACCGATAAACTGCTGGTTCAACTGCTGCACGTTCGCTTCTTCTTTGGGTGAGCAGGCAAGCATCAGCAGGGGCAGGACGAGGGCACTCAGTATCTTTTTCATGGTGTTGATCTAATTGGTTAGTGAAAGGGGCAACAGGCATGGATACCGGTTGCCCCCTGGTTATTGTTGACTTACAGACTAAAAAATCGACGGCTTACCAGCTTTTCCGACGGTATTCCGACATGCCGTAGGGCGCGTCCTGGTCGCCGTAGTCCGGGTTCAGCAGGTACATGGAATTCAGAGTATAAGCCGCTGCTTCGGGCTGGAGGGCCATCGGAGCGGCCGGTTGCGTCCGGGAAGCGGCCAGCGCGTTGCGGGTCGCCGGGGCGGCCGGCGACGGAGCTTTCCGCGTGATGGAACGGCTGCGTTCGCTGGAGGCCATTTCGCGCTGTTCCGAAGCGGCGCGGGCGGCGGCAATCCGCTGGTTGCGCTTTTCGACCTGGCTGCCGATTACGTAGCCGGCGGCCGCACCCGCGGCGGCTCCCACCGCACCACCGACCAGACGGTTCCGCTTGTGGATGATGGCTCCGGCGGCCGCACCCGTTCCGGCACCAATGACGTATCCCCGGGTCTTGGGATTCCAGTTCAGCTTGCGCTTTTTGCGCTCCTGCGACTGAGCCGGTCCAAAGACGATCAGGATCAGCAGGGTGATTATGAGGCTATTGCGAAGCGTTTTCATGATTTCTCGTTTTAGTTAAGAACGAACTATAGACAGGCTGTCCGGCCTATGGTTTAACTTGGTATTCTTTCATGTATTAACCTTTTTCAAAAAAAATTTGTTTGCCGGGGAGCAAACCCCACCCGTATGCCTGCTTTTTCAAACCGTCTGTTGTGTCTCCTTTTTCTGCTTTTCATGCTTGCTATTTCCGCGTATGCCTCGGCGGCCCTCGGCAGTCGCCGGATCAAAGACTTAGCCTATGTACCGGCCGAAAGTCCGGATTTTGACGCGGTCCGCCACCGGCTGGACGTTTACGTGCCACGCAAAAAATCAGCAACCGGTTTTCCGGTCGTGGTCTTCATCCACGGCGGCAGTTGGAACAGCGGCAGCAAGAACATCTACACCTTCATCGGGCGGCGGCTGGCCAAACAGGGCGTGTTGGCCGTGATTATCAATTACCGGCTGGCCCCGAACGTGGCCGTCCCCGCTATGGCCGACGACTGCGCCCGGGCCGTTGCCTGGGTTCATCAGCACCTGGCGGATTACGGCGGCGACCCCGGCCGGATTTACGTTATGGGCCATTCGGCGGGCGGTGGACTGGCGGGCCTGCTGGCTACCGACGACCGGCTTTTTGCGAAAATCGGCCTGGCGGCCAACCCCGTCAAAGGGGCCATTCTCGACGACCCCGCCGGGCTGGATATGTTCGATTACCTGACCAAAATGGAATATCCCAACGACCAGCAGTACCTCGTCCCGTTTGGGAAAGACCCGGCAGTGTGGAGGACGGTTTCGCCCCTTTATTTTATCGAAAGGCAGACGCCGCCCATGCTGCTGTACATCGGCGAACGGACCTATCCGAGCATCCGGAACAGCACCCGCCGCTTTGCCCAGCGACTGACGGAGGCCGGTGTCCGTTACCAGTTGAAGGAGCTTCCGGGAAAAAAACACGTCCCGATGGTGACTCAGCTTTTCTGGAAAAACAACGTGATTTACCGCGACTTACTGCCGTTTGTCGGGGGCGGCCGCTGAATCAGGTCCCCGGACGGCTCGAACTTTACCCCGCCCGGCCCGGTTAACGAAGGCGACAAACACGAAATCTACCAATCACCATCATGGCTGATCACATCAGAACGGCCCTCATTACGGGGGGCTCCAAAGGCATCGGATACGGCATTGCCGAAGTCCTGATCAAGAAAGGCGTGAAAGTGGCCGTCACCAGCCGGTCGCAGGAGGCCGCGGAGGAAGCGGCTGCCCGCCTCAATGAACTCAATCCCGACCACGCCATCGGCATGGCCGCCGACGTCCGGGACCTGGCCTCGCAGCAGCGCGCCGTGGACGCCATCGTGCAGCGGTGGGAGCGCCTCGACTACGTCATCGCCAACGCCGGAGTGGGCCATTTTGCCCCCATTCAGGACCTGACGCCGGAGCAGTGGCAGGAAACCATTGACATTAACCTGACGGGCGTGTTCAACTCCATCAAGGCGAGCGTGGAGGAACTAAAGAAAACAGAAGGGTATTTTATCACGATTTCGAGCCTGGCGGGGACCAACTTCTTCGAAAACGGCGGGGCTTATAACGCCAGCAAGTTCGGCGTGGTAGGCTTCTCACAGGCCATCATGCTCGACCTGCGCAAATTCGGCATCAAGGTGTCGACCATCATGCCGGGTTCGGTCGCCACGGAGTTCAACAACCACCAGCCGACCGAAGCCGATGCCTGGAAAATCCAGCCGGAAGACATCGGCCATATCGTCTACGACCTCCTGAAAATGCACCCGCGCACGCTGCCGAGCAAAGTCGAAGTGCGCCCGACACGGCCGGGAGGAAGGTAAGCTGTTTTCTGTTTTGAGTTGTCTGTTTTCCGTTGCTTCGCGGATGTAAAATTCCATCTCCGGCGAAGCAACGGAAAACAGACAACTCAAAACAGAAAACTATTTTGCACTTTCCTCGTCCAGGGCCAGTTTCACGGCCTGGTAGAGGTTCACGATGGCGCCGGTTTTGGATAGCTCCTGGAAGTTGACCACTTTGTCGCTTTCCGGCCGGGTGACGGGCGTTTTGTACACCGTCGCAGATTGCTGGATGATGCGTTTCAGGTCCGCAAAGGTCAGTTTCGGGAAGTACGATTTCAGCACGGCGGCGATACCCGCCACCACCGGGGCGGCCATGCTCGTGCCGCTGAGGCTTTCGTAGCCGTTCTGGGGCGTGGTCGAGTAAATCGCCATGCCCGGCGCAAATACGTCTACCGTCTTACGGCCGTAGTTGGAGAACGGAGCCACCAGGCTTTCGTCGTTGCGCTGCGTCACGGCCCCGACCGTAATCAGGTTCGGAATTTCCTTGCCGTCGATGAACGTCGGCGCGGGGTAACTGGCCGTGGTGTCGAGCAGCTTGCCGTCGTTGCCAGCGGCGTGAATCAGCAGCACCCCTTTCGAAAGTGCATACCGCATGGCGTCGTCAACGGCCTTGCGCTGGGGCGAGTAGTCTTTTCCGAAGCTCATGTTGATGATCTGCGCCCCGTTATCGACCGCGTAGCGGATTGCGTTGGCTACGTCCTTGTCGCGCTCATCTCCGTCCGGAACGGCCCGGATGGCCATGATCTGAACGGCGTCGGCCACACCCATCACGCCGAGGCTGTTGGTCCGGTCGGCGGCGATGATGCCGGCCACGTGCGTGCCGTGCCGGGCGTTGGGTCCGATCACGTCGGCATTGCCGTAACCTTTCTCATTCACGTTCTCCGGGTTGTCCCCGACGATGGAGCGGGCGTCGTAGTTCGGGTTGTAGGCGTATTCGGCGCGGGCTTCGAGGTCCTCCAGGGCGGATTTCAGCTCGTCGGCAACCGTCTGCGTATCGGCGTATTTCTGTGCGCTGAGCATCATGTACACCGCCCGGGCCTGCTGTTTCACGCGCGGGTCCTCGGTCATCGGGTTTTTGAGCAGGGTCGTGTCCAGCTTCGCTACTTTCAGGGCCGATTTCAGGGCGTCGGTCACGGCGTTGAACTGTCCGGCAAACTCCTTGATCTGCTGAAACTGCTGGCGGTATTCGCTCTGTTTCTGTTCGACTTCCTTTTTGTACTTGACGTAACTGTCGTACTCCTTCTGCTGGGCCGGCTTCAGCGACGCCCGGTTTTTGCCTTCGTACAGCGGTTTGAGCCGAATGTACTGGCGTGTCACTTCCGCCGTTTCGTAGCGCACGTTGCGGCCGTCCTTGCCGCCGATGAAGTTCCAGCCGAAGACATCGTCCACGTAGCCGTTCTTGTCGTCGTCCACACCGTTTCCGGCGATTTCGCGCGGATTTTTCCACATCACGCGGCGCAGGTCCTCGTGCGTGGAATCGACGCCGCCGTCAATTACCGCCACCACCACGGGTGTCGGCTTGCGGTTCTTCAAAAGCTCCGTGTAAGCCCGGTCCGTACTGATGCCGACCGTCGTATCGGCCTGCGCCTGGAGATGAAACCATTGCTTCGGTGTGGTCTGGGCGGTAGCTAGGGATAGCGAAGAGAGCAGAATTACCCCGGTGAGCGGGGCAACAAATTGGGGTTTTATCATGAATTGGCCTTGTTTTCAACGAAAATTATCCACGCGCACTGCCCGGGGCCAAACCCGCGGGTAGCGCAGTTGTTCCGGTTTCCGGCAGGCGTTTAAGTAACGAAATATTACCGGAAAAAGTAAAGCGCCCTGTCTGAAAAACGCTTATTCCTTTCGGTTGGTTTCCGCGAGCGGGGCGGAGCTGACGGGCCGGAGTCGCTCCAGCAGCCACCAGAGCGGTTTGTGGCGCACCTGAATTTTGAAATTGGCCCGGATGTACTGTTCGATATGCTGCCGGGCTTCGGCCACGTCGTCGGTCAGGCAGACCAGTTTAAGGTCTTCGGGGCTGATGGTGCCCACCCGAACCATCTCGTTCAGGTAATCCAGCAGGGGCTGGTAGTAGTCGCGACCCATCAGCACGACCGGGAAGTTCTGAATCACGCCCGTCTGCACCAGCGTCAGGGTTTCAAACAGTTCGTCCATGGTGCCCCAGCCGCCGGGCATGACCACAAACGCGTAGGAGTATTTCAGCAGCAGCGTTTTGCGAACAAAAAAATAGTCGATGTTGACGCTGCTGTGCATGTACGGGTTGGGCTGCTGTTCGCGGGGCAGCACGATGTTGCAGCCGACCGAGCGCCCGCCGACTTCGAACGCCCCCCGGTTGGCCGCCTCCATGATGCCCGGTCCGCCGCCGGTCATGGTGGTCAGCCCCAGCCGGGCGATGGCCCCGCCCATCTGCCGCGCCAGCTCGTAATACGGATGTCCCTCCCCAAACCGCGCCGACCCAAAGACCGTCACGCAGGGGCCGACAAAATGCAGCGTCCGGAAGCCTTTGAGAAACTGGAAGGCGACCCGCCAGACAAAGCGGAACTCGGACTGCCGGTTCTTCGGCCCTTCCAGGTAAAAGTCCAGATGGCCCGGCACCAGGGGCTCTTCGGCGGACGGAGGCGGAACGGTGGTCTGCATGACGGTGGTTTTGGCAAAATGATGACCTAAAGTACGCATAAAGCCCATCCTGACCGAAAGGTGCACTTCTATTTTTAGCTTTCTGATTCGCAGTCGCCTGATAACGTGTTAATAGTATGCTATTTTCATTTAAGTATATTTACGGGTCTATTGAAAAGATCACTTAAAAAGCAGGAAACAAGATGAATCAAGTAACGCGGCGCACGCTGCTGCTGCTGAGTTTTTGCCTGATGGTTTTTGCCGCAGAAGCGCAGAAAAGACGCTGGACCCAACTGGGCAAAGCCGGCGACTGGCGCAATACCGTCGATATCGTGTCGATGAACGGGTCGCTGTACAGCATCGAAAAAGACGGAACCCTTTGGAAAACCGACGACGAAGGCAACTACGAAAAGCTGGCCGGAAAAGGAAGTTTTCAGGATGTGCAGTTCATGGTGGCGCTGGACGGCTACCTGTTTACGCTGGAAGGGGACGGGGAACTGTACAAAACGGACCTGGAATCCCTGCGCTGGGTAAAGCTGGGCGACGACTGGAAAAACACGGCCGGAATCGTCGCCCTCAACGGCTATCTGTACAGCATCGAGACGGACGGAACCCTGTACCAGACCGACAAAAATGGTAAGTGGAAGCAAATTGGGGAGGAAGGTTCGTTCAAAGATGCGTCCCTGCTCGCGGCCATGAACGGGGCGTTGTGGACCGTCGAAGACGGGACCCTCTACCGTAGTGATCCGAAAACCCTGCGCTGGAAGCAGGTAGGCAAAGAAGGCGAGTGGGACGAAACCGTGGCGCTCGTGGGTGAGCAGGGCTATTTGTGGAGCCTCGAAAGCAACGGAACCCTTTTCAAAACCGACGCCTCCGGCAACTACCAGCAGATTGGCGAAGAAGGCGCCTACAATAGCATGACGCACCTGGTGGCCCTCAACGGCTATCTGTTCACGATTGAAAACGGCACCCTTTACCGGACAAAATAACCGGGTTCCAAAGCGAAAGCCCCGGTCCGCGGATGTACGAATACGCCGCCGACCGGGGCTTCTTATGTTCGTTCGGCATTAACTTTTCCGGGCGGTCACTTTCCCCGCGGCCACGGGCTTTTTGCTGCCCGCGGCGGGTTTGCCTGCTTTGGCCACGGCCGGGCTCTTTTCCGTCATGTTGACCGGGTCCCAGTAGATGGTGCGGTTCTCGAAATAGCTCTGGTTGCAGGCCAGCACCGGCGCGGCGGCGCGGAAGCCGAACACGGGGTCTTCAATGGTGCCCTGCGAACCGTCGCGGACGTTTTTGAAGAAATCGCCGAAATGTTTGCCGTGCGCGTCGTCGTCCTTGGGCGCTTCAAAACGAACCTCTTTCACCGGCTCGGCCGTACGGGTTTCGGCCGGGTACTGGCTGTCGTACTGCTTCTTGAACTCTTCCTGCACCTCCGGCGTAAACGTGAAGAAGCTGTCGTACCCGCCGTAGCCCGGAGCCTGCGGCAGTTTTTTCTTGGTTAGAATCAGGTTGTCTTCCGAAAACTCGATCTGGCCTTCGTTGCCGATGATGCGCGTCACGTTCTGAATCTTTCCGGCATTGGCAAAATTGACCCGCAGCACCATCTGGAACGCCTCGTGCTGGTCGGTTTTGGGGTAATCCATGATGCTCGTCATCACGTCGGGCACGTCGCGGCCGTCTTTCCAGTAAGCGAGGTTGCCGGACGAATAAATCCGGTTCGGCCCGAACGAGTCCGTCACGAAGTGAACGCCGGTGATGAGGTGGACAAACAGGTCGCCCGCCACGCCGGTGCCGTAGTCGCGGTAGTTGCGCCAGCGGAAGAAGCGTTTGGCGTCGAACGGCCGCTTGGGGGCCGAGCCGAGGAAACGGTCCCAGTCGACGGTCTCGGGCGAGGCGTCGGTCGGGATGGAGTAGTTCCAGGCACCGATGGCGTTGAAGCGGTCGTTGTTGGATTCGATGTAATTAATGGCCCCGATATCGCCCGCCTGCACCAGCCGCTTGGCTTCCTTGAAGGCCGCGCTGCTGATGCGCTGGCTGCCGACCTGCATCGTTTTGCCGGATTTCTTCCACGCGTCGATCACCGGTTTTCCTTTGCTGATCTGCTGCACCATCGGCTTTTCGCAGTACACGTTCTTGCCCGCTTTCAGGGCGTCGATGGTGATGCGGTCGTGCCAGTGGTCGGGCGTCACGATGAGCACAGCGTCGATGTCCGGACGGGCCAGAATCTCGCGGTAGTCGCGGGTGGTGAACAGGTCCGGATTGTTGAACAGCGTTTTGGCCGTTTCGAGGCGGCCTTTGTAGAGATCGGCCACCGCCACCAGTTCCACGTCGGGGTTGCGCAGGGCCGCGCGCGTGTCGAAATTGCCCTGAATGCCCATGCCGATGGTCGCAAAGCGGATTTTATCGTTGGGACTGATGCGTTTCAGGTTCGGAATGTATGCAAAGGGCTTGGCTACGCTCTGGCCCGCGATGAGGGCCGAGGCGGTAGAAAGGGTTTTGATGAACGTGCGTCGGGAAGACATAGACTGTCGGTTTTTGCCTGTTACAGGAAAAGCGGTTTTTCTCCACAATTTACCCAAAACCGTCAGGGAAGAATCGGCACCCGGTTGTCGAGCGGCGAAAGCGGCGGCGTGACCGGCGAGCTTCCCGGGGCGGCCCGCCGACCGCTGGGGACGTAGGAATCCATCGTCGAACAATCGACGTAGTTCGGCGCTACGGCGCGGGTCTGGAAAAACGGGCTGCGGTTGAGGATGTCCTTGTCAAAAACGGTCAGGTAGGTGTTCGGATAATTGGCGTAGCCGGTCCAGAGCAGGGCATTCCAGTCGCAGCCGCTCTGGTTCTGGTCGCAGCCCGCCGGGTGGGGCAGCCCGAAGGCGTGACCAATTTCGTGGCCGAGCCCGCCCGTGTACCGACAGATGCCTTCCCAATCGAAAAAGCCGCGCCCTCCGGACACCCCGCGGACATCGTACCCCGACAGCACTACCACGCCCGAGGCCGCCGCGCCGCCGATCTGGTCCTTGCCGTTGTCGGCGTCGATGTAGTATACCCAGACGTTCTGCGGGTCGTTGTAGCGGCCGCCCGTGTAGCGGAAGCCTTCGGTCGTGACGTTGTTCCAGAAACTGTACGTCCAGTTGCCCACGATATTGTTCACGAACCAGTCCGAAGGATGCACCATCCGGACCACCTCCACCCGGTCGCCGATGGCAAACGTCCGGCCGTTGCCGAGCGCCCGGTGGTACCAGATCTGCAGGTGGTACGCGGCCCGTTCGATGCCCCGGATGACGGTTTCGCTCGGTTCTTTGTCCGTCGGAATAAGGTAAATGAGGCGGACCCGGGGCGGCGTCTGCGGCAGGATGTTCAGCGGCAGCGAAAACGTCTTTTCGAAGGAGGCCGTCCGGGCAACGAGCGAAAACGCCTTCAAAGTGACCACACCCGTCACCCGGGCCTTGATGGCGGCCATTCCCTTCGCGTTCCCGTTGGCCGGAACCGTCAGCGGATTGGCGTAGGGCTCGATGGTGACATTGGTGGGCAGGTCGCGGAACTGGAGCGTGACGGGACCACTGTACCCGAAAAGCGAACGAATGTCGATTTCAAACGAGGTGGAAGTCTGCTGCGCCAGTTCGAGCACGCCCGGCAAAATGCTCACCCGCACATCCGGCGCGTCGAGCCGCACGCGCATTTCGGCCGTTTTGCCTTCGCAGGTGGCCCGGATAAAGACCGGCTCGGCCGAGCCGGTCAGAGCCGTCACCAGACCGGCCGGACTGACGCGGGCTTTGGTGGTGTCGGCGCTCGTCCAGACCACTTCGCGGTCGGTCAGCACGGCCCCGGTGGCGTCTTTCAGCGTGGCCCGGAGCTGGGCGGTCGCGCCTTCCCGCAGCCGCACGGTATCGGGCGGCAGACTGATGGAGGCCACCGGAACTTTGGTAATGACGACCCGGAGCGTGCCGGACTGCTGTTCACTGCTGGCCCAGACCTGAACCGTTCCGGGCAGGAGGGCCGTTAGCAGCCCGCTCGCGGAGACGGTGGCGAGCGCCCCGTTATCGACGCTCCAGACGATGGGGCGACCGTTCAGGACGTTGCCCGCCGCATCTTTCAGCACCGCGCGTAACTGGAGATTTTGCCCGACGACCATCGTGGCGGCATCGGCTTCCACCGAAACCGCCGCGACCGGAGCGGGGCCGGGCTCCAGCTTTTCCCGGCAGGACAAAAGAACAATCTGGCCTAAAAGAAATACAAAAAAGAGGGGACGGATGGCGGCTTTCATGGTGTCATGGGTTGAGTTACCCGAAAGTCGCAAGGGGGTAAATGGCAGGGGATGATGCCGATGCAGGCCGGTGCCTGATTTTTATCCGAAAGCAAAACAGCCGGAGGTCGCCCCGGCTGTTTTGCTGTTTATGAATACCGGGCAATCAACGCCCCGCGCGTCGGCGCAGCTCTTCCCGCTTGAGCGTAATCAGGTGGCCGAGGGGGCTGCCGTTGCGGTACGTCACGACCCGCAGCGTCACCGGACCATCGGGAATCGGCACCGCACCGCTGTATTTCGGGGAGCGGCTGTCGGGCATCGAATCGTCGAGGGTGTAAAAAATATCCAGACCGGGCGCTTCGGTTTCCATATCGAGCATCAGTTTGTCTCCCTCCATCCGGGTACGGACAACGGCATCGTAGATGGCTTTGGAATAAGTAACGCCCGCCGCATCGGCCCGGCCGAAGTGCGTCTGCACGCGGGGAATGAAGGCATCCCAGTTTTTGGCTTCTTTCGGCGACCAGTAGACTTCGGCCAGCGCCCAGCCGCGCGGCCAGGTCATGTATTCGGCATGCCGCAGCGTCTGAATCTGTTCGGTCCAGAGGTTGCCCTGTCCGCCGAGGATGTATTTGGCGTCCACGCCTTCCGGAACGGGGTCGAAGCTGTAGCTTTTTTTCAGGCGGAGGGAGGCGTACAGCGGCGGTTCGATGCTGGCTTCGCCCTGCTGGTAGTCGAGGTAGGCGAAGGTCGTGGGCGTCATCACCACGTCGTGGCCCATCTGGGCCGCTTCGATGCCGCCTTTGATGCCCCGCCAGCTCATGACCGTCGCTTTCGGCGAAATGCCGCCCTCCAGAATCTCGTCCCAGCCGAGCAGTTTCTTGCCTTTGGCATCCAGAATCTTTTCCACCCGACCCATGAAATAGCCCTGCAGGTCTTCGACATGCCGGATGTTGAGTTTCTTCATCAGCGCCTGACAGCCGGGGTCCTGTTGCCAGTAGCCCTTGTAGCACTCGTCGCCGCCCACGTGGATGTACGGACTCGGAAACAGCGCCGCTACTTCCGTAAAGACCTTGTCCAGAAACTCATACACTTTTTCGTCCGACGGGTTGAGCGTGTTTTCCACCAGCATCTTGAACGTGCCGTTGCCGTACCATTCCGAGAAAGCCGTGCCCGGATTCACTGCCGTGTTCGGGTTTTTGGTACAGCTCAGTTCCGGATAAGCCGCAATGGCCGCCATGCTGTGGCCGGGAACGTCGATTTCCGGCACGATCATCACGTTGCGTTCCTCGGCGTAGCGAACGATTTCCCGAATGTCGTCCTGGGTGTAGAAACCGCCCACCGGCGTCGGTTCGCCCGGTTTGGGGGCCTCCCGGCTGCCGAAATGGCCCGCCCGGGCCACGCGCCAGGCCCCGACTTCCGTCAGGCGGGGCAGCGATTTGATTTCGATGCGCCAGCCGTTATCGTCGGTCAGGTGCCAGTGGAAGACGTTGTATTTGTAGCGAACCAACTGGTCGATGTAGCGTTTGACCTCTTCCTTCGTGAAGAAATTCCGGCTGACATCCAGCATCGTACCCCGCCAGCCGAAGCGCGGATAATCCGTGATGGTCACGGCCGGAACCGTCCAGTTCGCCGCGGTGACAGCCGGACTTTCCACTTCTTTCGGAAACAGTTGCAGCAGCGTCTGCATCCCGTAGAACAACCCGGCGGGCTGGTTGGCCGTGATGACGACGCCTTTCGGAGAGCTCGTCAGCGTGTAGCCTTCGCGGCCCAGCCGGGCGTCCGGGGAATCGGTAAGGTTGAACTGGATGGGTGCCGGTTTGCCGGTCCGGACCGGCAGGGTGTACCCGGTCGGCGTGGTGAGCTTGCCGGCCAGCATGTCGGCGACCCGGCGGGCTTCCGGTTTGTTATAGCCAACGGCAATCCCCTTTTTAAGCGTAAAAGACCCGTTTCCGCTCTGGATGGACACGGGTTGGGGAATGAGATGGGGGAGAAGCGGTTGCGCGTAGGAAATCTCAGCAAAGAGCAACAGGAACAAAAAAGCCAGACGATTCATGAAGAAGGGTTTTGTAATTCACGGAGCATATTACAAATTTTTTGAATAGCGTCGCGCCCTCACCCCGTCAGCGGCCCCAGACCCTACCGGGGTGGATGGGGCTAGCCCGCGAAAAGTATTCCCGCCTTGCGGAATTTTATTCTTTACAAAAATGGTTGTTGGAGGCGACGGGTTTGGCTGAGGGGCGGGGCCGGGTTAACCCCCGCCAGGGTCTGCGACCGCTGACGGGGTTGGATAACCAGAAGTTATACTCAATAAATAAAAGTAGTCCGCCCGACGACCGGATTGACCCGCCCGAAGCGTACATTTGTATTGTCAACAAAACCACAGGAGCCGCCCATTTCGGCTTTTTGTTTCTATAAATAATTCGATTAATCCTATAGACTATATTACTTATAGCTATGTCCATAAGCTTCTCACCCAATGTCAGCGCGGCGGCTCAACGCGACATTCTTGACCTTCAGAAGAAAATCAACGCTTTCGCGTCGGGCGAGATGACGGATGAGCATTTCCGCAAATTCCGTCTGGCGAGGGGGGTATACGGCCAGCGGCAGGCGGGCGTGCAGATGATTCGCATCAAACTGCCCCACGGCCGCATCACGGCGGACCAGCTGGTCCGGATTGCCGACCTTTCCGACAAATACGCGACCGGCAACCTCCACGCCACCACCCGGCAGGACATTCAGCTCCACTTCGTGAAGCTGGCCGACTCGCCGGCCCTGTGGTCGGAACTGGAAGATGCGGGCATTACGCTGCGGGAAGCCTGCGGCAACACGGTCCGGAACGTAACGGGCTCGGCCCGCGCGGGCGTCGACCCGGAGGAGCCGTTCGACATCACGCCGTACGCCTACACCGTTTTTGATTACTTTCTGCGGAACCCGATCTGTCAGGAAATGGGCCGTAAATTCAAGATTTCGCTGTCTTCCAGCGAGCGCGATTCGGCCTATGGCTACATGCACGACGTGGGTCTGATCGCCCGCGTCCGGGACGGCAAGCGGGGCTTCCGGGTTCTGGTGGCCGGGGGCCTGGGTGCCCAGCCGTTTGCGGCGCAGGAAGCATTCGATTTTCTGGAAGAAGAAAACGTGATTCCGTTCATCGAAGGCGTGATCCGCGTGTTCGACCGCTACGGCGAGCGGACCAAGCGCCACAAAGCCCGCATGAAATACCTCCTGAACGACATCGGGCTGGAGGAGTTTCTGAAACGGGTGGCCGAAGAAACGCCCGCCCTGAAAAATAAGGTGTTCTCGGACTTCAGCCGCCAGTCGCCGATTTTTGCCGTCCAGAACTTCGGAGAAGGCGGGATTTCGTACGAGGAAGTGGCCGCCAACTGGCCGCTGACTTCGGAAGAATCCAAAGCGTGGCTGAAAACCAACGTCTTTGAACAGAAACAACCCGGCTGGTATGCCGTGCAACTGCGGGTGCTGTTGGGCGATATGCACTCGGACACGGCCCGCGCGCTGGCGCAGGTGGTGAAGAAATACGCCGCCGACGACATTCGGGTGACCATCAACCAGGGCTACCTGCTGCGGTTTGTGCGTCCCGAAAACCTGCCCGCGCTGTACGAAGAACTGGCCGCGCTGGGTCTGGCCGATCCGGGTTTCGACACGACTGCCGACATCACGACCTGCCCCGGCACCGACACCTGTAACCTCGCCATCTCCAGCAGCTACGGCATCACGCGAGCGCTGGAAACGATGATGAAGCAGGAGTTTCCGGAGATCATTTACAACAACGATATTAAGATCAAGATTTCGGGCTGCATGAACGGCTGCGGACAGCATTCCGTCGCCAACATCGGCTACCACGGCTCGTCGCTGAAAAACGGGGCCTTCGTGCTTCCGGCGCTGCAGGTGCTGCTCGGCGGCGGCTTCAACGGCAAAGGCGAAGGACTGATTGCGGATAAAGTCATCAAGATTCCGGCAAAACGTGGTCCGGAGTCGCTGCGGGTGCTGCTCAACGATTACGACGCCAACGCCTTCGAAGGTGAGTATTTCAGCGATTACTACGCCCGGCAGGGGAAGAACTACTTCTTCACGCTGCTGAAACCGCTGGCCGACCTGAAAACGCTGACGCAGGACGACTACATCGACTGGGACCACACGGAACAGTTCGTGACCGAAATCGGGGTGGGCGAGTGCGCCGGGGTGATGATCGACCTGGTAGCCACGACGCTGACCGAAGCCGCCGAAAAGCTGGAGTGGTCGCGGGAGGCGCTGGCCGAAAGCCGCTGGGCCGACGCCATCTACCACGCCTACAGCAGCTTCATCACCACGGCCAAAGCCGGACTGATGAGCCGCGACGTGGCGACCAACACCCAGCACGGCATCGTCAGCGATTTCGATAAGCACTTCCTCGGCGAAGCGGGCTTCCATACCGAAGAAGGCGCGTTCAAAACGCTGGTGTTCAGCATCAACAAAAACGAGCCTTCGGAAGACTTCGCCCGTCAGTTTCTGGCGGCGGCCGAGGTCCTGCTGACCAGCGTACAGGCGTACCGTCAGCAGCAGATCGACACGGACGGCCTGCCGGAACTGCAGGAACTGGAGATTGCCAAAGATAGTTAAGAATTAAGAGTTATGAATGATGAGTTGGCTCCGCCCGGTTGGGGCCTGAATAGGCAGAGCCAATTCATCATTCATAATTCATAACTCATCATTCATGAAATTAACCCTCGTAGGCGCCGGTCCCGGCGACCCGGATCTAATAACGGTTAAAGGCATTAAGGCGCTCGCGCAGGCCGATGTGGTCATGTACGACGCCCTGGTGCATCCTGATTTGCTGGAACACTGCCGTCCCGACGCCCTGAAGGTGTACGTCGGCAAGCGGCGGGGTGCGTATTCCTGCGTTCAGGAGGAAATTAACCCGCTGATTGTGCACTACGCGCAGAACTACGGCCATGTCGTGCGGCTGAAGGGCGGCGATTCGTTCGTGTTCGGGCGCGGGTACGAAGAACTCGACTACGCCCGGCAGCACGGCATTGATGTGGACGTGGTGCCCGGCTTGTCGAGCAGCTACGCCGTGCCGGCGGCGGCGGGTGTTCCGCTGACGACGCGCGGCCTGAGCGAATCGTTCTGGGTCGTAACCGGCACCACCAAAGACGGCGCTTTCTCGCGGGATCTGCACCTGGCCGCCCAATCGACCGCTACGGTGGTGATTCTGATGGGGATGCACAAACTGGGGCAGATTGCGGCGCTGTTTGCCGAATATGGCAAGTCGGAAACGCCGGTGGCGATTGTCCAGAACGGCACATTGCCCGAGCAGCGGAGCGTGTTCGGGACGGTTTCGACGATTGAAGAAGTAGTCCGGGAATCGGCTATCGACAACCCGGCGATTATTGTCATCGGCGAAGTTGCCGCCCTGCCGACGGTCGCGGAACAGGTACGGGAGCAGGTGAAAAAAGTGGCCGAGTAGCCGTGGCGATACCTGACAGTCAAAACAGAAGCTGACGAAGTGATCGCTTTGTGGCAACCTGAACTACTCCCTTATGCAGGTTAGGTCGCTACGCGACGGGAAAATACCGGCAACTCTCACCGCCACCAACGTTAGGTCGCTACACGACGAAAAAATAACCACCACTCTTATTGCTACCAACGTTGGGTCGATACATGACGAGGGTACACGTCGGCTCTATGGAAACCCGGCTCATCAATATTCCGTCGCGTAGCGACCAAATAGTTGTAGCCCCGCATCGGCTCCGTTGGGGTTACGTCGCGTAGCGACCAAACACGTTCTGCAAATTGGCCAACGCGGCGTTTTTTATCGCTAATAGCGAGCATACGTTTTTGTAACGCCTCGAAATTTCACCCAAACCGCCCTACCTTTGGCGGTGATATGAATTACCTCTTCCTCGCTCTTATCTTCATCAGCACGCTGGCCTTCGCCCAGCCGTCACCCAAACGCGAGTTCCGGGCCGCCTGGGTCGCTACGGTCGGGAACATCGACTGGCCTTCCTCCAAAACCCTGACGCCCGAGCAGCAAAGGGCAGAATTCGTCAACATCCTCAACCAGCATAAGCAGGCGGGGCTGAACGCCGTCATCGTGCAGGTACGCAGCGTGGCCGACGCCATCTATCCCAGCCCCTTCGAGCCCTGGGCCGAAGTCCTGACCGGTCGGCAGGGCCGCGCACCCCAGCCGCAGTACGACCCATTGCAGTTCATGATTGGCGAATGCCGGAAACGCGGGCTGGAGTTTCACGCCTGGTTCAATCCCTACCGCGCCGTTTCGAACATCCAGACCGCCACGCTCGACCCGAACCACGTGGTCGTCAAACACCCCGACTGGCTGCTGGCGCAGGGAAATCTGCGCATCCTGAACCCCGGCCTGCCCGAAGTGCGGGCTTACGTGACCGGGGTTGTCATGGACGTGGTGCGCCGCTACGACATCGACGGTGTGCATTTCGACGATTATTTCTATCCCTATCCCGAAACGGGCAAAGCCTTCAACGACGACTCAACCTACGCCCTGTACCCCCGTGGCATCGCCGGCCGGGCCGACTGGCGGCGCGATAACGTGGACCTGTTCGTCAAAATGGTTTCGGACAGCATCCGGGCGGCCAAGCCCTGGGTGAAGTTCGGCATTTCGCCCTTCGGCATCTGGCAGAACAAGTCGGCGAGCCAGCCGCTCGGCTCCGATTCGCGGGGGCTGGAAAGCTACAGCGCCATTTATGCGGATTCGCGCAAGTGGTTTGGGCAGAACTGGGTGGATTACATCGCCCCGCAGTTATACTGGCATATCGGCAACGCCGCCGCGGATTTTGCCAAACTGTTGCCGTGGTGGAGCGCACTGAATCCCGGTCGCCATCTGTACATCGGCCACGGCCTGTACCGGGTCAACAACGATGCTGATGCGGCCTGGAAGAACCCGGCGCAGATTCCGAACCAGATGCGCCTGCTGCGCCAGACGGCCAACGTGCAGGGCAGCATTTTTTACAATACCAACTCGCTGAACAAAAACCCGCTGGGCGTCCGCGATTCACTCCGGACGACACTCTATAACCGCCCCGCACTGCTGCCTCCCATGCCCTGGAAGGACGCCACGCCGCCGCCCGCTCCGCTCAATCTGATTGCCACGGTGCGCAACAACACGGCCGAACTGCACTGGAACCGCCCGCAGGCGGAGACGGGCGAACTGGGGAAAATCCGGCAGTACGCCATTTACCGCGCCGAAAACGGTCAGCCCGATTTAGGGACGATTCTGGCCCTGACGGCAACCGACACGCTGGATTTTGCCGATACGGGCCTGAAACCGGGCGTTTCGTACACCTACGTCGTAACGGCCCTCGACCGGCTGCACAACGAAAGCCCGCCGTCCAACGCCCTTGCCACGGCAATTGTAACGGGCGTTCCAGCGGCCGAAATTGCCCGGACGGAACTGCTGCCCGTCGTGCCCAACCCATTCCGGACGTCAACCCGCATCACCTACCGACTCGCCGAAGCGGGGCCGGTGACGCTGGCCGTTTACGATGCGCTGGGTCGGATGGCGGGTACACTCGTGCAGGAAACCCAGCCCGCCGGGGAATATTCCGTGTACTTCGATGCCGGAACCCTGCCCGACGGTGTTTATATTGCAACCCTCGTCACCGAAAAGCACCGGCTGATGCAACGAATTATTTTGCAACGCTAATCAGGACCCGGCTTGCGCAGATTTGAGGATTAACGCTGATAAACCGAAATCAGAACCGGGATTACACGGATTTGAGGATTAACGATGATAACCTGAATTGGAATTTCACCGTTTGAACGGTTACTGATACTAATCTGAGCAAAGAAATCGAAGCATCATAGTTAATCCATTAATCTGCGTAATCCCGGTTCAGAACCCATGAACACGCTCTTCCCCATATTTGTCAAGATCGAAAACCTGCAAACGCTCGTGGTGGGCGGCGGGTACGTCGGCATGGAAAAACTGACGGCCCTGCTGTCCAACGCCCCGGCCGCGCCCATCACGCTGGTCGCTCCCGAGATTCGGGAGGAAATCCGGCAGATGGCCGCCGAACACCCGAACGTCACGCTGGTGGAAGAACGCTACCACGAAGGCCACCTGACGGGCCGGGACCTGGTCATTGTGGGCACCAACGACAAGGCCGTTAACCACCAAGTGCGGGAAGACTGCAAGGCACGGAAGATTCTGGTCAACGTGGCCGATACCCCGGACCTCTGCGATTTTTACCTTAGTTCGGTGGTCAAAAAAGGTGATCTGAAAGTAGCCATTTCGACCAACGGCAAGTCCCCGACCTTCGCCAAGCGGTTTCGGGAAGTGCTGGAAGAAATCCTGCCGGAAAACCTTCAGGATACGCTGGACAACCTGCAGGCCATTCGCAACAAACTGAAAGGCGATTTTGTGGCCAAAATGGACAAGCTCAATGAGATTACGAAGGTGCTGCGGTAACCCGCCTGTTGGCGTGATTATCAACTTTTTCCGGAAAATACCTTTTTGACCTTCTGCACCCATTGCGGCTCTTCCAGTTCGTCTTCGAGCAGAAAGGCGTACGGGTGCAGTTCCGGGATGTGGGAACAGACGATGCGGATAATGGCGAACAGCGGCTCGAAGAGGATCATGCCCGGAATGCCCCAGATCAGTTCGCCGACGACAATGGCAATGATGGTGAAAATGGGGCTGAGGTTGAGGCGGGAACCCATCACCAGCGGTTCGATGATGTTGTTGTCGATTACCTGCGCCACCACGATCACCGCGACTGTCGGCAGCAGGGCGTCGGAGGAGCCGCTGACCAGCGCCATGAACAGCGGAAAGGCCGCCCCGATAAACGCGCCTACGTAGGGAATGAGCGTCGGAATAACGGCAATGACGCTCATCAGAAGCGCATTTTTGAGGCCGAAAATGGTAAAGCCGATGGCGTAGACGACCCCCAGAAACAGCATGGAGATCAGCCGCCCGCCGAGGTACTGGGCCGACACCTTCGCAATCTGGCCGAGGGCGTGCCGGGTTTCCGTCTTGCGGTCGGCCGGAAACAGCCGCAGGAGGAACTCGCGGAATTTCTCCCGCTTCCACATCAGAAAAAAGAAATACAGCAGAATCAGCACAAAAGACGTCAGCAGCGTCCCGAAGCCGCTCAGAAATTTGGTAAACGAACCACTTGCCGACTGGGACAACTGTTTCAGGCCTTTTTTGGCGGATTCAACCTGCTCCTGCGGGTTCATGTCGAACTGCTGCTGCACCCACTGCTGGACGGTGGTCAGCATCTGCTGGAGTTTGGGCTGAATCTGGGGCCAGTCTTTCGAGAAGCTGACCGCCTGCGCATAAATCACGCCGCAGAAGCCGCCGATAAACAGCAGAATCAGCAGAATGCAGAGAATCGTCGCCCAGAAGCGGCTGACGCCCCAGCCTTCGATCCGGCGGCTGACCGGCTCCAGCAGCATGCAGAGCAGCAGGGCAAAGGCCAGCGGCACCCAGAACGGGCGGCCGATGTAAAGGACGAAAACGGTTAAGATACCAAACAGAAGAACGGCGTTGGCCCGTTGAATGGAGATGCTTTTCATGGATTTCGGACAGCGGACAGGGGCGCACGGCCCGCCCGCTAGTCACTTAACCCCGGCTCTGCGGGATGGTTCGCAACAAAAGAGCACAGGCGGCTGCCTGTGCTCTTTTGGCATATGAAACTTATTCAGTAACCCGTTTCAGACTCTCCTGGCTCGTCTGGAACCACCCGCATGCTGTCCGCATGCTGTCAGGATGCCCTGGTCGAAGAGGTACTGGTGGAACTGAACAGGGCCTTTTCGACGAGGGCGTTACGCGAGCCTACCGAATAGCTCCTAAATCCAGCGTAAAGCCCGGCAATACGTCTTCACCCGACAACGGCTGCTCAAACGAGCGAAGAATCTGGATGGAACCGTCGGCGCGGAAGATATGGACCGTTTCGGCTTTGGGGTCAATGAGCCAGGCGAGTCGGCAGCCGGCGGCCATCCAGTCGTCCTGCACTTTCTTTTTCAGGTCGGGAAGCCGGTCGGAGGATGACAGTAGCTCCACGACAAAATCAGGGCAGAGCGGCGGAAATTTTTCCTGCTCTTCGTCGGTGAGGGCCTGCCAGCGGTCATGGCTCACAAATGACGCATCGGCCGAACGAACGGCGGTCGAGGGCAGCCGGAAAGCCGTGGAAGAATCGAAAATTTCACCAAGTCCAGTCTGTTCACTCCAGTTGATAAGTCTGGCAATAAGTTTGGCGTTTCGTGCGCCGGTTTTTCCTCCCGTATTCGACATAATCAGAATGGTCCCGTTGGCGTCCCGCTCCAGAGTCAGGGCGTCGTTCTCCTGACAGAATTCGTAAAATTCGTCGTCGTTGAGTCTAAATCGCTTGTAATGCAGTTCAATGGTTTCCATACCGCGTTGGGGAATCTCCGTTACCCTTAAAAATAAGCGAAACGGGAGATAGTTCAAACCATCTCCCGTTTCAAAAACTAAGACTACGCGATGATCACCTACAGGATTCCCTTGGCCTCGTCTTCGGCCACAAACGGCTGGTTGCGGAACCGTTTGCCGGTTGCCTTGAAGAGGGCATTGGCCAGCGCGGCTCCGGCCGGGGGCAGGGCCGGTTCGCCGAGGCCCGTCGGGTCGATGGTATTCTGCACAAAATGCACGTCAATCTCCGGAATCTCGTTCAGGCGGATCAGCCGGTAGTCGTTGAAATTTTTCTGCTGCGGAACGCCGTCCTTAAACGTCATCTGGCCGAACATCGCGTGTCCGAGGCCGTCCACAATGGCACCCCGAATCTGCTGCTGGGCGCCGCTCTGGTTGATGACGACTCCGCAGTCGGCGGCGGCGTAGATTTTGGAAACGACGGGTTTGCCCGCTTTCATCACTACTTCGCCCACCTGCGCCACGTACGAGCGGTGCGAGAAGTAGACGCTGAAGCCCTGCGCGGCTTTTTTCTTGCCCCAGCCGGACTTTTCGGCGGCCAGTTCGATGACGCCCCGCATGCGGTCGATGTCGTATTTGATGGCTCCGGTCGGGGTGGCTTTGGCCCGGTCGAGCAGGGAGAGCCGGAACTGAACGGGGTCTTTCCCCGCCGCCAGCGCCACTTCGTCGAGGAACGACTGTTCGGCAAAGGCCAGGAAGTTGGTGATGGGCGCGCGCCACGGGCCGGTCGTGATGGCGGATTTATGGTCCACGGAATCAATCAGCAGGTTGGGCACGGCTCCGGCGGGGAAGTTGTCTTCCCGGGTCGGGTTGCCCGCGTTGATGCTCACGCCCCGCAGTTTGTAGCCGACCATGTTGCCGCTGGCATCCAGCGCCGCCTCGAACCGGTAGCGCACGGCCGGACGGTAGCTGCCGCCGGTCATGTCGTCTTCACGGCTCCAGATCAGCTTGACCGGCGCTTTGACCTGGCGGGACACCTGCACAGCCTCCACGACGTAGTCCGATTTGAGCCGCCGTCCGAAACCACCGCCCATGCGGGTGAGGTTGACGGTCACTTTGTCGGGCGAAATGCCGAGCAGCTTGGCCGTGTCGTTCTTGGCCAGATCGGGCGTCTGGGTCGGGCCGACAAGTTCAACGCCGTCCTCGCGGACATGCGCAAAGAAGTTCATCGGCTCCAGCGGGCTGTGCGGCAGGAACGGGCACTGGTACTCGGCCGTCACGACCTTCGCCGCGTTTTTGAAGGCCGCCTCCACGTCGCCGTCCTTCCGCCGGACGCTGGCCTTGTCGGAGTTGAGCAGTTCCTTGAACAGGCGGTTGTGGTCGTCGGTACTTTCGATTCCTTCGCCGCGTTCCCATTCAATCTTCAGCGCGTCCTTCGCTTTTTTGACCTGCCAGGTCGATTTACCGACTACGGCGACGTTATTGTCGAACGAAAATACCTCGACGATGCCGGGCATTTTCTTCACCGCGTCCATATTGGACGATTTTAATTTATATCCAAACGCCGGGCGCTGCAACATGGCAATGAGCATTCCTTCCCGGTAAAAGTCAATTCCGAACAGGGGCTTGCCCGTCAGAATGCCGGGATTATCGACGTTTTTGACCGTGCTTCCGATCAGCTTGAAATCCTTCGGGTCTTTCAGCTTCACGTTGGTCGGAACCGCCAGCTGACCCGCGTCGGTAGCCAGTTCGCCGTATCCCAGTTTGCGGTTGGAAGCCTTGTGCAGCACGAAGCCTTTGTCGGTTGTCAGTTCCGCGGCGGGCACGTTCAGGCGTTTGGCGGCGGCTTCGACAAGCATCTGCCGGGCGGTGGCTCCGGCCTTGCGCAGCCGTTCCCACGAGTGCGGGATGGAGCCGCTGCCGCCGGCCACCTGCCGTTCGAACCGCTTGTTGTCGAGCGGGGCCTGCTCCACGACGACCTTCTTCCAGTCGGCGTCGAGTTCTTCCGCCACAATGATCGGGAAGGCCGTTTTGATGCCCTGCCCGATTTCCGGGTTCGGCGAAAGAATGGTGATGACGCCCTGCGGGGAAATGGACAGATAACTGTTGAAGTTGACACCGGGGGCGACGGCACCCGGAGCGGCCGAAACGATGGCCTCGGCGGAAGCGGCCGTGTCTACGGCGGCCTCCGATGCCGACCAGTTAAAGCCCAGCACCAGTCCGCCACCGGCCGCGGCGGTCACTTTCAGGAAGTTTCTTCGGGAAGTATGGAAAGAGGTCATGATAGGGTCGGTTTATTTACTTTTCGTCGCGGCCAGGGTGACGGCTTCGCGAATCCGGTGGTAGGTGCCGCAGCGGCAGAGGTTGCCGGTCATCGTCGCGTCGATTTCGGCTTGGGTCGGTTTGGGGTTGCGTTTCAGCAGGGCCGCGGCCGTCATGATCTGGCCCGCCTGGCAGTAGCCGCACTGGGGCACATCCACTTCGTTCCAGGCCTGCTGAACCGGGTGCGTGCCCGTGGCCGAAAGCCCTTCAATCGTCGTGATTTTGGCCGTGCCGACAGACGAGACGGGCAGGACGCAGGAGCGGGTCGCTTCGCCGTTGAAATGCACCGTACAGGCACCGCACTGGGCAATGCCGCAGCCGTATTTGGTGCCGAGCAGTCCAAAATTATCGCGCAGCACCCACAGCAGCGGGGTGTCGGCGTCGACGTTGGCTTCGTATTTCTTGCCGTTGATGGTTAACTTATAAAGGGGCATAGTTGGGTGAGGGTTTATTACCGGGTTCGGGATTCGATGAGTTCAATTTTCAGGCGTTCAATTTCCTGTTCCTGGCTGTCCGTTTTGAAATAATAATAAAGCGCCAGTACCAAAAATACTTTCGACAGAATAAAGACGGCAATAAAGGCGGGCCGCCAGTATTTATGCACCCGGATATGGGTGTCGTCCACCTCCACGTGCACATAACCGCTGCCTTCCTGACGGGGTGGGGGCGGGCCCTGGGGCTCGTAGCGGCGGAGTTCGCCGGAGAGCTTCGCCTGCAGGCCTTCCCAGGTTCCGGGCGGCGGCGGTACGGCACCCTCCTGACACGCCTGTTCGATTTCCAGTTCCAGATCGGTCAGCGCCAGCGCAATCTCCGGATAAGTGGCCGCCATTTGCCGGACTTCCTGTTCCTCGTCTGCTGTTGCCATGCCCAGCAGGTATGCTTCCAGTACGCCACTTTCTATGTAATCACGGATATCCAACGGATTGAGTCTTGCGGTTTATTGATTGAGGTTTATGGTTTATAGTTTATGGTTTATGGTTGCTTCGCCTCAATTAGAAGGCCTTAAAAAGGCGAAGCAACTATAAACCCTAAACCATAAACTTTAAACCCCTCTTTCACGTCTTGCGTTTCTTTTTCCGGGCCGAAGGAAACAAAACATTGTTTAAAATCAAACGGTACCCCGGCGAATGGGGGTGCAATTTCAGGTCGGTCGACATTCGGAAATTGCCCCGTGTGCCCTCCGGGTCGTGTCCGCCGTAAAATGTCCACTGGCCGTTGCCTAACTCGCCGTACAGGTAGCGGTCGGCCGAGGGGCTGGTGCCCATCACGAGCACGTTGGGCTTGACGGTACTTTTCCGGAAAGCGGTCGTCTGGCCGTGAAATTCCTTGATTACCGACTCGTGGTTCTGCACCAGCATGGTCGGGATGATGTCCCATTTGGCCGAAAAGTCGAACAGCCGGAAGAAGCTCTGCGCCTGGTCCCAGCCGCCGTAGCCGCCCGCCGACGAGTTGATGGTCGAGAAGGCCATGCCCCGGTAGCCGCCGTCGGCCTCCAGCGTGAAATTCTGGAAGGCCACCGTCCGGTTGAAATCAAGCTTCGACTGGGCCGCCGGGTCGGCGCCGTCGCCGTCGTAGGTGCTTTCGACAATGTCAACGCCTTCGGCCGCGAGCGCAATGTCCAGCGTTTCGGCCCCCGAACACATCGCAAACAGGTAACCGCCGCCCGCGCAGAAAGCCTTGATCTTCTTCGCGACGGCCAGTTTCATCTGCGACACCTTGGAATAGCCGTATTTCCGCGCAATCTCCTCCTGGGCCCGGATGTCTTCGGTGGACATGCGGCGGGTGTTCCGTCCGTACTGTCCCGTAAAGTCTTCGTGGTGGAGGTGCAGCCAGTCGTATTTGGCCAGATCGCCTTTCAGGATTTCCTCGTCATACACTACTTCAAACGGAATTTCGGCGTAGGTTAGTGCCAGCAGCACGGCATCGTTGTTTTCAAACTCCGACGGGCTGATCTTGATGGGCGAATAGACCACGATGCGGGCCGCCTTGTGCAGCTTCACCGAATTCATGTTCACCTCCGGTACCGCAATCTGCTGCTGGATCGACTGGGCTTCGGCATTGGAGATAATGTCGAACGAAACCCCGCGCACCCGGCATTCCTTTTCGATCGCGGCCGAATGACTGACCATAAAACTGCCGCCCCGGTAGTTGAGGAGCCAGTCGAGGTCGAGGTCATTTTTAAGAATGAAGTAGGCGATTCCGTACGCTTTCAGATGGTCGGTCTGCCGGTCGTCCATCGGAATCAGGATCGAATTGGCGCGGGCCGCCGCCAGGCAGGCAATCAACAGCAGAAGAGTCAGGGTGTGCTTCATAACAAACTGATGATCAAAGAGACAACAGGTTAGTCAAGTTAGCACTATTTTTTCAGGAAAACACGGCAAAACGCAAACACTTACTCTGGGACAAAACCCTTTCGGGCCGCAGGGGTTGAGATACCAACAACCATCTGGTGTCATGAAGAAAAATCTGAAAGTACGGATAACGGGAACCCTGCTCGGGACGCTTTTCCGGCAGAAAGCCCGGCAGCGCGCCGAAAAACTGGGGCTGATGGGCTTTGCCCACAACGAAGCGACGGACGAATTGTACATCGAGGCGGAAGGCGAGCCGGAGCAGGTCGACCAGTTTGCGGAATGGTGCCAGTCGGACCCCGGCGATGGGCTGGCGGTCGAAAAAGTGCAGGTGGAGGAAGGGGAGCTACAGGGCTACGACCGGTTTCTGGAAAAACTGTAATTCTGGAAATAATATAATTTCAGGAAAGCCTGACAAGGAACGTGTCAGCGGCGGAATAATCCTATTTCGTCTCTGACACGTTCTTTTTTTGAACTAAAGAATAACCATTTAGGGTTTTCCCTAAAATTTGGAAGTGTTGGGTTTTCACTATTTTAACTGGTGGGTGTTTAGTCCTATTTTTGCTAAACAATATTCTATTCCCGGCTCCAAAGCCATACTTTTTTGACCGAGTACATGATACGGGTGTTGATTGCAGATGACCATAATGTGTTTGTGGAAGGGATTGAGTCGCTGATTTCAGGGTCGTCGGAAATTGAGGTCACGGAGCGGTGTTACAACGCCGGTTCGGTGCGCGAACGACTGGCCGGTTCGCCGATCGATGTCGTGCTGCTGGACATTTCGTTCCCCCAGATTGAAGACGGCCTCGGCATGTGCGAATACATCACCCGCACGTATCCGGCCATCAAGGTCATCGCCCTGACCATGCACGACGACGCCAGCCTCATCAAGCGGGTCGTCCGCAAAGGAGCCCGGGGCTATTTGCTGAAAAATACCACCAAGACCGAGCTGCTGCAGGCCATCCGGACGGTCTACAACGAAAAGCAGTATTTCAACGAGGCGATCATGCATATTCTGCTGAGCGACGAGCCCAAAACCCGGAAATCGACGGCCGGATCGGACGGAAAGCCGAACCTGACGCCGCGCGAGACGGAGGTACTGGCCCTGATCGCGCAGGGACTGACGACCCAACAGATGGCGGCCACCCTGTTTGTAAGCACCAAGGCTGTCGAATTCCACCGAAGCAGCCTCCTGATGAAGTTCCGGGTTCCGAACACGGCCCTGCTCATCAAGACCGCCATGGAAATGCAATACATCAATTAATGATACAATTCACCGCTGGTTTGTTTGCAGGTGTTGCCCGCCGCTTTTCGAAGGCGGTCGGAACGGTCGTGGCCCTGCTGGTGCTGGGAGCCGGACAGCCGGTGCAGGCCGTAGCGGAGATTTCAACCATCGACAGTCTGAAAAACCGGATTCGGAATCTGGTTCTGGAAAAAAAATATAGCCAGGCGGCCGGACTGAGCAACGAACTGGGCAATATGTACAACCAGCGGTACGGGTACAATAAATACACGGTTGACGCCTACTTCAACGCGCTGACGTACTACAACCTGGCCGGTGATTCGACGGGGTATTACGGCGAGCACCTCGCCATCGGGGATTATTATTCGAAGGATTATTTCATGCAGCCGCACGCCCGGAAGTACCTCCACAAGGCACTTCAGTATTTCCGCCGGAAGCAGAATATGCCCAAGGTCATCGAGTGCCGGCTGGCACTGGCCAATATCGCCCAGAAGAACGAAGGGTTTTCGCGGGCGCTGCTGACCGACCTGCGCGAAACGGAGCGGCTAAGTGAGCAGTACCGGCAGCCGTATTTTCAGGCGTACGCCCAGAATCTGCTGGCCAGTACCTATTCGCAGATGAAACGGCCGGACTCGGCGTACTATTTCGCCCACCGGAGCCTGGCGCTGGCCAGGGGAGTGAACGTGAACTGGCTGATCGCCCTGAATCATTTTTACCTGGGGCTGGTGGAGCAGTTTCGCAACCGGCCCGAAGCGGCCCTGCGCGAATACGAACAAAGCTACCAGCTTGCCCGGCAGGAGAACAACATTGCCATGCTGCGCGAACTGGCCCGGCACTCGGCCACCAGCTACGCCCAGATGGGCGACCATAAAAAGGCGTACGAAGCGTCGCTGAAGAATGTCGATTTTACCAACCAGTTCTACTACTCGGAGCAGACCAAGAGCATCCGGCTGCAGGAACTGGACAGTCAGATAAAAACGCTGGCGGTGGAGAAGCAACTGGCCGAAGAGCAGAGCTACCACCAGCACGTACTCAACGTGACCCTGATCATTATTTCCGTTATCAGCGTAATCTGTGCCGTAGGGCTGGTTTACCTGCGCCGCCAGCAAAAGCTCATTTCGCACCAGCAGGCCGTGATTGCCCAGCAGCAGATCCGCCAGCTCGAACTGAAGTCGCTGCGGGCGATGATCGAAGGGCAGGAGGGAGAACGGAGCCGGATCGCCCGGGACCTGCACGACGGACTGGGCATTCAGCTCTCGCGAATCAAGCTGTTTGTGGAGGCGCATCAGGAGCAGCTGCCGCGGTCGGTCAAAGACCCGCTGAACCAGTTTCTCGACGAGGCCTGTACCGAAACCCGCCTGATTTCCAACAACCTGCGGCCCTACGCCCTGTCGAGTTTCGGACTCGTGCCCGCGCTGGAAGACCTGGTGCAGAAGCTCAATCTGGTGAACCAGACCCGGCTGACGCTCGAACATTACGGCGACCTGCCTCCGCTGAACGACGAGGCAACCGTCATGATCTACAGAGTGGTACAGGAATTGCTGAATAATGCCCTGAAACACGCCAGGGCTCAGAATGTAGCGGTGCAGATCATGACCAACGACGAAGCCATCCTGATCAGCGTGGACGACGACGGACAGGGCGGCGATTTTACCGGCAACGACCATCGTGGCAATGACCGCCGGGGTAACGGAATCGCCAACATCCATTCCCGGGTCGCTTACCTCGGCGGACAGGTGGAGTGGCACAGCGAATCGGGAAAAGGAACCTCCGTCATGATTTCCCTGCCCACGGATAAACTGGACAAAAACGACAGCGTATAAGCCGAAGGGTAACGCTTCCAACCGGAAACACCATTGATTGTAGACTATACCGATTGACCAAATTAACTACTAATTATTTTTTCTTTTCCAATATGATCAAACCTATCCTTTCGGGAGCGATACTCCTGAGTGCCTGGATGAGCGTTTTTGCGAGCGACAGGCCTACGGGTGGCGCTACACCGGGCACAGCCAGGGTGGAACAGCCCGCCAGAAATACGGCCGGTGCGCTCCGGTCGGCCGACGTGAAAGCGTTGGTAAAAGGGGTTGTTTCCGACGACAAGGGAAATACCCTGCCCGGCGCTACGGTGTCGGTAAAAGGCACCCAGGTCGGTACGACCACGGATGCCGAAGGTCGTTTCTCGATCAACGTGCCTGCCGGATCGACCACGCTTGTGGTGTCGTTCATCGGCATGAAAACGCAGGAAGTGGTGGTGGGCAGCCGCACAAACCTGAACATCGTCCTGGCGGCCAACGAACAGTCGCTGGACGAAGTGGTGGTCATCGGGTACGGTACGGCCAAGCGGGCCGACGTAACGTCGTCCATCACCACCCTGAAGGCTTCCGAGCTGAAAGACATGCCCGTTGCCGGTATCGACCAGATGCTGCAGGGTAAGGCGGCCGGGGTGACCGTTACCAGCAACGGCGGTCAGCCGGGCGGCGGCGTATCGGTCAAAGTACGCGGGGTAACGTCCATCAACAGCAACGACCCGCTGTTCGTCATCGATGGCGTCCCGTTCGTGGGCGGAAACACCTCCAACAGCCAGGGCTACGCCGGTCTCGGCGGCAGCGACGGCCAGACCGGTAACTCCGTGATGGCCATGCTGAACCCGAACGACATCGAAAGCATCGACGTCCTGAAAGACGCTTCTGCCCAGGCCATCTACGGTTCGCAGGCGGCCAACGGCGTTATCCTGATTACAACCAAGAAAGGCAAGGCCGGCGAAGGCAAGGTTAACTACGAAATGTTTACGGGCGTTTCAGAAGTGGCCCGCCGCCTCGACCTGATGAACCTGCGGGATTTTGCCCGCTACCAGAACGAAGTGCTGCCGCTGATCGGCAACCCGGTTGCCGACGAGTTCAAGAACCCGGACCTGCTGGGCGAAGGGACCGACTGGCAGGAAGCCATGTTCCGCCACGGCAAAACGAACAACCACCAGCTGAGCTTCTCGGGCGGTCGCGACAAAACGACGTTTTACCTTTCGTTGAACTATTACGACAACACGGGTATCCTGCTCGGTTCGGACTTCAAACGCTACTCGACCCGTTTCAGCCTCGACAACCAATTGAAGAGCTGGATCAAAGTCGGGATGAGCGCCAACGTGTCGCGCAGCATTCAGAACGTTTCGCTGGCCGATGCGGCCGAAGGAACGATCTGGTGGGGTGCCTCGACGAGCCCGCTGACGCCGGTGAAAAACCTGGACGGTACCTGGGGCGGCGGCCAGACGGTCGGCGGGGTGCAGTACTATGGTTCCAACCTCGTCGGTAACTCCGAGTTCCGGGGCAACAAGAAGACGACCAACAACGTCTTTGGTAACCTGTACGCCGAAGTGCAGCTGCTGAAAGACCTGTCGCTGCGCAACGAAGTGTCGTACTCGCTCGGTCAGGACAACAACGTGGCTTTCCAGAAAGCCGGTAACGTAGGAACGACCTCGTTCCGCAGCAAGCTCATCGACTCGCGCTCGGACAGCTACTACTGGTCGCTGACCAACTACCTGAGCTACAACAAGTACATGGGTAAGCACGGAATTCAGGCAACGCTCGGTCACCAGGCGCAGAACTCCTACTGGCAGGCCATCTCCGGCACGAAAGTAGACCTGCAGGCCAACATCTTTGACCTGAACACGGGTCTGGCCGACCAGACGACCTGGGGTCTGAACGGGGGCAAAGGCCAGTGGGCAATGGAATCCTGGTTCGCCCGCGCCAACTATACCTACGACGAACGGTACTCGGTATCGGCCAGCTACCGCGCCGACGGTTCATCGAACTTCGGCCCGAACAACCGCTGGGGTTACTTCCCGGGCGTATCGCTGGGCTGGACGGTTTCGAACGAAAGCTTCCTGAAGAATTCGCCGGTGAACAACGTGGTTAGCTTCCTGAAAGTCCGGGCCGGTTACGGTTCGGTCGGTAACCAGAACTTCCCCGGCGGCGCGCCGAACCCGGCCTATGTGGGTGCCGTGCAGTTCTTCTCCGGTCCGGTTGGTTTCGGTTCGTCGAACATGATCAACGGTATTCCGAACCCGAACCTGAAATGGGAATCGGTGAAAACGACCAACGCCGGGATCGACATCGGCTTCCTCAACGGCCGCATCGACGCTACCATCGACGTGTATAAAAAAGTAACGTCCGACATGATCATCTTCCTGACCGGCCCGAACCTGATTGGGGTGGGCGACCAGTGGGATGACCTGAAAGCGCCGCTGGGCAACGCCGGCCAGATGACCAACAAGGGAATTGACCTGAGCATCACCAGCACCAACATCAAGGCCGGGAAACTGACCTGGAAGACCAGCGCCGTGCTGACGCACTTCAAGAACACCTACGACCGGGCCGCCAGCGCCGCTTCGGCCCTCGACGGAAAGGTGTACTACAACAACTACCTGATTACGCACACGACGCCGGGCCGCCCGGTAGGTTCCTTCTGGGGACTGGTTACGGACGGGCTGTTCCGTTCGCAGGAAGAACTGAACGCGAGTGCACCGCAGTTCGGCTACAAAGTGAACCAGAACGAAACCTGGCTTGGCGACATCCGCTTCAAGGACATCAACGGCGACAAGAAAATCGACGCCAGCGACTACACCTTCATCGGAAGCCCGCTGCCGAAGTTTACCTGGGGTCTGACCAACACGCTGAACTACGGCGACATCGACTTTTCGCTGTTCTTCCAGGGAGCACAGGGCGCCAAAGCCTTCAACTTCCTGCGCTGGCAGCTCGAAGGGCTGAGCAACGCCTACACCAACCAGTTGACGACGGTGAACGACCGCTACTCGGCCGCCAACCCGAACGGCTCACTGCCCCGCTTCACGGCGACCAACAAGAACAACACGGCCATGTCGGACCGCTACGTGGAGGACGCTTCATACGCCCGGATTCAGAACGTAACGCTGGGCTACCGCCTGCCGCGCACGCTGCTGAGCAAGGTGAAAATGTCGAACCTGCGCATCTACGGCACGATCCAGAACCTGTACACCTTTACGAAGTACTCAGGTTACGATCCGGAAATCGGTTCCTACAACAACAGCATCAAGCTGATGAACGTAGACGCCGGCCACTACCCGAACCCGCGGACGTTCACGATTGGAGCGAATGTACAATTCTAATTGAGTGAATGAGTGATTTAGTGATTGGGCGATTTACCGCTGCGGCGATTGCAATCGACTTTCACTCAATTGCTCAATCACTAAATCACTCAATAAAAAACTTAGACATGAAACGCAATTTCATATACGCCGCCCTGCTGGCCCCAGCTCTTCTGCTGGCTTCCTGTAAGGAAAACTTCATCGAACGGCCTTCGCTTTCGGGAACCACAACCGGTAACTATTACAACAATGCCGAGGAAGTGCGGGCCGCTACGAGCACGCTCTACAGCGGTCTGCCCTGGCGCAATTACGAAAGCCGCGCGCAGGACGCCATCGGCGACGTCATGGCCGGTAACATGTTTACCTACACCGATGTCGAATACCTGAACTTCACGGTATCGTCGGCCTCGGAGCGCATCGGCGCAGCCTGGGGGGCTTTTTACAAAATCATCGGGTACTCCAACGTGATGCTGAAGACCTTCGAGGAGAAGAAAGCAGCCGGCGGCGGAGCTTACCTCGACCCGGCCATTGCCGAGTGCCGCTTCATCCGCGGTACGCTGTACTTCTTCATCGCCCGCACCTGGGGCGCCGCTCCGATCATCACCGATCCGGGCGAAACGGCGCTGTCGGGTAACTTTAACATCCCGCGCTACCTCCAGAAGGACGTACTGCGGTTTGCGCTCGAAGACCTGAAAGCCGCCGAAGCCGGACTGCCGGAATCGGACGCGCCGGGCCGCGCGACCAAGTACACGGCCAAAGGCATGATGGCGAAACTATACCTGTACCAGAAGGACTACGCCAACGCCAAACTGAAGGCCGAAGAAGTCATCAACTCGGGCAAATACAGCCTGGTGAGCGATTACATGGGCATGTTCACGAAAGCGAGCATGAACAACAACGCCGAGTCGCTGTTCTCGATCCAGCACCAGTTTGCGCAGGACCCCTGGGGAACGGGCAACCTGAAAAACCCGGACCGCGGCGCCAGCCAACTCCGCACATCGGAGGCCGACGCCTGGGAGATGTACGTCCCGTCGATCGACATGCTGAAAGAGTACGAGTTCGGGGATCTGCGCCGCCGCTGGTCGGTGATGGAACACGGCTGGAGCAACCCCGCCTGGAAACCGCAGCGCGCCAATGCCCCGAAATACAACGCCTTCATGGCTAACGGGTTTGTCTACGACACGACCCGCACGGCCGACGAGGGCGGTAACCTGAACCCTACCCGTTCGAACATCGTGAAGTACTTCGCCGGACCGGGTAAAACCTACGGTGGCGAGCCGGTGATGGGCCAGAACTCAGGCAACAACGTGGTAATCCTGCGTTACGCCGACATTCTGCTGATCTACGCCGAAGCGGTGCTGGGAACGAATGCTTCCACGGCGGATGCCAAAGCGCTCGCGGCCCTTAACCAGGTACGTTCGCGGGCGGGTCTGCCGGCGAAGAGCGCCATCACCATTGATGACATTCTGCACGAACGCCGTGTTGAGTTTGCTTTCGAGGGAGATTACTGGTTCGACATCCAGCGCCAGGGCTTTGCCAAGGCGAAGGCCATCATCGAGAAGCAGAACCGGGGAACGGCCACGGCCGCGAGCTACATCACCAACTTCACGGAGGACAAGATGTTCCTGCCCATCCCGGCCGGTGAAATCATCCAGGACCCTGAACTGGGCAAAGAACCCGTTCCGTACTATAAGTGATGTTTGATTAGAGAAAGACAACAGACACAAGACAATAGACAAGCGACTTACTTGTCATTAGCTCGGTCAGGTTTTGTCCAACATCTTTTGTCTCTTGTCTTTTCTTTCTTGTCTAAAAGCTAAACTCATGAAATTCAATATCTTCAACCGCATCGCCGCGCTGTCTGCCCTGACGCTGGCGGCTGGTTTTACCCTGACTTCCTGCACGGAGGATACCGACGGCAGCCCCCAGATCAAGCCGGGTAACCCGGTGGTCGCCAAAATTTTCCCGGATTCGGCGGCGAGCGGCTCGCTCGTGACCGTTACGGGCTCGGGCCTGGGCGACATGCGCACCGTGGTCTTCGAAAAGCAGGCCGTTCCGGCTGGTTTCCAGTCGACGCTGAACACCGACGGCGCGCTGATGTTCCGCGTGCCGAGCGAAGCGGCGGGTGGCGTACAAAAAGTGACGCTGACTAACAGCGCCGGTCAGGCCGTGACGGTGAACTTCAAAGTGCTGGCCTTTGCGACGGTGAGCGACGCCTCGAACTTCAACTTCTCGAAAGGCACCGAAATCACCATCACCGGCAACAACCTCGACGACGTGACGGCGGTGGCTTTTGCCGACTCGGTGAAAGGTATTTCGGACCCGGCCACGATTGTTTCGAAAGCCAAGAAAACGCTGGTAATCAAAATGCCGGCTTCGACCCTCGACCGGGGCACGCTGACCATTACCAACAGCACCGGCCGCACGCGCACACGGCAGGAATTCGTGAACGTCGATAAGGCGTACCAAATCTTCTCGGATGCCTACGGAACCGGCTATCAGGATGGTTCGTGGGGCGACGGCGGGGTTGTCTCGACGAAAGAGTTCAAGTCCGGCACGGCTTCCGTTGCGAAGACTTTCCAGAAAGGCAACTGGCACCTGATCGGCTTTGCCAACTGGTCTTCTTCGGCCATCAGCTACTCGCCTGACTACACCTACATCACGGGCTGGATCAAAGGCGCGTCGGCGGACTACTCGCTGTACCTGACCACGGATGCCAGCAAGGGCGGCTTCGGCGGCTACGACGAGAAGAACCGCATCGACGTGAAGGCCAACACCTGGACATACTTCAAACTCAAACTGTCGGACATCGACTTCTGGTCGGCCGGCAAGACGCTGAAACAGGTTGGTTTCCGCATCAAAGGACCGGACAAGCAGGACGAGACGTTCTACTTCGACGACATCATGTTGGTGAAGTAAATTGAGCTTAACCACAGAGTTACGCGGAGGTAAGCACAGAGTGGCACGGAGTTTTCGAAAAAATCACTCTGTGAAACTCGGTGCTTACCTCGGTGCAACTCTGTGGTTAATTCATTTAAGCCCTCCCGTATGCCTCACCTCTCCTGCACCCTTCTCTTTTTTCTCAGTTTCTTCTTTTTCAATACCACGTTCGCCGCGACGCCCATCCGCGTGGAGGCTGAAACCGGCACGCTGTCCGGCGTTGAAGTGGCCACCTCCACAACGGGTTTCTCCGGAACCGGTTACGTGACGGGCTTCGACGCCGAGACGGACCAGCTCCGACTGGCTTTCAACGCGCCCGCCGGACTCTACGAAATCAGCATCGGCTACCGCTCTCCTTTTGGCGAAAAAGGCGTCGAGTTTAGGCTCAACGACGTCCGGAGCAGCGGCACCTTCCGCCAGACCAGCACCTTTTCAAGCCACAGTCTCGGCAAATTTCTGCTGAAAGACGGCCCGCAGACCCTGACGATTTTCCGGGGCTGGGGTTACTTCGACATTGACTACATCCTGCTGACCTCGGCCACGGTCCAGACCCCGGCCAAACCGGCCAAAACGCTTTCCGACCCCGCCGCGACGGCCTCCGCCCGCAACCTGTTTTCGTATCTGGTCGATCAGTACGGCACCAAAGTCATTTCCGGGCAGCAGGACGACGTAGAGTACATTCTGGAAAAAACCGGCAAAGAGCCCGCCATCGGAGCCTTTGACCTGATCGACTATTCGCCGACCCGCGTACAGAACGGCGCCAAACCCGTCCGCAGCAGCGAAGCCTGCATCGACTGGGCAAAAAAAGGGGACGGCCGCGGCATCATCAGCCTGATGTGGCACTGGAACGCCCCGACCGACCTCATCAACCAGGCACCCGATAAACTCTGGTGGAGCGGCTTTTACACCCGCGCGACCACCTTCGACCTGTCGGCGGCCCTGGCCGATAAAAACAGCGAACGGTACCAGCTTTTGCTGCGTGACATCGACGCTATTGCCGTTCAGCTCAAAAAGTTTGAGGCGGCCGACGTGCCCGTACTCTGGCGGCCGCTGCACGAAGCCCCCGGCGGCTGGTTCTGGTGGGGTGCCAAAGGCCCCGAGCTGTTCAGGCAGCTCTGGCGACTGCTCTACGACCGCCTGACAATCCACCACCGGCTGCACAACCTGATCTGGGTCTACACCGGCACCGACACGGTCAGCCCCGACTGGTACCCTGGCGACGCCTATGTGGACATCGTCGGACTGGACATTTACACCGATCCGGCCGCTACGCTCAGCGGACCCTGGGAGGCCGCCCTGGCGCAGTTCAACGGCAAGAAACTCATTACGCTCTCGGAAATCGGCCACCTGCCCCGGCCCGAAAACATCCGCGGCCTCGGCACCTGGTGGTCGTGGTTCGCCGTCTGGACCGGCCCTGACTGGATCAAAAAACAGCCGCTGGACCTGCTCAAAGCGGTTTTCACGGATGCCGACGTCATCACCCGCGACGAACTGCCGGACTGGCGCATCCCGGCGGCCCCGGTCGTGACGGGAGTCGAACGGCCCTACGAAGTGTGCCTGCTCGGTAATCCGGCGACGGGCGGCACGGCGGAAGTCGAAATTCGCAACGCGCAGGGACTGCCTCTTTCCATCCGCCTGACCGACGGGCAGGGGCGGCCGCTTCTGGAAAGAATGGTAACGCCGACCGGCGCATCGGCCCGGTATGCACTGCCCCTCGAATCGGCTCCGGGACTGTATTTCATTCGGGTTAGTAGTCCGAAAGGCGCTGATACTTTGAGGATTGTAAAGCCCTGATAACTGTATTCCATCGTCCGAATCCATGAAACGTTTTTCGATTCTTTTTCTAATCTTCCTCTCCACAACGGCTTTTGCCCAGGTGCGGCTGGCCCGGGTGTTTTCCGACCATGTGGTTTTGCAGCGGCAGCAGCCCATTCCGGTCTGGGGCTGGGCCAAACCCGGCGAAAAGGTGAGCGTGGCGCTTGCCGGTCAGACGCAATCGGTCAAAGCCGGAACCGACGGCAAATGGACCGTCCGGTTTGCTCCGCTCGAAGCGGGCGGGCCGCACACGCTTTCGGTAACGGCCAAATCGGGCAAAGCCGCGGCCTCGGATGTACTCATCGGCGAAGTCTGGCTTTGTTCGGGTCAGTCGAACATGGAATGGCCGGTGAAGCTGGCCGATAATTTTGCGGTGGAAAAAGGAAACGCAAACTTCCCACAAATCCGGCATTTTTTCGTCAGCCACGAAATGGCCCTGACGCCCGAAGCGGACCTCAAAAACGGCGACTGGAAAGTCTGCTCACCCGAAACGGTGGGCGATTTTACGGCGGTCGGCTTTTTCTTCGCCCGCGAACTGACGCAGAAACTGGGCGTGCCGGTCGGGCTGCTGCATTCGTCCTGGGGCGGTTCGCAGGCGGAAGGCTGGATCAGCCGGGAGGGCATGGAGCGCAACGACGAACTGCGGCCCTACGCCCAGCGCATTCCGTCCCGCTGGTCGGCCGTGGATAGCCTCGTGGATTACAAGCTCCGTAAACAACTGCTGGGAGCCGAACGCCTTTACCCGACCCCGGCCGACGAGCAGGCCTACCTCTCCGCCGATTTCGACATTACGCGCTGGCGCAAAACGGACCCGTTCGGGCAGTGGGAGTGGAAAGGCATGAACGGCTTTCGCGGCAACGGTTTTCTGGCCCGGTATATCGACGTTCCGGCGGGGATGATCGGACAGCCGACGACGCTGGTCCTGGCCGAAGACGACAGCCGGAACCAGATTTTCGTCAACGGCAAACCCGTTTTTGACGGGGAATTGAAAGGTGTCCGGAAGATTGCCGTTCCGGCCAACACCTGGAAAGCGGGCCGGAATCTGCTGATGATAAAACTCGGCAATCGCGTCAATCCGGCCTGGTTTGGCCCCGGTCTGAGCGGTTCGGCGGCCGATCTGTACGTGGAAAGCCCGGACGGGCGGCTTTCGCTGGCGGGCGACTGGTACATCATGCCCTCTTTCGCCGAACCGCATACCTACACCCGCTTCATGAACAACCTCGGCACGGCGCTTTACAACGGCATGATTGCGCCTCTGGTGCCGTTCGGTATCCGGGGGGCACTCTGGTACCAGGGCGAAACCAACGCGGGACGGTCGTACCAGTACCGGCAGACGTTCCCGCTGATGATCCGGGACTGGCGGCAGAAATGGGGCGCTGAGTTTCCGTTTTATTTCGTGCAACTGACCAGCTACGGCGGTACGCCCACCAGCAACCAGGGCAGCGGTTGGGCGGAATTGCGCGAAGCCCAGACCCTGACGCTGCAGCTGCCCAAAACGGGCATGGCGGTCATTACCGACGTCGGAAATCCGAAGGACATTCACCCGACCAACAAACAGACCGTCGGCCACCGCCTGGCCCTGATTGCCCTGAAGCAGGATTACGGACAGGATGTGCAGGCGTATTCGCCCATGTTCGAGTCGGTGCAGTTTGAGCCGGGAAAAGCGGTCGTTTCGTTCAAAAATGCGGCGGGCGGTCTGGTGGCGAAAGACAAATACGGCTACCTGCGCGGTTTCGAAATCGCCGGTCCCGACAAGGTCTTTCACTTTGCCAAAGCCGAAATTCAGGGCAACAAAGTGGTGGTCTTCCATCCCAAAGGCGACAAGCCGGTATCGGTGCGCTACGCCTGGACCGACTCGCCCGACGAAGCTAACCTGTTCAGTGCGGACGGTCTGCCCGCCAATTCGTTCCGCACCGACGACTGGCCGGGTGTGACGATGAAAAACAAATTTGAATAAACTCCGAGTGATGGGTCGGGTGCTGCCAACCCACCCACGATTAAACCTTGCCCACGGTTAAACCTTGCCCACGGTTTTAACTGTGGGCAACCGACCAATCGGGAGGAATCCGCGAACCGTTTCAACGGTTTAACCGCCCGGTACTGTGAGAATGTTTGCCTTATGAGAATACAATTAACCTTACCACGCCTTGCCCTGCTGACGGGCCTTTTGCTGACCGGGGCCGCTTTTGCCAAACCCCGGCCTAAACTGACTGATGCGCGGGCGACCCCCGAAACCCGGGCGCTGTACCGCAACCTGCACAAACTGTCCGGAAAAGGCATTCTGTTCGGCCACCAGCACGCCACCGAATACGGCCACGGCTGGACCGGCGAGGCCGACCGCTCGGATGTGAAATCGGTCGTCGGGTCGCACCCGGCCGTGATCGGCGTCGATTTCAGCGGGCTTTCCGGGCGACCGGCACCCGTGGTTGAACGGACTAAAACGCAGCTCCGGAACAACATTGCGGCAACCTACGACCGCGGCGGGGTCACGACGGTAGCCTGGCATTTTACCAACCCGGTTACCGAGCAGACGGGCTTTTACTGGAAAGATTCCGTCTCGGCTCCGGCCGTAAAAAACCTCATTCCGGGCGGGTCGCACCACGAGAAATACAAGGAAATCCTGCGGACGGTGGGCGAGTTTGCGCTTTCGGTGAAAGGGAAGGACGGTAAGGTGGTGCCGATGATTTTCCGGCCCTACCACGAGTTCGACGGCGGCTGGTTCTGGTGGGGCCGTCCGCACTGCACCCGCGAAGATTTTGTGACGCTCTGGCGGTTTACGGTGGGCTACCTGCGCGACACGGTCGGCGTACACAACTTCATTTACGCCTTCTCCCCGGACTGCCTGTTCAAAACGGAGGCCGAATTTCTGGACCGCTACCCCGGCGACGAGTGGGTCGATCTGGTGGGCATGGACAATTACGCGGACTTTGGCCGCAACGGGCACTACAACGTCGAAGCGGGCGTGCAGAAGCTGAAAGTCGTGTCGGACTACGCCCGTAAAGCCGGTAAACTGGCCGCGTTTACCGAGACCGGCCTCGAATCCATTCCGGCCGAAAGCTGGTGGACCGAAACCCTGCTGAAGACGCTCCGCCGCGAAGACCTGAAACTGGCCTACGTGCTGGTCTGGCGCAATGATACCCGCAGCCCGACGCATTTCTACGCCCCATATCCGGGCCACAGCAGCGTTCCGGATTTCCAGCGCTTCTACCAGGACCCCTACACGCTCTTTGAAACGGATTTGCCGAAGCTCTACAAAGAGAAACGCTGGGGAATTTTCTGACCTGGACGCTTTAGGGGTGGCACGACTGCGACGGGGCAAGCCTGTCGGGTCGTGCCACCCGTTTTTTACACCACCGGCAACTGCCACGGCCCGCGGTATTTGGCCCGGACCAGTTCGTTCGCTTTCGCATCGTCGACCACAGTATTGGCCGCGTCGTTCCAGACCAGTTTGCGTCCCAGCCGGTACGCCATGTTGCCGAGCTGGGCGTGAACCGCTACATTCCGGCCGATTTCCGCCGAGGCGTTTGGCTGCTGACGGCTGCGGATGCACTCCACGAAGTTGAGCGTGTGGCGGTCGAGGTCGTTGCCGTTGCGGCGCTGGGGCGGCAGGGCAGGTGTGAGGTACTGCCCACCATCGACCTCCGGCAGCAGTTCCCAGCCGTCGCGGTCAACGACCAGCGTACCCAGATTGCCGATAAAAGCGACGCCATGCTCCCGGTTGAACGGTCCCCGGCCAATGCCGATGGCCTGTTCCCACTGCACCGTCACGTTCGGGTACTGGTAAAGCACCTGCATGGTGTCCGGCGTTTCGCCCGCATGGTCCGGAAAGCCGTAACGGCCGCCCATCGCCGCTACCGACTGCGGGGCTGTGACGTTCAGTCCCCAGAGCGCCATGTCGATCATGTGCGCGCCCCAGTCAGTCATCAGCCCCCCGGCATAATCCCAGAAATACCGGAAGCTGCCATGAAAACGGTTCCGGTTGAACGGCCGTTTCGGAGCGGGGCCGAGCCACATTTCGTAGTCCACCCCGGGCGGAGCGGGTTCGTCCGGCTTCACCGGAAAATTCTTGCCGTAGGGCATAAACGCCCAGGTTTTGACCGTCCGGAGGGTGCCCAGTTTGCCGGATCTGACAAAGTCGATGGCCGCTTTCCAGTGCGGACCGCTGCGCTGCCATTGCCCGACCTGCACGATGCGCCCGTGTTTTTTGGCAGCGGCGACCATCAGGTTGCATTCCTCAATGGAATTGGCCATCGGCTTTTCCACGTACACATCTTTCCCGGCCTGGCAGGCCATCACCGTCGGCAGGCAATGCCAGTGGTCGGGGGTGCCGACAATAACGGCGTCAATGTCTTTGTTCTCCAGTAATTTCCGAAAATCGCCGTACAGCGTCGCTTTGGGACTGCCCGCCGGGTTGAGTTTTTCGACCTCGGCGGCGCGTCTGCTGAGCACGTTCCCATCTACATCGCAGAGCGCGGCGCAGCGGACGCCGGGATGCCGGAGCATGCTCGACAGATTGGCCCAGCCCATGCTGTTGGCACCAATCAGGGCGACGTTCAGCGTGTCGGCGGCCGAAGCCGGGCGGGGTTGGGCGCTGGCCGCCAGGTCGAGGGGCAGCAGAGCTCCGGCGGCGGCGAGTTGGGAGGATTGTTGCAGGAAGGTTCGGCGAGAGGTCGGCATAAGGTTCCAGGAAGTTTACGGTTCCAGAAGCAGACAGGGGCGGGCGGCCTACTGTTCTTTTGCCAAAGCCGTTCCTTTGTAGAGTTTGTTCTCCGAAAAAACGGTCGCTCCCAGCAGACGCCAGTGCAGGGTTCCGTGTACCGTGTAACGAACGTGCCCTACGGCGTCCGGCCGACTGGCATAAATAAACTGGGGTTCCCACCAGATGCCGGCGGAAAGACCGTTAAAACTGGAAACGCCGCTGATGGGCACGGACTGCTGCGTTTTCTTATCGCGCCCGTAGTCAACCCACAGGCGGATTCGGAAAAGACCACCATTTTCCAGATCAACGTTCGCTCTGAGTAAATCGGTTTGTTCCGTGCTGTCTTTCGGGACAAAGTTGACCAGGTCGGGTGGCTGGTTCGACTTTTGCCGGTCCGACGAACATCCTCCGAACGACAAAAAGCCAAACACCAGTACGCAGGCGGCAAACACCCCATACTCCTGCCGGACCAGCCGGACGGCCCGGTAGTAGAGCCCAAGAAGGTAGATAAAGAGGAAGATATTCAGCAGGGCCCAAAGAAGGTACAGAATCAGCATAACAGTGGAATCACAGTGGGCCTATAATTAGCGGAAGCAAACCGGGTTTGCAAGGAGTTTTGAGTAAACGGCGGCGCTGGCTGTTCCGTGTTCCCAAGGATAAATCCTTTCCGGAGAAGTGAACAATTGCCCCGCCATCTGCTTTTCTGAAAACCAAACCAACGACAGGTGATGAAAATTGGCGAAAAACTGCTGAAGCAAATCAGCAAAAAATACCCTCCTTCCGATTCGGTAGAACTTCGGTTTGGGCGTTATGATGTAGTCCTGAAAACGGATGAGGATGGGAATGCGGACCTGCTTTTTATCGGCGAGAAAACCGAAAACGGCCAGATTCGCGGCGACCGCTTTCACCGGCGGCTGCTGAAAGATGCCGAAGGGAAGATCGTGAAAGACCATTGGGATTATAAAGGGAAGGTGTCGTAACCCGGAATGGCATTCCGGGCTGGCTACGCAAAACCGCATTCCAAAAGACTCGTGGCACAACTTGAAGTCGTGCCACGAGTACGTGGGCGACTACGGCTTTTTGCTTTCTTCGTCCGGTAGCAAGCGGCTAATGTTTTAAAAAAAAATAACCCGGAATATCATTCCGGGTTACGACTTATGCCTTCTTCGTCTCCTTCGCCCAGCTATCTTTCAGCGTCACGGTCCGGTTGAACACCAGCCGCTCGGCGGTCGAGTCGGGGTCGATGCAGAAATACCCTTTCCGCATAAACTGGATGGGCTTCTCCGAAACGGAACTGCGCAGCGACGGCTCTACCAGCCCGCGCACCTTCAGCAGCGAGGCCGGGTTGATGAACTCCTTAAAGTCCCCCTCTTCAGCGGACGGGTCTTCGACGGTCAGCAGGCGGTCGTACAGCCGGACTTCCGCTTCCACGGCGTCGGCAACCGATACCCAGTGAATGGTCCCTTTGACGTTGATGCCCGACGTATCCGAACCCGAACGGCTCTCCGGAATGTAGGTGCAGCGCAGCTCGGTCACCTCACCAGCCTCGTTCTTCACCACCTCGTCGCACTTGATAATGTACGCGCCCTTGAGCCGCACTATGCCGCCCGGGAACAGCCGGAAGTACTTTTTCGGCGGATTTTCCATGAAGTCCTCGCGCTCAATCCAGACCTCGCGGCTGAACGGCACTTCACGCTCCCCGGCCGACTGATCTTCCGGGTTGTTTTCGATGCGCAGAACTTCCCGCTTGTCTTCCGGATAGTTGGTCAGCACCACTTTGAGCGGCTTGTCGTCCAGCACGGCCATCACGCGGGAGGCGGTTTTGTTCAGTTCCTCGCGGATGCAGAACTCCAGCAGCCCCACGTCGATGAGGTTTTCGCGCTTGGCCACCCCGATGCGGTCGCAGAACTCGCGCACCGACGAAGGCGTGTACCCGCGGCGGCGCAGTCCCGAGATGGTCGGCATGCGCGGGTCGTCCCAGCCGTTTACGTGGCCTTCGTTGACCAGCTGGAGCAGCTTACGTTTACTCATGACCGTGTAGGTCAGGTTCAGCCGGGCAAACTCGTACTGGCGGGAAGGGAAAATGGCCAGTTTATCGATGAACCAGTCGTACAGCGGCCGGTGCGGAATGAACTCCAGCGTGCAGAGCGAATGCGTGATTTCCTCGATGGCGTCCGACTGCCCGTGCGCGAAATCGTACATCGGGTAAATGCACCATTTGTCGCCCGTCCGGTGGTGATGCGCGTGCTTGATCCGGTAGATAATCGGGTCGCGGAAGTGCATGTTCGGCGAGGCCATGTCGATGCGGGCCCGCAGCACTTTCGCGCCGTCCGGAAACTCGCCCGCTTTCATGCGGCGGAAGAGGTCGAGGTTTTCTTCGACCGTCCGGCTCCGGTACGGGCTTTCCTGACCCGGTTCGGTGGGCGTGCCCTTCTGGGCGGCGATTTCCTCCGATGTCGAATCGTCCACGTACGCCAGACCTTCCCGGATCAGCTTTTCGGCAAATTCGTATAACTGGTCGAAATAGTCCGACGCGTAAAATTCGTTTTCCCACTCAAAGCCCAGCCAGCGCACGTCGGCCTTGATGGACTCCACGTACTCGGTGTCTTCCGTGACAGGGTTGGTGTCGTCAAAACGCAGGTTGGTCTGACCGCCGTATTTATCCGCCAGCCCGAAATTCAGGCAGATGGACTTGGCGTGACCAATGTGCAGGTACCCGTTCGGCTCGGGCGGAAAGCGCGTGTGGACGCGTCCGCCGTGTTTCCCGGAGGCAAGATCATCTTCTACAATCTGTTCAATAAAATTCAGGGATCGCTCCGACCGTTCGGCCGATTCTCTGGGTGCTTCCGTCATACCAAAATAGGACTGATTGAAAGGCCGAAAATACGGGTATTGAACGGCATTGCCAACTTCCCGGCCGCTTAAAACTGGAACAGGCGACCGAGGCCGCCTGTTTGAAACTCACTGGTAAGAAATCCTCCGCTTTATTGAAGGACGGTTCCCGCCGGGCTGATCAGAATGGTCTTGGCGGCGGCGTTGGAATCCCGGCAGTTGATGCGCCAGGCCGTCACCAGCCCATTCTGCTGAATGACGGTCAGTTGCTGCACGGCGCCGCCCGGTAGAGCGGTCATCAGGGCGTTGTTGATCACGGCGGGCATGGAGCCGTTCGGCACCACCGTTTCCCCGTCCAGGTACGCGCCCGTGTTGTTCAGGAGCGACATGCGCGCCGTGCTGCCCTCCGAAAACGTCACCAGCCAGCGGTCCCCGTCGATGCGCTGGCCGCGGATGCTGGTGGCATTGGGGAACCGGCCCGAGATGCTCTGGTAAACCGATGGAATGAGGCCCGCTTCCGAAGCCGCTAAAATCAGATCGTCGGTATCCTGCCGACAGGAAGGGGCCGTCATGGCCAGCGCTAACAACAGCAATCCTCCCCACACCTTTCCTTGTAAAATCTTCATGGTAATCCCGTTTTGCTATTTATTTCAGAGAAATGACTATCTGTTGATGTATAGAACCGACAGCCTGCCAAGTTGTTTTCACCACGAACCGGCAATTGTGTAAGCGGTATGGGAGGACGGTCCGGCCGGGGGAAAGAACGCTGTTTTTGTCGTTAAGATATTAATTAAATGGCTGATAAACAGGGTATTGATAAAAGGCTGCGGGGAACTGTTCGTTTGGAAAATTAGTTATTCTACTATACTACTCGACTAGATACATGCCTGATTTCAAGCCGACTGTCATTCTGTATACTGCCGACGCGCTGAACGAGCGGGGAGAGGCCGTGATCGACCGATATCCGCAGGCCGAAACGCTCGAAGTGAAGCAGCATAACCGGCTGCCCGAACTGGGTATGGGGCATTTCAAGGTCAAGTCGGATGTGCTGGTGCTGGGTAAGCTGAAGACCCTCGACTGCAAGTGGAGCGGCCGCAGTTCCGACTACATCGCGCCGAGTCTGGCCAACGGCTGTTTCGGCGGCTGTGCCTATTGCTACGTTGACCGGCACAAGAAAGTCAATCCCATCACGCTCTTCACCAACGTCGAGGAAATCATGGCGACGGTCGATAAGCACGTCATGGGCCTGCCGTGGGCGAAGGAGCCGAACCAGACCGACCCGACGTACTGGACCTACGACATTGGCTGCAACTCCGACATTTCGGTGGATTATAGCCTGTCCGACGGCATCCGTCAGGTGTTCGAGTTTTTCCGGGACCATCCGCGCGCCAAGGCCACCTTCGCGACCAAGTTTGTCGAACGCGACATGCTCGATTTCGACCCGCAGCGCAAGGTCCGGATTCGGTTCAGCCTCATGCCGAGCCATGTCAGCAAACTGGTGGACGTGCGTACGGACAGCATCGAGAAGCGTATTGCGGCCATCAACGATTTTTACGATGCCGGTTATGACGTGCACGTCAATTTTTCGCCCGTCATTGTGTATGGCGGCAAGGAATGGCGCAACGATTACCGCGAATTATTTCAGCAGCTGAACGAGGCGCTGCGGCCGGAAGTAAAGGCGCAGCTCAAATGTGAAGTGATATTTCTGACGCATAACCAGTGGCAGCACCAGGCCAATCTGCAAATCAATCCGAAGGCGGAAGAACTGCTGTGGGTACCGGAATTGCAGGAGAACAAACGCAGTCAGTACGGCGGCTGGAACATCCGCTACGATCACCAGCTGAAAAGCAAAATGATCGACGTGTTCGAACGGATGGTGGGAGAGGAGATCCCCTGGTGTGAAATCCGGTATATTTTCTAAACTTGGATTACACAGATTTAAGGATTAACTATGATATTCTTAATTAAGCATAGCATCATAGTTAATCCTTAAATCTGTGTAATCCCGGTTCAGAATTACTGGTTCTTTTTCTGGCGGCCGGTGCTGTTGTTGTCGTTATCGTTGGCGTTGCCTTTGCTCATTTTGCCGCCGTCCTTGCCTTTCTGTTCTTTCTGGTTCTTGTCGCTGTTTCCGCCGCCGCTCTGGGGGGAGTACTGCCGGATGAGTTTCATAACGTGATTGGGTTTTGAGTGAAAAAAGCCGGCCTGACGACCGGCTTTGGATGCTTCTGTGGTTAGAGTAATCAGCCGGAAAGTTAACCCTGGTCGCGGTTCATGCGGCCTTCGTTGTTATGGCTGTCGTCGTTTTTGCGGTTATCGCTCCGGTTGCCGCCATGATGGCCTTCGCTCCGGCTGTTGTTTCCGCCGCCGTTGGCTTTCTGCTGGCCCCGGCCCCCGCTCTTGTCGGTAGCGCCGGTATTGCCTTTCGGAAAATAAAAACGAATCGGTTTCATCTTTCAGGACGTTTAAACCTGTTTAAAACCGCGGGTCGGATCAGGAGCCTTTCGGCCGGCCAGGATTGTTGTGACGGGCATCGTCCGCATCTGCTTTCTTCTTCGGCCCGGTGCTGTTCTGACCACCCTTACGACCCGCTTCCTGGTGCTGCTCACGGCTGCCGCCCTGCGTTCCTTTGCCGGCGTCCAGCATTCTCACGATTTTAACCATGATGTGAATAGGTTTTGTTAGGTTCTCATCCACTATGGAAAAGATGTATACAAAACAGATAGATCAAGTAAAGGTTTGTGTATTTTGCTTTTATTACTGAAAAAATAAGACAAAAAAAAGCTGACTTCGGTGAAAGCCAGCTTTTTAGTTATGAGTTAAGAATTAAGAGCAGCCCAAACGCGGCGGACCGCTCATAACTCATAACTCATAACTCTTAATTTTCAACTGCTGTGTCCGCCTTTAGTACCGCCGGACCGGCCTCCGCCGCTATGTCCGCCTTTGCGGCCGTTGGTTTTCGACGTTCCGCGCCGCCCGCCGGTCGAGCCGTGCTGGGGTCCGTTGTTTTGCTTGTCGCCGTGTTCGCCACCGCCAATCATCTCCGAGTATTCCTGCAAATCCTTGTCAGACATAACGCTAAGTCGGTTAATGGTTACTCAATTGGTAAATTATTACCGTCTTAACGTCCGCAGGCGACCGGATGTTTATTAAAAATGCACCACGCATCCACGCGCTTCAGCCCGTGAGTTGTTGCCTTCGGTTTTGGGAAGCCAGCCGCTCACGGGCTTTAGTCCGCAGACGCCTCACGGGCTGAAGCCCGTGGATACATGGACATCAAATTGGTCCGACATGAACGGGAGGGAGGTGCGCCATTTCGGCTTCGTCCAGCAGCCGCGAGCGGATGATGAACCGCACGCCCATCGGAATTTCCAGGGAAAAACTGGCTCCCCGGCCCGGGGTCACATCGACGGTCAGGTGCGTGTGCTTCCAGTACTCATACTGGTCTTCCGACATCCAGAACGAGCAGCCGTGGATGCTTCCAAGCAGCACGTCCGTCGAGCCGAGGCGGAAATCGCCTTTCTCGAAACACATGGGCGAAGAACCGTCGCAGCACCCGCCGCTCTGGTGAAACATCAGTTCCCCATGCCGTTCGCGAATCGTATCAATCACCTCCGCCGCAGCAGGCGTGACGGCGACGCGGGAAAAGATTGTGGTGTTCATTATCAATGAGCGATTGAGCGAATGACTGATTGAGCGGTCCGCCGCTGCGGTGAATTACTCCGCCCGAATTACCCGAATTCGTGGGTCTGCAACGCGATTCACTCAATCACTCATTCGCTAATTATCAAAAGAACCCAAGCTTATTCTTGCTGTACGAGATCAGCAGGTTTTTCTGCTGGCGGTAGTGGTTCAGCATCATCAGGTGGTTTTCGCGACCGAAGCCTGATTTTTTGTAGCCGCCGAACGGAGCGTGGGCCGGGTAGTGGTGGTAGCAGTTCACCCACACGCGACCGGCCTGAATGGCCCGCGGAATCTGGTACAGCTCGTGGGCGTCGCGGGTCCAGAGACCGGCACCCAGCCCGTAGAGCGTATCATTGGCCATTTCAATGGCCTCTTCCGTTGTTTTGAACGTCGAAACGGAAACGACCGGACCGAAGATTTCTTCCTGGAAAACCCGCATCTTGTTGTGGCCTTTCAGGATGGTCGGCTGGATGTAGTAACCCTGCTCCAGACCGTTGTTCAGCTTGGCCGGACCACCGCCCGTCAGGACTTCGGCGCCTTCCTGCTTACCGATGTCGATGTACGACAGGATTTTCTCGAACTGGTCGTTGGAAGCCTGCGCGCCCATCATCGTTTCCGGGTCGAGCGGGTGGCCGAGTTTGATGGCTTCCGCGCGCTGGACAACGCGCTCCATAAAGCGGTCGTACGCGCTTTCGTGGACCAGCAGACGCGACGGACAGGTACATACTTCGCCCTGGTTCAAAGCGAACATCACCGCCCCCTCCACGCACTTGTCGAAAAACTCGTCGTCGGCATCCGCAATGCTCGGCATGAAGATGTTCGGCGATTTGCCGCCCAGTTCCATCGTGACCGGAATGAGGTTTTCCGAGGCATACTGCATAATCAGGCGGCCGGTGGTCGTTTCCCCCGTGAAGGCCACCTTGGCGACGCGCTTGCTCTGCGCCAGCGGCTTACCGGCCTCGGGACCAAACCCGTTGACGATGTTGACGACGCCCGGCGGGATGATGCCTTCCAGCAGTTCCATCAGAACCAGGATCGAGGTCGGAGTCTGCTCGGCGGGTTTCATCACCACGCAGCAGCCCGCGGCCAGCGCCGGAGCGAGCTTCCAGGTCGCCATCAGCAGCGGGAAGTTCCAGGGAATGATCTGGCCTACGACGCCGATGGGCTCTTTGATAATCATCGAAACCGTCGTGGCGTCGAGTTCGGACATGCTGCCTTCCTCGGCGCGGATGACGCCGGCGAAGTAGCGGAAATGGTCAACGCAGAGGGGAAGGTCGGCGGCCAGGGTTTCGCGAACGGCTTTCCCGTTCTCCACCGTTTCGACGCGGGCCAGAAATTCCAGGTTCTGTTCGATGGCATCGGCGATGCGGAGCAGGATGTTGCTGCGCTCGGTGGCCGAGGTCCGCGACCAGGTTTCGAAGGCTTTGTGGGCGGCGTCCAGCGCCATTTCGATGTCCGCGGCTTTGGAGCGGGGCACGCGGCTGATAAGGCTATTGTCGACCGGAGACGTATTGTTGAAGTACTCACCGTCGACGGGAGCTACCCATTTGCCGCCAATGTAGTTTTCGTACTGCTGCTTGAAGATCGGCCGGGGAAGGGTCTTGCTGGGGACTTCTAGGGTTTCCATGGTTTGGTATTTAGGATTTACAGAAATGGAAGACTGTCAAAGGGGTTTGTTTCGTCACAAATTTTGCCGTAATTGTGCAAGTTGAATTGCGTCAGAGTCTCATTTTCTTACGTCAGAGTCCCATTTTATTTCCTACGCCTGTGAGGGGTATGGCGCCGATCCTAACGAAGATGCCGTGATGAAGAAAAGAAGCCTGGTGAACCCGAACGAACTGACCAATGTCCTCGGTGGTCGCCTTGACCGATTGGTGGAAAATAAGCTTACGCTGGCTCACGACCATGCCGAGTTGCACCTGTACGAAACCTTCCAGCGGGCCTCGCTGGTCGAGCTTGCCTTTGAAGCGCCGGTGCTGACGAGCATGCTGACCGGCAAGAAAGTCATGCACCTCGACCCGCTGCAGCCGTTTGATTATCTGCCCGGCGAGTCCCTGCTGATTCCGGCCCAGAAGTCGATGAAGATCGATTTTCCGGAAGCGGACCTTCACAACCCGACCCGCTGCATGGCGCTCACTATTTCGAGCGATTTTATTCAGGAAACGGTCAGCAGCCTGAACGAAACCCAGCCCCGCGCGGAAGAAACCGGCGGATGGCGGATGGACGATGTGGATTACCACCTGCACAACGATTTTGAACTGAATTCGCTGATCGAGAAGATCATCCGGGTGTTCCGGGAGAATAACTCGCTGAAGCCGATCTTTATCGATATATCCCTCAAAGAGCTGATTTTGAGGCTAATGCAAACCCGCGTCCGGAATGTGCTGCTGACCGAGACCCGCCAGCATCTGAATACACACCGGCTCGCGTATGTCATCGAGTACATCCGGCAGAACCTCACCCGGAACCTGTCGATCAATGAGTTATGCAACAAAGCCTGCCTTTCCAAGTCCCATTTTTTCCGGCTTTTCAAAAACGAACTGGGTCTTTCGCCCGTCCAGTTTATCCTGAACGAACGCATCCGGCTCGCCAAACAGATTCTGAGCAATCCCGCCAAATCCATCACCGACGCCTGCTACGAATCCGGCTTCAACAGCCTCACCCACTTCAGCAGCGCCTTCCGGTCCGTCGAACGGGTCAGCCCCCGAGAATATAAACAGTTAAGAATTAAGAGTTAAAAGTTAAAAATAGGGGCTTCGCTGATTCAGGATTCTGATACGGCGGAGCCTTACTTTTAACTTTTAACTCTTAATTCTTAACTGAATTCAGTGTTCGTGTTTGCGCATGTACGAGTCCAGCGAGAAGGGGCCGGAGCCGATGACGAGGAAGACGACCAGCAGGGCCAGAACCAGCAGCGAGAGCCAGAGTTCGGAGTTGAGGTATGAGAAGCCCTGTGAAATATTGATGAAGAATACCGCTCCGACCAGAATCGGAAGCTGCAGTAGCACAGCCAGACGTGTCAGACAACCCAGCATAATCAGAAAGCCTCCGAACAGGTGCGCGAAGGCCACATAATGCACCAGCACCACCGGCGTCAGGCTGAATTTGACGCCGCCGACCAGACTGGTCAGGTACGAAGTGTCGCTGATAAAGCTGACTCCCTTCATGAAGAGAATCATCCCGAGAATAATCCGCAGCCCATCCGTCCAGACGGGGTGGTGCGTGTCGCCCCAATGTTCAACGCGTTGTACGAGATTCATAAGCTTGTGGATTTAGTACAAGCTTAAGGTAAAAAAGTCCAAAGCAAAAAGCAAGTCAGCTTATTTTGGGGCAGGCCGTTTCGGAAGCAATGCGCGCCCGTCGCGGTTTGGGCATTTTTTTGGAAGTAATATGCAGCGAAGGAGACACCCGGCTGTTGGCTTTCTCGGCCCGAATGTCCATCTGCACCAGTTCATCGAGCGGCCGGTAGGCGGGCGGCGGGGGCAGTTCGGGTTTGATCGGAAACACGTGTTCGCCCGGAAATTCGAGCTTGTCGAAGTCGTAATCGTACAGATAAATGTTGATGTAGCCGTCCTTGCTGTATTTGGCGCTGATGGAGTTGGTCAGCACCAGCGATCCGGCCTGCCGCCTGTCTTCCCGGGTATTCAGCGAATCATTGAAATAATCCTTGAAAAGCCGGTAGCGGTTGTAGTGGTAGATCTGGTTGGTCGAATCGAGATCGATGGCCAGATTCAGGTAGTAATGAGACGCTTTGCCGTCGGCATTGCTGGCGTACAGCACGCCCATGTTGTTGATGGCCGTCCGGTCGAGGTGACCCTGATAGCTCTGGATGGCGTTGCCGAAATCCTTGATGTTTTTGTAAACGTTGCCCCGGTTGTTGTAATACTGCTTGCGCGACGAGTCGAGGCTGGCGGCCCGCTCAAAATCCTTTAACGAGCGGTAATAATACTGCCGCGAATTGTTGAAATCCTTGGCCCGTTCGAGCTTCAGTGCGAGGTACGAGCGGACAATGCCCCGGTTGTTGTACAGAAACGACTTGTGGTGACCGTGCGTAATAAGACTGTCGTAGATAGCCTGTGCCCGTTCGATGCGGTCGCGTTCCACCAGCACCGCGCCGAGTCCGTTCAGGGCGTTGATGTTGCGGGGGTTGTACTTCAGCGCCCAGACGAACATGGGGTACGCCTCGTCCATGTTGCCCGTTTTCAGGTACAGATTGCCTTTGTTGGTCAGCAGGTGGTCGTTGTTGGGCGCCAGATGGACGGCCTGGTCCATGTAGCGGATGGCCTGCAGAAAATTATCGTTTTTCCGGTACACTTCGCTGACCCCCGCGTGGGCTGCCGCGTTGCGTTTATCCAGCTGAATGACCTGGAAAAAGTCTTTCATGGCGGGCTGGTTCCGGCCCATCGCCAGCCGGGCCAGGCCCCGGTTCAGGAAACAGTCGGCCAGCGTCGGGTCCTTCGGATTGAACAGGTCTCCGGCCAGCTCAAACTCTTCCATGCTTTCCTCGTACTTGCCCTGCCGGTAGGCCACCACGCCCATTCCCAGATGCGCCGACTTGTTTTCCGGCTGTAACCGCAGGACCGTCTCGTAGGACTCCCGGGCGTTTTTGTAATCCCGCTGGCTGGTGAACGCGTGCCCCAGTCCCAGATGCGCCGCCGACGACTGGGGTTCCAGTAGCACCGCATGCCGGAACGCCTGCACGGCCCGGGCGTACTGTTTCAGTCCGTAGCGGGCGTTTCCCAGCCCGTAACAGGCCGAAAAGTGGTAAACCCGGTCGCGGGCAAGGAGGTAGTTTTCAAACAGTTCGGCCGCCTCCTCGTACTGTTTCAGCCCGAGCATGACGTTGCCGATCCGGATGGGCAGAAAGCGGCTCATCGACGGGTCGCCTTGCAACGAACGGAAGACGGCCAGCGCCTCGCGGTGTTTGCCCTGTTTCAGAAAAATATCGCCTTTCAGAAGGCGGTACACGGGTTCGGTGCCCCGCTGCCGGAGGGCTTCTTCAATGGCCCGCTGCGCTTCCGGAAGCCGGTCGAGCTGGTAATAGGCGAGGGCCCGGTTGTAAATCAGCTGACCGGCCTGCGCTTTTCCGGCCGAAGAATTTTCGAGCATCGTCAGGCCCGAAGGCACATCGCCCTGCATGCAGCGGTAAATACCCCGGTTGGCTTCGGCGAAGTGAAAACCGCTGACCGACTGGAGCAACTGGTCGGCCTCGGCAAAGCGCTGCATTTTGCCGAGCACTAACGCTTTGTTGTAAACGACCGTATCGACCGGCCGGGCGGCGGAGGCCCGTTGCAGAAGTTGAAAGGCTGCCGGATGGTTGTGCTTGGCGGAAAGGCGAATAGCCGTGTTGTTCAGACGCGGAATCGAATCAGCGGACGATTCCGCGGACTGGACTCGGGTCGGTGGGTGGAAAGCCGGAAACAGCAGCAACGCGATAACAGCAAATAGCAACCTCGGCATTCGTTGACTGAGTTAGTGGAGGCAAAGTGAAGGTAATAGTTTTGCCGAAAACAGGCAAATACCAGACAAAAGGTTATATGCAAAAATTGGGCTAAAATTGGTTGAAAGGCGTTATTTCGATTGAATTTTACTTAGTATGCGGGCTTTTACAAGACAGGCGAAAGGGTCGGAAAGGCCGTTTGCGGCTACCGTTCAGGTCGTAAGCTGCCCGTAGCGGATAGCCGTTGCGTAAACCGATGAATCGGTTAGGGGCTGCGTAAAATCGTTGCCCGTGCCCCACGGTTTAAGCCGTGGGGCACGGATGTGCATAACCGCAATGGGTTGAGCGCGGAATGGGAGGGCGGTCTCATCGGCAACGGTTCAAACCATCGCCCACGATTCAAACCACAACCCACCAATAAAACCATAGCCCACGGTTTAAACCGTGGGCTACGAATGACGGCCGGCTGTTGTCCAAACCGTTTAAACGGTTTCAGCGCAAGGGCTTATTGCAGCAGTTCACGGCCTTTGGCCAGCGCCCGGTCCAGCCCGGCGGGGTCCGAACCGCCCGCCGTGGCGAAGAACGGCTGTCCGCCGCCGCCGCCGCGGATTTCCTTCGCCAGTTCCTTGACGACATTGCCCGCGTGCAGGTTTTTGGCTTTTACCAGCTCGTCGGCAAACATCACGGCCAGCTGCGGTTTGCCGCCGATCTCGGCACCCAGCACCAGCGCCAGATTCCCGACTTTTGCTTTCAGGTCGTAGGCCAGTTGCTTGAGCGCGTCGGCCGAGGGGACGGTTACCCGCTCGACGAGGACATGATACCCCGGTTCGGCGCCCCCATTTGTGGTTTCCACCCGCGACAGCAACTGCTCCTTGATCTGCTGAACTTTCTCCGCCTCCAGCGCTTCGATTTTCTTCAGCAGCTGGTTCTTTTCTTCCATAAGGCTCTGCACGGCTTTCACCACGTCTTTCGGTGCCTTGAGGAGTTCTTTCAACTGCGAAACGGTGCCTTCATACTCGTTGAGCAGGTCCAGTGCCTTTCCGGCCGTGACGGCTTCCACGCGGCGGACGCCCGTCGATACCGACCCTTCCGACGTCAGTTTAAGCAGACCGATCTGGCCCGTAGACGGTACGTGCGTCCCGCCGCAAAGTTCGACGGAGTAGCTCGGGTCGAAGGTGATGACCCGGACAAAGTCGCCGTATTTTTCCCCGAACAGGGCCATCGCACCCAGGTTTTTGGCTTCTTCGATGGGCACGTTGCGCTTTTCGTCCAGCGGAATGTTTTCCCGGATTTTGGCATTCACAATCTGCTCGATCTGCGCCAGTTCTTCGTCCGTCACTTTCGAGAAGTGCGAGAAGTCGAAACGCAGCACATCCGGGCTGACCAGCGAACCTTTCTGGGCCACGTGCGTGCCGAGCACCTCGCGCAGGGCGGCGTGCAGCAGGTGGGTGGCTGAGTGGTTGTTTTCGGTGGCCTCCCGGCGTTCGGTGTCGATGCGGGCCACCACCGAATCCGCCGTTTGCAGCGCTTCGTCTATGTCTTTGTCATTCGAAATATGGATGATGAGGTCGTTTTCCTTCTTCGTATCCGCAATCCGAATAACAATCAATTGTTCATTATTCCTTGTTAATTCCAGCGTTCCCGTGTCGCCCACCTGACCGCCGGACTCCGCGTAGAACGGGGTTTTGTCCAGCACAATCTGGTACTGCGTGCCCTGCTTGTTCTGCACCTTGCGGTACTTCACGACGCGGGCGTCGGCCTCCACTTCGTCGTAGCCCACAAATTCGATCCGGTCGGCGTCGGTCAGTTCCATCCAGTCGCCCGTGGACGACGAAGCGTCTTTGCGCGAACGGGTTTTCTGCGTCTGAAGCGCCTGCCGATAGCCTTCCTCATCAAGCTGAAAGCCTTTTTCGCGGGCAATCAGGGCCGTGAGGTCTACGGGGAAGCCGAAGGTGTCGTTGAGTTCGAAAACCGTTTCGCCATCGATGACCTTCTCGCCCCGCTCGGCCAGTTCCGCCGTGAGCCGGTCCAGCAGTTTCAGGCCGTTTTCGAGCGTCCGCAGGAAGGAGGCCTCTTCTTCCCGAATCACCGTCGCCACAAAGTCGCGCTGGGCGTTCAGTTCGGGGAAAACGTCGGCAAATTGCATCGCCAGCGTCGGCACGAGCTTGGTCATGAACGGGTCCGTAAAGCCCAGGTACGAATACCCGTAGCGGACGGCCCGGCGCAGAATCCGGCGAATGACGTAGCCCGCCTTGGCGTTGGACGGCATCAGCCCGTCGGCAATGGCGAAGGACACGGCCCGGATGTGGTCGGCGATGACGCGCATGGCGATATCGCCCTTGTCCATGCTGCCAGTGTATTTTCGGCCCGACAATTCTTCAATGACGCCAATGGTGCCGGTGAAAACGTCGGTGTCGTAGTTCGATTGTTTGCCCTGAATCGCCATGCAGAGGCGTTCGAAGCCCATGCCGGTATCGACGTGTCTGGCGGGCAGTTCTTCCAGCGAGCCGTCGGCTTTCCGGTTAAACTGCATAAAGACGTTGTTCCAGATTTCGACGACCTGCGGGTGGTCGGCGTTCACGAGTTCCTTACCCGGTTTGAGGGCCACTTCGTCCGGCGAGCGCAGGTCGATGTGGATTTCGGAGCAGGGACCGCAGGGACCCGTTTCGCCCATTTCCCAGAAATTATCTTTTTTGTTGCCGAGAATAATGCGGCTGTCGTCACCGATGATGCCTTTCCAGATGTCCCAGGCTTCCTGGTCGAAGGGCACGTTGTCCCGCTCGTCGCCCTTAAACACCGACACATAAATCCGGTCTTTCGGCAGCTTGTAGACTCCCGTCAGCAGTTCCCACGACCATTCGAGCGCTTCTTTCTTGAAATAATCGCCGAAGGACCAGTTGCCGAGCATTTCGAACATGGTGTGGTGGTACGTGTCGAAGCCGACGTCTTCCAGGTCGTTGTGCTTGCCCGACACGCGCAGGCATTTCTGCGTATCGGCCACGCGCCGGGAGGGCGGGGTGCCGTTGCCGAGGAAAAAATCCTTGAACTGCGCCATGCCCGAGTTGTTGAACATCAGCGTAGGGTCGTTTTTGGCAACCAGCGGCGCGGACGGCACAATCAGGTGGCCCTTGCTGCGGAAAAACTCTAAAAAGTGGCGGCGAATTTCGGAAGAGGTCATAAAACAGTCGTAAGTCAACAAGTCGTAAGCGGTCCGCGGCAACGGTCGCAGGTTTCCGTCACCGGAAAATCGGGCAATGGCAAGTCCCGGCCACTTACGACTCAGGACTTCCGACCGCGGCGGCGGACCGCTTACGACTTAATTTCCCGCAAATTTACGTTATTTTCGCTGTCCTTTGTTTATTCATTCATTCACAATTCGCTCATTCGCTCATTGAATCGGTATGGAGGAGCTAACCAAACGGTATTACGGCATTCGGGAAGTGGCCGATATGTTCGGCGTGAACATCTCGAAGCTGCGTTTTTACGAAAAAGAATTTCCGATGCTCAGTCCCCGCAAAAACCGTTCGGGCGACCGGATTTACACCAAAGAAGACATTGCGCTGGTCCGAAACATCTTCGAACTGGTTGAGGAAAAAGGGTTTACGCTGGAAGGAGCCCGTCAGCACCTGAAAGGCCGTTCGTCCCGCCAGAGCGAAGCGCGGCGGATCATGGAACGGATGAAGGAAATCCGGAAATTTCTGGTGGACGCCCGCGACAGCCTGGAGGCCGGTCCGGGTTCGCCGACCCCGGACGAGGCGGCTTAATGACCGTAGAGCCGTTCCTGAACCAGCTCATTGTACCGCTCCGTCGCCCGGTGTTCGGAATTGTGTGACCCAATCTGGAGCGTCAGACCGGGCAGCAGAAACAGGAGGCTGATCGGCTGCGCCAGAAATCCGGACGAAACCGATTTCTGGGTGTAGCCGTACGCGGTGGTGGTGTACTCCACCTTCGGGATGAACGAGATGCAGATTCCGATGGCCGTCAGGGCAAGGCCCGTCATCTGTTTTCGTTTGGTCGCCCGCAGATGCCCGTTCACCTCCGGATCATCCAGCGATCGCATCTGCTGAATCCGTTCGGCCCGCGTCATCGTTTGTTGCAGGTCTTCCATATTCACCAGTGGAAAGTTTCGTGAAAAATGGCCCGGGGAAAGGGCCGTGCTCGACGGCGCCGTCGGGACCGGCGTGATGAAGGTTTCGGCCTGTTCAGCCCGCTTTTGGGCATACGAGGCCGCTGAACTGAGAATTGCCCCGTTCAGAAGCGTTAAAAAAAGAAGGAAGCGCATGTTACGGTAAAGTACTGAGGGCAAAGGTACGCCGAATTTTCAGACACATCCCGGCCGGACTTCCAGTAACCGCAACTTCTTATTATTCGTATCAGGGCTTGGTCAGAAATTCGATATTGTCCTTCCCGATATCTTCCGTATCCTCCACCCGGCGGAAGGCCCGTTCCATCTTCGCCCGGTCGAATTCCCGCTCGTTGTTGGCCAGCCAGATCGTCGCGACGCCGTTGCCGATGAAGTTGGTGATGCTTCGCGCCTCGGACATAAACCGGTCCACGCCCAGCAGCAGCGCCAGCCCTTCCACCGGAATCAGGGGCACGCCGTTGTGCTGCACGGCCTGTAAGGTGCTGGCCAGCACGATAAAACCGCTGCCGGTCACGCCCGCCGCGCCTTTGGACGTAACCATCAGCACGCCGATGATCGTCAGCAGTTCACTCCAGCCCAGTTCGACCCCAAAAACCTGCGCCAGAAAAATGGTCGCCATCGACAGGTAGATCGTCGTACCGTCCAGATTGAACGAATAACCCGCCGGGACCACCAGCCCGACCACGGATTTGGAGCAGCCCATGCGTTCGAGTTTTTCCATCAGCGAGGGGAGACCCGCTTCGGAAGACGAGGTGCCGAGCACAATCAGCAGTTCTTCGCGGATGTAACGGAGGTACTTCCACAGACTGACGCGGTATTGCCGCAGAATCAGAAAAAGCACCACAAACACGAAAATCCCCATGGTCGTGTACACGGTCAGCATCAGTTTCGCCAGCGGCACCAGCGTTTTGAGACCGTATTTTCCGATGGTAAAGGCCATACCGCCGAAGGCCCCCACGGGCGCAAACAGCATCACGAAGTGCAGCCCCTTGAAGACCCATTTCGAGGCGAACGAAAGCCAGCCGATGATGCGGTCCTTGCCCGAATACCGCCCGAGCACAATGCCGAAGACAATGGCGAACAGCAGCACCTGAATCGTCACGTTGTCGGCCAGAAACCGCCACCAGCTAAACTCCGAGGCTCCTTTTGTGTATTTGGTCACGTCGCCGGTCGCCTGGCTCGTTACGCCGTCGCCGGGCCGGATGAGGTTGGCGACCACCAGACCGATCAGCAGGGCCAGCGTCGTGACCACTTCAAAGTACAGCAGGGCTTTGCCGCCCACGCGCCCGACTTTTTTGAGGTCGCTCATGCCGACGATGCCCAGCGAAATGGTCAGGAAAATAATCGGCTCGATAAACAGCTTGACCACCGAAATAAAGCCTTTGCCCAGAAACTCCATTTTGACGGCCGTTTCCGGAGCCAGATGGCCCAGCAGGGCACCGGCCGTGATGGCGGTGAGAACCCAGAACGTGAGATTGGTGAAGATTTTCTTCATAAAATAAGGGTAAAAACAAGGTTACGGGGAACAGATTTTCGGGCCGGGGCGCTGCTCACCGTTACGAACTAACCCAATTCCGGATAAACGCATAAGCCGCCGCCGAAAGCAGCATCGGTGCCCGCCGGACGGCATCGTCATACCGCATGCCGTCCGGGGTGATGGCGGTTGCCGCCACCAGACCAAGCTGGCTGACCTCGGCTTCGGACAAGGCCAGCCGTCCGCAGAACGCCGCAACCGGCACCTGTTGCTGCCGGGCCAGCGCCGTCAGGCCGCCGATCAGTTTGCCGGACAGGGTTTGCGAATCGATTTTGCCTTCACCCGTTAAAATCAAATCCGCGTCGCGTACTTTTTGTTCAAGCTGCAGGTACTGCGAAACGATGGCGACTCCGCTTTGCAGTTCCGCCTTCAGAAAAACGCGGGCCCCGAAACCCGTACCGCCCGCCGCGCCGCTGCCCGGTTCCTGAGCCAGATCTTGCCCGGAATGGGCCGCCACCACGTCCGCCAGTTGCCTGAGGCCGTGGTCCAGACGTTCCACCATCCCGGCATCGGCTCCTTTCTGCGGACCGTAGACCGGCGCTGCCCCGTTCGGACCGTACAGCGGATTATCGACATCGCAGGCCACAAGAATCCGGACGGTCCGGAGGCGCGGGTCCACGTTTTTATCGGACACCGACGCGATGCGTTCCAGACTGCCGCCCACGGGTTCCACGGCGTTCCCGGCTTCGTCCCGAAATTCCCAGCCCAGCGCCGCGGCGAGGCCGGTTCCGCCGTCGTTGGTGGCGCTTCCGCCGATGCAAAGGACAATGGTCCGGACGTTCCGGTCAAGGACTGCCCGGAGCAGTTCGCCCGTTCCGAAAGTGCTGGTCCGCAGCGGATTCCGCTCGAAGGTGCTGAGCCGGTGCAGTCCGGAGGCTTCGGCCATTTCGACAAAGGCCGTGCTGCCGTCGCCCGAAAGACCATACCGCGCCTCGACGGACCGCGAGAGCGGGTCGGCCACCGTCGCGGTGAAAAACTGCCCGTTGGTGGCCTGCGTGAGCAGTTCGGCCGTGCCTTCGCCGCCATCGGCCAGCGGCTGGACCGTGACGGCCAGCGTCGGGTCGTGGAGCAGCAGGCCCGCGGCAATGGCCTCAGCGGCCTGAGCCGCCGACAGCGTACCTTTGAATTTGTCAGGAGCGACGAGGATGCGCAAGGGGGAAGGGTTTAGGGTTTAAAGTTGAAGGTTTAAGGTATAAGGTTGAACGTTTAACGATGAACGGGGTGGGGCACGGGATGAGGCGGAGCGCGTTCAACCTTAAACCTTCAACCTTACACGTTCTTCTTCAGTACGATAAATTCCAGATTCTGTTTGGGCAGGCCGAAGCGGGGGTCGTTCATGGGGAAGGGCTCGGTTTCGCCGGTGGCCCGGAAGCCGCGCCGTTCGTAATAGGCGATCAGTTCGTGCCGGACCGAAATGACGGTCATCTGGATAGCCCGGCAACCCTGCGCGCGGGCGTGTTCTTCGGCGGCGCTCAACAGCTGTTTGCCGATTCCGCCCGCCTGCCGTTCGGGGTCCACGGTCAGCATGCCGAGGTACAAGTCCTCCTCTTTTTTTTCGAGGTAAACGCAGCCGATCAGGTCGTCCGCCTGGAGGTAGCAGAGAATGGTTGCGGTCGGCTTTTGCAGCATGGCGCGCATGCCCTCTTCGGTCGTCCGGATGCCGCCGAGCAGGTCGGCCTCGGTTGTCCAGCCCTTCCGCGAGCTATCGCCCCGGTAGGCAGAATTGACCAGCATCGTGAGTTGCGGAATATCGGTTTCGGTGGCAGGTCTAATCAAGGCAATGGAAGGTTAAGGTTTGGGCTTTAAGGTTTATAGTTTATGGTTTAGAGTTTATAGTTGGCCTGGCGACGCTAACCCTAAACTTTAAACCCTAAAGCAACAGATAAATCACCCAAATGCAGGCAAACGTAATTAATCCCATCCACAACGACAACAGGCTGTAGGTGCGGAACATGGTCGGGGTGTCGATCCGGCCGAAGCGGGCCACCACCCAGAAATAGGCGTCGTTGGCGTGGGAGAGGGTCATCGAACCGGCTCCCATAGCGGCCAGCGCCAGCAGTTTCTCCCACTCGCTTTCCAGCCCCAGCGTCGGCAGCAGCGGCTGGAGGATGGTGGCCGCCGACAGCACCGCCACCGTCGACGAACCCTGCGCCGTTTTGAACAGCACCGTCAGCCCAAACGGAATCAGCAGCCCCAGCCCGGCCTGCTGAACGACACTCTTCAGGCTGTTTTCGAGGCCCAGATTCCGGATGATCTCGCCAAAAGCACCCCCGGCTCCGACAATCACCAGCACCGGCCCGGCTTTCACGATGGCTTCTTCCAGTAATTCGTTGAAAAGCGTTTTGCTCAGCGAGGAAAATAGGAAAAGCGCCAGCACAATGCCGACACCGAGCGCCGCTACCGGGTCACCGATGAAATTCAGCAGGCTGAGCAGAACGTCCGGATAAAGCGCCGGCGACAGGGAAACGATGGATTTGAGCGCGATCAGGCCGATGGGCACCAGAATGGCCGCCAGCGCCCCGGCGGCGGAAGGCAGCGGTCCGGTGGTTTCGTCCGGTTTGAAGTCGTCGAAGGCATGAACGGGCACCTCCGGCGGATAGCGGCGGGACGCGTACCGGGCCCAGAGAAAACTGACGACCGTGCCCGGCACCGCCAGCGCCGTGCCCAGTAGAATCATCCGCCCCGTGTCCACGCCGACCACGCCCAGCGCTGCCGTAATGCCCGGATGCGGCGGCACCAGACAGTGCACGGCATACAGCCCGCCCGCCAGACAAAGCACCAGTTGCAGATGAATCGACCGGCCCGGAAAGCGGTCGGCCAGTTGCCGCGCCAGCGTCAGCACCAGTCCGCTGAGGACGATAAATCCCGAGTCGCAGAAGATGGGCAGCCCCACCAGAAAGGCCATCAGCAGCACGGCCAGCGGCGCCCGTTCCGACCCGAGCCGGCGCAGAATGGCGTTGGCCAGGCTGTGAGTGGCGCGGCTGTGGTCGAGCAGACTGCCGAGGATGGTGCCCAGAATGACCAGCAGACCGATTTTTTCGAGCGTATGTCCGAAGCCCGCCCGCAGGTGTTTCAGCACCTCGCCCGACGGCATACCGGCCAGCAATCCCACCAGCATGGCCAGCCCGACCAGCACGGCGAAGGTGTGGATTTTGAAGCGCGAACTGAGCAGAATGATGGCAACAATGCTGAAAGTCAGCAGCAGGGCAGGAGACATGGCAGGGGGCGCGGCCGGAACGCCGACGGTTGGAATCGGTGGTTAAGGTTAGTATATCAAATGAAAGGGGGGCGGATTTCTACTCAGTTTAAAGGGGTTTGGGATGGTGGGGTGTTGATCTTGGGAAAGAGGCGCGGAGTATCACTCCGCGTTACGGAGATAGCTGACCATCAGTTCGCCCGCCCGGTCCGACGCGCCGGGGCCGCCGACGCGGTCCCGCAGTTCAGCGTAGTCGGTCAGCATGGCGGCGCGGCGCGAACCACCGGGCAGGATTTGCCGCAGTTCGTCCGCCAGCCGTTCGGGCGTCAGGTCGTTCTGAATCAGTTCGGTCACGGCGGGCTTGTCGGCGATGAGATTGACCAGCGAAATGTACGGAACGGCAATCAGTCGCCGGGCAATTTCGTAGGAAATCCGGCCGGTCCGGTAGCAGACTACCTGCGGCACGTCCAGCAGCGCCGTTTCCAGCGTGGCCGTTCCCGACGTGACCAGCGCGGCCTCGGCCACCGACAGCAGGTTGTAGGCGTCGTCGTTCACCACCGTGATGCCCGGGTAGGCGGCCAGATGCTTCTGGTAAAGCATTTCCGGCAGGTTGCTGACCCCGGCCACCACGAACTGGTAGTCCGGAAACGCCTTCGTCGCGGCCAGCATCGTCGGCAGCACGCCTTCCACTTCCTGTTTGCGGCTGCCCGGCAGCAGGGCCACCACCGGCTTTGTAAAGCGCCCGGCAAAGGTGGCGTCGGGTTGAAAAGCCGCAATGGCGTCCATCAGCGGGTTGCCGACATAGTCCACGCGGTAGTCGTATTGCCGGAAAAAATCGACTTCGAAGGTCAGAATGACAAACAGCCGGTCAACGGTGGCCTTGATTTTCAGGGCGCGTTTCTGGTTCCAGGCCCAGACTTTGGGCGAGATGTAATAGAACACCCGGATGCCGTGTTTTTTGGCAAAACGGGCCATGCGGAGGTTGAAACCGGCATAATCGATCAGAATCAGCACATCCGGGCGATTGGCGAGCAGGTCGCGTTCGCAGTCGCGGAAATTCCGGCGGATGGCGCCCAGGTTCTGCACCACTTCCCAAAAGCCCATAAAGGCCATTTCCCGGTAATGCCGCACGAGAACCGCCCCGGCCACCTCCATCTGTTCGCCGCCCCAGGCGCGGAATGTTGCCGCCGGGTCGTGCCGCCGGATAGCCTGGATCAGATTCCCGCCGTGCAGGTCGCCGGACCGCTCTCCGGCAATGAGGTAGTACTTCATGCCGCAAAAGTAAAGAGGAGTTATGAATTAAGAATTATGAGTTAAGAGTTGTGAGCGGTTCGCCGCCGTGGGTGGCTCCGCCTGTTCACCATCCCGAATCAGCAGCGCCAACTCATAATTCTTAACTCTTAATTCATAATTCTCCTGCGCCGTTCTTCCCAAAACTACCGTCATGTGATTGGGGCTTTTCGGGAAAGTTTGTAACATCGAAAAAATTATTGTTACACGCTAACCTTCTAATTTCCAAATGAAACGCTTTTTACTATCCTCTCTCTTCGTAATAGCCGCCCTGGCCGTTCAGGCGCAAACGGTGGATGAAATCCTGGATAAATACTTTGCCCAGACGGGCGGAAAAGACAAGTGGATGGCGCTGAAAAGCATCAAAATGTCCGGGAAAGCCAAGGCGCAGGGCATGGACCTGCCCATCGTGGTGCTTCAGGAGGCGCCCAACAAAATGAAGCTCACCATCAATTTTCAGGGAAAGGAAATCGTGCAGCCCGCCTTCGACGGACAGACCGCCTGGGTGACCAACATGATGACCATGAAGCCCGAAAAGATGGAAACCGAAGACAGTGAGCTGATGAAGGCCGACACGGAGGTTCAGGACCCTTTTCTGAACTATAAGGACAAAGGCTACAAGGCCGAGCTTCAGGGCAAGGAAACCATCGAAGGCACCGAGTGCTACAAGGTCAAACTGACCAAAAAACCCGTAAAGGTGGACGGCAAAGAAGAGGAGAATATCAGCTACTACTTCTTCAGCGTGGCCGACAATGTGCCGATCATGGTGCGTTCGTTCGGGAAAAAAGGTCCGCAGAAAGGCCAGCCCGTCGAGACGTACATGAGCGATTATCAGGAAGTGAACGGCATGTTCTTCCCCTTTACTACCGCTCAGAAAGTGAACGGGCAGCAGGCTTTTTCGATGACCGCCGATAAAATCGAAATCAACACCGACATCGACGACAAGGAGTTCCGGATGCCGGAAGGCGAATAACCGCCCCAACCAGGCCGGTGCCCCGGTGCCGGCCTTTTTCTTTCTCCACAAAACTTTATGGGTATGAAAAAAAGGCTTTACCTCCTTGTGCTGGGCTTATGCTGCACTTTCCCGGCCCTTGCCCAGGACGCCATTCCGCTGAAAGGCGACGAACTGTTTGGCTCCCTGCGGGCGCGCCACATCGGCCCGGCCCTGATGAGCGGCCGGGTGTCGGACCTCGAAGGGCACCCTACCGACGCCCGGGTATTGTACGTCGGCGCGGCGGGCGGCGGTGTCTGGAAAACGACCGACGGAGGCGTTACCTACAAGCCCATTTTTGACAAACACGCGCAATCCATCGGCGCCGTGGCCGTTGACCCGAAAGCTCCGGATCAGGTGATCTGGGTCGGGACGGGCGAATGCTGGACCCGCAACAGCGTGACCATCGGCGACGGCGTTTACAAAACGACCGACGGCGGACAGAACTGGACCCGCATGGGCCTCGAAAAATCCGAACGGATCAGCGCCGTTAAAATCGACCCGAACAATCCGGCTACGGTCTACGTCGGCGTGCTGGGTGCACTCTGGGGGCCGAGCGCCGAACGGGGCGTTTACAAAACGACCGACGGCGGCAAAACCTGGGAAAAGATTCTGTTCGTGGACGAAAACACGGGCTGCGCCGACTTGGCCATCGACCCGAAGGCGCCGAACACTCTGTATGCTTCGTTCTGGGAGGCCCGCCGTACGGCCTGGTCGTTCAATTCGGGCGGAACCAAAAGTGCGCTTTACAAATCGACCGACGGCGGCAAGACCTGGAACAAGATCCACAACGGTTTTCCCGGCGGGAAACTGGGCCGAATCGCGGTGGCGATTGCGCCGTCCAGCCCGAACATTCTGTATTCGGTCATCGAATCCGAAACCGCCGAAACCAAAGGACTTTACCGCTCCGACGATGCCGGGGCCAGCTGGAAACGGACCAACGGCGACTTTGAACTCACCGTCCGGCCGTTCTATTTTTCCCGCATCGTGGTAGATCCCAGAAATCCGGAAGTGCTCTGCAAGGCGGGCCTGAGCGGGTCCATCAGTCGCGACGGGGGCAAGACGTTCCGCACGCTCGGGACCATGCACTCGGACATTCACGACATCTGGTTCGACATCAACAACTCCAACATGCTGACCGCGGCGACCGACGGCGGTGTGTACCGGTCCTACGACGGCGGCAACGTGATGGACATGGTCAAGGGACTGCCCATTTCGCAGTTTTATCAGGTAAGCGTCGACAACAGCAAGCCGTACAAAATCTACGGCGGTCTGCAGGACAACGGCTCGTGGTACGGCCCCTCGGACAGTCCGGGCGGCATCGAAAACCGGGACTGGTTCTCGGTCGGCATGGGCGACGGCTTCCGGGTGTACCGGCATCCGACCAAAGCCAACATCGTGTATTCGGAAATGCAGGGGGCCGAGAACCTCTGGCGCTACGATACCGAACGGCGGCAGGCGAAGATCATCAAGCCCTACGCCGAAGCCAATGACCCCAAACTGCGCTTCAACTGGAACGCCGCCCTGCAGATCAGCCCGCACAAACCCGACCGGCTGTACGTCGGTAGCCAGTTTCTGCACCGCTCCGACGACATGGGCGAGACCTGGACCAAGATTTCGCCCGACCTGACCACCAACGATAAGGCCAAGCAGAACCAGGAGGCGTCCGGCGGCCTGAGCGCCGATAATTCCGGCGCCGAAAATCACTGCACGATCTTCTCGGTCGCCGAATCGCCGCTGGACGAGGCCCTGATCTGGGTTGGTACGGATGACGGTAATGTGCAGGTAACGACCGACGGCGGCAGGACGTGGACCAACGTAATTGCCAACGTGCCGGGCCTGCCCAAAAACACCTGGGCCTACCACGTGGAGCCGAGCCGTTTTGATAAGGCTACGGCCTACGTGGTCTTCGACGGCCATACGCAGAACGACATGAAGCCGTACGTCTACAAAACGACCGACCTGGGCAGGACCTGGAAATCCATCGTGACACCCGACATTCAGGGGTTTGCGCGGCATCTGAAAGAAGATCTGGTGAACCCGAACCTGCTGTTTCTGGGAACGGAATTCGGCCTGTTTGTGACGGTTGACGGCGGGCAGAACTGGTCGCAGTTCCGGAACAACATGCCGCCGGTGGCCGTGCACTACATCGCCCTGCATCCGGAAGAGGCTGATCTGGTGCTGGCCACGCACGGGCGCGGCATCATCATCATCGATGACATCAGCCCGCTGCGGCAGGTGACCAAAGAGGTGATAGCCAAAGACCTGCACTTCTTCGAGACCGCGCCGACCGTCATGCGCGACGACGCGGGGTTTGTGGAAGGCGGCGATGCCGGGGAGTACGTCGGCGAGAACCCCAACCGGTCGGCTAAGATCATTTATTACCTCAAAAACCGGCACACGTTTGGCAAAATGACGCTCGAACTCTTCGACGAGACCGGCAAACGCCTCACAGACCTGACGCCGGGCAAGGCCAAAGGCATCAACATCGTGGACTGGAATTACCGGCTGAAACAGCCCAAAGTCGCCAAGGCCAAAACGCTGGCTTTCGGCGGGTTTACGGCCCCACGGCTGCCGGAGGGCAATTATCTGGTGAAGCTGACCAAGGGGGATAAGACCTACGAAACCCGCCTGGCGCTGAAACCCGACCCGAGTTCCATTCATTCGGCCGAAGACCGCAAACAGCAGTTCGACGTGACGATGAAGCTCTACAACATGTCGGAGCAGCTGGCCTGGCTGGTGGACCAGCTCGACGCCCTGCGCGACGGGGCCGCCGAACGGGTCAAACAGAACGACAAGCTCAAAAAAGCCGCCGATCCGCTGCTGAAAGACCTGGATGCGCTGAAAGAATCGCTGGTGATTACGAAGGGAGATAACTACGTCGGGACGGCTGACCCGCAGCTTCGGGAAAAGATTGCGACGCTCTACAGCGAAGTGGCGGGCTATTTCGGTCGCCCGTCGAACGCCCAGATGGCGAACCTGAATGTCCTGGAAACCCGTCTGAAAGACGCCCAGGCTAAGTTCGAAACTATCAAGGCCACCCGTTACAAAACGTTCGCTGAACGCCTGAGCAAAGAACAACTGCCCGAAATCAGCCTCAGGTCCTTCGAGGACTTTAAAAAAGAATTATGAATTGTGAGTTAAAAATTAAGAGTTAAAAGTAAGCTTCGCTGATTCAGGATATTGAACAAGCGTAGCTTACTTTTAACTCTTAACTCTTAATTTTTAACTCCTAATTATTCTCCGTAGTAATCCACATACTGCTTTGGGGTTTCGACGAGGCGGATGTGGTGGAGGCGGGCTTCGGTGATGCGGGAGAGGGCGCGTTCCAGAATTTTCCAGATTTCCATTACGAATATTTCGCAGGAAGCCATCTTGCCCTGCATGAAATCGACGTCGAGATTCAGGTTTTTGTGGTCTACTTTCTCGACAACTTCCCGTTTGATTATATCGCCAAGCTGCTTCAGATCAATGACAAAGCCCGTGTCCGGGTTCGGTTCGCCTTTGACCGTGACGATCAGTTCGAAATTATGGCCGTGCCAGTTCAGGTTGGCGCAGGGGCCAAACACCTCTTTATTTTTTTCCTCCGACCAGACCGGGTTGTAAAGCCGGTGCGCCGCGTTGAAATGTTCTTTTCGGGTAACGTAAATCATGGCTGTACAGTCGTAATCCTGATCAAATGCGGCCTTGTGCCTTCACAATAACCAACATCCGTTTCGGCTTCGGAAGTTCTGAACGGAGTGCAATACGCATGCCGGATCGACTTTTTTGCAAAATTAGGGCCTTCGGGCTTCTTAAAAAAATCTGCGGGCCGTCAATTCCAGGAATAAGCCAATTCCCTGATGAGTCAACGGGTTAGCCCCGGGAGAAGTGCTTTTGACTTGGAAATGTTCAACTATTTCGCGGAATGGTGGATAGGCGGTTGAATTAATTTGCCTTATTTTTACGGGCTGTTAACGAAATGGTAACGGCATTTATTGGGAGTATAACAAAGCCAACCTTAAAGATTGCTCAATATTGAGAAAAATATGGTCATTGTCACTGGCGCCGCAGGCTTTATCGGGAGCTGTCTGATTTCCCGGCTGAATCAGGAAAACTTCAATTTTATCATCGCCGTAGATGATTTCTCCAAAACCGAAAAGCTGCCTAATCTGGAAGGGAAACGAATCCAGGAGCGCGTGGACCGCGAGGCGTTTTTCGACTGGCTGGATGCCAACAACGAAGAGGTTGAGTTTATTTTCCACATTGGCGCCCGTACCGACACCACCGAATTTGACCGCAGCATCTTCGACCACCTGAACGTCGAATATTCGCAGAAAATCTGGCAGAAGTGCGTCGATTACCAGATTCCGCTGGTCTACGCCTCCTCCGCCGCCACCTACGGCCTCGGCGAACTCGGCTACGACGACAACGAACAGCTCATTCCGCAACTCCGCCCGCTGAACCCGTACGGCGATTCCAAGAACGACTTCGACATCTGGGCGCTGGAGCAGGAATGCAAACCGTTTTTCTGGGCCGGTCTGAAGTTTTTCAACGTCTACGGTCCCAACGAATACCACAAAGGGCGCATGGCGTCGGTGATTTTCCACGCCTACCACCAGATTCGGCAGAACGACGGCATGAAGCTGTTCCGTTCGCACCACCCGGACTTCAGGGACGGCGAGCAGATGCGGGATTTTGTGTACGTCAAGGACGTGGTGGAGGTGTGCCTGTTTCTGATGCATCACCGCCGCAACTCCGGCATCTACAACCTCGGCAGCGGTAAGGCCCGCACCTTCCTCGACCTGGCCAACAATACCTTCAAGGCCATGGACAAAGACTCCAACATCACCTTCGTGGATACCCCGGCCGACATCCGCGACAAATACCAGTACTTCACGCAGGCCAACATGAGCAAGCTCCGTTCGATTGGCTATTCGCAGCCTTTCCACACGCTGGAAGAAGGCATTGAAGACTACGTGCGGAACTACCTGACGACGGGGGAGTACCTCTGACCGCGCGGCGGACCGTCGGGATTTACGCTGATTTTAGGATTAACTCAGACGATATGTTTTCCCATAAAAAATGGCTGGTGAAGACACCAGCCATTTTTATTTAAAAGAGGCAATAGTGCCAAAACAAACGGCCCGTGTCCTCACGGGCCGTGGTTCGGAGGTACAGCCTATCCTAGCTAATCCCTAAAATCTGCCTAATCCGGGTTCACACTCATTCCCAGATCACCTCGATCACTTCCTGCTTCAGATCCACCGTCGTGCGGCGCTCGCCGTGCTGACGGGTCAGGACCAGTTTGCCGTTCTGGATGCGGGCCGCCTCCTGGGCCAGCACGTGCATTTCGTCTTTTTTCCGGAAAAGTGAAACGGTCGGTTCGTGGTAGTCGGGGAGTCTGAGGGCGTAGGTACGGCCCGTCACTTTGATGGATTTGGCCGTAGGCGGCACAAACTGGCCCTGCGCCAGCGCCAGCGCCCGCGATGCCTGCGGGACGCCGTAGCCCACAAAGTTGTTGCCGTAGGGGTACAGATGGGACGATTTTTCGATGATCGAAATCAGTTCTTTGTTGGTCAGCTTTGGATTGGCCTGCATCAGACAGGCGGCAAAGCCGGTGATGACCGGAGCCGAAAGCGAAGTGCCGTACAGCGAAAAGCAGGCAACGTTCGGTTTCAGATAGGGCAGAAACTCCGGACCGATGCTGCTGTAGCCGATGCGGTTCCAGACTTTGGCGTTGGTGGCCCCCACGGCCAGCACGCCCTGCGCGTCGGCGGGCGTCGAGATGATGCGCCACGTCCGGTCGTCGCCTTCGTTGCCGGCCGACACGATAATCAGCATGCCTTTCTTGTCGGCGGCCAGCTGGGCCGCTTTGCTGATGAGGCTCGTATGGCCGTCCATCTGGGTTGGCTGGTAATTTTCCTTCGGGTCCGAAAAGCCTTTGGCGTAGCCCAGCGAGGTGTTGATGAGCCGGACGCCTAGGCTGTCCATCCATTCCATCGCCGAAATCCAGTTGTCTTCTTCGCCCCGGAATTCGCGTCCGCCGTGGTCGGTGCGGGCGAGGTAAAACGTGGCGTCGGTAGCCAGTCCCTGCAGGACGTTATCCGCCGGGTCGAGGCCCGCAATGGCCGTCATGACTTCCGTGCCGTGAAAATCGGACATGGTTTCCAGCGACTGGAAAAAGCTGTTGAGCGGGCGCGCCGGATTGACGTAGTCCCGGATTTCCCGGATTCCTTTCCGGGCGAAAATATGCCGGAGGGCGCCGGTAGAATCGGCTCCGTGGAAGCCCGCGTCGATGACGCCGATGGAGACGTTCCGGGCGGTCAGTCCGGCACCGGCAAAGGCTTCGGCCTGAATCTGGGACATGACGGGTGCCATCTGGACGCGCGTTCCCGGCTCGGGGGTGGTACTGGTGATGATCAGATTGCGGTCAATGGCCGTGAGGTCCTTCACAAACGGAAGTTGCCGGACGCGGGTCGCCTGGTCGGGCGTCAGTTCTGCCGAAACGGCGTTGAGCCAGCGGGATTTCAAAGCCGGGCGGATACCCAGACGGGCGAGTTGTTCCACGTAGGCGGTATGAACGGGCTGATCGGTTTCATCGACGGATAAACCGCGTTGGTGGCGACTGGCCAGGGCGGCCGGAGAAAGGGAGGGAGGTAAGGAGGAGGGTTTGTCTTTGAGCTGAATCCAGTACCGCGATTGGGCTTTTACGACACCTGTCTGGCAGAACACCAGCCCCAAAAACAACAGGAGAATTTTTTTCATTGAGACGAATCTGTCAACTTTATGCCCATTAAATTAAAGATAAAATACCAACGTTCCGCTACCGGAGCGGTAAAATTGATTCCATGCGCTACCAACCCATTTCCAGTCAACTGTTTATCCGAAACCGCCAGCGGCTGCTGACGATGCTTCAGCCCTACTCGCTGGTCATCCTGCATTCCAACGACATCATGCCCACCAACGCCGACGGGACAATGGGCTTCCGGCAGAACAGCGACCTGTTTTACCTGACCGGCGTCGATCAGGAAGAAACCATGCTGGTGCTTTGCCCGGACCATCCGGACGAGAAATTCCGGGAAGTGCTTTTCCTGCGCGAAACCAGCGAACTCATCGAAATCTGGGAAGGCCATAAACTCACCAAGGAAGAAGCCGAGCAGACCTCCGGCATCCCGGCCCGGCAGATTTACTGGACGAGCCAGTTCGAGACGGTCTTCATCAACATGGTCTTTGAGGCGGAGACGATCTATCTCAACAGCAACGAGCACACCCGGAATTCCTCGGAGGTCGAGTCGCGCGAGAGCCGCCAGATTCGCCAGTTTCGGGACCGATACCCGCTGCACCATCTGAAGCGGCTCGCGCCGCTGATGCACAACCTGCGGGCGATCAAACAGCCGGAAGAGGTGGAACTGATGCGGGAAGCCTGCCGGATTACGGAAGCGGGTTTCCGGCGGCTGCTGAATTTTGTAAAGCCCGGCGTGCAGGAGTACGAAATCGAAGCCGAACTGCTGCACGAGTTTGTCCGCCAGCGTTCGCGCGGCTTTGCCTACACGCCCATCATCGCCTCGGGGGCCAATGCCTGCGTGCTGCACTACATCGCCAACGACCAGCCTTGCAAGGACGGCGACGTCATCCTGCTCGACGTGGCGGCCGAATACGCCAACTACAACGCCGACCTCACGCGCTGCCTGCCCGTCAGCGGACGGTTTACGCCCCGTCAGAAGGACGTTTACAATGCCGTGCTGCGGGTGATGAACGAGGCGAAGAAAATGCTGGTGTCCGGCAACCTCTGGGATGAGTACCACGTCGAGGTGGGCAAGGTCATGGAGTCGGAGCTGATTGGACTGGGGCTGCTCAAAAAGCACGAAGTGGAGGCCCAGGACCCGGCCGCCCCGCTCTATAAAAAGTATTTCATGCACGGCACCTCCCACTTCCTGGGACTCGACGTGCACGATGTGGGGAACAAATACCGGCGTTTCGAACCGGGAATGGTCTTCACCTGCGAACCCGGCATCTACATCCGCGAGGAAGGTCTGGGCATTCGTCTGGAAAACAACATTCTCATCACCGAATCCGGCAACATCGACCTGATGGCAACCATCCCCATCGAAGCCGACGAGATCGAAGAATTAATGACCAACAAACAGTCGTAAGTCGTAAGTGGCTCCGCCGTTTCCTAGACTTGGCGGAGCCACTTACGACTTACGACCGTTTTTGCCTTACGACTGTTTCTGACTTTCTTCCTCTTTGAGGGCTAGATCGAGGCCGTGATAGATGCTTTGGATTGCCCGTTCGATGCGCTGCCAGCCGTCTTCAGACTGCAGGTCAACGTCCAGAATTTTATAACTATATGCCGAGAGCATGCCCAGATGCGTGATGCCCGCCAGCATGACCGCCGTGATGGCCGCCGGGTCCTTTGACCCGTGCGGGGCAAACTGGGCGACTACCTTCTGCAACGATTCATTGCGGATGTCTGCCAGTTTTTTGCTCAGATCAGAGGTGATGTTGGCCAGTTCCCACTTGATGAGCTCCTGGGAAGAGCGGCGGCTTTTCAGCTCCCGAAGCAGACTGACCATGTAATCGGTCCAGATACGGCTCCGGTTCTCCGTGGTCATTCCTTCGGCATTGGATTCCAGAAACTGTTCGTTGAAGAAGGACAGGAAATGGCCCTGCTGGATAAAACGCTCCATCAACCCCTCATACCCGCCGAAATACCGATATATCAAAACTTTGTTGACTCCTGCTTTTTCGGCAACTGCGTTGATGCCGGCTTTCTCGGCACCCCGTTCGGCAATCACCTCACCCAGCGCATTCAGGATGCGCTCCATCGTCATCTGCCGATTTCGTTTAATTACTTTTTTCATAATACGTCAAGTAATTACCGGACAAAAAGCGTGCCTTGCACACCGCTGGTAATTAATGCCTACAAGATATTCGTGACAATAGTGTCATTATGAGAAACGACAAAGTTACCGATAACTGATATTTTGTTAACTAAAATTGAATTAAAAAGGGCAGATGGGTTACTTTAAGCCCGTTCGGGGAAGGCGCAGAGCTCTTCCCGCAGCTGTTCGGTGGCCTCAACTAATTCGAGGCGCGAGGGGATTACCGGAAGCCAGAACGCTGAGGATAAATCGGTATGCCAGTACGGCGAGGCTTCGCAGTCGAGTTTGATCTGGAGCAGAAAATCGGTTGCGCTTACGGAGAGGCATTCGAAACTCAGACAAGGCTCGGTGAACTGAAGCCGGGGCAGCGGCTGGGAAGTGGTGGCGATAAAATTGAGCCATTTAACCAGCAGTTCCAGCTCCCAGGTAAGCAGGAGCGGGGCGGTCAGCGTCGCTTCGTGCCCCTGCCAGCGGGTACGCAATCCCATCAGCAGCCAGTTGCGGTCGAGGTTCGAGGCAGAATGCTGGTATTCATAATCCAGTATGTTGAGCTCAAAAGTGCTCCGGGGACCAGTAAGTATCATGATGGTTAGGGGTAGGGTGAAAGGAAAGCCGCGAATACTGACGTACGGACGTACCTATACGTAAAGAAATGACACCCTTACAAGAAGCCCCGGCGGAACTTAGCGGCGGAGGAGAACCTATAGGTCAAATGTACTAGTAGAAGGGTTAGGATAAAACCGTACGGCTTTTTTTTTAGTTCGGACGCAAATCTTTTTTAATGCGAACGCGCCACACAACCCGCCGGTCTCTATCTTTGCGCGTATTTTCGGGCCCTCGTCGGGGCCTGTTCCAATCAACTGACTGATACAGAGATATGTCTAAAGTGCTCATTATCGGAGCCGGGGGCGTAGGAAGCGTCGTGGCACACAAATGCGCCATGAACGCCGACGTTTTCACGGAGATCATGCTCGCCAGCCGGACCGTTGCCAAGTGCGAAAAAATTGCGGCCGAAATCAAGGAAATGCACGGCGTCACGATCCAGACGGCCCAGGTGGATGCCGACGTGGTGGCCGAAGTCGTGATGCTTATCAAGCGTTTTCAGCCGGTGCTGGTCATCAATGTGGCCCTGCCGTACCAGGACCTGCCCATCATGGATGCCTGCCTGGAAACCCGGACGCACTACCTCGACACGGCCAATTACGAGCCGAAAGACGTGGCCAAGTTTGAATACAGCTGGCAGTGGGCTTACAAAGAGCGCTTCGAGCAGGCGGGCATCATGGCCCTGCTGGGCTGCGGTTTCGACCCCGGCGCGACGCAGGTCTTCACGGCCTACGCCGCCAAACACCACTTCGACGAGATGCACTACCTCGACATTGTGGACTGCAACGCGGGCAACCACGGAAAGGCGTTCGCCACCAACTTCAACCCCGAAATCAACATCCGCGAGATTACCCAGCCGGGCCGCTACTGGGAGAATGGCGAATGGGTCGAGATTCCGGCCATGTCCATCCACAAACCGATTGCCTATCCGGCCATCGGCGAGCGCGAGTCGTACGTGCTCTACCACGAGGAACTGGAGTCGCTGGTCAAAAATTTCCCCACGCTGAAGCGCGCCCGCTTCTGGATGACCTTCGGCCAGGCGTACATCACGCACCTGCAGGTCCTGGAAAACGTCGGCATGACGAGCATCAAACCCATCAAATTCCAGGGCGTCGATATCGTACCGCTTGAGTTCCTGAAAGCCGTGCTGCCCGCTCCGGATACGCTGGGCGAGAACTACACCGGCCAAACCTCCATCGGCTGCCAGATCAAGGGCATCAAGGACGGTCAGGAAAAAACGTATTTCATCTGGAACAACTGCGACCACGCCGAAACCTACAAAGAGGTACGCGGGCAGGCCGTCAGCTACACGACCGGCGTTCCGGCCATGATCGGCGCCATGCTGATGCTGAAAGGCGAGTGGATGAAACCCGGCGTCTGGAACTGCGAGGAAATGAACCCAGACCCGTTCATCGAACAAATGAACAAACAGGGGTTGCCGGTGCAGGACGCGGTGAACCAGCCCCTGAGCGTGGAAGCGTAACAAGGATTGATGGGTTGAATGATGGATGGATGGACCGGTCGATCGGACGTAACATCTTCTAATTCAATCATTCAACCCATCAATCCTTGCTTTTTAATGTAGCTTTTTGTAAATTAATTCTGCTTTTCTTGCAATCCGAAGTACGATCAATGTAAGCGGCCGCCGGACGCTCTATTGAGCATGGAGTCCGGAGGGGCAGGAGCTATCCCAGAGCGATGTTGATGCTAACGCGGCCGGAGTAATTACACTTTCCGGTCCAATCTTTACTTCCATAACCGAATGGCTGTAAGTCTCTGGGTATGTTTGTTCAATGCCGCTTTTACGGCGGTTTTCCTTTTCAGCATTCTGCTGGCGGGCATACAGTACGTCTTTCGCCGCGACCGCGCGCTCTGGTACTATGCCGCCTATCTGCTGTCGTGCTGCCTGTTTTTCCTCTTCGACCGGCCTTCCCTGCCCCTGATCGAACCGATTTTTCCGGCCTGGCCGCTCTACGTGGACCAGTGGAGTACGCTGCTGAATCTGGCGAATCTGGTTTTTTACTTTCTGTTTGCCAATGAGTTTCTGTTCTTCCGCACCGTCGATCCCCGGACGAGCCGAATGCTCAGGCTGGTCGTCTGGGCACTGGTGGGCTATCTGCTGCTGGACCGGGTGCTGGTCTGGGGCTTCGGCATTTCGGACGTCGGCCGCTGGGGCAGCGAACGGGTGAAGGAAATTCTCGGCGTTTTCGGCCTGTATATTCTGTACCGGGTTTTCCGGCTGCGCAATCCGATGGTGAGTCTGTTCGCCGTCGGTTCCCTCTGTTTTACCGTCGGGTCGCTGACGGCCCTGGTGCTGGCGCGACTGGACAGGCCGTTTGCGACGGACGAAGCGCCTTTTTTGTTCGTTCAAATCGGGTGTCTGCTCGAAATTACCTTTTTCAATCTGGGGCTGAATTACCGCGCCCGGCAACTGGAACAAAGCAACCTGCAACTGGCGCTGGCGTCGCAAGGTGAGCGGGACCGCATCGCCCGCGACCTGCACGATGATGTCGGGAGTGTCCTGAGCAGTCTGGCCTTTTACAGCGACGCGGCCGGGCAATTGTACCAGCGCGGCCGCTACGGCGAGCTGTACGAACTGCTCCAGAAAATCGCCGCTCAGGCCCGGCGGACCATCGAGCAGATGAGCGATGTCGTCTGGTCGATTCAGGACCCGATGCCCAGCGCCGAATCGCTGCGGGCCCGCCTGCTGAAGACCGCCCACGACCTGACGACTTCCGGCCATCAGACGATTACGGTTTCAACCCCGCTTTCGGCCCTGCATACAGATGCGGTCCTGCCCGCCAATGTTCTGCGCAATCTCTACCTGATTGGCAAGGAAGCGCTGCACAATGCGGTCAAATACGCCGGGGCCCACGAAATCCGGCTGGCGGTTTTTTACGAAGGACCCTCGCTGGTCATGGAAATAAAGGACGACGGCTGCGGTTTTGAGCCAGACCAGACGGGGTCCGGAAACGGCCTGTTCAACATGCAGCAGCGGGCCGAAACCGCCGGGGCTTCGCTCGATCTGAAGTCCGTACCGGGCGTCGGGACCGTGGTGCGGGTGCAGTACACGCCCGACCCGGCGAAAGACAATCACTCCGTCGCGGGCCTCGACGATCCGGTCACGATGGCGGAACTGAGGCGGCAACCTGTTAACAAACCGGATAATGCGGGTCACGTTATTTGAAGATGATGCCGCTCTGCGGGATTCCCTGCGGGTTTTGTTCAGCAGCCTGCCCGGGATTGAGCTGGTGGGGGCGCACGCCAGCCCCCGGCAGTGGTCGCTTCACCTGCCGCACGAGCGGCCGGATGTGATTCTGATGGATATCGAAATGCCGGGACTCAACGGCATCGAGGCCACCCGGGCCATTCACGCGGCCTTTCCGGAAATCAACATTGTCATGCTGACGGTTTTTCAGGAAGACGACAAAATCTTCCAGGCGCTCTGTGCCGGAGCGGTGGGGTATCTGCTGAAACAGTCAACCCCGACCCAGCTGGTCGAGGCGCTGCGGGATGCCTGCGCGGGCGGCTCGCCCATGTCTCCGGCCATTGCCCGCCGGACCGTACACCTGTTTCAGCGACTGGCCGGCAACCGGCCGACTTCTGCCCCTGTACAACCCCTGACGCTTCGGGAACGCGAAACCCTGCGCTATCTGGTCGACGGCCTGAGCTACAAACTGATTGCCGACCGGATGGGCATCAGTTACGAAACCGTACGCTCGCACATCAAGCATATCTACGAAAAACTGCACGTCGCCTCCATGACGGAGGCCGTCGCCAGGGCCCTGCGGGAAGGGCTTGTGTAAGGCTGCACGTTTGCTCAAATCCCCATAATTGGGGATTGCGCTGGCGGCGGTTTCGGCTAAACTTTGTCCAGCTTCCGCTTTCCGACTCGCTATCCACACTTTTTCTGCTTTCCACAGCAGCCTTACCTATATCTTTCGGCCAAAGTCGACAAGCGGGGTATGGGTAAGGCTTTTTTAAAGCCCGAAAACCATGATTTCACTAACTGTCCTTTATCCAAAGACCGCCGAAAGCCATTTCGATATGGCCTATTACCTCCAGAAGCACGTTCCGCTGGTGCAGAAACGCCTCTCGCCGCTGGGGCTGGTGCAGATAGAACTGGAAGAGGGCGTGGCAGGCGGCGCGCCGGACACAAAGGCAGGTTTCGCCGTGATCGGGCGGCTGTATTTTCCCGCCATCGAGGATCTGCAGAAGGCCCTCGCCGCTCACGGCCCCGAGCTGATCGGCGACATTCCGAACTTCACCGATGTGCCGCCGCAAATGCAGGTAAGCCGCCTTCTTGACGTTCCTGCGCCGGTCTGACCGGGCAGGCGCTGGTCCGGAGTCTGAGAAAGGAAAGATTGAGGATCTTTCATAACCATAAAGCCGCCCCGGATTTCCAGGACGGCTTTATTTTCTTTCGTCTATAGGTACAGTTAATGGATTCGATTACTGCGGACCCGTCGTTCGCGTGTCCCAGAAGACCGGGCGTTCGCTCAGGTTGCCGTTGGCCCGCTGCTTCAGGTTCGGATTGGCGTCAACTTCCTGCTGCGGGTAGGGCAGGGCGCGGGGCACCCGGCCGCTGTTGCCCAGGTTCGGATTGCTGGTCGGAATCTTCGACAGATCGGGGAAGCCCGTCCGCCGCCAGTCGTTCCAGGGTTCGACCGCGACCATGTAGTTAGCCACGTATTTCTCCTCAATGATCTGCCGCAGCCGGGCGTCCGGGGTGCCGGTCAGCGTGCCCTGCCGGGCGATGTAGGCATCCGCCTGAGCAGCTACCCCGGCATTGGCAAACGACGCCCGGATGCCCGCCTGATAGAAGCGTTCGGCATCCGCCGCGGTCCCGACGCCATACCGCAGCGCCAGTTCGGCCCGGATGAAGTTGTATTCGGAGAAAAGCAGCATCCGGATGGGAGCCGACCCGTCGTAGTTCAGGCCCGTTGCGCCCGAAACGGTCAGGTTCGGTCCGGCCGGGATGGCCGTCGTGGTGACGGCCCCGCGCACGTAGGTGTGCAGCCGGGACAGGTTGTTACGGACCGTGTTGTTGCCGGTGCCGTTCGCCAGTCCGACATAGCCCGTCGTGCCGCTCGGCGGCGTGGTGAGGTTCGCCGGGCTGAACGGCATGGGCGTAAAGTACGATGCCCGCCGCGGGTCGGCCTTGCCGTTCATCAGGTTGACGATGGTGGCGCTGACGGCAATATCGTCGGTCCGGGAAAGGATGAACTGGTGAATCGGATTCTGCTTGTTGGCCACCGTTTCAAAACGAAGCTGAAAATCGTCGGCGGTCGAGGCCATGAAGTTGGCTTCGTTGGCCTGGACAAAGGCGGCTACCGCCTGGGGCGTCACGGTGTTGGCATTCAGCATGTGCAGATACAGCCGCAGTTTCAGCGTGTTGGCGAGCCGGATCCAGCGCTGGGCGTTCCCGCCGTAGAAATAGTCGTCTCCGGCCGGGGCGGTCAGCGAGGAGGTCTTGCGCAGGTCGGCAATGCCTTCGTCGATGAGTTTGATGAGGTTGTCGTAAATATCCTTCGACGCATCGGGTTTCGGCTGCAGATTGTCGGTGCCCTTAAACGCCTCGGTATAGGGTACGTCGCCCCAGAGGTCGGTAATGACGCCAAACGAAAATGCTTTGAGCACTTTGGCAATACCGAAATAGAACGGGTGCGTGGCCGTTGCGTCGCGGCGAAGAATCTGCTCCAGGTCGGCCAGCGGACCGGCGTAGAAATTGGCCCGGAACGTCTGGTTGACTTCCGTCGGCTGGATGGTATAGGCATCGTACGCCTCGGTCTGCCGGCCGTTCTGGGCGGCAAACTGCTGCGAGAACAGCATCGTATAGCGGTGAATGTCGCTGCCCATCGTGTAGCCGATGTTGCCGCCCGCGCTGGTCAGCAGCAGGTTCGGCGTGCTCGACGTGGCGAGGTTGGGATTGACGTTCGTTTCCAGAAAATCCGAACAGCCGGTGGCGCTCCACAGCAAAGCGGCGAGGGGCAGGGCCTGAATGAGTTTCTTGTATGGTTTCATGGGATGAAGTCTTTGGATGGGGATGGATTAAAACGAAGCCCGGAAAACGACGCCGTAGGTGCGGGCCTGCGGCAGCGTGTTGAATTCGATACCCTGGACGTTCTGGTTGCTGCCGACGTTGACCTCGGGGTCGATGTGCGGCACTTTGGTCCACAGCAGCAGGTTCCGGCCGTTGATGCCGATATCGAGCGTCCCGAACGGCGTCCGCTGCAGGATGGACTTCGGCAGCGTGTACGTCAGGCTGGCTTCGCGCAGGCGGGTCCACGAACCGTCGAAAACGCCCATGCCCGGCACGTTGAAGCTGTACAGGTTACTCCAGTACTGCTGGCTGGAAATGGCGACGTTGTTCGGACTTTCGGAGCCCTGCAAGACGCCCGGAATCACGTAGTCGCGGGTGGGCTGGCCGCTGGCGTCGAAGCGGGGACGTTCTGCCGTTTCGATGGCGCTGCCCGTCCGGCGTACGTCGTTGATGACGCGGCTCAGGATATCGCCGCCCCGCTTGAACTCGATCAGGAAATTCAGCGCCAGTCCTTTGTAGGCAACGTTGGACACTACGCCGCCCGTCCAGCGCGGGTTGGGGTCGCCGACCCGCTGCACCCCGGCGGTGTTGATGATGGGCAGGCCGGTGGTGGGGTTGATCACCAGGCGGCCCTGCGCATCCCGGAGCAGCGTATTGGCGTAAATCACCCCGAACGGCTGACCGGCTTCAATGCGGCCCTGGGCCGTGGTGAAGGGCCCGAGCGATACGTTCTGCACACCCGGGGCCAGCGAAATTACATTGTTACGCACCCGTGAGCCGTTGAAGGCAAAATCCACTTTCAGGTCGTTGCGCTTGATGGGCGTAAACGAGAGGCTCCATTCCCAGCCGTTCGACTTCAGTTCCCCGGCGTTTTTGGCAATGGACGTAAAGCCCGACGCTCCGGCCACCGGCACCTGCAGAATGATGTCCGTCGAACGCTGGTCAAAATACGTCAGGTCCAGCCCGATCCGGTTCTGCCAGAAACGCAGTTCGCCGCCCACTTCCCAGCTCCGGGTGAATTCGGGGCCGAGCTGCGGGTTGCCCGTGTCATCCTGCAGGCGGCGGCCCAGCTGTCCCTGGAACGGATACTGCAGCTGCGTGCCCCAGCCATCCTGCGGGTTCGACTGTTCGAAGTAAACGTCCGTGGAGTACACCGACGCCTCGCGGCCCACCTTGGCCCAGGCGGCTTTGAACTTGGCAAACGTAAGGAAATTCTGCTGCCTGAGCACCTCCAGCGCGTCGGTGGCAATGAGGCTGCCCGAAAACGAGGGGTAGAAATACGAACGGTTGTTGCGCCGGAAGGTCGATGACCAGTCGTTGCGGCCCGTCGCCTCGAAGTTGGCCCAGCCCTTGTAATTCAGCGAAACACTGCCGTAAAGTCCAAAGAGCCGTTTCTGTTCGCGCCACGTAAACGGTACGTAGTTGATGGTGTTGGTAATGTGCTCGAAGTCGCGGGTCAGCATGGTGTTGCCCACCACAATCTGGTCGTTGGAACTCAGCAGGTTGATTTCATTCCCAAACAGGGCCGTCAGGTTCAGGCCCTCCATCAACTGGCGGTTGACGGTGAAGTTGTTGTAGAAGCTCGTTTCCTGGCGGTAGATGTTCCGGTCGCCCACGGCCCCCACGCCCTGAACGGCATGGTTGGCCTGGCCGCGCGCGCCGATGGCATCGACCGTTTTCCGGCGTTCGGTAAACATGTCCGTCCCGATCCGGCCGTTGTAGCTCAGCCAGTCCGTGAATTTGAACGTTGCGTTGACGTTTCCGATCAGGCGGCTGCGTTCGTCGCCGTACTTGTTGTTGCGCAGCGTCCAGTACGGATGGTCGGTATTGTTGTTGAAATAAACCTGCGAGCCGTCCGGGCGTACCCAGGGTTCGTTGGCCAGGTCATAGTCGCGCGGCAGAAACCAGCCCCGGAACAGCGGGTTGGACAGCTGGTTGCCGATCTGCGAACGATTGGACGTGTTGTAGATGTACTGGATGTTGGTTCCCAGCGTCAGGCGGTTGGTGAGCTGCGAACTGGCGTTGGCCGTGAAGGTGTGCCGGTCGAGGTTGTTGGCCTCCATAAACCCTTTTTCCTTCAGCATGCCGTAGGAGAAGTAATAGTTGGTGCGCTCGCTGGCTCCCGAAAAACTCAGGTTGTGCTGCATGTTGTAGCCTTGGCGGAACATGTCGCGCACGTTGTTGGGATAAGCCGTCAGCCGGACCGAATCGGGCAGACCGAACAGGGCCCGGTCGGCAGCCGAGTAGGCGCTGGCTACGTTCTGACCCCGGATGACCGGCCCCCAGTTCGACTGGTCGGCGTTGGGCTGGAAAATGCCGGGAACCGGGTTGCCGGCGGCGTTCAGCGAAGTGCCGCGGGCGTATTCATTCTGGTAATCCGGAAAGCGGTTCGGCTCCACAATGTTGTACGAGCCGGTATAGCTGACCGTATTTTTCTTGTTGGCGTTGTATTTTCCTTTTTTGGTTGTCACCATGATGACCCCACCGGCAGCCCGCGAGCCGTACAGCGCCGCCGCGGCCGGTCCTTTCAGCACCGTAATGGTCTCGATGTCGTCCTGGTTAAGGTCCAGGGCCCGGTTGGAGTTGGAAACGCCCGTCTGCGAGTTGGAAACCGACAGCGGACCGGTGCCGAAGCGGTTGGCGTCGCCCGTTCCCGCCGTGCCGCCGCCGTTGTCGATGGGGATACCGTCCACGACGAAAAGCGGCTGGTTGCTCTGCGTGAACGTCGTGAAGCCCCGGATGAAAATACTCGACGAGGAACCCGTCATCCCGTTGGAACCGGAGATCCGGACGCCCGGAATTTTGCCGTTCAGGGCGTTGACGAGGTTGGTCGTTCGGGCAACGGTAAGCTCGGTATTTTTGAGCGAGGTCTGCGAAAAGCCCAGTCCTTTGCTGGAACGCTCGATCCCGAGGGCCGTCACCACCACTTCCTCCAGCTGGCGGGTATCGTTGACCAGCTCTACATTTACGACCGTCTGGTTTCCGACCGGCACTTCGCGTGACAGCATGCCGACAAAGCTGAAGACCAGCACGGCATTGTCCGGAACACTGATGCGGTAAGAACCCGAAACGTCCGTGGTCGAGCCCCGCGTTGATCCTTTGACGGCTACGTTCACTCCCGGGATAGCACTGCCGTCATTCTGCCCGGTAACGCGCCCCGTGACCACGCGTTCCTGCGCCCGGGCGGTCAGCCCGGTCATCAACAGGCAGACGGAGATGAGTAGTAAAAAATACTGCTTCATGGCGTTGTAATTTGTTGATAGATAGGTTTTGGAAAGGAACTAAGTATTTATACGGCCAAATATATGAAACTAGTACTTACTTGTGATGAAAGTAATGCTATTTTTTATGCAAGCTTCATCTTTCGTTTTGAAAACAAAAAAGCCGTAAGAATACATCCTACGGCTTTTCGGCTATCTTAACCAAAACTAACTTAGTAAAACTTTGATGGGCAAATATAATAAGGAGTTACAAGAATAAAAGTATTACTACAAAAAATAATTTATTTACTACTTAATTTCGGGAAGGATACTGCCAAAAAATGAAAACCAGCCACGGGCACAGACTGGTTTTCACAGCTCTTCTCTGTTCAAAAATTACTGGATCAGAACGTCCAGCAGCGGCGTAAAGGGCGTTCCCATAGGGTTTTGCGTAATGCCCGGACCGGAGTTGGTCGCCGAGAACGTGCGACCATCTTTCATGACGGCCACAAAGCGCACCCGCAGCCGGTCGTTGGCCCGCAGATCGCTGGCTCCCAGCCCGACTTTACTAAGCATTTCTACCAGCGGGATCTGGTCTTTCCCGTTCAGGGCCGCTACCGGTTTCAGGAGCACGCCATTGGGGGCGGCGGCCGCGGTGGGCGTTACCGTGGTTCCCCGCACGTGGCTGACGTAGGCATCGACCCGCTCGATCTCGTTGGCGTTCAGACTCTGGGTTGTGAAGCTCGCTGTGGCCGTGGCCGCGCCCGTCAGCGAGACCGGAATGGTGTTGACGTTGGCGGCGGTCACCGTGGCGGGCAGCGGATCGGGCCGGGCCACGAAATGCACCCCGTTCTTAATCTCCGGAAACGGATTCTTCGCTTTGTCTTCGCAGGAAAAAAGGACCGTCAGCGCCAGCAGCAGCAGGCTGTAATGAAGTATCTTTTGCATGTTGGTTCGTGTTTATTTCTGCCAGAAAACTTTGTCATTCGCAATGACCCGTTGCGCCGGGGCTTTCGGATTGAGATTCAGCTCGGTCTGCGCGAGCGGGAACGACTGCGGAAAGCCCCGGTTGACGGCCGTAAAGGCAAGGCCGTCGTTGTTGGGATCAAACACGCGCGGATAGCCCGTCCGCCGGATGTCGTTGTACGATTCGAGTCCGAAACCGAAATTGGAAATCCACTTCTGGGTCATGATGTGTTCAAGTTTGCCCTCGGCCCCGGCGGCATCGAATCGGGCCAGCACGGCATCGACGTACGACTTGATGGCGGCCGCCGAAAGCGCCGGCGCACTGGCGGTCGTGGCCGCCGCGTTCACCTCCGCAAACGCCGCGTTCATGCCCTGTTCCAGAAAGTCGCGGGCGTTGCCGGTCGTCACGCCCGCCTGCGCCAGCTCCGCCCGGATGAACAGGTAGGAATGGTATGGCAGAATCCGCTGCGGCCCGTCGCCCCGGGCCGAGGCCCCGCTGACCCCCGCCGCCGTCACGCCGTTGCCGTCATCGTACCGCCCCCCGGCGAAATACAGGCCCACGATGGTCTGGGACGATGACTGGTCGAAGCCCTGGTTAGGACCCTGCGAAGAAAAGAAGATGGACACGAAGTTTCCGTTCCGGTATTCCACTGCATTCTGGGCCGTGGGCCGGGCGTTCGACAACTGGTTGAAGTAGTAGTACGGAATCCGCGGGTCCTGAATGCCCTGCAGCAGCGGGTTCCAGGTGCCGGTGCCGAGCAGCAGGTCGTGGAAGTACGGACTGATGTAATTATCCCGGCCCGTGGTCGTGATGTTGTATTCCTCCCGGAAAGCCGGGTTGCGGTTGTCTGGGGCGCTGGCTGTGCCGTAACGCAGCGCGAACCCGTCGCCGGGACCGATGAAGTCGTTTTCGGCAATCAGGGCCGTGACCGGCGTGCGGACGTCCTGCACGAGCCGCACCTGGTTGTACAGCTTCAGCTTGAGCGTCTTGGCAAACTTCCGCCAGCGGACCAGGTTGCCGCCGTAGATCAGGTCATCGGCCGCCGGATTGAGGGCCGACTGTTTGGCCAGATTGGCGATGCCCTGGTCGATCAGCGTGAACAGCTGGGGGTAGATGTCCGCGCCCTTGTCAAATTTGGGGGCCGGGTTCTGGTCGGGCTGGTTGGCTTCCGTGAACGGAATGTCGCCCCAGACGTCCACCATGTAGCTGAAGGCCATCGCTTTCATAATTTGGGCGATGCCCACGTACCCAAACTGGTTGGCGGCGGTTCCCTGCTGTTCGAGCACGCTCAGGTTCTGAATGGCCCGGTACAGGTTCTGCCAGGCCTGCGTCAGGCCGAAGTCCTGCCCGGTGATGGCGTACTGGTCGTTGGTGCTCCGCTGGGTTACCTGATGGGCAAAGACGTTCGCCGCGTTGGACAGGCCCGGAGGCCCCGAGCCCAGTGAGTTGACAATGTCCAGCTGTGCATTGGTCAGCAACTGGGCCGTAGTGACCGACGACGGGTTGTTGGGGTCGGTGTTGACATCCAGCGTACAGGCATTGACCAGCAGCAGGAGCAGGGTCAGGGCTGGAAAGGAAAATCGTTTTATGGAGCGCATACGAGTTCGGATTTTCGATGGGCTGGAATTCCGCAGGGTTCTGTCCGGCGAAGCCAGCGTGACTGGTTGGATTTTCGGCGTTGGTCAGAAAGTCATCCGCAGGTTGACGCCCAGACGCCGGACCGAAGGGGCCGTGAAAAAGTCGATGCCCTGGGTGTTGGTGTTGCCGAAGGTGTTGACTTCCGGGTCAAAGTTGGCCGCTTTCGGGAAATTGGGCGCGTTGAACCACAGGTTGCGGCCCGTCAGGCTCAGGTTCACCGATCCGAACGGCAGTTTGGTCAGCCAGGCCTTCGGCAGGGTGTAGCCAAGCGAAATTTCCCGCAGGCGAATCACCGTGGCGTCCCAAACCGAAAATTCGTTCGGGGCGTTGATGGCCAGCGAACCGCCCGCCGCCTGGAAATACACGTTGTTTTCCAGCACCTGAATGGTGTTCGGAATGGGCTTGCCTTCGCCGTCCAGCAGGGGCTTCAGCGTATTGGCATCGCCGAGGACCCCGGCCAGCACGCGCGGAATTTCGCGGTTCTCGGTGTCTTTCGTCACCCCCCGACCCAACAGAAACTGGTTTGTCCACGAATACAGGTCGCCGCCGTGCCGGTAGTCGATCACCGCGCTCAGAGACAGGCCCTTGTAGCTGAAGGTGTTGGTCAGGCCCAGCGTGAATTTCGGGTTGGGGTTGGCGATGATGCCTTGGTTGACGTCCGGAATGGTCAGGCCCGTCAGCGGGTTAATGAGCACGTTGCCGTTTTCATCCCGTGCCACTTTGGTGCCCCGCAACACGCCGAACCATTCGCCCGGCCGCACCACCGGCACCGGCTGGTTGGTGAAAATATTGCGCAGAATGACCTCCTGCACCCCGTCGGCCAGCGATTCCACGATGTTGCGGTTCTGGGTGTAGGCCGCAAAAATATCCCATTTGAACCCGCTGCTGAGCTGCACCGGCGTCACGCTGAGGCCAATTTCGACCCCCGAGTTGCGGATGGCACCGAAGTTGGTCAGCAGAAAGCTGTACCCGGTCGACTGCGGCAGGGCCCGGCGGGCGATGATGTCCGTGCTGAGGCGGTTGTAATACGTAAAGTCCAGGCTGGCGCGGCCCCGGAAAAATTCCAGATTGACCCCCGTTTCGATTTCGGTCGTAAACTCCGGTTTCAGGTTGGGGTCGAACGCAACGGCCGCCACCGAGGCCCCGGCCTGTCCGTTGAACGGATAGTCGTTGTACCGGGTGGACCCCTGCTGGTTCGAACTTTCACCCAGATTGACGCGGTAGGTGTTGACGGTCTGGTACGGGGCTGCATCCCGGCCGACCTTCGCGTAGCCCAGCCGCAGTTTCCCGCTGCTGAGGATGTTGGACGTCAGCTTGAAGGCATCCGTAAACACCAGCGAACCACTGGCCGAGTAGTAGAAATACGACCGGTTGTTGCGCGGCAGGGTCGACGACCAGTCGTTGCGGCCCGTCAGGTTGAGGAAGAAAAAGTCCTTGTAGCCGAAGGTCATATCCGTAAAGCCCGCATAGAGTCGCCGCTGCTGGGTGTAGGTATTGCCGGTATTGGGCGTGACGGTGTTCACGTTCGTAATGAGGTCAATGCCGCGCACCACGATACCCAGGCCGTTGACACTCGTCTGGTCGTTGAGCCGCTGGTTGTAGTTCCCGCCCAGAATGGCCCGGAACGAAATGTCCGGCGTGAGGTTCCGGTCGAAGTTCAGCAGCAGGTTATGGTCCTGTTCGCCAAACGAAACGGCATCGAACTGCATGTTGCCGATGCCCTGCGCCCCGGACAGCGATCCGGCCGAAATCCGCTGGAAGCTGTTGTCGTTGTAGGCATTGTAGCCGCCTTTGTAGGTCACGTTCAACCACTTGGTGAGGTCGTACGACAGGGTTCCGTTGACCACGATGCGGTTGACCTTGCTGGTGTAAATGCTGTTGTTGACCGACCAGTACGGGTTATCGGCCTGCCCGAAGGGGAAGAAGAACACGCCGTTGCCGAACGGGTCCTGGTACGGCAGCTGGTCGAGCGGCCAGTTGCGCGGCTGCTGGAACATCCGGGCCAGCGGAGAGGTGCCGTCCGCGCCGAACAGGGGGCTGTTCTGAATCGTGTTGGTGTAAGCCAGATTGGCACCGACCGTCAGCCCGTTGTCGAGGTTCGTGTTGCCCCCGACGCTGACGTTCGTCCGTTCAAAACCGGAGCCGGGGAAGTAGCTTTTCTGATCCGTCCGCGACACGACGGCCGTCACGCTGGCTTTCGGCCCGCCGCCCGACACCGAAATGGAGTTTTCGAACAGACTTCCCTGCCGGAAGAAGTTGCGGACGTTATCGGGATAGGCCCGGTAGGGGACATTCCCGTTCGCGCGCAGTCCGTACTGGGCCGCCAGAGCCGGGTAGTTGGCCGCAAAGGTATTGTAGCCGACCCAGACGGGAATAGAGTCCACGCCGGAGGTATTCGCCACCCAGTTGCCGTTGGCGGCATAAGTCCGGCCCAGCCCGAAGGCCGGTCCCCAGGTGCCGTTGGCGTTGGCGTAGACGCCCTGCGAACCCGAGCCGTAGGTGTTTTGAAAGTCGGGATAGCTGGCGATGTTTTCGGCCGAAAACGAGGTGTTGAACGTCACTTCCAGTCCTTTCTTGGACGGCCGGTTGGTGCCGGATTTGGTCGTAATGACGATGACGCCGTTGGCCGCGCGCGTTCCATAAAGGGCGGCGGCGGCGGCTCCTTTCAGGACCGTCATGGAGGCGATGTTGTTGGGGTCGAGGTCGGCAATGCGGCTCGACACGGCGGCCCCGTTGTCCCGGAAACTGGCGTTTTCGTTCAGGCTGTTGTCGTACGGAATGCCGTCCACCACAAAAAGCGGCTGGTTGGTTCCCAGAAACGAGTTGGCTCCCCGGATGGTGATGCGCGCCGAACTGCCCGCCGTACCGCCCGAGCCGTTGATGTTGACGCCCGGAATCTTGCCCTGCATGGCCCGCAGCACGTCCGGCTCCGATTTCTGCACCAGCCGGTCGGCCGACAGCCGTTCGACCGAGTAACCCAGCGACCGGTTCTGGCGCTCAATCCCGACGGCCGTCACCACGACCTCGCTCAGCATTTTCAGGTCCGGCACCAGGGCGACGTTCACCACCGTGCGGTTGCCCACCGCCACTTCCTGCGGCAGCATGCCCACGAAGCTGAACACCAAAGACTGGCCGTCGGGAACGGCAAGCCGGTAATTTCCTTCCGTGTCTGTTGATGTGCCCCGGGTCGATCCTTTGAGCGAGACGTTGACGCCCGGGATGGGAGCCCCGTCCTCCGAACCGGTCACTTTACCGGTTACAGTTCGGTCCTGCGCCCGGGCTGTTCCCGCGCCCGTCAGTAGCCCGAAAAGCAGCAATAAGGGTAAAAGCTTTCTCATAGAAGATGATTTTTTGTAACAGGCTCAATTTAAATTCATTGAGGTACTCTGCTTTCACCTTAAATGAGGGATATTGCTTAGTCAGGATGGGGGAGAAATGCTTACGGGAGCGGGGTGGCAAGGGGCCGGAATGCCATGGAATGGGGGAAAAGTGCTTAATCAGATTGGGGGAGAAAGCTGGAAATTTTTTGCTATCTGCCCAGCCAGCCTCCCCGGAATCCGGCCCGGTTGAGGCCCCGGCGGATGTGGGGGTTCTGCATCATCAGGTTCCAGATGAAACCGGTGCGGTAATTTTCGGTCATGAGCAGGATCGGGCCGCTGTCGATGCCGAGGTAATCCCCGTCAAACCAGCCCTGCCCGTCGCGCGTCGGGTACGAAAGATTGAAGGCGTCCTTAAAACCGTATTTGCCGTAAATTCTGGTTCCAAACGACCGCTTCATGTGCTGGAGGGCTGGAATGCAGATTTCCGGGGCGAACGGAACCGAGCCGCCCGCGGCCGTGGGCGCAATCGTGCCGTCGTCTACGATCTGCGTGGCGGCGGCCCCGCGGGCGCGGTAAGAGAAAAAGGAACGGCCGTTGATGGTCGTGTCCTTGGGCCCGTCGCAGGCGGTCAGGCCCCAGATGTCGGGTCCGTAGCCCCGCCATTGCATCGGGTTGGCGATGCAGTACGTCCGGTTGGCGTAGGTGGCCCGGCGGCTGTTTTCGAAATAAGTAATGCCTTTCTGGCGGTTGTAGGCGTCCCGGATATCGCGGAAATCGACCCAGATGTGCGAATACTGGTGTCCGAAGAGCGGGTCAAAATTGATATGTTCCTGTTCGTAAAACGTCTTCCAGTCGTAGGTGCGCGTCCACTCGGTCCACGCCTCCGGTTCGAGGGGGAAAGTCGGCGAGCCGAGCGCCAGAATGTACAGAATCATCGCTTCGTTGTAGCCTTGCCAGTCGGCCTCGATAAACCCTTTTTCGGGATGCCAGCCCATGCTCACCAGCGGCTTGCGGTCGGACCGTCGCACGGCCTGCATGAACCGCCAGTCGACGCGCCGGTAGATGCGGTCGGCCAGCGTCCGGATTTCCCGTTCGGTTTCGCTTTTTCCCGAAAAATAAGTCTGACAGCTCAGCACGCCCGCCAGCAGCAGCGCCGTGTCGATGGTCGAAAGCTCCACCTGTTTGAAACGGTGGCCGGTTTTCATGTCCAGAAAATGGTAGAAAAAGCCCCGGTAGCCCGCCACGCCCGCCGCCTCGGCCGACTGCGGGGCATTGGCGAAAAAACGAAGTGTCCGGCGCGTGCGTTCGGCCGCTTCGTCCCGCCGGATGTAACCCCGTTCGACCCCGACCAAATAGGCCGTCAGCCCGAAACCGGTGGCGGCAATGCTGGAAAAAGACGGCGTCGGGTGGCGGTCCGGGATGAGGCCGTGCGGATTATCGCCCAGTTCCCAGAAATAAAGAAACGTGTCGCGCTGCAGCGAGTCCAGAAAGCTTTTGGAATAGACGGCCTGGGCGGACAGGAGCCGGGGCAGATGCAGCAGGACAACTATGATTATGAGTAAACGGAGTGTCGATTTCACGCAGATTTTCGGAGATTAAAAGCAGATTTTCGCAGAAAGGGATCAGCGGCTTAAATCTGCGATAATCTGCCCGAAAAAGAAAGGTGCGCTTTTGGCTTAAATTTTTCAAACCTTCTCTTGTATATATAGGTTTCTTATATATATTTGCTCAAGGAATAACTGATACGCTAATGAACCAGTCTGATTCGCGGGAATTGCTGCGGGGTACGCTCCGCACCATTGTCCTCAAACTTTTAGCCGAAAACCGCCGGATGTACGGCTACGAAATCACCCAGCAGGTGAAGGAACGCACCGGCGGCGAAATCACCCTGACCTACGGAGCGCTGTATCCGGTGCTGCACAAACTGGAAGACGAAGGGTACCTGATTACCGAGAGCGTGGAGGTGGACGGCCGTTTGCGGAAATACTATTCGCTGACGGCCGCCGGCACCGAAACGGCCCAGGTCAAGGTGTCGGAATTCGAGCGGTTTATGGAGGCCATGCAGTCGCTGATGCAGCCCCAACCCCAACTTTCTGTTCAGAAACAGTAACTCAAAAGGCCCGTCTTATGTATCTGCTGACCAACGAACAACTGGATACCCTGCGCGGGCACCTGCGCCGCAGCGGCGTTCCGGCCGATTTGCTGCCCGAGCTGACCGACCACCTCGCCTGCGATCTGGAGGAGGCGCTCTGGGAGGGCTGCCCCTTTGAGAAAGCCCTGCAAATGGTGACCCGGGAGGCTTCTCTGGAGACCCTTTCGCAGCTCCAGGAGGAGTACTGCGATATTCTGGGGCTGGAGCCGGAACCCGCCACGCTGACCGACATCGTGTTCATGAACCGGAACAAGCTGTACGGAGCCTACGACCTGCGGCAGAACTACCCGGTTGCCACCGAACGGGCGCTGCTCTACGGGTTCCTGCTTTTTTCGGCGGCGGTCTTCGCCATGAGCTGGGTCGTCAACGCGAACGTGCAGCGGGAACGCCAGAAAGCCGCCTCCAAAATCCGGTTCGTGGAGCCGGCCTGGCTGAAGGAAGCCGGAAAGCCGACCCTGAGCGACCCCGCGCTGAAACAGGGACTCGGCCACTATCGTCTGGTCGTCCGGAAGTAATCACCTAACTCTGTTTGCCCCATGAAAGCTGCAATCGACCGCCTGACGCTCGGCGGTGCGGTCCTGTTTCTCTGCCTGACGTGCCGTTCGCCCCGGCCGATGGAAGTTTCCGGGCAACTGGAAAATATTCCGGACGGCGAAATGGTCTTCTTCACCCGGGAGAATCTGACCGGGAAAATGGTCAAACTGGACTCCTGTGCCTTGACCAACGGGAAGTTCCGGATGCTTTTTTCGCGGGAGAAATACCCGGAAGCCGTCCGTATTTTTGTGAATCACAAAGAGCAGAACACCGATACGCTGCGGGTGTTGAGCTTTGATACCCACATCCTGCACGGCGGGCATCCGCTGGGCGTCGATCATTTTTACCTGGAAGACGGCATCCAGCTCAACGGGAAAATCTCGGAAATGTCTTTTCGTGGTTTCAGGCCTTACTCCCACGTAAAACTGGTGAAACTGGACCGGCCGCTCGTGGAGGGTCGGCAAACGGCGGTGGCCTACAGCGATTCGGTCGGGTTTGGTCGGCTGCGGAGCGTGGCCCGCCTGCGGGACGAAATCCGGAAACATCCGTATTCCTTCTATTACCTCTACGAACTGGAGCGACGGATGGGCGGATTTTCGGACGAAAGTTTCCGCTCTCTGCTGGACAGCTTCGAGGAGGACGTGCGGGAAAGTCCGACGGGCCGAAAGCTGCGGGACTACATCGCCAGCCGAAAGAGCCACCGGCTGTCGTTTGCAACCCGGCTGGCGGACGAGCAGGGAGCGCTCCAGCCCGTTCTGGACCCGTCGGCGGACTATCAGCTGGTGGTGCTCTGGGCCTCGTGGTGCGGTCCCTGCCGACGGGAGATTCCCGAACTGAAGAAGCTGTACGCCCGGCTGGGCAACGACGAAAAGCTGAGGCTGGTGTCTGTTTCGCTGGACGAGAACCGCGCCGCCTGGCATAAAGCCCTGCAAAAGGAACAGATGCCGTGGCCGCAGCGGCTGATGACCGAATCCGAGCGGCCTTACACCAGGGATTTATTCCAGTTCGACGGCTCGATTCCAACCATGCTCCTGCTCGACCGGCAGGGTAGGACGTTGAAAAAAGTAACCGGCTACGACGCAAACAACCTGAAAACCATCGAAAGACTCATTACCCGTTCGAATCAATCTCTTGCTCTACAGTAAGTACCCGATGAAGCGGTGTCGGGCGGAATCCGTTCCGGCACCGCACTAATTCCCTGAATTTCCGGACTACCCCAGTCGATCCGAAAGGGTCGAACGGCCCCGCTATTGCCTTTTATTTCCTTTTCCGAACAACAACAACTGATTCCGATGAACCAACTTCCTGCCGCGACCCTCGCAGACATTGTCTTCGAGCATCGCAACAAATCCTATGGTGCCTACGACCTACGCCTGAATTATTCCCGAAACGCCCGGCGCGCCCTGCTGATTGGCATCGCTCTCTTCGGGGCCGGACTGGCCCTGCCCGACCTGCTCGACCGCATCAAACCCGATCAGCCGGAGGCGTACATGAAGGAGGTTGTGCTGACGAAGGTGCAGCCGCTGCCGCCCAAAGAAGAGCCGATCATTACGCCGCCCAAGCAGGAGCCGATCAAACAGGAGGTGGCGCAGAAGCGATACCTGACGCCCGAAGTGCTGGAAGAAGCGCCCGAAGAGGTAAAAGTGCCGACGACGGAAGAACTGAAGGACGCCACGCCCAGCGACAAAACGGTGGAAGGCACGACCGACGCCGAAGTGATCGAAGCACCCGAAGAAACCGCTGCTGCTCCAACGAAAGAGGAAAAAAGCATTGAGGTAGAGCGCAAGTCCGACGAGCCGTTTACCGTCGTCGAGCAGCAGCCCGAGTTCCGGGGCGGAACGGCCGGACTCGCGGCTTTCCTCCAGAAGAACCTGCGCTACCCGGCCGAAGCCGCCCGGGCCAACATCTCCGGCCGGGTCTACGTAGCCTTCGTGGTGAACGCCGACGGCAGCATCGTGGACGCCCAGGTGACCAAAGGCATCGGCTTCGGCTGCGACGAGGAAGCCCTGCGGGTGATCCGGATGATGCCCAAATGGAAACCCGGCAAACAGTCCGGCCAGCCCGTACGGGTGCGGTTCAACCTGCCGATTGTGTTTGCGTTAGAATAGGGTGCTTAAGGGGGCAAGTGCTTAAGGAGGTAAGTGGCCCCTTAAGCACTTGCCGACTTACAACTTATATCCCACCGACACAAACCAGTTTCGGCCGTCGCCGGGGAGCAGGCCGGGGCCGGGGTAGCCGCCGGCGCGGCGGGTGAAGTAGCGTTCGTCGGTCAGGTTGTTGACGCCCGCCCGGACGTTGTAGCGTCTGGCAAAACGGTAGGTGGCCGACACGTCGAGCACCTGATAGGCAGGAATGACGCCCGTCTGCCCGTTGGCGGCGGGTGTTTCGGTATTGTTGGCATCGCTGTAAGCCTTGCCCACGCGGTTGAGCAGGGCGGTGAGCGTAAAGCCTTTCAGAGAGTAATTGGCTCCGAAACGGCCGATAAACTCCGGCGCGTTTTCGACCCGGCGGTCGCGCAGACTCGTTTCGGTTTGCTGGCCGTTGCTGACGCCCACCGTACGGAGCGTCGTATAGCGGGCATCGGTATAGCTGGCCGACGTGAACAGACTCAGGTAGCCCGCTTTCGAACGACCCACAAACGCGACAATCGGGTCAAATTCCACGTACGCTTCGACGCCCTGGCTCAGGCTGTTGCCGACGTTGGTCCGGAACTGGTACGGGCGGCTGGCTTCGTTGAGCAGCGTCAGCGTGCCGACCCGGTTGTTGTACTGCATCCGAAAATAGCTGACGTCAAAATTCAGGAAGTTGCGCAGATTGCCCCGCAGGCCGAGGTCCAGGTTGCCGCCGCGCGAATCCTGCAGGTTCGGGTCGATCACAAAATCGGTCACCGCCCCCGGCGTCAGGTCCGAGAACAGCAGCGGACGGTAGGCCTGCGAAAGATTGGCGTACAGCGTGGTCGTGGGCAGGAGTTTGTATTCCGTCCCGATGCCCAGCAGCAGGAAATTGCGGACGCTGTTCTGGGAAACGCGGTTTTCCGTACCGTTGGCGTTCAGGCTGAAACGGCCGCTGATGTCGTTGGCGAGGTGTTCGAGGCGGAAGCCGGGCGTGACGGTCCAGCGCGGCGTCAGACGGAAGACGTTCTCGGCAAAATAAGCGACATTCTGAACCCGCAGGTCAAGGTCCCGGGGAAAGGCGGCTTCGGCAAGGTTCAGGTTGAAATCGCTGCCCGTGTCGCCGCGGCCAAGCTGCCGGCGCCGGGTGTAGCCGTTGAAATACTTGACCCCCGTCGCCAGCGTATGGTCGCGGCCCAGCAGGGAATAAGTCGTCAGCAGGCGGAGTTCGCTGCCCCAGTTGCGGTAGTGGTCGCGGTCGATCTGGCGGGCGGCCAGCACGCCGTTCGTCGGGACATCCAGTGTGTTGATAGGCCGGACAAAGCCGATGCTGTTCCGTTCGCCGACGAGTCCGTGGACTTTCCAGGTGAGGCGGGTTTTGTCGGAAAAGGCGTATTCGGCCGAAAGCACCGGCACCGTCCAGGGCGTACTGAACCAGTTCCGTCCGCGAACGCTCTGCCGGGCATTCTGGGCGAACTGTACGTCCGTCAGGCCGCCCGGCTGCTGGCTTTCGTTGTATAGGCGCGACAGTTCGAAGCCAAGTTTTAGTTTGTTCGAAACCGCGTACTGTACGGAAGCGTAGCCGTTAAAAATGCCGTAGCGGCTGTTTTCCCGCCAGCCGTCGGCGCGGCGGTAGTGGGCGTAGGCGGTATAGCTCAGTTTGCCGACGGTGCCGCTGATGGCGTTGTAGGTTGAAAAAAGCCCAAAGCTCCCGGCCGACTGCTGCGTTTCAAAACCAAATTTGCGGGTAGCATCGGGCTTCTTGAGGACGTAGTTCAGCAGGCCGCCAAACTGAGGGCCGTATTGCAGCGAAGCCGCCCCGCGCACCAGCTGAATCTGCTCCACGGCTTCCATCGGCGGGTTGTAGTACGCTTCGGGGTAGCCAAATGGGTCGGGACTGACGTCGTAGCCGTTCTGCCGGACGTTGAATTCCCACGACCGGTTCGGGCTCAGTCCCCGGACCGCCACGCCTACCTGCATGCCCGAGCCATCGTTTTCCCAGACCATCACGCCCGGCGTTTTGCTGAAAATCTGGCGCGTATTGTTGGTGACCAGGTTGGCATCCAGCTGGCTGAGGTTGATCACTTCCGTTTTCTTCCCCGCAAAAAGGGCCGTTCCGTCCACTTCCGGCAAGCGCTCCAGTTCGCGCAGACCGCGGGCGGCCACGATTTTCACCTCGGCCAATTGTTGGACGGTTTCCCGCACGGCTATGTCGAGCGCCAGCGTTTCGTTGGCTTTGATTTCGACGGTGCGTTCCACGGGGGTCAGGGCCACGCCCGACAGTTGGACGGTATAGCCTCCCTTCGGCAGGTTGGTCAGCGTAAAGTGTCCTTTTTCGTCCGTAACCGTTCCCCGGATGGTTCCTTTAATCCGGATAGTTGCCCCGCTTACCGGAGCCCCCGACGGGTCGGTCACCTGGCCGCGGAGGGTACCGCCCGCTTCCGTATCGTTGGCAAAAGTCGCCGTTAAGGCCGATAAAAATAAAATCAGAAAGGTAGTTAGTCGAACCATTGTCACCAGTAGATTCCTTCAATGAAGCCGCAAAACTAATGGCGAAAGTATTACTTTCAAATTTAATTAGAATAATTTTAAATAAAGAAGCAAAATGAAAGCTCCGGAGTGTAAGACTACCGGAGCTTTCGCGAAAGTTACCAGTCGAAACGAAGCCCCGCGACGATGGTTCGGGCGGTGGGGTAGACGCCTCCGTCTCTTCCCAGTTGCTCATCCTGTGCCGGGCGGACTTCCGGCGTAAGGCCCAGGTAGCGGGTCAGGTAAAAGAGGTTCTGGCCCTGCACGTAGAACTGCACGAACGAAAGTTTCGGGAGGCGGTAGGCCACCCGTACGTCCCGAAGCTGCAGGTAACTGCCGGACTCCACGAAGTAGGACATCGGTGGGGCATAGTAATAATTGTAACCTGCTGACGGCCTCGGCACCGTGGAGCCGGAATTCGTCGGACTCCAGGCCGAAAGTACGCGGCGACTGCCGTTGCTATAGCCAATCATCAGATCGGTATAAACCCTTGACTGGTCATAGAGATTGTTTCCGACGACACCCTGAAACTGGATCGTCACCTCGAACGCCCGGTAACGAAGGTTACTTTGGAGGCCGAAAAAGAAATCGGGGTGGGGATTGCCGATGTAGATTCTGTCATCAAGGTTCAGTTGACCATCGTTGTTGACATCGACCAGCCGGAGCTGACCGGGCGCCACCGGCATGCGGCTCAGGGCGGTGGCCTGTTGAGCTTCCTGAGCGTTCTGGATCAGGCCGTCGGTCTGGTTACCGAACAGGGCTCCCATCGGCTTGTTATCGAACTGCCCAATGGTCCGGCTGAAATACTCCGAATGCGTGCGGCGGTTGCGGTAGCCTGATACCTGGCCGTTGAGGGTTAACACCCCGTTCCCCAATACCGGAAGCTGGTAACCGGCCGACAGTTCCAGCCCTACATTGCGCATGCGCCCGTCGCTGAGTGCGATAGTCTGAGGGTTACCGGGCCAAAAAACAGTGGTACGTTCGGTCAGATTGCGGGTTACCGCCTGGAAGGCCTCGGCGGATAGTGTCAATCGCGAACCGGGCTGGTAATCAACTCCAGCCGAGAGGGTCCGCACGCGCTCCGGCTTGTCGCCGAACGTAATTTCCTGAGCGCCCGAACTATACGGTGCCAGCATCGGGTTCGTCAGGGTTCCGAGCGTATAAGCGGCCGTTTGCTGACCCCAGCTTGCACGAATCCGAAGGTCCGGCCGTAGCGCAAACACGGTGGACAAAGTCGGCAACAGGCCCGAACGGTTGTCGATAGGAAACTGCGAAAGGCTCAGCCGCCGGAGCGAGGCTTCGGCCGCCCATCGGCGGTCGCTAAGCCGCAGGTGCAGGTACGACGAAAACAAGGCGTCTGTCGAATAAGAGCCTGCAAAAGAAATCGGGTCCCCTAGGTCGAGCCGCTGGGTTTGGCTACTTTCTGCGGTTTGAAGGCGAAACAGCTCGGCCCCGAGCGTCACCTCACCGGTCAGCGTTTTCCGCTTCAAAGAATAATTCAGTTCCGCGGCCAGCCGACGGGGCGAGGCTTCGGCTTTTGTGTCTTCGGCATAATAGGGCTTAGCGGGGTCGCTCACCTCCCACCCATGCGGTGCCTGCCAGTTGAGGCGGGTTTTCTGCCGCTGCTGCCCGTAAGACGCCCGGAACGTCAGCGAAGAAAGCAAATCCAGTTCCAGCGAAAGGCTTCCGGCAAAATCGGTCTGGTTAAGGCGGCGATCCTGCTGACGGGCCAGCATATACACCGGATTACTGAAGGGCATCAGGTAAGGTCCGGCCTGGGAGTAGTTGCCGGCAACATCGTAAACCGGGAAAAGCGGTAGCGCACGCAGGGCCTGAAAAACAACACTAGAGTTTTCCGATCCGTTATTTTCCGTGAGGCCCGAACGAATGGATTTGGTCAGCAAACCCTGCTGGCTAAGGCGCAGCCGGTTATGCCAGAAGGAAAAATCGTTGTTGAACAGCAGCCCGTTTCGCTCGTAGCCCGTAAAACGCAGAATGCCCTGCTGTTCAAAAGAATGAGCGGCGGCGTAGGTCTTCCAGTGCTTTGAACCATAGCCGACATTGACGTAATGCTGCTGAACCCGGCCATTGCGGAGAATCGCCCCGAACCAGTCGGTGCCTGCCTTGTTGGCGGCAGTAATTTTGAAAGCGGTTTTGTTAAAGGCCGGATCGTCAGGGTTGTTGGAATAGCGGTCGAGACCGGTTCGTGGGTCGCCCTGCATGGCCCCCATCGGCACAACATAGTCCGGAATGACCAGCGAAGGCCCGTTGCCCAGCAATTCCCGGTAGCGCACCTCATAGTCGCCGTTGTTGTAGTAAGGGCTTTCCCGCATCATTGAAAAAGCCAGAGTAGCCCACTCAGTGGCGTTGAGCAACTCCGGCCGACGTCCACTGAAGATACTTATCCCGGCGTAGGAATGCGCCGAAACGTGCAGCCCCGGCCGGGCGGTCTGGCGGGTAGACAACTCCACGACCCCGTTGTTGCCATAAGCCGAGAAGCGCCACGAAGCGGCGGGGTCTTTCAGAACCGACACCGACTGCAGGGCATCCACCGGCACGATGGCCGGGTCGCTGCCAAGCAGCGGCATACCGTTCAGCGTAAAGATTGGCCCGTTGTCGCGGGTAACTGAGCGAAATCCCCGAATCCGAACCATCGGCAGGCCGCCCGGCTGGTGGTTGCCGATGACATAAACGCCGGCGACGGTGCCCTGCAGCAGCGTGGCCGGATTGCTGACGGGCTGCCGAACCAGCATGCTGTCGGGCAGCGTGACGACCGAACCCGGCCGAAAAGACGAAGCGGGGACAGAAAGACTGTCCGGCTGCTGGGCCAGCGTGGCCTGACTGGCGGCGAAAAGAAAAAAGAGGGGTAGCGTTATTTTCATGAGCAGTTACGGCGAATCAACCGACAGGCCGCAAAATCCACGCCAGTCCGCCCGAACCCCCGGCCCGGAGTTTTTGTTACTTTTGTTCATGGAAAATACGTTACAAAACCAGCATGCTGTCGGGCAGCGTGACGACCGAACCCGGCCGAAAAGACGAAGCGGGGACAGAAAGACTGTCCGGCTGCTGGGCCAGCGTGGCCTGACTGGCGGCGAAAAGAAAAAAGAGGGGTAGCGTTATTTTCATGAGCAGTTACGGCGAATCAACCGACAGGCCGCAAAATCCACGCCAGTCCGCCCGAACCCCCGGCCCGGAGTTTTTGTTACTTTTGTTCATGGAAAATACGTTACAAAACAACCTGAATTCGATTCCCTCGCCCTGCTTTGTGCTGGAAGAGGCCAAACTTCGCCGCAATCTTGAACTGATCAACCACGTTCAGCAGTCGGCCGGCGTGCAGATCATTCTGGCACTCAAAGGGTTTTCGATGTACAGCGCCTTTCCGCTGGTGCGGCAGTACCTCGGCGGGGCCACGGCCTCGTCGCTGAACGAAATCAAACTGGTCAACGAATACATGGGCGTCCCGGCCCATACCTATATCCCGGCTTACCGCGACGATGAGTTTGACGAAGTGCTCCGGCGCAGCAGCCACCTGACCTTCAATTCCTGGAGCCAGTGGGAGCGGTTCAAGGGCCGGGTGGCGGCCTACAACGAAAAACAGAAAACCGAAAACGGGCCAACGGTCAGCTGTGGCATCCGCGTCAATCCGCAGTATTCGGAAGTGGCAACGGAGATGTACAACCCCTGCGTGCCCGGCTCCCGGCTGGGCGTTACCCGCGACAAACTGCCCGACGAACTGCCCGAAGGACTCGAAGGCATTCACTTCCATACGCTCTGCGAAAACGATTCGTACACGCTCGAACGGACGCTCGAAGCGCTCGAAAGCCGGTTTGGCAACCTATTGCACCAGGCTAAGTGGGTGAACATGGGCGGCGGCCACCTGATGACGCGCGAAGGCTATAACACCGACCACCTGATTGGGTTGCTGAAGGCGTTCCGGGAAAAATACAACGTGGCCGTGACGCTCGAACCGGGCTCGGCCATCGCCTGGCAGACCGGCGTGCTGGTGTCCACGGTGCTGGACGTGGTGGACAGCCAGGGCATCGACGTGGCCGTGCTGGACACCTCGTTTGCGGCGCACATGCCCGACACGCTCGAAATGCCCTACAAACCCCGCATTCTGGATTCGTACCACGAACCCGTGGCCGGAAAACCAACCTACCGCCTCGGCGGCATGACGTGTCTGGCGGGTGATTTTATGGGCGATTACTCGTTTGACCAGCCGCTGGAAGTGGGCGATAAGCTCGTTTTCGACGATATGATTCATTACACGATGGTGAAAACGACCACGTTCAACGGGGTGGGGCTGCCCGCCATCGGCATCTGGAAGGAAGACGGCCGCTTTGAACTGGTCAAAACGTACGGTTACGAAAGTTTCAAAGACCGGCTCAGCTAACCGGTTTACGACTCCATATAGGCAATCCCGAAACGGGCGATTTCGTCGATGAGCGGAAGCGCCCGTTTTCCTTTTTCCGTCAGGGCGTACTCTACCCGGGGTGGTACTTCTCCGTAATTGATGCGGGTAATCAACTCGCTGTCGGTCAGTTGCTTTAACTCATAGACCAGAATCCGCTCGCTGATGTCGGGCAGCAGGCGGCGGAGTTCACTGAAGCGCAGCCGCCCGTCGGCCAGTTGCCGGATGATGAGCAGCTTCCATTTGCCGCCGATCAGTTCCAGCGTCGTCCGGATGGGGCAGCGGGGGGTAATGGAGATGGGTTCCTGCTTCATACTTACAAAAATGTGTGTACCCTTACTTTGGTTAGCGCCTGCAAGAGTACATAGATTTGCCGTATCCTTCAACTTATTCCGATCCGACCATGAAAAAAATTGCGCTATTCGGAGCTTCGGGCAAAACCGGGCAGCAGTTTCTGAATCAGGCTCTGGCAAAAGGCTACCAGATCAAGGCGCTGGTCCGCAATCCTCAGGCTATCTCCCAGCAGTCGCCGAATCTCCAGCTTATCCGCGGCGATGTGCTGAACCCGCAGGATGTGGAACGGACGGTAGAGGATACCGATCTGGTGGTCAGCCTGTTTGGACACGTGAAAGGGTCGCCCGAGTGGCTGCAGACCCGCGGAACGGAAAACATCATTTCCAGCATGAAGACCAATGGTCTGAAGCGGATCATCAGCCTGTCGGGCGGCGGCCTGCCGTTTGAGAAGGATCAGCCCAAATTTGCCGATAAAATGATTCGGACGATCATGAAAATTGCCGTTCCCAAAGTGCTGAACGATGCGGTCCGGCATGCGGAGGTGCTGAAAGCGAGTGGGTTGGAATGGATTATCGTGCGCGGCCCGCGCCTGACCGACGGCGAAAAGCGGAACCAGTACCGGGTCGGCTGGGTAGGTGTCGATGCCAGCACCCAGATCAGCCGGGCGGACCTCGCGGATTTTATCCTGAATCAGGTCGAAGACAGCCGGTTCGTCGGACAAATGCCGTTTGTGAGCTATTAATTGAATGAGTGATTGAATGACTGAATGACTGAACTTTGAGGAGCTTGCTCACTGCGTTGGCGGACCGCTCAATCAGTCATTCAGTCATTCAATCAATCAATCATTCTTCATAATAGTACCCAAAAATAATTCCCATTTCCTCCTCACTGGTGAGGCCGAAGCTGACGGTTTTGGAGGTCGTGTTGTTGTAGGTGATTTCCGAAGTCAGCCCTTCGCCCGCTTTGAGCGAAATCGGCGTGGGGAAGTTGATGATGTCGGGGTGTTCCCAGTCCGTGGTCGTGTAGACCACTTCGCCGTCGCGGGAGCCACCCTTGATCCGGATGACAAACTTCTCGCCCAGTTTGTGCATGTGCGAGGTTAACGCCAGCACCTTGACATTCTTCGAAAACGTAAAACTCTTGATATGCGTCCGGCGCTGACCCGGCGGGGTGGTAATGCTCTCGTTGCTCCAGTTGATCGGCTTGACCGCGTATTTGACTTCGGCTTTATCGACCGTAAACAGGTTCAGAAACGCTTCGCCCTGAAACACCTTGTCGGACTTGTTGACGTAGTGCACATTCAGGTCGAGCGAGCTGTTGGCGGGCAGCAGCAGGGCGGTGCCTTCCGGGAAGGTGTAATCGTGGTTGGGCGACTGGCTTCCGGCCATGAACACGTGGTTGGCCATCGACAGAAACGTGGCGAGGTTGACCGAGTTGTCCGGATTGCGCAGGTCCCGCACTTGGTTCGCGGCGGGCAGGTTGGTCGTCCGGTCGAAGCCGTAGGCGATGAAGTGGTGGCTGCCCGGCCGCATCTTGATCTGCACCCGTTTGACGTAAATGTCCGTCGAATTATTGAGCAGTCGCCGGACGAATAATTCCCGTTCGAAATTCGATTTGACGTCGAAGGGGTCAATTTTAAGCTGGAGTCCCTGTCCGGTAACCGGCGGCGCCAGCGGCGTAAAGGTGGCGTTGCTGCCGGTCTGGTCGTCCAGCAGGGCCGCGTCCGCCACACTGCCCGTTTTGGGAGCGCCCGCCTCAATCCAGCGCCGTACAAACTCAATCTGTCCGGCCGAGAGGGGCGGTCGGCCCAGCGGCATGGGGTTGCCGTACTGTTTGCCGCCGTGGTGAGCCGCGTCGGTGTTCAGTTTGTGATAGAACAGGCTGCTCAGCGAATTGAACGGCTTTACGCGCAGCAGCCCATCGGTTTTGGCGGAAGCATTGGCCGGGGCGACGTTGACCAGATTTTCGTAGGACTTCCCGGACGCCAGCACCAGCTTATGCTGTCCGAACGAGCCGTCCGACTCGGAGGCATGACAGCCGGTCATGGCGCAGTTCGTCGTCAGGATTTTCTCCTGAAGCAGATCAAAGCTGGCTTTTTCGGTGGGGTCCGGAGTATCCTCGGCGGGTTTGGTACAGGACAAAGTGCCCAGCAGCAAAGCCGCGCTCAACCCGGCTCCGTACGTAAATAGAGAAGATATTCTTCGCATACAATCAGGATCAATCGGCAAGACTTACGAAGATAACGAAAAACCCCGCCATTTCGGCTGCCACCCGCCAGCGGAGGGGTTAAATTGTTATTAATCAGTGGTTGAGGCAGGGGAAGGTTTGGGGTTTAGGGTTTAGGGTTTATAGTTGCCCTGCCTCTTTACAATCACCTGATTGAGGCGGAGCAACTATAAACCCTAAACCCTAAACTCTAAACTTTTAAAACTTCAGCGTAAAATGCTGCTTCGGCTGCTGCTGCCGGAAAAAGACCAGGCCGACGTAAAACAGGTCCACCGTCACGACGACCTGTGGGTGGGCTTTGATAGCTTCCCAGGCCTGTTCCATCTCCGCCGACCAGTGAATGTCGTCGAAGACAAAACAGGTGTCGTTGTGAATCTTCGGCAGGCAGGTTTCAAAGTACCGGACCGTCGGCTCGTAGCGGTGATTGGCGTCGAAAAAGGCAAAATCGAGCCGGTCGATGGCGGCGATCTGCGCGGCCAGCGTTTCGTCCAGATTGCCGACCACCGTCTGGATATTGGAATACCCGAGCCGGGCGAAATGGCTCCGGGCGCGGTCTGCCGTCTGAGGACAGCCTTCAAATGTGATGAGTTTTCCCTGCGGAACGGCCGCCGCTTCATAGAGGGTCGTCAGGCCGAGCGAGGTGCCGAGGTCGAACACCGTTTGGCACTCGAATCGGCGGAGCAGGCGGTACAGCAGTCGGGCAAACCGGGTCGGTTTCTGGGAGTGGCGGGCAATGTCGCGGATGGTGCGTTCGCGGGAGGCGTTGACTTTGGAACCGGCCCCGTAGTCCGTGATGGCGATGGTTTCGCGGCTTTTCAGCAGTTCGCGGCGCAGGTCTTCGATGGGGGCAAAGGCCGGCTCGTCCGGTTCGTCGACCCGAATGGTTTTGGTGTATAAATCGTAAAGAAACGGCGAATGAAGGGAATGCTCGTCGCGGGCATTCAGCAGGTAACGGAGGTACGCGGCAATCAAAAGAAAACGGTTAAAGTTGAATGGTGAACGTTGAAGGCGGCCGACGCGGCGTTGACCTTTTGGTTCAAAATGATTTGATAATTGCTGTCAATTGAGGTGATAGGGCGTGATGAGCATGAATTCGGGAATGTTGACCGTGATGCGACGGCCGTCGAAGAGGCGTTCCATGATGTAAATACCCTGCATTTTGCCCATGCCGGTCTTCAGGTTGCAGCCCGACACGTAGGTATGCGACTCGCCCGGCTCCAGCACCGGCTGCTGCCCTACGACGCCCTCGCCCGAAACCTCCCGGACGACGCCGTTGGAATCGTAAATGGTCCAGTGCCGGTGCAGCAACTGCACGGTGTTTTCGCTGCCGTTCTCAATGGTGATCCGGTAGGTAAACACGTAGTGCGCGTGCATCGGGCTGGAGTGAGCCGGCTGGTACTCGGTCACCACACTGACTTTGACACCTTCTGTAACGGCAGAAACCATGTTTTTGAACAGTTAACGCTTCTGGTTAGAACGAAAATTAGTTTTGTCAGTTTATAATTCCAAAAGTTCGCTTTTATTTTCTGGACTTATAAACAGCATCCGGGCAATTTTGTCCCTGAACGTCCGGTTTCGCCTGACCGCATCTCCGTTCTTAACATACCAATTGATGAAAGTTGTCATTGAGCCTTCCTGGCAGCAGCGCCTGCACGACGAGTTCGAAAAGCCCTATTTCCCCAAATTAGCCGAGTTTGTCCGGCAGGAATATTCCACCCAGCGTTGTTATCCACCGGGTAAGCTGATTTTCAATGCCTTCGACCAGTGTCCTTTCGACGCGGTCAGGGTGGTGATTCTGGGCCAGGACCCGTACCACGGCGAGGGGCAGGCCAACGGACTGGCCTTTTCGGTCAGCGACGGCATCACCAAGCCGCCTTCGCTGGTGAATATCTTCAAAGAAATTCAGGACGATCTCGGGAAGCCCGTTCCCAAATCGGGTAATCTAGAACGCTGGGCCGTACAAGGCGTGCTGTTGCTCAACGCCACGCTAACCGTCCGGGCGGGCCAGGCCGGGTCGCACCAGGGCAAGGGCTGGGAAGCGTTTACGGACGCCGCCATCAAACACGTTTCCGACGAAAAAGAAAATGTGGTTTTCCTGCTCTGGGGCGCTTACGCGCAAAAAAAAGGAGCCATCATCGACAGCTCCAAACACCTGGTCCTGACCTCCAAACACCCTTCTCCAATGGCCGCGCAATGGGGCGGCTGGTTCGGCAACAAGCACTTCAGCCAAACCAACGAGTATCTGCGGAGCAAGGGGCTGGGGGAGATTGATTGGTAGGTAATAACTGAATGATTGAATGACTGAATGACTGATTAGCTTCGCTAATTCTAGCCTTGCGAAGCTAATCAGTCATTCAGTCATTCAATCAATAATATTGAACAGCCGGTTCCACCGGATCTTGTTCAGGAATCCGTCCGGGTTGGGATCGACGGACATCCAGATGAAGACGGCTTTGCCGACGATATGGTCTTCGGGGACGAAGCCCCAGAAACGGGAGTCGTAGGAGTTGTGGCGGTTGTCCCCCATCATGAAAAAGTAATCCTGCTGGAAGGTGTACGACGTGATGGCCTTGCCGTCGATGGAAACCGAGTTGGCGGTCAGGTCTACCTTTTCGTGCCCTTCAAAACGCTGGATGACCGGGCCGTAGAACAGGATGTTTTTGGCGTCGAGTTGAACGGTAACGCCTTTTTTGGGCACCGTCAGCGGACCAAAATTGTCAACCGTCCAGTTGTATTTGCCGCCGTCGTACAGACCCGACATCGACGGCTGACCCGGCTGCGGCGTTTCCTCGTAGGCCACCACTTCCTTGCACCAGTCGAACTGTTTGAACTGCTGGGCCGTCTGGTCGGTCGTCACGACGCGGTAGCCGATCAGCTTACCGGCGTTCGCCGAATCGGCCTGCTCGGTAACGGGCTGCCAGTTGAGCGTCGGGCTGCTGGGGTCGCGGAAGTCGTTGACGATGTTGTATTTCCGGAAAAAATTCTCGTCCAGTTCGTAGCCGTTTGTCCGGATGAAATACGAGAACTGCATTTCTGTCGGGTTTTCGGCGGCTTTTCCGTTGACGAAGACTTGCCGGTGGCGCACTTCGACCACGTCGCCCGGCAGACCGATGCAGCGTTTGATGTAGTTGGTCCGCAGGTCGGTCGGGTATTCGCTTTCGGGCGGGTAGTTGAACACCACCACGTCGCCGTGCTTCACGCTCGAAAAGCCCGGTAGCCGGTACTGCGGCAGCTGAATGGCCGTAGAATAGGAGGGAATGTCGGTGCCCCAGATTTTCTGGTGGGTCAGCGGGACCTGAAGGGGCGTTTTGGGCGTCCGGGTTCCGTAATGCAGTTTACTGACAAACAAAAAATCGCCCACCAGGAGGCTCTTTTCCATCGAGGGCGTCGGGATGGTAAACGCCTCCATGAACAGCCAGCGGATCAGGGTTGCCGCCACGACCGCAAACACGATGGAATCCAGCCACTCGCGGACGACCGATTTATTTTTTACGGCGGGTTTAGTTTTGTTTTCCTGTTTGATAATTGCCATACAATAGAGTCTGGAAAAAGGCTCTTTACATTAAGTTTCTACAAGTTTACTAAAATTTGCTGAGACCGCAGGCACTTCCCCGGTTCAGGCCAGCAAATCATCCATGCCGAAAATTCCGCTGCGTCCGGCGAGCCATTCCGCCGCCACCACGGCCCCGAGCGCAAAGCCCTGCCGACTGTGGGCTTCGTGTCTGATTTCCAGCGTGTCCACGTCCGAAACGTAGCGGATAACGTGCGTTCCCGGCACGGTGCCCTCCCGCAGCGATTCGATGGGTAGCTCGTCCGCGGCATTGCCGTGCGAGTCGGCGGCCTGGTGCGCCCAGCGGTTTTTGTGCGGCAGATTTTCCAGAATTCCCTCGGCCAGGGTGATAGCCGTGCCGCTCGGCGCGTCCTTCTTCTCGGTATGATGAACTTCCGTCATCGACACGTGGTAGGACGGGTAATTGCGCATGAACTGCGCCAAAACCTTATTAAGCCGGAAAAACAGATTCACGCCGATGCTGTAGTTGGAGGCGTAAAAAAAGGCACCGCCTGTCTGCCGCGTGAGCTCTTCGATTTCGGCCTGGTGGCTCAGCCAGCCCGTTGTGCCGCACACCACCGGCCAGCCTTTCTGCAGGCAATATTTCAGATTGTCAACGGCGGCTTCCGGCGAGCTGAATTCAATGACGGCGTCCACGTCGTCGCGGCCCAGGGCGTCCATGTCGGCGCGGTTGCTCAGGTCGATGCGTCCGGCAATGGTGTGCCCCCGCTGGAGGGCAAGCTGTTCAATCGTACGGCCCATTTTGCCGTAGCCAAGGAGGAGGATATTCATTTCAAACTGTTTTGTGTTTTGTGTTTTGTGTTTTGTGTTTTCCGTTTACGTAATGAGGCTAAACCAACTCAAGGCAACCAATTGAAAACCGCAAACGGAAAACAGAAAACACAAAACAGAAAACTATTTAAACTGCAACGCCACCCGGATGCCCGGTGCGATTACGGGGGGAGCGATGTCGCCACCCACGCCAAAGGAGGGCTGGACCCGGAGGGTGAGGTCGTCTGAGAGGTCAAAGGTTTTGAGGTGAGCCGAGACGTTGGCATCCATGATGTTGAGACCCCAGAGCGCCACGCCGAGCAGGACGTTAAGGTCGCGGTAGCGGCGGAAGGAGTTGTAGCCCCGTTCGAGCTGGCTTTCGGTCACTGTCCGCAGACGGCCGTCGAGTTCGAGTTGAACCGTTTTGCTGGTGCTGGCGTACGCCTTTTCCCAGTTCGTCCGGTAAAACTTCATGCGGCCGCTCATGTAATTGATGAAATAACCGATCGTCCCGAAGCCGGCGTAAATGATGGGAATCTTCCAGTATTGCCGGTTGTACGCCTGACCCAGACCGGGCAGGATGGCCGAGCGAACGGTCGCTTTTTTGGGGATAATCTTTCGGATTTGGGCGGTCTGCCGGTCGCTGAGCCGTACGGTATCTGCCGCCGGCAGCGTCCGCACCGTGTCGCCGCCCGAGATGAGCGCCGACCCGCCGACCCGCACGGTATCGGGTCGGGCCGCGTCCGGTCGGGCCGCGTCCGGTCGGGCCGCGTCCGGTCGGGCCGCGTTCGGTGTTACCTGTGCCTGCACGGCCGGGATGCTCAGCGCCACGGTCATCAGTCCCGTCAATATACTTCGTATCAAGGTAGTCATTCGCAATTCCAAAGCCAGTGTGCGGTTGTAAAAGGTCTGCTTCTTCCCAACGTCGCGGGAGGGCCAATGGCTATGGCGTTAACATTTTTTAGCGTTTTCGGTTTTCCCGCCGCCAAACGGGTGCGTAAAGATAGTCCTTTTAGGTAGAATGGCGCGGGGTGTTTCTCGCAGATTTACGCGGATTTCCGGTCGCAGATCAGCGCAGAAAAAACACCTGCGGAAATCTGCGACGGAAATTCGCGTAAATCTGCGAGACAAAAGGGGCTTATTTATGCGCTGTCTGCCCCGGCCGTGAACGGTCCACGCAGCCCGTCAGGGCACGGTAGGTGTGGTAGGCGGCTTTCCAGATATGGCCTTTGTTGGCCGTGCGGCGCTGCGGGTCGTGGTCAAGCCCTTCTTCGTACCAGTCGCCGTGCTGGTGGTCGATCATATAGGTCTGCACGTATTTCCACAGCTTTTTGTACTGGTCGAAATAGCGCATCGGGTCGTTAGGGAACCGGTCGGCCATCAGCAGCAGCGTATTCAGTCCCTCGGCCTGCGACCACCAGTTCTTGCTCTCGCGGATAATGGTCATGCCGGGTTTGTCCCGGAAATAATAGCCCTGGTCGTAGAAGCCGCCGAGTTTTTTGTCCCAGCCGTTGCGGAGGGCGTGATCGACCATCCGCTTGCCGACTTCCAGCGTTCGGGCATCGCCCTTCAGTCCCAGCACGTGCGACGCTTCCAGCATCAGGTAAGCCGTCTCGACGTCGTGCCCGAACGAGACGTGGTCGATGTAACGGTGCTTCAGAATGACCGCTTCCGACGAGTCGCGGTAGGAGACCGGCGTCCAGTCGGGCTGGAAAAACAGGACGAGGTTGCCTTTGGGCGAGGTGATGACGTCGCGGACGAGCACGAGCATTTCCTGAAGCCGTTCGCGGACCAGCGGGTCGGGCCAGACGGTATAAAGCTCGGTCAGGGCTTCGAGCAGGTGGATGGAACTATTCTGGTCCTTGTAGCCGGTGTTGGCCGTCGAGGCGATGGAGGCGTCGCGGCGGATGGGCGTGCCGTCGCGGCGCAGGTGCTGGAAATAGCCTTTGTGAACGGGGTCGTGGCTGTGTTGTTCGAGCCAGTAGAACGACTTTTTGGCCAGATTGAGCGCCGCCGTATCTTTCGACATGTGATAATAGGCGCTCAGCGCGTAGAGCCCGAAGGCGTTGCCATAGGCGTCCTTGTTCGGTTCGCCTTTCACCCGGCCCTGCCGATCTACGAGCGTGTAGAACCCGCCGAATTCTTTATCCCACATCACATCGCGCAGGAACTGGAAGCCGTGCCGGGCGTTTTCGCGGTAATGCGCCACGGTCGGGTACCGTTCGGCGGCTTTGGCGGTGGTCCAGGTGTGGCGGGCCTGCGTGACGATCATTTTGTCCTGCGGACCGGTCGGTTTGAAATCGTACGTGAACGTGCTGAGGTAGCCGCCAAACTCCCGGTCCACGGCCTGGGGGTACCATTTATTGAGCATTTCCTTCCGGATGGAGTTTTCCATCTCGACGGCAATGCGGATGCGGTCGTCTTGCCGGGACTGCGCCACAGCGGTGCCGACCGCCAGACCGGCTACCAGAAAGCAGGTGACAATTTTCATGGATGAAAGTTGCGAAACGGGATTCTGCCCGGAAACTGCCGCGGGCGTTCTGGCAGGAAAGTCCGGAACGTCGTGGATTTACTTTGCCCGGCGAAACCGGAGATGAGGGGGAAGCGCAAACCGGGCCTGACAGCCTTCGGCCAGTCCGCCGCCGAACCGCTACCGAAAGCTGTTCCCGACAGGCAGGGGAATGGGCGGGTTACCAAACGGGTTTTTCCGCCGGAGAAGTAAAAAGGCGGTTCAGCAGCCGACGAGCAATCACGGCTTCATAGCAAAAGCCGCCCGCGAACATAAAATAGAGAAAAGCGATCAGAAGCAGGGGTTTCTTAAACGAACCCTCAAAATGCCCGGTAACAACGACCTGATACAAAACGGAGGTCAACACGGGAACGATTCCCAAAAGGAGGAAAACTCCTATGGCCAGCGCAAATGGATGCAGCCGCATCACGATCCGAATCTGCACGCCTTCTTCGGAGGGAAGGAAGCGACCGTAGATTTGGGGTAAAAAGGAATTTCGGTAATGAATAATCCGCCGGATTTGAAAGCCATCTTCCGAAACGGTACCCGTAAAAGGCTGCGGTCTGGTGTCCCAGACCCGAAAAAGACGAAATTTCAGGGGTGCCACCGCGTCCGAAAGCCGCGCCAGGGCTTCCTCACGGCTCAATGACGTGTGGATGATGAATCTCCAGTAAGGAAAAAGCGGTATCATGTGCGTGCATCAAGGCGGTACGGATACATCGGGAAGGATGGCGGGCCGGAGCAGGCGCGTAATCCACCGCTTAGTCGGACAGGCAGACGCAGGAGGAAACACCGCACCTCACGACTTTTGGAGGCCTGAATCAGCTGTAATCGCTGATCCGCGTGAATTTGCCGTTACGCATTTCAAAAATACTGACGCCCCTCAGTTGCAGCGACTGGCCCGAGGTAAGCCCGTTGGGCAGATCCTGGGCAACCGTGGCCCGGTAGTCGATTTCGACGGCCGCGGCGCTGTCGCTCAACACGGCGAAACGAACCGCCTGCCTGCGTTCCGAAAAATAGGGCAGGGACTGGCGGGCAAGCTGCTCAAACGCCTGTCGGGTCGTGGTGCGGGTAATACCGGCCGAATTGGAGACATTTTCAAAGATGATTTCGTCGTCCAGTAAGGCCAGCATTGCCGGTACGTCTTTGGCGTTGTAGGCTTCGATATAGCGCTGAATGGCTTCTTCCATGCTGTTGCAGAAGGGAACTTTGACGGATTGTTTGCCAAAAAAGCAAAAAGGCCGGTATCCAAACCAGCCTTTTCGAGTTGACATCCGAAATTTTATGCCTTGTAGTTCAGCACTTCCAGAATCCGGTCCAGTTCTTCCTGCGTCGTGAACGGAATCTTGATTTCGCCCTTATGCTTTTCGTCGGCTTTGATGGAAACCTTGGTGCCGAACATGGACGAGAGCTTGAATTGCAGGCTGCGGATTTCCTGTTTGTAAGGTGTCGAACGGCGTTCGGGCAGCACTTCGGCGGGATTCGACACGTTGCGGACGGCCTCTTCCACCTTGCGCACCGACCAGTCTTCTTCAATCGTCTTGTTGAAAAGCTTGATCTGGATGTCCGGGTTGTCGATGTTGATAATCGCCCGGGCGTGGCCCATCGAAATCTTGTTGTCGCGCAGGGCCGCCTGAATCACGGGGGGCAGTTTCAGCAGGCGAATGTAGTTGTTCACCGTCGTGCGGTTCTTGCCCACGCGCTCGCCCAGTTCTTCCTGCTTCAGGCTACATTCGGTAATGAGCCGCTGGTAGCTGAGGGCAATTTCGATGGAGTTGAGGTTTTCGCGCTGGATGTTCTCGATCAGGGCCATTTCTAACATCTGCTGGTCGTTGGCCTGCCGGACATACGCCGGAATGTGCGTCAGCCCCGCGATCTTGGACGCCTGCAGACGGCGTTCGCCGGAAATCAGCTGGTAATGGTCCTTGCCCATCTGCCGCACCGTGATCGGCTGGATGATGCCCTGAACCTTGATCGACTCGGCCAGTTCGTGCAGCGCCTCCTGGTCGAAGCGCGTCCGGGGCTGGAACGGGTTGGTATCAATGTGATTGAGGTTAATCTCGGTCATGGTCGAGATCGACTCATAAGGCGACGGCTTACTCGGCCGGTTGACCGAATCGCTGTCCTGAAGTAAGGCTCCCAGTCCGCGACCCAAACCTATCATTTTTTTATTGGCGCTGGTTTTTGCGTTGCTGTTATCCATGTCTTTCCAATCGTTGAGGCACTTCGTCGAGACAGTACCGTGTGGATATTTTATCAGTCGTAAGCGGTCCGCCGCTGCGGTTAGTTGATTGTAAGCGGCTTTTGCCTGATGCCCTCCGACTTACGACTTGCGGCTAACCGCCTTATGACTCCCTACGCAACCTGGTCCTGCGGCAGCATCCCGTTTTTGGTCAGGATTTCGCGGGCGAGATTCAGGTAACTAATGGCTCCCTTGCTGTCGGCATCCTGGGCAATCACGGGCAGGCCGAAGCTCGGCGATTCGCTCAGGCGGATGTTGCGCGGGATGATGGTGTTGAATACCATGTGCTGAAAATGCGCCGTCACTTCGCCCACTACCTGATTGGACAGGCGCACGCGGAGGTCGTACATCGTCAGCAGGATGCCTTCGATGGTCAGCCGGGTGTTGAGCCGCGACTGGATAATTTTGATGGTATTGAGCAGTTTGCCGAGGCCTTCCAGGGCGAAATATTCACACTGCACCGGAATAATGACCGAATCGGCGGCGGTGAGGCTGTTGATCGTAATCAGACCGAGCGAAGGCGAGCAGTCGATGATGATGAAGTCGTAGTCGCCGATCACATCGGCGAGTGCTTCCTTCATTTTTTCTTCCCGGCTCTTGAGGTTAATCATCTCGATTTCGGCCCCGACCAGGTCGATGTGCGAAGGCAGCAGGTCGAGATTAGGAAAATCGGTCTGGATGATGGTATCGCGGGTGCGAACGCCCTCCACCATGCATTCGTAAATGCTGTTTTCGATTTCCTTCGGGTTGTAACCAAGGCCCGACGTAGAGTTGGCCTGCGGATCCGCGTCAACGATCAACGTCCGAAATTCAAGGGCCGCCAGACTGGCCGCCAGGTTAATCGTGGTGGTGGTTTTACCAACGCCGCCCTTCTGGTTGGCAATTGCAATGACTTTACCCATGGGTCTGTTCGTTACAGTCCCAAATATCTAGAGTCGGGTTTAGAAATACAAGGAATGTTTCACGGAAATTATAAAACGTTTCACAACAGTAAGTTAATGGCTTTTATATGCTTAATTGTCAAAAATAAGCGTATTTTTTAAGCTTATACTGTTTCACGGGGTGTTTCACGAGCGGTCCTAATGGCCTGTTTGTCACCCACAGAACCCCGCAGGGCCTTTTTTCCGGACCGTTCCGATCAGCGCGACCGGGCCGGAGGGGCATCCGAAGAACCGCCGTGAGAGGCGTGCCGGTCTAGGCCCATACGTTGATTCCTTCCGTGCAGTTTCGACACATTTCAATCTCCGACCGCGAGCGAATCAGCGACTGCCGGAACGCCTGGTAGGGTTCGCTCTGCCAGAGTTGCCGGAAGGACTGTTCTTTCAGGTCGCCCATCCGGTGGTGCGCGTCCTTGTCGAAGCAGCAGGGCACTACGAGGCCGTCCCAAGTCACGACGCAGGAATGCCACATTTTCCAGCAGTTGTCGCCGAAGCCGTTTTTGGTGGTATACGTCCCGTCGGGCTGCCGGGCGTAGCGGGCGTATTTGTCAATCGTAGGAATGAGGTCCGAGCCGTTTTCGTAGTCGTAGATCTGCGCCGTTTTGAGGCCGACCTCATCCACGCCGAGTTCTTCGGCCAGTTTCCGGACGTCCTCAATCTGGTGTTCGTTGGGCCGGACGACCAGAAACTGGAAAATGACGTGCGGGGTCCGGGATTTAAGCTCCTTTTTCCATTTCAGAATGTTCTTCGTCCCCTCAATCACCTTGTGCAGCTTGCCGCCGACGCGGTACTGCTGGTACACTTCCTGGGTGGTGCCGTCGATGCTGATGATGAGCCGGTCGAGACCCGATTCCACCGTTTTGCGGGCGGCCGCGTCGGTCAGGTAGTGGGCGTTGGTGGAAGTGGCGGTATAAATGCCTTTCTGGTGGGCGTAGCCGACCAGGTCCAGAAACTGCGGGTGCAGGTAGGGTTCGCCCTGAAAGTAAAAAATAAGGTACAGCAGCGTGTCGGCCAGTTCGTCGATGGTGCGTTTGAAGAGGTCTTCCGGCAGCATGCCCGTCGGGCGGGTAAACGACCGCAGGCCGCTGGGGCACTCGGGGCAGCGGAGGTTGCAGGAGGTCGTCGGTTCAAACGAGAGCGCGATGGGCAGCCCGCGATGAACCGGCTTGCCCGTCCATTTCGATTCGTAAAAGCTGGAGAGGACTTTCAGCGCGTTCCAGGCCCGGCGGGGGGTTACTTTGGAAAAAAAATTGAGGCCGTCGGACAGGTTGCGGTTCATAAGCGTACGTGAGTTTCTGCCAAAAATACGATAAATAAAGTTCCCGCAGATGGCCGGTTCGCCGCTGTGCCGATTTGGGGCCGGATTTTTACAGCGCTGTGCTGCGTACATCGGCGTGTCAAATCTGCGTCGCGGCGGTGAACCGGCAAGATGCGGGAACTTCGGGAACAAGTGCTATTTAATGATCTGTTTCATCGCCTCAATCTCGCGCTGGCTGTTGGCCACCATCCGTTCGGCATGCGCGCGAAGCGTCGGGTTTTTGGCATATTTGAGATACGTCTGCGACAGGTCGATGCCGTCCTGATGATGCTGGATCATCGTGGCAATCAGGTCCTTGTCGGCATCGCCCGTCATGCGTCCGTTCATGCCTTTCTGGGTGTCCATATCCATGGCGTTCAGCTTTTGGTTGATTTCCTGCGAGAAAGAGGGGTTGGCCGAGGCCGCCGTCAGTTCGCGGGAAAGCTGATTGAGCTCGGCCAGGTCTTTTTCTTTCTCCGGAACCAGATTGCGCATGAACGTCATCAGTTCCGGATTCTTGCCGCTTTTGAGGCCCTGCTGGATGAGGTCGATCTCCGACTGGTGGTGAATTTTCGTCAGCGTGGCGTAATCCATGTCCGGATCGCCGGTCTTGCGGGCCGATTTCATCTGGCTGGCCATCTGCGTCATCGGCTGAACCAGGGCGCTGTTGGCGTTGGTCGGGCGGCTTTCCCGTCCCTGGGCCGCCGAGCCGGTCGGGGTAGACTGGGCCAGTCCGCTGGTGCAGCCGATCACCGCCAGAAAGGCGGCCAGCCACAGGCCCGTACGTTCGGGCAAAAAGGTATGTCGTTTCATAACGTCGTTGATTGGTTGTTTTCTCTAATAACTATTTTTTGGAAAAGGAGTTGGCAGAAACCACCGGCTGCCCGGCTGATTCAGACCTATTGGCTGTTTTAATTTAGAATTATTACAAAGAATCTTGACAGCTATGCAGATCCCTTGTACTTTTACAGTGTGAAAGCGGCCAGGAACGGCCGGTGTGTTTTCTGAATTTGTACGTAAAGTGCCGACTGATCTTTTTGCACATACTTCGCTGACCGAGTTATACAGCAACGCTAAAGGCGCCACTTTCCAGTGTGACCGCACCAACCGGCTCATTGTGCAGTTTGGCGACGCCCGGATTGCCCTGCGCGTGGCGGACTTCGTGACCTTCAAGCGGCGGGTGGATTCCGTGGACATTCACACGATGCTTTTCAATCTGGACGATGCCTACGACGTCGAAATCATCAGCGCGCCCCGCACCGACCATCTGTTTGTCCTGACGCTCTGTGACCTCATTGCCCTCCGCGACCTCCTCGACGGTACGCGCTTTGTCCTTGATCTGAACTCGCTGCTGTGCGAGCGGCTGTACACTTCGCTGGTTTACTAGATAAATTATTACTTCGGAGAACGGTGTCGCCCCTTACGGTCGTGGCACCGTTTTTCTTTGCCTTTTTCGGTTCGCCGAAAGGGCCGGATTGCTTTGCTGCACCTCGTCAGCCTGGCACCGCTGTACTTAGACTCATTTCAAATTGCTCCTCTTCTGGCCTCTGAGCAAACTTTTTTTCAAAAAACTGATTAGTATTACTACCAGAAATAAGAAACAGGCACAGCCCTCTTTTATAAAATTGATAACCAGATGAAAGATTTAGTCAGAATGCGGACCTCGCTCAAGGAAGAAATTGAGCGGATTCTCAACGAACAGATAAAAATGGAAGCTCACTCGTCGGCGATTTACCTGTCGATGGCTTCGTGGTGCGACCGCAACGGCTTTGATTACAGCGCCAACTACTTCTATAAACAGTCCAACGAAGAACGGAACCACATGCTGAAGATCTTCAAGTATGTGGCCGATATGGGCGGAACGGCTGTTTCGCCGGAAGTGACCAATGTGCCCCAGGATTTTGCCGGTTTCCGCGACATTTTCGAACTGGCACTGGAGCAGGAGATTGCCGTCACGCACTCCATCAACCGGATTGTGGACGCCGCCCGCCGGGTGTACGACTTCAACACGGAAGAATTCATGATGTGGTTCGTGAAGGAACAGCGCGAAGAAGAGTACGTAGCCCGTCGCGCCGTCGAACTGTTCGACGTGATCGGTGAAGAAGGCGTTGGCCGGTACATGATCGACAAGGCAATTCCGAAAATCTCCTACGACGGCGGAGAAGCGGAATAAGCAATAGTCCAACAAAGGGAAGGGTAATGCAGGGGCGCAAAGGATTTCTGGCGCTCGGGCATTACCCTTTCTGCTTTTCGGCAAGAGAAGTGGCGGGTCCGACAAACCTTTCGGGTCTACAAATCGCTTTATCAAAAACGATTCTCCGTTTTCATGGATGTACTCATCATCGGCGGCGGACTGGCCGGACTTGTAAGCGCGCTGGAACTGGCCCGCAAAGGCTTTCGGATTACGTTAATTGAGAAGAAAACGTACCCTTTTCACAAAGTCTGCGGGGAGTACGTATCCAACGAAGTGCGGCCGTACCTGGAGTCGCTGGGCGTTGACCTGCGGGCGCTGGGCGCGTTGGTCATCGAACGCTTCCGGTTTACCTCGCCCTCGGGCCGTATGCTCGAAACGCGGCTGGACCTGGGCGGATTCGGTGTCAGTCGCTACACGCTCGACTACGCGCTCTACCAACTGGCCGAAGACGCCGGGGTGCAGTTTGTGCTCGGCAAGCAGGTGGACCGGGTGGACTTCGACGGCAATCAGTTCACAGCGGAACTTGCCGACGGGCAGCGGCTGGCGGCCCGGCTGGTGATCGGTGCTTTCGGCAAGCGTTCGAGGCTGGACAAACAACTGGGGCGGGCGTTCATGGAAAAGCCGTCGCCCTACGTGGGCGTCAAGTACCACATCCGACAGGGACCAACGCACCGGGGCTTTCCTACGGATATTATTGCCCTGCATAATTTTCAGGACGGCTACTGCGGAATGTCGGCCATTGAGGAGGGCAAATACTGTTTCTGCTACCTCACTACCCGCGAAAATGTCCGGCAGTACGGCAGCATTCCGGCGATGGAACATGCCCTGATGTACCAAAATCCGCATCTGAAGGCTGTTTTCGAAACGTTCGAGTTTGTTTTTGACAAGCCCGAAGTCATCAACGAAATCTCTTTTGCGCCCAAACGGGCCGTCGAAGACCATATCCTGATGGCCGGCGACTCCGCCGGGCTGATTACGCCGCTCTGCGGCAACGGCATGGCTATGGCCATTCATGGGGCCAAACTCGTCAGCGACGTATCCGCCGAATTTCTGCAAAACCGCATCAGCCGTTCGCAACTGGAAGCCCGGTACGAGCAGGAGTGGCAGCGGCAGTTTGCCCGTCGTCTGTGGGTAGGCCGCACCGTGCAGAAGCTTTTCGGTGCCCCCCGCCTCTCCGAACTCGCCATCTCCGTCTTCGGCTTCAAACCCCTTCTCCACGGAGTCATGCGCCAAACGCACGGGAAGGTGCTGGTGGGGTGAAGAAAGGGGAATTTTGAATGATTGAATGACAGAATGACTGATAGGGCTGTCGGGGCGGTTGAATGATGAATGGTTGAATTTTGAATGTTGAATGTTGGCTCCGCAGGGGTTAAGGAAGTGGAGTAACTCAACCGCCTCGGCGGCCCCATCAACCCGCCGGCCCCATCATCTATCAGTCATTCAGTCACTCAGTCATTGAACATTCAAAATTCAATCATTCAAAATTCCCCCTTTCTCACCCCACCGGCACTACGGTCGTGTTTTTCACTTCTGCCATCACGAAAAAGCTGCTGATGTGGAGGATGCCGGGGATGACCGAAAGGCGGTTCTGGTAGAACTGGTTATAGCTTTCCATGTCGCGGACGATGATCTTCAGCAGGTAGTCGAAGGAACCCGAAACCCGGTTGCATTCCAAGATCTCGGGTAGGCTGGCGGCGGCCTGGTCGAAGTCGGCGAAGGTGTCGCGAGTCTGTTTGTCGAGCGTCACCTGACAGTAGACCATGAGCGTATTCCCGAGTTTTTTCTTGTTGACGAGCATCACGTAGCGGTCGATAACGCCCTCTCGTTCGAGGCGCTTAATGCGTTCATGGACAGGCGTTTTTGACAGGTTGATCTGCTGGCCGATTTCCTGGATGGTCAGCCGGGCATCTTCCTGGAGAAGCTTCAGAATCTTCTGGTCAATCGCATCGAGTTCGGTCATGGTAGAACATTTTCCTGAAAAAGCCCGGATAAATTAATTTCTTGGAATATATTCCTACATAAATACGGATTATAATCCCATTTTCCCAATAATTCCTTCATACTTAGAACTAATGCACTGAAATTGTACTTTTGTGAAGTCAAGATTACACTTCACGCGAGTCAAGATTACACTTCATATTTTTCTTGCCCTATGATTATTGGTGTTCCCAAAGAAATTAAGAACAACGAGAACCGCGTTGCCCTCACGCCCGCCGGTGTTGCAGAACTGAAAAAGTACGGACACACGGTTTATGTGCAGACCAACGCCGGTCAGGGAAGCGGGTTTGTGGATGCCGAATACAAGGAAGCCGGAGCCACCATTTTGCCGACGATTGAGGAAGTGTACGGCATTGCCGACATGATCATCAAGGTAAAGGAGCCGATTGCTTCTGAGTATAACCTGATTAAAGAAAATCAACTGCTTTTCACTTATTTCCACTTTGCCTCGTCGGAAGAACTGACGCGGGCGATGATTGAGCGGAAAGCGGTCTGTCTGGCTTACGAAACGGTAGAAAAAACAGACCGTTCGCTGCCGCTGCTGGTTCCGATGTCGGAAGTAGCCGGCCGGATGGCAATTCAGGAAGGAGCCAAGTATCTGGAGAAACCGCTAAAAGGGCGGGGTATCCTGCTGGGCGGCGTGCCGGGCGTAAAGCCGGCCAATGTCCTGGTGCTGGGCGGCGGAATCGTCGGCACGCAGGCGGCCAAAATGGCGGCCGGTCTGGGCGCTCACGTGACGATCATGGACGTCAGCCTGCCGCGGCTGCGTTACCTCTCGGATATCATGCCGCCGAACGTGGTGACGATGATGTCCAATGACTACAGCATTCGGGAGCAGGTCAAAGGCGCCGACCTGATCGTTGGCGCGGTGCTGATTCCGGGTGCCAAAGCGCCGCACCTGATTACCCGCGACATGCTGAAAACCATGCGTCCGGGTACCGTTCTGGTGGACGTGGCGGTTGACCAGGGGGGCTGCATCGAAACCTGCACCCCGACGACGCACGAAAACCCGACGTACATCATCGACGACGTGGTTCACTACTGCGTAGCCAACATGCCGGGCGCTGTGCCTTACACCTCAACGCTGGCGCTGACGAACGCCACCCTGCCGTACGCGTTGCAACTGGCGAACAAAGGATGGGTGAAAGCCTGCCAGCAGAACGAAGAGCTTTGCAAAGGCCTCAACGTGGTGAACGGCAAAGTGGTGTACCAAGGCGTAGCGGATGCTTTCGGCCTGCCGCTGACCGGCATCGCCGACGTTCTACAGGAAGAGACGGCCGAATTACAGGCTTAATACGATACTTAATAAAGTTAAGGGTTTAGGAATAAAATGAATCAGAAAAGCGCGGCCAGTTTGTGCCGCGCTTTTTTCAAAAAATAAATGCCATATCTGCGAGATATGGCATTTATTTTTTGAAAAAAGAAGTTAGGCGACAGCGGCAACGATCGCTTCGGCCGAAAGCTTCTGCTGCTCCCCCGTAACCATATTTTTCAGCGCCAGAAGGCCCGTCCGCATCTCCTCCGAACCAATCAGCACGACGTACGGAATTTCCTTCTGGTTAGCGTAATCCAGCTGTTTTTTTAGCTTGGCCGAATCCGGGTAGGCTTCCGCCGGGATGTCGGCGGCCCGGAGGCGCGTCAGCAGGGGCAGGCCCACCGCGCGGGCTTCGGGGTCCATGTGTACCACCAGCACCCGGGTCGTTTGCAGTTGCGTATCCGGCCAGAGGTTCAGCTCTTCCATGACGTCGTAGATCCGGTCGACGCCCAGCGAAATGCCCACGCCCGATAGGCCCGGCATGCCGAACGTACCCGTCAGGTTGTCGTACCGGCCGCCGCCGCTGATCGAGCCGATCTGCACCCTGCCCGCTTTGACCTCAAAAATAGCCCCGGTATAGTAGGAGAGCCCCCGCGCCAGCGTGATGTCGAACTGCATCTGCGTATTTTCCAGACCGTACTGACGGACCAGCTGCCAGACTTCTTCCAGTTCGGCCAGCCCTTTGAGGCCCACTTCCGAACCGGCCAGCCAGGTTTTGAGCTGGGCAAAGGCGGCCCCAGTTTCGTCCGGAAAGGCAAACATCGGCTCCAGGCGGGCGATGGCTTCGTCGGTCAGGCCGCGCTGCTGCAGTTCCTCGATTACTTTTTCCTTGCCGATTTTATCCAGCTTATCGATGGCTACGGCCAGCGTACTTTCCTGTCCCGGTGCCCCGATGACTTCCGAGATGCCGGTCAGAATCTTGCGGTTGTTGATTTTCACCGTAAAATCCCGAACGCCGAGGTTGCGCAGGGCCTCGTGGAGCATGAGCACAATCTCCGCTTCGCACAGGAGCGAATCCGTCCCGACGACATCGGCGTCGCATTGCACAAATTCGCGGTAGCGGCCTTTCTGCGGCCGGTCGGCGCGCCAGACGGGCTGAATCTGGTAGCGTTTGAACGGCATCGGCAGGGCGTGCCGGTTCATGACCACGTAACGGGCAAAGGGAACGGTCAGGTCATAACGCAGACCTTTTTCCGAGATTTTCAGGGCCAGTTTCCGGGAGCCTTCAGCCAGGTCGGTGGCGGTTAGTTTATCGGCGAATTCGCCGGAATTCAGAACTTTAAACAGAAGTTGGTCGCCTTCCTCGCCGTATTTTCCCATCAGGACCGACAGGTTTTCGAGGGCGGGCGTTTCGAGCGGCTGAAACCCGTAGCGCCGGAAGGTTTCGCGGATGGTATTCAGCAGAAACATCCGTTTGCGCATCTGTTCCGGCCCAAAATCGCGGGTGCCGCGAGCTAAGCTTGGTTTTTGCATGGCGCAAAAGTACAAACAAAGTCGTAAGTCATAAAGTCGCAGGTAGCTCTGCCAGGCTAGAAAACGGCAAACCACCTACGACTTGCGACTTTATGACTTACGACTTTGCTTACTTGCCTACTCTTTCGTACTTTTGCGAACTATTTTGAACCAGATATAAAATTCATACAACAATGGGAGTTTCAGAACTGAAGCGCAAAGACCGCAAAAATAAGGCTCGTGCCAACAACAAACAGCAGAAGATTAAGCAGCTGCTGCGCCGTCCGGACATCAAAAACGTAGACGTAGAAGCCATCAAGGCCTCTTTCGCCGAGAAGAAGCAGCAGGCGGCGGAGTAAAGTTGGATGGCGTCGGGGCGAAGCGGCCCGGTAGCCTCTGAGGCGACCCGCCCGGCCTTTATCCCGTAGCCACTCTGAAACTCTGTTATTGATACAAAACCTCGTTACGGCTTACGGACGGGGTTTTCTTTTTTCAACAGGAGTCGAATCTCTTTTTTGAGGCGGCGGCGGTATTCGCGGCGAATCGTCATCTGGGCCCGGTACACAATAGCCTGGCCGAATAACGAGATACCGGCGTTGATGACAACCAAACTGTACGTTCCCAGCAGAAACCAGCGGCTGAAGGGCTCTCCGTGTTCCTTGAGCATCGCGGCGCTATGAAACACACAAAGACCGTAACCGATCATCATCAGACTGATGGGCGAGAGCAGGAGCCATTTGGTCCGGGTGCTCATGTTCTTCAGCAGGCGTCTGCCGGGCGGCTTGTGGGGTTTCGGCGGTGTCGTCATGGGGTGAAAAGTATTGGTTGACAAATGTATGAGCAAAGCAACATTTTGTAGACTTTTGTTCCAAAGTAGTTATAAAATGGCGTTTTTTGCTCAAACCTGCCGTGGTTTTAGGTCTGATAATTCATGAAAAAGCTGATAAGTTTTGTTCTCCGGTATGTGCCGCGCCCGATGTTGCAGCGCGTGAGCCATTATGCCCTGAAAGGAATGGCTGTTTTTTACCGGGGAAACAAGGTGGAATGTCCGGTCTGCGGCAGCCATTTCCGGGAATTTGTGCCTTACGGCCGCATGCCCGCCCGCCCCAACGCCCTTTGCCCGGATTGCCTGTCGCTCGAACGGCACCGCCTGATGTACCTGTATCTGCAACGGAAAACCAACTTTTTCCAGAGCAACCTGAAAGTACTGCACGTGGCCCCGGAGCACTGCTTCATCAAACGCTTCGAAAAGCAGAAAAACCTCGATTACATTACCGCGGACATCGAATCGCCGCTGGCTAAGGTGAAAATGGACATCCACCACATTCCTTTTGCTGACAATACCTTCGACGTGGCGTTCTGCAACCACGTCATGGAACACGTGGACGACGATGTCCGGGCGAGCAGTGAACTGTACCGCGTGCTGAAACCCGGCGGCTGGGCCATCATCCAGTCACCCATCGACTACAGCCGGGCGACTACGTTTGAAGACCCCACCATCACCGACCCCAAAGAACGGGAACGCCTGTTCTGGCAAAGCGACCACGTCCGGCTCTACGGACAGGATTACGCAGAACGCCTCGCCAAAGGCGGTTTTTCCGTCAAAGAAGACCGGTTTGTGATGGAGATGCCCAAAGAGGAAGTGCAGCGGTTCGCGCTGCCGGGGGGAGAGATTATCTACTTCTGCAAGAAAATCTGAACCGGGATTCACCGGAGGTCTGGAACCGGGATTACACAGATTTAAGGATTCACTTGATTTTTTATTGAGGCGAAGCAATCATAGTTAATCCTTTAATCTGTGTAATCCCGGTCAAGACGTTACAGCACTGCCTCGTACACCTTATCCCGAGCTTTCTCCAGTCCCACGTGCAGGGGGCTGTCGGTGACGGTTCCCAGATTGACTCCGATGAACACGTAGACGCCCTCTTTCGGAAAATAATATAGTTCGCAGCCCGCGCCGATGCCGCCGCCCGAATGGCCCCAGCCTTCGTGGCCGTTGATGGTCGTTGGAATGAGGCCCAGGCCGTAGGCCGGTTTGCCCTGCGGGTCGTTCACCCAGGTTTTCATCTGCGCCATGGTTGCGGCAGAAAGCAGTTTTCCCTCCATCAGCCCTTTCAGAAATTTGACCGCATCAACGGGCGTCGCCACGATGCCATCGTCGCCGATGAGGGCAGCCACGTTGTTGCGCTGGAGCCGGGAGGCATTCTCGACAATGCCGTCGCTGTGGCGATCCCAGTAGGCGTTGACCAGATTCGGGTAGTTCAGGTAGCCCGGCTGGCTGCGGTAGAAGGTCTGCGTCAGGCCCAGCGGCTCAAAAATGGTCTGGGTGATAAACCGGGCGTGGTCGCCGGTAAGGGCGTCGGTCAGCAGGGCCAGCAGCACAAAGTTGGTGTTGCGGTACGAATGCCGGCTGCCGGGCTCGAAGGTCAGCGGCTTGCCATTAATGTATTTCAGGTAATCTTCCGGCGTAAACGGATAGTCCGGCTTCTGGAGGAGCGTCGTGACGTAAGCCGGCTCGCTGTTGTACTCCGGAACGCCGGAGGTGTGGTTCAGCAGCATGCGCACCGTGATTTTTTGGGCATCGGCAATGTAGCGGCTGTAGCGATCGGGCAGGTACCGCGTCATGGGCGCATCCAGATCCACTTTGCCCTGCTCATATAACTTCAGGACCGCCACGGCCATGTAAGTTTTCGCCACGCTTTGCAGATACTGGAGGTGGCAGGGTTCCATCGCCGTTTTGTCTTCAATTTTGGCGTAACCCGCCGATGTCGTCCACCAGCCTTCTTTGGAATAAACGGCCAGTACGGCACCCGGAACCCCCGATTTGGCGAGCTCTTTGATCGCCGCACCGGCGGCGGCCGCCCGGGAATATTCGGCGTTTATAATTTCGGATGAATTGCACTTGGCTGACGGAAGATCCGCGCGGTAGACGGAGCAATTCGTCAGAAAAAATAGCAAAAGAAAAAGAGAAAAAATCGATTTCATGACTTTACGTTTCAGAAGTATTTGTTGTTTGAATTAATGAAAATGGATACGCGAACCTACCTGAATCAGCGTTTGCGGCACAAGCGGAATGCTCTGGTTATAGCCGTTAACCAGCACCATCTGGTAACTGGCAAAGGGTGAAAAAGGCGTGCGCGAATTGGGATTGTTATACCCAATAGAAATTCCAACCGGAACGGCCAGCATGCCTTTTCCTTTATGCCCGACGGAGACCCATTCGCCCTCAACGGATTTGTAGGATTCTACTGGACGAAAAGACATCAGATAACCGGCTCCGGCTTTGACTTCCGTATAAATATTGGAAAAAAGAGCCGGTCGCCAGGCCGTTTGGGTGTAGGCCAGCACACCGTTGCCGACCACTTTGTTCCGGTACCAGACCACATTGAATTGCTGGGCCCAGTTGTGCCGTCCGTTCAGGCTTACTTCGGTGCCCAGGCCGAGGCCGACGTTCGTGAAGTTGGTCTTCAGATCCCGGAAGGGGAGCGAGAGGGAGTGGAATTGGAGCGTGACCACCAGCGGGAAATTTCGATAGGCCCGCGGCGCCTCCGTCTGGCCGCGGGAGATGAGGGCCAGAAGACAGCCCAGTACGGTTCCGATTAGCTTTGTTGTTTTCATGCGCAATTTTTTTGCGCAAGGTAAAGCTCAAAAAGTGCGTACAGAGGCTGTCCGGGCCGATTTTCCGGTGAAGTGTAGCCGATTTCCCGACGAAATGAACTTACTCGGGCCGAAACCAGGCCTTGAATGCGGCGGCTTTGATGCGGCTGACGGGGATTTCGGAGGGGAACAGTTCGGTTTTTTGCAGCAGGACCAGCAGCTTTCCGTTTTCCGCCCGTTTGAAGCCCGTAATAAACTGCCGGTGCAGAATGTACTGCCGGTTCAGCCGGAAGAAAAAAGCGGGCGGGATTTGCTGCTCAACTTTGTCGAGCGACTGGTCGAGGTAATATTTATTGCCCGCCAGATGACAGGCCACGGCATAGTCGCCTTCGACGTAAAAACCGGGAATTTCGTCAAATTTTAACCACAATTCCTTTTTGCCGAATCGGACGGGAAAACCTTCCTGTTTAATGCGGTTTTCTTCCTGTCGTTTGTTTTCGGCATCCTGCAATTCGTAGTAATAATGAAGCCCGATGTAAATGCCGTTGATGACAAAAAACCAGATGCTGATGATGAACAGGTCGCGGGTATAAAAAATCAGCGGAGCTGGTTTTCCCAGCGCAATCCAGCTGACCAGTTCGGTCAATAAACTAATGACGGCCAGACCAAGCAGCGTGGTGCTGAGCGCCTGAAAAAGAATGCGCTTTAATGGCCCTCTGTAATAGGGCCATTTTTTGTCGAGGTAAATGATAAACTGACGCACCGCGTACCAGGCCAGATAGCCCTGCACCGTATCAATTGTAAAGGTCAATAATAAAAAACCATTGAACTGAATATTCGGGTAGGTCAGGTAATAATTAAAACCGCTGATAAACGGAATTAAAATCAAAAACAAAGGCACATCCGGATGGTACGGGTTTTTTAACTCGCGTTGCGCCTGCATGGAAGATAACGGTTAAAAAGTCAGGAAGGGTACTCCATAAATTCACCGGTTTCGCGGTGGCCTTTCGGCTCGCGCAGCTTTTTCCAGCCTTCGCTCAGAAAACCGACACCGTAGCCGGTCAGCTGGACAAAAGCGGCGATGACGCTCAGCAGACCCACTTTCAGACTTTTCTCCCTGCGGGTGCCGTCGATCAAGATAGCTAATGAAAACAACAAAAGAAAGCCGAGCGCCAGGCCGAACAGAACCGGACTGATCAGCGCCAGCAAAGGCACCGAGGCCAGCCCTAGCGTAAAGACCGCCGGAAAGGTATGGACGAGCTTTAACTCAGCCGGAAAAAACCGGGAAATGTTGATCCGCGCCCGTCCGAAGAACCGCAGTTGCCGGTAAAACTGCCGGAAGTCCGTGCGCCGCTTGTGGTAGATGAACGCCTCCGGAATGAGACCCGTTTTGAAGCCGTTTTCGATAATCCGGATAGCAAACTCGATGTCTTCGCCCATCCGGCTGATTTTGTACCCGCCGATTTTCTCGTAGACCTGCCGCGAAAGGCCCATGTTGAAGCTGCGGGGGTGGTACGTTCCGCCCAGATTTTTGCTGCTGCCCCGGATACCGCCCGTTGTGAAGGGCGAGGTCATGGAATAGCTGATGGCTTTCTGAACAGGCGTGAAATCCGGGTGAGCCGCGTCCGGACCGCCGTAAGCGTCGAGCCAGGACGTTTGAAGCCGCTTTTCAACGGCTTCGAAATAATGCGGCGGCACCAGGGCGTCGGAGTCGAAAATGACGAAATAGTCGCCCGTCGCCCGCTGAAAACCGTAGTTGCGCGTGAAGCCCTGCCCGCTGTTGGGCTTGAAGAAATACCGGATAGGGAGCCGGTCGCGGAATGAGTCGGCCACCTGCTCCGCCTTGTCCACCGAGCCGTCTTCGATGACCAGAATCTCGTCGGGAATACGGGTTTGTTTCGCCAGCGAATCCAGCAGCTCGCGCAGTTCGTCGGGGCGATTGTAGACGGGGATGAGAACGGTGAAACGCATGATCGTTGAATTTTGAAGGATGAATGCTGAAGGCGGCCTCGCTCGATACAAAGCGGCGCAGCCATTCAACATTCATCCTTCAGCACTAAATAACCTCTTTCAGGCTCTCCTCGTTCGCCGCAATGACCTCCTCCACCAGCTCGTCGGTCAGGGCTGTGGACAGGAAGAGGCTTTCGAACTGGGAGGGGGCCAGGTACACGCCGCGCCGGAGCATGGCGTGGAAATAACGGCCGAACAGCGGAAGGTCGCAGGTTTTGGCTTCCTCAAAATTCGTCACCGGCTTGTCGGTCATAAACAGCGTGAACATCGAGCCCAGGTGGTTGATGGTGAAGGGAAGCCCCAGCTTTTGGAGGCTGTTCTGGAAGCCCGTCACCATTTTGCTGCCGATTTCCTCCAGACGCGTGTACACCTCCGGATGCCCGTGCAGGTGCCGCAGCATGGCCAGACCCGCCGACATGGCGATCGGGTTGCCCGAAAGCGTGCCCGCCTGGTACACCGGACCCGCCGGCGAAACGACGTTCATGATGTCCGCGCGACCGCCGTAGGCCCCCACGGGCATGCCGCCGCCGATGATCTTGCCCATCGTCGTCAGGTCCGGGCGGATGCCGAAGCGCTCCTGCGCCCCGCCTTTCGCCAGCCGGAAGCCGGTCATGACCTCGTCAAAAATCAGCAGAATGTCGTTCTTGTCGCAAAGCTCGCGGATGCCTTCCAGAAAGCCCGGCTCGGGCAGGACGCAGCCCATGTTGCCAACAACCGGCTCCAGAATGATCGCCGCAATCTGGTTGTGGTTGTTGTCGATGAGCATTTCAACGGCCCGGAGGTCGTTGTAGGGCGCCGTGAGCGTGTCGTGGGCCGTGGCCTTCGTCACGCCGGGACTGTCGGGCACGCCCATCGTGACCGCTCCGCTGCCGGCGGCAATCAGGAAGGAGTCGCCGTGACCGTGGTAACAGCCCTCGAACTTGATGATTTTATCGCGGCCGGTAAAGCCCCGGGCTACCCGGATAGCCGCCATCGTCGCTTCGGTGCCGGAATTTACCATCCGGACTTTCTCGACCGACGGAACGATCTCCGTAATCAGTTCGGCCATTTCCACCTCCTTGCGGGTCGGGGCGCCGAACGAAAACGAGTGCTGGATGGCCTCGCGCACGGCTTCCTCCACCGGCTCGAAGGCGTGACCGAGAATCATCGGCCCCCAGGAATTGATGAGTTCGATATAGCGGTTGCCGTCTTCGTCGTAGATGTACGGTCCTTTGGCAGATTTAATAAACAGCGGTGTGCCGCCCACCGCCCGAAACGCCCGTACCGGCGAGTTTACCCCCCCCGGAATGAGCGTCTTGGCCTGTTCGAAAAGTTGCTGGCTGGTTGTCATAATTTAATGAGTGAATGAGTGAATGAGCGGTCCGCCGCCGCGGTGGATAGCTTCGCTGTCCAACATCAATGCTTGTCAGCGGAGCTATTCACCGCGGCGGCGGACCGCTCATTCACTCATTCGCAATGATAAACTGTCCTTCTTCAAATTTAACAATTGGAACCCGGCGGTTTTCGTTCGACTGGCTGTAGTCGAAGCCGGCAATGAGGTAGTCTTCGCGCTCGCTTTTCAGCGGCGGTCCCTGGGGAAGCACGCCCCGGTTGCGGGCAAGCATGCGGCCGAAGAACAGCAGCATGTCGTAGCCCTGGTAGGCAAAAACGGACGGAATGATGTTGCGGGTTTCCAGATACGCCTGATTGAAGCTCTCCACCTCCGGCCGTTTGTTGTCCACGAAATCTGGATAGAGCAGGTATAACTCGCTGCGCTCGAAGACCGAAAGCGAATTTTTGGTAAAATCAAAAGCCCCGGACGTAGCGATCACGGGAGCCGTTACCTTTCGCGCCGAAAGCGTTTTTAGTAGTTTGGGTCCGGTTTTTTCGTCGCTGCTCACCAGCAGAATATGGGCCGCCCGGCTGGCTTCGGTCAGGGTGATCTGTTCGGTGTCGCCGGCCAGTTTCTTGAATTCAAGGATCTGGAACCCGACTTTCCGGGCCTCCTGCTGATAGATGGCGGCCAGCGTTGAGTCTTTGCGCGTGCTGCCAAAATAAATGGCGACCCGTTTGCCCATGCCCAGCGTACGGGCAAAAGTCAGGGTTTGCAGGGCTTGCTGGGTGAGCGACGGCTGGGCCAGAAACGCCAGCGGCTGACTGGCCACCAGTTCGCTGCTGGTCGAAATGGGATTGACCAGCGGCAGGCCGTTGCGGCTGGCAAATTCAGTGGCAATCCGGTTGGGTTCGGCGTAAAGCGGCCCGAACAGCAGGTCGTTCTGAATGAACGACGGGTTGTTGAGCAGTTCGGTCATCTTCGCCGCGTCGTTTTCCACGTCATAGGCAAACAGATTGACCGTAACGCCTTCCTGCTGCAGCTTTTCCTGGGCCAGCTTCATCCCGTTGTACAAATCCAGCGCATACTGGTTCGAACGGGCCGTTCCGCCCGGGTTCAACTGGTTCAGGCGGAAAGGAAACAGCACGCCGACATTGAAGTAACCTTTGTTGCGGTTCCGCTCCGGACGGGCCGGATTCACGCCCGATGCCGTCGTGGAGGCCACCGGCTCGGTGACCGCAGGCCGGTTGGAAGCCGAAGCCGTCGGAACGCCGAAGCGGTTGGTCAGCCGGTCGGAAAGCTCCAGGTCCGAGCGGTCCGTGGACGTCCGCTGAATGAGGTCGATGAGCGCCAGGGCCAGGTTTCGGTTGTCGGGATATTCCCGTTGCAGCGATTTCAACCGGTTCAGCTCCGTGATGCGGGCAAAATGGGCGGACTCCAGCTTCTGCACATCGGCTTTCAGGGAAGTTCCGGAAAGGCGCGACAGAAAGGTCAGCCCTTCCTCGTACAGCCCGCCTTCAAAACTGGCCGCGGCCATCAGGTAATAGGCGTCGTCGGCCTTGTTCCAGTCCGGAAAACGGTCGAGCAGCTGCCGGAGCATCAGCCGGGCGCCGGTTTGATTTTTAAGGCGAAAATCGGCCAGGGCGTGGTAATAGTGGGCATACGGGCCGAGGCCGTCCCGCCGCTGAAGCAGGGGCGTCAGTTCGGCTTTGGCTTTTTCGTACTGTCCCTGCTGCACGAGCTGAACCCCCTGGCGGTAGCGGCGCTCGGCCGCGTCCTGGGCCCGGGCGATTCCCACCGTGAGGCAGAGAACGGCGAAAAGAATATTCTGTAGGTAACGAAGCGTCATGTCAGTACTAACAGCTTTGGGGCGGGTAGGGTTATGTTCCTGCAAAGGTACGACCGGAATCCATCAACCGTACCGAAGGGGGGGACAAAGATTAAGGGGCTGTCCATGATTTTTCGGATCATAGCCAGCCCCCCAATCGGTCCGCGTCTGCGCCTATTTTTTCTTGGTCCGCTGGTCGGCCCGTTTCTGGGCTTCTTCGGCTTTCTTCTTGGCTTCTTCCGCCTGTTGCAGCGACCGTTGCAGCATGTCCTGGAACTTGGACTTCTTGCCTTCGCCGCGCTCGAACTTCTTCTTGTTCTCGTCGAGCACCACCCGGATTTTGTCTTCGTTGACAAAGCGGCGGATCAGCTGCTGCTGCGCAATCGTCACCACGTTGGACACGAAGTAGTACCAGGTCAGACCCGCCGGGAACGAGTTCAGAATGAACATGAACATCAGCGGGAAAATGTACGCCATCGCCTTCATGTTGATCGGGCTGTTGGGCTGGGCGGGCGTCATCTGGTTGTTGTACCAGGCGTACGCCAGGCTGGAGGCCGTCATCAGGATGGTGAACAGGCTGATGTGGTCGCCGGCAAACGGCAGACCAAACGGCAGGTTGATAAACGAGTCGTAGGTCGAGAGGTCACTCGCCCACAGGAACGGCTTCTGCCGGAGTTCGATCAGGTTCGGAAACAGGAAGAACAGCGACATCAGGATCGGCATCGTCGCCAGCACCGGAATACAGCCGCTCAGCGGACTGACGCCGACCTGCTGGTAAAGCTTCATCTGCTCGGACTGCATCTTGGCCATGTCGTCGCCGACGCGCTCCTTGATTTCGTTGATTTCCGGCGTCAGGACCCGCATCTTGGCCATGCTCACGTACGATTTGTAGGTCAGCGGCGTCAGCAGCGCCTTAACGATGAGCACCAGCACCACGATCAGGATACCGTAGTTGCTGAACACCTTCTCCAGCAGGTTGAACATCGGCACGAAGAAGAACTTGTTCAGCGGCTTCAGGACGGCGTAACCGAGGTAAACGTTGCGGTCGAATTCCGGGGCCACTTCGTCCAGAATCTGGTAGTCGTTGGGGCCGAAAAAGAAGCGGAAGTTGCCCTTGCCGGTTTTCAGGTCGCCCATCGGCAACTGCACGTCGGCCACGGCGAGCTTCACATACGAACTGTCAGCCGGGTTCACCAGCGTCCGGAACGTCGCCTTTTGCAGGGGTGAATTTTTGGCAACAAAGCTCGCCAGGAAATACTTGTGCTTGATAGAATACCACTGCACCGGCTCTTCGACGATCTGCTCGCGGTTGCCGGTCGCATCTTTGGGCAGTTCCTCGAAGTTCTCGTCGCCCGTCAGGTAGTGAATGGTCGCTTCCTTGCGGTTTTCGTTGAGGTCATTTTCAAACTGCCGCATCTTGTCCTGCCATACGAACCGGACGTTGTCGTTGGTGACGAGGCGGTCCATGCCCGTCAGTTTGAGGTCATACTCGACCGTGTAGCCTTCGGCCGGGATCGTGTAGGTCTGTTCGACGGTCTGTCCGCCCGCCAGCGCCAGCCGGAAGGTGACTTTCTGGCCGCTGCCCGAAACGGTCGAACGGGCCGGGGCGTCGGTCGTGAAGTAAAGCTTTTCGAGGTTGATCCGGCCGCGGTTGGTGGGCAGTTCCATCACCATTTCGCTGCTCTGTTCGTCAAACAGAACGAGGGGCTGGTTCGGCTGGCCGAAGGGCTGGTATTTTTTAAGAACAACTTCTTTCACGCGACCGCCCTGGGTGCTGAACGTGAAGCGAACGTCGGCGTTTTCAACGACCACATCCTGCGTCTGGCCGATAGCGGCGGCGGCAAAATCGCCGTACTGGGCCCGGGCGGCGGCAGAGTCGATAGGCTGGTCAGGCCGGGCTTTCTGAAGCGCGTTGGGGGAGGGCTGCGACTGAGCCGATTTTTTCTGGGGTTCTTTTTCCGGCTGCGGCTTTGGCATCAGCAACTGATACCCAAGCAGCATCGCCAGGATGAGGACAATTCCTACTACTTGATTACGATCCATTCTTTATTTTAGGTATGAGGTATGAGGTATGAAAGAAGAGGCAACGGACCGGTTGGCGATCACCTCATGCTTCATACCGCATACCTCATACCTGTTTTCGTTTTTTTGCAAAACTACGGCATTCCCGCGCCTTAACCAACATTCGCCGGGGTGTCCACCAGGCGTTTCTGCTGGGAGAAGGCCAGTGCGGCCTTTATGAAATGCACAAACAGCGGCTGCGGGCTCATGACCGTGCTTTTCAGCTCCGGGTGAAACTGCACGCCGACGAACCACGGGTGATTTTTTAATTCGACGATCTCGACCAGACCCGTCTCCGGATTAATCCCCGTAGCAATCATACCTGCCTTTTCAAACTGGGTCAGGTACTCGTTGTTGAACTCGTACCGGTGCCGGTGCCGTTCGCTGATCTGGGTTTTGCCGTAGACGGCATGGGCGTGCGATTCTTTCTTGATCTTACACGGATACGCCCCCAGACGCATGGTGCCGCCGAGGTTTTTCACCTGCTTCTGGCTTTCCATCATGTCGATAACGGGATGCGGCGTGGTCGGGTTCATTTCCGACGAATGCGCGTCGCTCATTCCCAGTACGTTGCGGGCAAATTCGATCACGGCGCACTGCATCCCGAGGCAGATGCCGAAGAACGGAATTCCGGCCTCCCGGGCGTACTGAATCGTGTTGATCTTGCCTTCAATGCCGCGTTCGCCAAAACCGGGGGCGACCAGAATACCGTCCAGATCGCGCAGCTTGTCGTGCAGGTTTTCGGGGTTGGCCAGCGTTTCCGACTGAATCCACTCGATATTGACCTTGCACTCGTTGGCCGCTCCGGCATGGATGAACGCCTCGGCGATGGACTTGTACGCATCGTGCAGTTCCACGTACTTCCCGACCAGACCAATCGTCACGGAGTCCGATGGATTCTTGAGGCGGCCGAGGAAGTCCTTCCAGGCGTCGAGATCGGCGTCCTGGTCGTTGTAGATGTCGAGCATGTACAGCGCCCGCTGGTCGAGTTTTTCTTTCTTCATCAGCAGAGGCACGTCGTAGATCGTCTCGGCGTCGATGGCTTCGATGACCGAGCTGACCTGCACGTTGCAGAACAGCGCGATTTTGCGGCGGATATCCGGCGGTAGCGGGTGTTCGGTGCGGCAGACGATGATGTCCGGCTGAACGCCCGTTTCGAGCAGCATCCGGACCGAGTGCTGGGTGGGCTTCGTTTTGAGCTCACCCGCCGAGGCCAGGTACGGAATCAGGGTCAGGTGAATCACCAGCGTGTCGTTTTCGCCCAGCTCGAACTTCAGCTGGCGCACCGCTTCGATGAACGGCAGCGACTCGATATCGCCCACACAGCCACCGATTTCGGTGATGATGATGTCGTATTCACCCGTTTCGCCCAGCAGCCGGATGTTGCGTTTGATCTCGTCGGTGATGTGCGGTACGACCTGCACCGTTTTGCCGAGGAAATCGCCGCGCCGTTCGCGGGTGATAACGTTGTTGTAAATACGTCCCGTGGTGATGTTGTTGGCCTGCGATGTCCGGATGTTCAGGAAGCGTTCGTAGTGGCCCAGATCAAGGTCCGTTTCGGCCCCATCGTCCGTCACGTAGCATTCCCCGTGTTCGTAGGGATTCAGCGTACCGGGGTCAATGTTGATGTAGGGGTCGAATTTTTGAATCGTGACCGAAAGGCCACGAGATTGAAGCAATTTGGCAAGTGAAGAAGCAATAATGCCCTTGCCGAGAGAAGATGTCACACCGCCCGTAACAAAAATGTACTTGGCGGTTTTCTGACCGGGTATAGCCATGTCGAAACCGTGTTTGCGTCGTTACGGGATGTAAAGGTACGGAGAATTTGGCGGAGGGGAAAGAAAAAAGTCGGGGGATTGGGATAAGGATTTGGCAGTCAGCAGAAATAAATCCGGACGGGTTTTCGGAAGAAGAAAAAGAGAGCAGTTGTTTGTTTCTCGCAGATTATCACAGATTTTATGCGCAGATTCAAAAATAGCTGCGCTAATCTGCGTCAGAAATTTGTGATAATCTGCGAGAAACAAACACCTTTCCGTCCATGCACTCATTCCATTTTTCCACCGATTACATCCTCGAAAACGACGGAGTCCGCCTCCGCCCCCTGACCCTCGACGACGTTTCCAACCTGCTCCACTTCTCCCTGCACGAACCTGAACTGTGGCAGTATTCGCTCGTACAGGCGGGCGGCGAAGAGGCCCTGCGCCACTACATCCGACAGGCCGTAGAAGCGCGGGAAGCCGGGCGGGAATATCCGTTTATCGTCTTCGACAAATCGCAGAATGTCTTTGCCGGAAGTACCCGTTTTTACGACATCCAGTTGGAGAACCGGACCCTGCTGCTGGGCTACACCTGGTACGGTAAAAATCACCAGGGAACGGGTCTGAACAAGCACTGCAAATACCTGCTGCTGCAATTTGCGTTCGAAACGATGGGCATGGAGCGGGTCGAGTTCCGGGCCGACAATGCCAACCAGCGCAGCATCCGGGCCATGAAAAGCATCGGCTGCGTGGAAGAGGGCCTGCTGCGGAGCCACGGCCGCCGTCCGGATGGTTCGCGGCGGGACAGCATCGTTCTGAGCATCCTCCGAAACGAGTGGTTCAATGGCGTAAAGGAAACTCTCGGCGCAAAACTTGCCCGGGTTTAGTCCGCCCTGCCAGCGGTCGCAAACCTTGACAGGGTTCCCTAAATCAACCCCGCAGCTCCCGTAGGTTTCCAGCCTTGCCCGGCACCGGCCTTATCCGTCAGCGAAGCGACTCAGGGACTGGCGGTGCTTCTCCGGAATTTTCAGGGTCCGGTCGGTAGAACTGAGCCGGAAGTTGCCTTTTTTACTTAAATAATTGTACCTAAACCCGATAATTTTGTATGAAACGTTTCATGGTCGCAATAGCTGCGCTGTTGCTTCATGGGCTTACGCCAACCGCGAAGGCCCAGCAGATTTCCCGCGAAGAACTGATTTTTTTAACGCCCGAATGGAAAGGCGAACGGTTCCCCGACGGTCGTCCCAAGGTGCCGGATGCCATTCTGAAGCGCATGAAGCTCGTTACGCTCGAAGAAGCCTGGGCCGTGCTGAAAGGCGACAATTTTAAACACCAGTACGCCGAAGGCTGGCAGTGCATCAATCCCGACAGCGTGCTGGTGGGCCGCGCCGTAACGGCCACTTTCATGCCCGGTCGCCCGGACGTGCACCGGGTCATCGATAAAAAAGGCCACGAAAAAGACGGCCGGGTGAAGTCCCAGAACTCCTGGCCGATCGACATGCTTGTGAAAGGCGATGTGTACGTAGTCGACCAGTTTGGCGCGCACGAGGACGGCCCGACCATCGGCGACAACCTCGGCAACTCGATTTACGCCAAAACCGGCAACGGCATCGTCTACGAAGGAGCCGTCCGCGACGTGGCCGGGCTGAAGGAAATCGGCGGTTTTACCTCCTTCTTCCGGTCGTACCACCCCTCGCACCACCTCAACAACCCGGACGGCGACCTGAACACCACGCTCGTCGGAATCAACCGCCCGACGCGCATCGGCGGAGCGATGGTCATGCCCGGCGATGTGGTGCTGGGTCGCAATGGAGCCGTCATGTTCATTCCGCCGCATCTGGCCGAGAAAGTGGTAAAAACCTCCGAAATCGTGCGGCTGCGGGATATGTTCGGGCACCAGCGCCTCCGGGAGCAGAAATACACCCCGGGCCAGATCGACAGCCGCTGGTCGGCGGACATCGAGAAGGACTTTTCGCAGTGGCTCAACGCCTACATCGACAAACTGCCCGTTCCCAAAGAGCAGATTCAGGAATACCTCAAAACCCGTACCTGGTAACGGCCTTCCAAAGTGTATCCACGGGCTTCAGCCCGTGAATGGCTAAGAGAAATCGAACCGTCCCCCTCACAGGCTGAAGCCTGTGGATACTCCATTTTAAGCCAAAACCTCCGGGCTGAAGCCCGCCTACAGCATGAAAACTTCCCGTCGTTCCTTTCTCACCAAAAGCGCCATTGCCACGGCACTGGCCGCCGGTTCTTTATCCAATACCTTCGGAGAAGGTCTCGAAACGGCCGTAGACCGGACCCCCAAATCCTCCGCCCCGTCGGACCTGAAAATCACCGATATCAAATGCGGTTACATCCGCAACGGCCACAGTCTGTTCGTCAAAGTCCATACCAACCAGGGCATCTGGGGCTGCGGCGAAGCCGTCGACGCTACGCCGGGGACCTACCACCTCGTCAAGATGATGGGCGACCGCATCCGGGGAAAAAGCCCGCTGAACGTCCACCGGATTTTTGAGGATGTCCGCCGCGCCGGATTTTTTGAAGGGGCGCAGGCAGGGATGTACATCTCCGTCCTGTCGGCGGTCGAAACGGCGCTGTGGGATCTGGTCGGCAAAGCCCTTGGCATGCCGGTCTATCAGCTGCTGGGCGGAAAATTCCGCGATAAAATCCGGGTTTACTGCGATACGGGAGCCTATCGGGAAAAGGACACCAGCCCCGAATCCTTCGCCCGGTCGGCCAAGCGGGCCGTGGATATGGGCTTCAACGCCGTCAAATTCGACATCGACGAGCGCAACGATCCCAGCAAGTACGATGCCTACAACTGGACCGCCAGCCAGGGCGAACTGCAGCGGATGTACAACCAGATCGCGGCCGTCCGGCAGGCGGTTGGTCCCAAAATCGACATCTGCGTGGACATGCACGGCCGCTACGACGTCACGACGGGTCGCAGGGTGGCGAAGATGATGGAGCCGCTCAATCTGCTGTTTCTGGAAGAGCCCATTCCGGCCGAAAACGCCGAGGCCTACCGACAGGTACGCGAAGCGTCCAACACGCCCATCTGCGCCGGGGAAAACCATTATCTGGCGCACGGCTTCCGGAAGCTGCTCGAAATTGGGGCCGTGGACATCATCATGCCGGATTTGCAGAAAGCGGGCGGACTGGGCGAGGCGCAGCGCATTGCCAACCTGTCGAACCTCTACTACGTTCCGTTTGCGCCGCACATGGTGGCTTCCTACCTCGGCGCAATGGCTTCTTCGCACGTGTGCGCTTCGGTGCCCAACTTCCTGATTCTGGAATGGCAGATTTATTTCCACGACGATCCGATGTTCAAGGATATTGTGACCTTCGACGGACCGATGGTAAAAGACGGCTTCATTCCGCTGTCCGAAAAGCCCGGTATCGGCGTCGAAATCAACGAGGAAGGCATGAAGAAATACGCCACCAAGGACGTGCCGTTCTTTGTGTAAGAGAGACAAGAGATTAGAGAAAAGAAGAAAGAGAAGGGAGGGAAGTGATGAGGGACATTGGACGAGGGAGATTTGACAAATAGACAATAGACATTAGACAAGAGACTAGTGGTCAGTGGTCAGTGACAGAAGAACTAAGATGTGTTTTTGGGAATGGCGAGGAAGCTGCCTGGTGAGACTGCTCGCTGAACTGTGTCAGGCCACAGGGTGAATAGAAGGAAAGAAAAGCCTACATTCACAACTATGACCGACCAATTCGATTTTGAGGCCTTCAAACAGGCCGCCATCAAGGGCCTTTACGAAGGTAAACCCCTGACGGGAGAGAACGGTTTGTTTGCGCCTCTGCTGAAGCACTTTTTAGAGTCCGCTTTGGAAGGGGAAATGGATAGTCACCTCGCCCAGACTCGGCAGGTAGAACAGAACCGACGTAACGGCAAGACAACCAAGCGCGTCAAAAGCAGTGCCGGTTTGCTAGACTTACAGACGCCCCGCGACCGTACGGGTAGCTACCAGCCTCAGCTTGTGCCCAAGCGCCAGGTAGTACTCACACCCCAACTTGAGCAGAAGGTATTATCACTCTACAGCGTGGGTAACAGCTATGCCGACATCAGCCAGCACTTGCAGGAGATGTATGGCTACGCACTCTCCGACAGCGAGTTAACGGCCATTACTGACAAAGTCATTCCTGCTATGCGGGAGTGGCAGAACCGGCCTTTGGAGAGCCTATATACCCTGGTCTGGCTCGATGGTATTTATTACAAAGTGCGCCACGAGGGGCGTGTGGTAAGTCGGGTGCTCTACAGCGTGATCGGCCTGAATCTGTCAGGCAAAAAGCAGGTGTTGGGCATTTATACAGCAGAAACCGAGTCAGCCAAGTTCTGGCTTTCGGTGCTCACCGACCTCAAACAGCGGGGTGTAGAGGACCTGTTGATCACATGTGTGGACGGCCTAAAGGGCTTCGATGTGGCCATCAACAACGTTTACCCAGCCGCCACCGTCCAGCTTTGTATTGTCCATCAGCTACGCAATTCTTTCCGCTTCGTACCCGATAAGTTGCTCAAAGACTTCGCTAAAGATCTTAAGACGGTCTATCAGGCTCCAGACCGGGAGCAGGCCATGGAAAACTTACTACTGGTACAGGAGCGATGGGGCGGTATGTACCCCAAAGCCGTTCAACCGTGGCTCGACAAATGGGAATTACTCTCGCCCTTTTTCGACTATCCGCCTGCTATTCGCAAGGTAATGTATACGACCAATACGGTAGAGGGCTACCATCGTCAGTTACGCAAGGTTACCAAAACAAAAGGAGCTTTCAGCTCGGATGTTGCCCTGCAAAAATTAGTCTATTTGACGGTTCAAAACCTGCAAATCAAATGGGAAACGACCACCTACAACTGGAAGGAAGTCGTCAACCAGTTTAGTATTATCTTTGAAGAACGCATCAAACAACATCGCTTCGACTAGAACCCTAGGCTGACACAGTTCAGCAAGCACTCCCTGCCTGGTTGCCTGTCTTTGTCCTGTGTCGCTTGTCTCTCCTCTCTTGTCCATAATCTCTTTTCTCTAATCTCTTTTCTCTCCTCTCTTGTCCTTTCTCTTTTCTCCCTTCTCTTTTCTCTTTTTCATTGTCTTTTATCGCTTGTCTTCAATATTTGCAGATTGAATACAACCCATAACCAAGTATCGAATGAGAATGCAACAAACCATGCGCTGGTTTGGTCCCAACGATCCGGTTTCCCTGATGGATATCCGGCAGGCGGGCTGCTCCGGCGTGGTAACAGCCCTGCACCAGATTCCGGTCGGTGAGGTCTGGTCGATTGAGGAGATCGAAGCCCGGAAGAAACTGGTCGAGGCGGCCAATGATCGTTATTCCCCGCTGCACTGGGCGGTGGTCGAAAGCCTGCCGGTCCACGAAGACATCAAGAAAGCCCGCCCCGAACGGGAACGGTACATCGAAAATTACAAACAATCCCTCCGGAATCTGGCCGCCTGCGGTATCCGGACGGTCTGCTACAACTTCATGCCGGTGCTGGACTGGTCGCGGACGAATCTCCGGTACGAAATGCCCGACGGCTCGCTGGCGCTGCGGTTCGAGAAGGAAGCCTTCGTCGCGTTTGATGTCTGCATCCTGAAACGCCCCGGTGCCGAAGCCGATTACCCGGCCGAACAGGTGGCCTCCGCAAAAGCCCGGTTTGACCGGATGACGCCCGCCCAGATCGAGAACCTCTCGGCGACGGTGTTGCTCGGGCTGCCGGGGTCGGAAGAAAGCTTTACGCTCGAAACGTTTCAGGGCCTGCTGGACGAATACGCGGCCATCGGCGACCAGCAGCTTCGCCAGAACCTCTATTATTTCGTTCAGCAGGTAGCGCCCGTCGCGCAGGAGGTGGGCGTCAATCTGTGCATTCACCCGGACGATCCCCCGTTCCCGTTGTTGGGTCTGCCGCGCGTCGTCGGTACGGAGGCCGATCTGGCACAGCTTATGGCGGCCTGCGACCTCAGGGCCAACGGCATTACCTTCTGCACCGGCTCGCTGGGCGTCCGCCCCGACAACGACCTGCCGGGCATGGTCCGCCGCTTCGGCGACCGGATTCACTTCATCCACCTCCGGACCACCAAACGCGACGAGCAGGGCAACTTCTTCGAAGCCGACCACCTGGCGGGCGATGTGGACATGTACGCTGTGGTGAAGGAGCTTGTGCTCGAACAGCGCCGCCGGGCAGAAGCCGGGCTGGGCCTAACGTCCATCCCGATGCGGCCGGACCACGGACACCAGATGCTCGATGATCTGAAGAAAACAACGTACCCCGGCTATTCGGCCATCGGGCGGCTGCGCGGGCTGGCCGAACTCCGCGGACTGGAACTGGGCATCGTGCGGGGGCTGGAAGAAAACGGAGTTGTGTCGCGGAAGATGGCGGAGGAAAGTCAGGTGTAGCACAAACGCCGCTTCCTCGTTTTAACTCTGTTAAACGCTGAGAATAGCCTTAATTTATGAAAAACCTACTGTTCCTGTTTGTCCTGCTTTCCACCCTTTGCCGCGCCGACGATGGCTACCGGCTTTGGCTCAAATACGATTTGATTAAAGACGCCGCCCGCCGCGCCGAGTACGCCGGGGCAGCTCAGTTCATTGCCGCGGCGGACAAAAGCCCCGTCGTGCAAACGGCGGCCCAGGAGCTTCAGGCCGGTTTGCAGGGTCTTCTGGGCAAGCCGGTGGCGATGGCGCCGGGCGCAGGCGGGAAGACCGGCGGCATTCTGCTGACGGTCGATGCCAATACCAATACGGCCAATGCGGAAGGTTACCAGATCACCCGCCGGCAGAACAACATTGTGGTGTCGGCCAAAACACCGGCGGGCGTCCTGTACGGCACGTTTGCGCTGCTGCGTCACCTGCAGACCGGGCAGTCGCTGGCAAATCTGGCCCTGAGCAGCAGTCCGAAGGTGAAAATCCGGATGCTGAATCACTGGGACAATGTCAACGGCTCCATTGAACGGGGGTACGCCGGTTCGAGTCTCTGGAAATGGTACGAACTGCCCGAGCGGCTGGACCCGCGCTACCGCGATTATGCCCGCGCCAACGCTTCGCTGGGCATCAACGGCACGGTGCTCAACAACGTGAATGCCAGCCCGCGCTTCATGACGACCGAGTACCTCAGAAAGGTAGCGGCCCTGGCCGGCGTTTTCCGGCCCTACGGCATCAAGGTGTACCTGTCGGTGTATTTCCCGGCGCCGAAAACAATCGGCAGACTGCCGGGCGCCGACCCGCTCGACCCGCAGACGCAGCAGTGGTGGAACGCCAAGGTGAAGGAAATCTACGGCCTCATTCCCGACTTCGGCGGCTTTCTGGTCAAGGCCAATTCGGAAGGCGAACCGGGTCCGCAGGATTACGGCCGCAGCCACGCCGACGGGGCCAATATGCTGGGCAAGGCGCTGGAACCGTACGAGGGCGTGGTGCTCTGGCGGGCGTTCGTCTACAAAGCCGACCCGAAAGGCGACCGGTTCAAAGCCGCCTACGAAGAGTTTAAGCCCTTCGACGGCAAGTTTCACCCCAAAGTGATCGTGCAGGTGAAGAACGGCCCGATCGACTTTCAGGTCCGGGAGCCGTTCAGCCCGCTGTTCGGAGCGATGCCGCAGACGCCGCTGGCGATGGAATTTCAGCTGACGCAGGAATACCTTGGGTTCGCCACGCATCTGGTCTTCGAAGCGCCGCTGTTCAAGGAAACGCTGGATTCGGACACTTACGCGAAAGGCAAAGGCTCGACGGTGGCGAAGGTCATCGACGGCAGTGTGCACGGTTATCCGCTGACGGCAATGGCGGGCGTGGCCAACACCGGCTCCGACCGCAACTGGACGGGCCACACCATGGGCCAGGCCAACTGGTACGCCTATGGACGGCTGGCCTGGGACCACACGCTGCCTTCCGAACAGATCGCCGGCGAATGGGTGCGGATGACGCTGACCCAGGAACCCAATGCGGTAAAACGGATCACGAACCTGCTGATGAGGTCGCGCGAAACCTACGTCGATTACACCAATCCGCTGGGTCTGCACCACATCATGGGCTACGGCATTCACTACGGACCGGAGCCCTGGCTCGACCGCGCCCCGCGCCCCGACTGGCGGCACACCTACTACCACCGCGCCGATTCGATCGGCGTCGGCTTCGACCGCACGGCTTCGGGCAGCAACGCCCTGGCGCTGTACGCTCCCGAGGTGCAGAAACAGTGGAACAAACCCGAAACCTGTCCGCTGCCGTACCTGCTCTGGTTTCACCACGTGCCCTGGACCCAAAAGCTCAGCACGGGCCGTACGCTCTGGGACGAACTTTGCACCCGGTACTATTCCGGAGCCGAGGCCGTGGCGGGCATGCAGAAAGAATGGGATGCCGTTCGGCCTGCGGTGGACCCCGAAATTTTTGATGACGTAGCCGGGCGACTGGCCGTTCAGCGCAAGGAAGCGCTCTGGTGGCGCGACGCCTGTGTGCTGTATTTCCAGCAGTTTTCAAAGCAGCCGATTCCGGCCCCGCTGCCTAAGCCGGAGCGGACGCTGGCCGAGGTAAAAGAACTGGTGGATATTTATCAGATGCGATAGGGGTTGTTTCTCGCCGATTTACGCCGATTTCAGACGCCGATTTGTAGTAATCAGCGCAAATCCGCGTAAATCGGCGAGAACCGCCCCACTAATTTGTCATTTTCAACTTTTACATACTTTGACTATTTTCTCTCTCGAAGGCAAAGTCGCCCTCATCACCGGTGGAGGAACCGGTATCGGATTCGATATTGCCAAATGCATGATTGAAGCCGGGGCCACCGTGGTCATCACCGGTCGTCGGGAACAGCCGCTGCAGGACGCCGTGGCCCAACTGGGCGAACGGGCGCATTATTTCACCAACGACGTCACCGACCTGGCGGGTCTGGAGCCGCTGGTGGAGGCCATCGAAGCCAAACTCGGCCCGGTTGATATTCTGGTGAACAACGCCGGAATCAACATGAAAAAACCGGCTCTGGACGTTTCGGACGAAGATTTCGGGCGGATCATCAATACCAACCTGAACGCCGTTTTTGCCCTTACGCGGACCTGCGCCCGGCGCATGGTGGAACGGCAGAGCGGCAGCATCATCATGATCACTTCCATGGCGGCCTATTACGGCATCGACCGGGTGGCGGCTTATGCGGCTTCCAAATCAGCCGTGGCCGGTATGGTGAAAGTGCTGGCTTCGGAATGGTCCGGGAAAAACGTGCGCATCAACGCCATTGCCCCGGGCTTTATCGAAACCGAAATGAGTCGTACGGCCATGAACAACGATCCCGAACGCCGCGACCGGGCCATGCGCCGCACCCCGATGGGGAAATTCGGCAAACCCGAGGACATCGGCTGGGCGGCGGTCTACCTCGCTTCCGACGCCGCGAAGTACGTAACAGGCGCTTCCCTGCCGGTCGATGGAGGGAACTCGGTTGGGTTCTAACCGTAACGCGGAGTGATACTCCGAAAAAACCTGTAACGCGGAGTATCACTCCGCGCAGACCCGTAAGAGCCAAAATTAAAAGCCAAATCCTGCGGTTTTTCGCGGAGTATCACTCCGCGTTACAGGTCCTTCACGCACCGAAAGCCAACGTGCATCAGGCTGGTTTCCGGAGAGGTAAACGACCGTCCGGAAACCCGGTAGCCGTGGCACCAGCCCGGTTCACAGAGAAACGAACCGCCGCGCTGTACCTTTTCGGTCGGGTTCTGCGGCGGTGTTCCGGCCACCAGGTCCGCGTAGTTCTGTTTCCAGTCGTCGCACCATTCCCAGACGTTGCCCGACATATCCGTCAGTCCCAGCGGGGTTTTTCCAAACTGCCCGACCGGCGAGGTGTGGTGAAAGCCGTCCGCCACGGCATCGTGCTGCGGAAACCTGCCGTTCCAGGTGTTGGCCAGAAAGTTGCCGGAGGCATCCTGCAAGTCGTTTCCAAACGGGTATTTGGTGCGGCTGTTGACCCCGTTGCGGGCGGCGTGTTCCCATTCAAATTCCGAGGGCAGGCGTTTCCCGGCCCAGCGGGCGTAGGCGACGGCGTCGTTCCAGGACACCTGCGTAACGGGGTGGTTGTCCGGCGCGGCGGGCTCGCCGGGGCCCTGCGGATGGTGCCAGGAGGCTCCCGCTTTCAGGGCCCATTGCCCGGTTTCTTCGTTGAGCGTGCCGCCGTCGCCAAACGTTTCGGCCTGCGTGCGGTAATGGGTCGTTTCCACAAACTTCCGGAAGTCCGCCACCGTAACGGGGTGTTCGTCCATAAAAAACGGCCTGATCTGCACCCAGAACAGCGGTTTTTCCCACTCCATACCGGCCTCATCCCCAATCTGGGTCTGCCCGCCCGGAACCAGAACCATCCCCGGCGGCGGAGTCCGGCCGGCTACCGGCAGGGCCACAGAAGCCGGAGAAGGCTTCTCGGCAAAGAGGGTCACCCCGGAAGAATACGCCCGGCTTTCCGGCTCCGACTGGCAGGCAAAGACCAGGCAACTCGCCGCGATGAGGATTGTACGCATATAAGTTCGTTTAAGGTGTAAAGTTTAAGGTTGAACGCAAGAGCAACCGCGAGAGGCTTTTCACTTTCAACGTTAAACCCTAAACTTTACACTCTTTTAATAAATCGCATTCAACCCGAAGATCGGTTTGTTGGTTTTCCATTTGCCCCGGGTGAAATCCGGGATTTCGACCGGTTTGCTGCCCTGGGCGATGCTTTGTTCGGACAGCGGACTGATCACGCTCCAGGCGGCGGCATCGTACACGTCGATGGGCGGCGCGGTCTGCGCCTTGATGGATTCGATGAACGCCCGCAGCACAAAGAAGTCAATGCCGCCATGCCCGGCGTTCTCGGCCGACTGGGCGTGCTGCTTCCAGAGCGGGTGATCGTATTTTTCCTGATACGCCGCAAACGGCTCCCACTGGTGCGCTTTCTGGCTGACGCCTTCGAGGTAAATCGTGTCGCCATCGTCCATCCAGATGCCCTGCGTGCCCTGCGCCCGGAAGCCCAGCGAATAGGGGCGGGGCGAGTTGGTGTCGTGCATGATGACAATATTTTCCCCGTTGGCGCACTGGATTACGGTCGTAACGACGTCGCCCAGTTTAAAATTCACCTTGGCGTTGGGATGGTCGGGGCCGCCTTTATCGACCACGTATTTGTGCAGACTGCGGGCTTTGGTGGCGGTGCTGGTCAGGTGCGTAAAGCGGTTGCCCCGGTTGATGTTCATCCAGTGCGCCACGGGACCGAGGCCGTGCGTGGGGTACAGGTCGCCGTTGCGGTCCACGGAGTGCTGGGTGCGCCAGCGGGCTTCCGAAATGGCTTTTTCGCCAAATTCCACCCCGCCGCCATGCGCCCGTTTCCCGTCGTTGAACTTCACTTCCCGCAGGTCGTGCTGGTAGCCGCAGTGGGCGTACAGCATTTCGCCGAACATCCCCTGCCGGATCATGTTGAGCACGGCCATTACGTCGCGGCGATAGCAGACGTTTTCGAGCAGCATGCAGTGCGAGCCGGTTTTCTCGAACGTATTGACCAGGTCCCACGACTCTTTCAGCGTGACCGTTGCCGACACTTCCAGGCCCGCGTACTTGCCCGCTTTCATGGTGGCGACGGCCATGGGCGTATGCCATTCCCAGGGCGTCGCGATGACAACCCCGTCGATATCGTCGCGCTTGAGGAGGTTCAGGAAATCCTGATCGCCTTTGGCGTAGACTGCCGGTTCTTTACGGCCCGCTTTCTGAATCATGGCGTTGGATTTGGCGATGGCGTCCGGGTCAACGTCGCAGATGGCCGTCACCTCCACGTCGTCGCGGTAGAGGGCCTGTTGCAGGTGATTGCGGCCGCGCAGGCCCACGCCGATAAACGCCAGCCGGACTTTGGACAGGACCGGCGGCGGGGCGGCCTGTAGGAGCGAAGAGGCAAACGGCAGCGCGGCTCCCGTCAGGGCGGCCGTGCGGAGGAAGGAACGACGGGTAGTGGAGTTCATGGAAGGGAATGGTTTGTCAACGGTGTAAAGGTAAAAAGCGGAGGACTTTAACCGATTTTTTGGTCGTAAGTCTTTTTTCGGCTTCTGGAATAAGACTTTTCAATCAATAGAATCGCGGCGACGCCTAAGCTATACGCCAGAATATCAATCCACTCGAAGTTGGTGCCGAGGACAATTTTAGCCAGGCGGTTGTGCTCCAGCCCCGCCCAGGCAATAAAGTTGACATACTGCAGGGCTTCCACGAAAAACGCAAACAGCAATACCCCGAAAGCCAGTTTGTTAACCGACGTTTCAAGAATTGATTTAACCGCGTAATAGACCAGAAAGACCACCAGAAAATCCCCGAAATAAGGCCGGACGAAGCGGTCGTGGACGTAAGCGGCAATCAGGACTTCGGTGATGAAAAGCGCAATGGCCAGGAGAAAGGAGGGGAGATGGAAGCGGAACATGCGTGAAAAACTGTAAAAAACATTGACATCCGGAGTCTCAGGGGTGGAAAAATGCGGGAAACGCGATTGACCGGACGGCGGCATGAAATGCACAAAAAGCCCACGGTTTAAACCGTGGGCTTTTGTTATCTCACCTTGTCAGGCAAACCTTAGCGCGCTACCTCGATGTTCACGCGGCGGCCTTTGATGGTATTGTCTTCCATCGCGTCCAGCACTTTGTTCACGTGTTCGCGCGGCACGTCGACCAGCGTGTGCTTGTCGAAGATGTCGATATGGCCGATGGTGCTGCCCGGAATGTTGGCTTCGCCGGCAATGGCACCCACGATGTCGCCCGGACGGACGTAATCGCGGCGACCGATGCTCACAAACAGACGCACCATGTTGGCTTCCCGCTCACGCGGAGCCCGGTTGTTGTCACGGTCGAAGAAGCCCTTGCGGCCACCTTCTTCCCGACCACCCCGGTCGCGGTCCGGTCCGTCGTTACGGGCAAAGCGGCCTTCGCCCCGGCGGCTATCGGTACGGTCGCCGAAACGACCTTCGCCCCGACGGCTGTCCCGGTCGCCAAAACGGCCTCCCCGCTCGCGGTCGCCGAAACGGCTGCCGCGGTCCGGTCCGTCGTTACGGCCGAAACGGTCGCCCCGACGGTCGTCTTCCAGACCGAGGTTCTGGTCGCTGAATTCGTTCTTTTCGATGCCCATGCTGCGTTTTACCAGTGCGGCAACAATCTGCTCGGTCGTGAAACCGGAGTGGTGCAGCGCCGTCAGCAGGTCTTCGTACAGGTTCAGGTCCTGGCTCTGCTCGATGGTTTCTTTCACCTGATCGATGAAGCGGGCCTTCCGCAAGCCGACGATGTCTTCGAACGACGGAATCACGCCTTTTTCAACCTTGACCTTCGTATAGTTCTGGATTTCCCGGAAGCGGTACTTTTCGTCCTTGCCAACCAGCGAGAACGCTTTTCCTGACTTCCCGGCGCGGCCCGTCCGGCCAATCCGGTGTACGTAATATTCTTCGTCGAGCGGAATATCGAAGTTGATTACCGCGTCTACGTCGTCCACGTCGATACCGCGGGCAGCTACGTCCGTCGCAACCAGGATGTTGGTCACGCCCGAACGGAACTTCGACATCACGTTGTTCCGCTGCGCCTGGCGCAGGTCACCGTGCAGACCTTCTGCCGAATAACCGCGAACCTGCAGGGATTCAACGAGTTCGTCCACCCGCTTCTTCTGGTTACAGAACACCAGCATCAGCTTCAGGTTGTGCATGTCGATCAGACGGCACATCACTTCGATTTTTGCTTTCGGCTTTACTTCGAAGTACACCTGTTCGATGTTCGTGTTCGTCAGCTCCGTCTTCACCACCTTCACCAGCACGGGATCGTTCTGGAATTTCTTGGTGATCGCCATGATGGGCTTCGACATGGTAGCCGAGAAGAGGATGGTCTGCCGTTCGGCGGGCATCTCTTCCAGAATGCTTTCGATGTCTTCGCGGAAGCCCATGTCCAGCATTTCGTCGGCTTCGTCGAGGATCATCATCCGGACGTTGTCGAGCTTGAGCGTGTTGCGCTCCATGTGGTCCATCACGCGGCCCGGCGTACCGATTACGATATGCACGCCCGTCTTGAGGGAGCGAATCTGGCGTTCGATGGAGTCGCCGCCGTAGATGGCTTCGACGCGAATGCCTCTTTTAAATTTGGAAAGTTTCTTCACCTCGTCGGCTACCTGCAGCGCGAGTTCGCGGGTGGGGCAGAGGACGAGCACCTGCGGGTGACGTTCGGCTACATCGATAAGCTCGATGGCCGGAATCCCGAAGGCGGCGGTTTTACCGGTGCCGGTCTGGGCCTGACCAATGACGTCACGGCCCGCCAGAATCGGCGGAATAGCTTCGGCCTGAATCGGAGAGGGATTGGTAAAGCCCATCTCGGTGACGGCCTGCATGATTTGCTCTGAAAGCTCCAGCTTTGCAAAGCCATTTTCATTTTGGACGGGAGCCTGCTCGATCGCTTCCTGCTCCTGCGTTTCCTGAATGTCCTGGTTCATAAACAAAAGTTTGAATGAGATTACGGTCTGAAGTTTATGGTTTGGGTTCGGCGATCCGCATAGCGCAGTGATCAACACTGAACGTTAAACCCTAAACTAAAAACCAACTTTGCTGAACAAGCGGCGGCAGGTGGAGTGGCGCGTCAGAACCCTTGATACCTGAGCACAGCGGCGTATCGCCTTTGCTGAGAAGGTAACTGTCTAGAAACCGTTACGGTTGCGATTGAAAGTCAGAAATGCCCGCTAAAGCCCCCACAACGAATGTGCAACCCCTTTTGCCGATTGACATCCGTGTTTGGCCCTGTGTGACTGGAAGAAATACCCGATGGGAAAAGACCCGCTACAGAGGATGGGACGGATGCCCGCTTGAAATTTTGCTGGTGCAAAGGTAAGAACGTTTGCTGAAGAAAGCAAGGGGTTGGTGCTAAAAAACTGTAATTATTTAAGAAGGACATTAAAAAGGAGTGAAAAAAGGGCGGCTGGTTTATAAGGATAACAATACGAGCCTCCTTTCGCGGTCCTGTCGGGGCGCGCTAGACCAGCACCGCCAGCATCGCCGACGCTTTCAGCAGACACTCGTCGTACTCCGCCGCCGGGTCGGCATCGAAGGTGATGGCGCTGCCTACCGAAAAGGACAGATACCCCGTCCGGGCATTGTACAGCATACTCCGGATCACCACGTTGAAATCGAAATCGCCTTCCGGCGTGATATAGCCAACGGTGCCGGAATACAGGCCCCGCCGGCTGGCTTCGTACTGCTCGATGAGTTCCATCGCCCGGACCTTCGGCGCGCCCGTCATGCTGCCCATCGGGAAGGCGTGGCGGATGGCGTCTGTGAACGGCACGTCGGGCCGCAGCGTGGCCGAGACGGTCGAAATCATCTGATGCACCTGCCGGAAGGTGTAAATGCCGAACAGTTCCTCGACCCGCACGGAGCCGGTTTCGGCGCTGCGGGCGAGGTCGTTGCGCACCAGATCCACAATCATCAGGTTCTCAGCCTGTTCTTTTTCGTTGTTGCGGAGAGCCTCCTTCAACTGCTCGTCCTCCCCGGGCGTCTGTCCGCGCCGGATGGTGCCTTTGATGGGCTGGGAAACCAGACGGGTGCCTTCTTTTTTCAGAAAACGCTCCGGCGAGGCCCCCATCAGGTACACGTCACCCACTTTCTGAAAAACAGAAAACGGCATCGGCGACCGTTCGTTGAGGCGGCAATAGAGGGCGAACGGGTCCAGCCGGACGTTCTCCGCGTAAAACTCCATGCAATAGTTTAACTCATACACATCACCGGCCAGAATGTGCTCCCGGATGCGCCGGACATTCGCCAGATACTCCTCCCGGCTGACCCGGCAGCGGACGGAGACCGTCGGGGAAAGGGAAGCCGAAGCGGGAACGGCCGTGCGGTCGATCTGGTCGAGAACGGCTTCCGGCTCGGGACCGGCAACGACAACCCGGTCGGCCCCAAAATCAAAGCGGTAGGCCGGTTCGTAGAAATAGCCGTCAGGAAGCGCAAGGTGGTCGGAGTGGCGGCTTTCGAGGGCTTCGAGCCGGTTCTTGAAATCGTAGGTCAGAAAACCGGCCAGGCAGGAGGGGCGCTCCCGAAAGGCCGCCTGCACCTCGTTCAGGAAGTCGCCCGGACCGGGGCGCAGGTCCCGCCGGGTGCCGACCATCAGCCGATTGGGAAACGGCCCGCCGGGATACGACAGGCCGTTGTTATTCAGAAACGTAAAAGGCTGCTGGCGGCGGACAGCTTCGTGACAGGCCCAGCGCAGCGCTTTCCAGCGCCATTCGGGGTCATGCCCGTCCATCACTTCCCTGCTGCCGTCGCGCACGCCGAATGGATTCATCAGTGGTTGTTGACCAGCCGCACCTCGACGGCAATGTCCTTGCCCTCGGCGTTTTTACCGATATGGAACGACACCTCGTCGTCGATGTTCAGTTCGTTGAAGTCCGAACCCATTAGGCTGGTGTAGTGGAAAAACAGGTTGTTGGGCGGGTAATTGATGAAGCCGTACCCGTTTTTCAGCGTCCGGATGGTGCTGATTTTGATTTCGTTCGGATCGTCGTCATACGCCCCATCATCATCCCCATCAAAGCTGAAGTTCAGACCGTCGGTGATGCTTACCGCCGCGCCGTTGGTGACCCCGTTCTGTACGCGCGTGGCCGACTGTTTGACAAACAGGTTGTTCACCAGCGAATCGCCCGTACGCAGGCCGTTTTCGATGCGTTCGTGCATGGCTACGGGGTACGAAACTTCGCGCAGCAGGTCCTGCGATGTGCGCGTTACCTGGCGGTCGCCTTCGTCGTTGTAATATTCAAAATCCCAGCTCAGCACCATAACCCGGGTGCCGAGGGTGTTCAGTTTGCGGATCAGGGGAACATAATCGCCGTCGGCCGTGATGAGAACCAGCACGTCGAAGTTCTTGTAAAACGCCAGTTCGTACGCTTCCAGGGCGAGCCAGACGTCAATTCCTTTTTCCTGGCGCTTATCGTGGTAGGTTTTTACTGGAAGGTAGTGCGTTACCACGCCTTCCGACATCAGAATATCATCGAACAGCCGGTCGTAGAACAGCTGGTTTCCGCGCTGGCTGGCTTCATGGGCGTTGAGGCGACCCCGGAAATAGTGGGCATCCACAATCTGGCAAAGGCGGGGGTCGTTATCTTCGGCTTCAGCTACCTGCTGACGAATAAACTCGTGGAGGCCGGAAATGCTGATCCGGCTGCGTCTTTCGTGAGAATAATTGTAGTAGTTACTTACATGCAGAAAATAATTCCCATCATAGAATACCGCAATACGTGTAAGCTTGCTGTTTTTTTCAGTGTGCATTTTATATAAAAACTAATCGGATGGTTATTTTTTCATTTTTAAAAGAAGCGGCAGTACTTATGTAAAGGATAGTATGCTGTTGATCTGCCTTTGTTTTCTAATAACGATGCGCTTTAGGGAATAGTTTATGAGAACGGGACCGCAAAAATAACGCTTTGACGCACAAATGAAAGAATTGTAGAAAACGACGGTCAAGCGAATGGGAATCGTTAGTTTTGCAGTCTGGTATTTATCGTATGAAAAAAGTCTTATTTATTGACCGTGACGGTACCCTGATTCTGGAGCCGCAACCCAGTCAGCAGGTGGATTCGCTGGAAAAACTGGTGTTCATTCCCAAAGTGTTATCGGCCCTGCGGCGGATTGCGGAAGAGACGGATTATGAACTGGTGATGGTCACCAACCAGGACGGGCTCGGTACGGATTCGTTCCCGGAAGAAACTTTCTGGCCCGCCCAGAATCGCATGTTGGAAACTTTCGCCGGCGAAAATATTCACTTCAGCGGCGTGCACATCGACCGGACTTTTGCCCGGGAAGGCGCACCCACCCGCAAACCCGGCACCGGCCTGCTGACGCAGTACCTCACCGGCGACTATGACCTGGCCAATAGTTTCGTGATTGGTGACCGCCTGACGGACGTGCAATTAGCCGTAAACCTCGGCGCCAAAGCCATCCTGTTCCTGCCGCCCAACCTGACGGAAACCGCCCAGCTGGCCGACGTATCGGGTCGGACCGAGGCCATGCAGGCCGCCATCGCGCTCGAATCCGGCAACTGGGACGAAATCTACGAATTCCTGAAGCTGCCCGCCCGCACGGCCACCATCGAGCGCAATACGAAAGAAACGCAGATCGTCATCGACCTCAACCTCGACGGTCGCGGCCGCTCGGACATCCGGACCGGGCTGGGCTTTTTCGACCACATGCTCGACCAGCTGGCCAAGCATTCCGGGGCCGACCTGACCATCCGGGTGCAGGGTGATCTGCACATCGACGAGCACCACACGATCGAGGACACCGCGCTGGCCCTGGGCGAAGCGTACCGGCGGGCCCTGGGCGACAAGCGGGGAATCAGCCGCTACGGTTTTCTGCTGCCCATGGACGAAGCGCTGGCCCAGGTAGGAATTGATTTTTCGGGTCGCCCGTGGCTGGTCTGGGAGGCGGAGTTTCGCCGCGAGAAAATCGGGGAGATGCCGACCGAAATGTTCTACCATTTCTTCAAGTCCTTCTCCGATACGGCGCTCTGCAACCTGAACATCAAAGTCGAGGGGCAGAACGAACACCATAAAATCGAAGCGATTTTCAAGGCGTTTGCCAAGGCGATCCGGATGGCTGTCCGCCGCGACATTCGGGAACTGGATACGCTGCCGAGCACGAAAGGAGTGCTGTAAGCGCCTGATTCTGGGGAGACCGGAAAAAAAATCCGGTTATTCCGGCGATTCGTGTCGACGCAGACGCTAATTGCTTATTTTTGTGCCAACATTCTCATAAAGCCTGTATCGCCATGTTAATGACAATCATTGCTATTGCTTTCTTTGTAGTACTGCTGGTCGCTTCGTTCATCACCGGCCGCTGGCTCGAAAACAAAGAGCGTAAATATTGATAAGTTTAGAGTTTATAGTTTAGGGTTGATAGTTAGGCGCTGCAGAGCAACTATATAACCTAAACTCTACACTATGAACTCTTTTAGGCTCCCGGGAGCCTTTTTTTATGCTTTTTTTGCTGGGATGCCAACCCTTGCCGGGTGCTTCGGGTCATGCAGGAGAACAACAAACAATAGTAAGTACCGATGATGAAACGTACCCTATTCCTGTCAGCGATGCTGCTGGCCCTGACGCTGGGCGCCTGTCAGCGTGATTCTGTGAAAGCCCAGGCCGAAACGTCCGATCCGGTGGTGGTGTCGATGAGCAAATCCGCGCGCGTCAAGCAGTCCGGTGAATTGAAAGTAACCAAAATTGAAGACAGCCGCTGTCCGGCCAATGTCGTCTGCATCCAGTACGGAAGCGCTAAAGTCTTTTTTACGCTGACCAACAACGGCGCCTCCAAGACCGGAGAACTGTGTCTGGGCCAGTGCGGATCAACCCTGAAAAGCCAGGACACGGCCGCGCTGGAGGTCGGAGGCACCCAGTTTGAAATCCTGCTGACCGAAGTCCGCCCATTCCCCGGCACCTCCCCGACGCCCGTCGAACCCGAAGCCGTCGTAAAAATCACCACAAGGTAAAGGGAATTAAGAGTTATGAGTTAAGAGTTATGAGTTGGCTTCGCTTATTGCGGTTATCTGCTCAAGCGAAGCCAACTCATAACTCATAACTCTTAACTCTTAACTCATAATTCTTAATTCTTAAAGTAGGCCTTCGTCGGCAAAACTGAAAAAGGTTCGGTCGGTGAAGATGAGGTGGTCCAGGATGGGAATGTCGAGGAGGCGGCCGGCCTCTTTGAGTTTGCGGGTGAGGTCTTTGTCCGCCTGGGAGGGCTGGAGATTTCCCGAAGGGTGATTGTGAACCAGAATAAGGGCGCTGGCCAGGTATTCCAGGGCATATTTGAAAATCAGTTTCGGATCGGCCACCGTGCCGGAAACGCCCCCCGCGCTGATCTGCACCGGCCGGATAACTTCGTTGGCCCGGTTGAGCAGCAGAATCCAGAATTCTTCGTGCGGTTTGTCGAGCAGATGCGGCTTGATTTCTTCGTACGCATCCCGCGAACCCGTAATGCGCGCCCGCTGCGGACGGTCCTGTTCCCGTCGACGCCGCCCCAGTTCCAGCGCCGCCACGATGCTGATGGCCTTGGCTTCCCCGATTCCTTTGAACTTCGATAAGTCTTTGACGCTGAGCCGGGCGAGTTCGTTCAGGTTGTGGCCGCTGCCCTGAAGGATGATTTTTGCCAGATCGACCGCCGACAGGTCGCGGGTTCCGGAGCCGATCAGGATCGCAATGAGTTCCGCATCGGTGAGGGCGCTGCGGCCTTTCAGCATTAATTTCTCGCGGGGACGGTCCTCTTCGGCCCAGCTCAGGATGTTGCGTTTGGTTTCGTACGTCACGGCTCCGGCGTTGTTTTCTGTTGGACTCGAAACGCCGGGCAAAGTAACGGACCCCGGACATGAAAAAACCTTACGCCGTTGCCGGGTAAGGTTCCAGAATGTCGGTAAGAACGTCGATTAAGCGGCGGCTACAGAAAGGCCGTTCACGTATTTCGCCAGCTTCGATTTGTTATTGGAAGCTTTGTTCTTGTGGATGATGTTGCGTTTCGCCAGCTTGTCGAGCAGGGAAGAAACGGTGATGTAAAGCGATTGAGCCGCTTCTTTGTCGGTCGTCAGACGCAGCCGCTTGATCATCGTGCGCGTCGTTTTGTGCTGGTAGCGGTTCAGCAGGCGCTTCTTTTCGTTGGCGCGAATCCGCTTCAGAGCTGATTTATGGTTTGCCATTTTTTATTGAACTGAATTCAGTTGTCTCACAAAAGGTTTGCAAAAATAGGGTATTGTCCTAAAAAAAGCAACTCCTGGTCACAGATTACGCAGATTTAATCCTTCTGTACTAGTAGACGTAATCCGATTCAACAAAAAATCCCCGCTGGAGCTCTGCGGGGATTTCTGGTTCAAAAAAACCTTAAATGCTGCCAAAAAACAAAAATCAGCGGATGTCTGCGTTGATTACGAACATCTTTTCGATGTCTGATGCATATTTTTTTGCAAACAGGCGATACTCCTGGGTCTGTTTGTACATCTCAATATCAGCTTCGCTCTGGAACGTGAGGTAGTTCATGACGTCATATTCAGGGCGCTGGCCGTTGTCTTTCAGCGTTGTACCCGCCGAATAAGAGACAATCTGCGGAATTTCGTGCCGAAGCCCCGCAAAATCGCGCATATACTGATTAACTACTTCAGTTTTAACGTCATTTTTGAATTTTACACACACAATTTGCTGTTTTTGCGATTTTCTGGCGGGTGAGTAAGCGCCGTAGATGATAAGGCCGAAAATGCCGAACATCAGAATAATTAAAGTGTAACCAAGTGATTTGCGTTGCATGTCTGTATGACTTAAAGAAATTCTCAGAATAAAATTTGGTTACATCATACCGTTTATAAATAAAGTATAAACTTTACTTCGTTTAGTACAATGTTAGAACAAAAGTACCAAAGCTTTTTTTGCCTGCAAGTTTTCGCTATAATTTTTTTCGTAAATTTTAAATATGACCATCCAAACTGGGGATTTACGGCCCACCAGCGGATCAACCGGCAGGCGGTGTTTACGCTGCCGCCCGAGATGCTGGGTTTTTACAAAAGGCATATCGACTACCTGACGGAGAATGCCGTCAACCCCGACAGGCGGCGGTATGCCGTCCCGGGTGAAGCGCCCCGTCATTTCATTGATCTGGATGCCTACCCGGATACCTCGACCGCCGTATTGCCCCGGTCCTGGAAAGCGGCCACGGAGAAGTACACCGAAGACACGCTGGCGCTGCACGGCATCGTTCCCTGGCATATCCAGCTGGCAAAGTACCAGCTGACGGAGGCGCTCCGGGCGAGAGATCCCCGGCGGATTCTGAAGATTTCGGCCGATCTGGGCCACTACATTGCCGATGCCAACGTGCCCCTCCACACCACCAGCAACTACAATGGCCAGAAAACCGGGCAGCAGGGCATACACGGCTTCTGGGAATCGCGGTTGCCCGAGCTGTTTCTGGAAGACTACGATTTTCTGACGGGTCCGGCGGAATACGAATATTCGCCGCAGAAGCGGGCCTGGCGGGCTGTTTTTGGCGCGAATGCCGCGCTGGATTCGGTTTTGCGCCTCGAACGGGAACTGACCGCCGACTTTGGAGAACGTCGGAAATACGGCTTCGAAGAGCGCAACGGCATGACCGTCAAAGTGTATTCCGCCGAGTTTTCGCACGCCTACCACGAACGGCTGCGGGGGCAGGTCGAACGCCAGATGCGGGCGTCGGTGAAAATGGTCGGCGATTTCTGGTACACCTGCTGGGTCGATGCCGGGCAGCCGGACCTGCGGAAACTGGCGGACTTCCGGTGGTCGGAGGAAGACGCCAAAGCGGAGGAGGCCGAACAGCGGGGCTGGCTGCGGCGGCTGTTCGGCGTTCGGTCGGAGGATTGACGGGCCGGGCGCCCTTATTGATGGCGAAACCGGATTTTCCGGTTACCGGATGCGGTACCCCAGTTCGTGCTTGATTTCCTTGAGCACAAACGTGCTGTTGAGTGTTCCGATGTTCTCGATCCGCGAGAGTTTGTTCTTCACAAAATCGTGGTACTCTTCCAGACTGCCGACGTGGATTTTGAGCAGAAAATCGACCTGCCCGGCCATATGGTAGCACTCCTGCACTTCTTCCAGCTTTTTGATTTCCTGTTCAAAATTGTCGATGAACGCCTTGTCGTGGTACCGCATGGACACCTGGCAGAAAGTGGTGATGGGGTGCCCCAGGCGGCTGCGGTCCAGCACGGCCACGTACTGCCGGATGACGCCGAGGTTCTCCAGCCGCCGAATACGCTCGTAAACCGGGGAAAGGCTCAGGCCCAGTTCCGCCGCCAGTTCTTTCGTCGTCAGCTTGGCGTCCTGCTGCAAAAGCCGGAGCAGTTTCTTGTCTATTTCGTCGAGAGATTCCATACCAAAAATTTTTCTGAAACCGGATTTTAGAAAACAGGCGATACCGCAATTCTTTTGGCAAGTAAGCGACAATTCCGGAAAATTTGCTGACTTAGCCCGACATCTTCCATTTTTTATCTTAAAATATAACTTTGTACCGTTATTCAGTTTAACCACAGAGTTGCGCTGAGGTTGGTACGGAGTTGACCAGAGGCTATCAGTAAGTATTCAACTCTGGCGTTTCCTGTGGTTAAAGCTTTGTCAACAAAACCACTATGAAAGCAGACACCATTTTGGTTATTGGAGCAAATGGGCAGATTGGTACGGCCCTGCTGCCCCGGCTTCAAACCCTGTACGGCGAAGGGGCGGTCATCGCGACGGACCTTCGGCTTCCTGCCCGGCAGACCGGTCGCTTCGAAATCCTCGACGCCACCGACGCTAAGGGGCTGGCCGAGCTGGTTCGCCGGCACGGAATCACCCAGATTTATCACCTCGCCGCCGTTCTTTCCGCCAAAGGCGAAGCCGACCCGCTCTGGGCCTGGAACCTGAACATGCAGACGCTGTTGAACGTGCTGGAAGTAAGCCGCACGGAAGGCGTAAAAAAGGTCTTCATCCCGAGTTCCATCGCCGCTTTCGGCGAACACGCCCCGCAGACCGACACGCCGCAGAACGCCTACCTCGACCCGGCCACGGTCTACGGAATCAGCAAGGCCGCCGGCGAAAACTGGGGACAGTATTATGTCAAACGCTACGGTCTGGATGTGCGCTCGCTGCGCTATCCGGGCATCATCAGCTACGAAGCCCTGCCCGGCGGCGGCACCACCGACTACGCCGTGGCTATCTTCCACGAAGCGGTGCAGGGCCGGAACTACGAGTGCTTTCTGGCCGAAAATACCCGCCTGCCGATGATGTACATGGACGACGCCCTGCGCGCCACCCTCGAACTGATGGAGGCGCCGGCCGGGCAGCTGACCGTCCGGACGTCGTACAACCTGGCCGGATTCAGTTTTACGCCTGCCGAACTGACGACCGCCATCCGGCACCATTTCCCGGATTTCAGCGTCACCTACAAACCCGACTTCCGGCAGGCCATTGCGGAGTCGTGGCCGCGCTCAATCGATGATTCGGTTGCCCGGCAGGACTGGGGCTGGAAACCCGCCTACGACCTCAACCGGATGACCTACGAAATGATCGCCAACCTGACGGCGGTGTACGGCCGCACTGATAAAGTCGTTGAAACGTTTAAGGTTTAACGTTTAACGTGGCTCCGCCGCTGCGGTGTCTTCGCCCTGCTACAACCATCTGATGGGGCGGAGCCACGTTAAACCTTAAACTTTAAACCTTATAACCTAGATATATGTACGCTATAAAAAACCAACTCCAGCAGGAACTGGACGCTATCAGGGACGCCGGGCTGTATAAGGCCGAGCGCATTATTGTCACTCCCCAGTCCTCCGTGATCGGCATTGTCGACGGCCGGGAGGTGCTGAACTTCTGCGCCAACAATTACCTGGGCCTGTCGTCGCATCCCGAGGTGGTGGAAGCCGCCCGCCGGACGCTCGACACCCACGGATTCGGTATGTCGTCGGTCCGCTTTATCTGCGGGACGCAGGACATTCATAAGGAACTGGAACGCCGGACGGCGGAGTTCGTCGGGGCGGAAGACTGCATTCTGTACGCCGCGGCGTTCGACGCCAACGGGGGCGTGTTCGAGCCGTTGCTGAACGAGCAGGACGCCATCATTTCCGACGAACTCAACCACGCCTCGATTATCGACGGAATCCGGCTCTGCAAAGCCAAACGTTTCCGCTACAAGCATAACGACATGGCCGATCTGGAAGCCCAGCTGGAAGCGGCCAAAGGGAGCCGCCGCATCCTGATCGTGACGGACGGCGTGTTCTCGATGGACGGCACCATCGCCCAGCTCGACAAAATCTGTGACCTCGCCGACCGCTACGAAGCGATGGTGATGGTGGACGAATGTCACGCCAGCGGGTTCATGGGAAAAACAGGCCGCGGGACGCCCGAACACAAGGGCGTTTTCGGCCGCATCGACATCATCACGGGCACCTACGGCAAGGCGCTGGGCGGAGCCTCCGGCGGCTTCACGGCGGCCCGGAAAGAGATTGTGGAACTGCTGCGCCAGCGTTCGCGGCCGTATCTGTTCTCCAATACGCTCGCTCCGGCCATCGTCGGCGCGTCGCTGAAAGTGCTGGACCTGCTGGAAGGCTCGACGGCCCTGCGCGACAAGCTGGAAGCCAACACCCGTTACTTCCGCGAGGCCATGACCGCCGTCGGCTTCGACATCCTGCCGGGCGAACACCCGATTGTGCCGATCATGCTCTACGACGCCCCGCTGGCGCAGGAGTTTGCCGCGCGGCTGCTGCAGGAGGGCATTTACGTTATCGGCTTCTTCTATCCCGTGGTGCCCCAGGGCAAAGCCCGCATCCGGGTGCAGATTTCGGCCGGTCACGAGCCGGAGCATCTGGAGCGCGCCGTGGCGGCGTTCACCAAAGTGGGCCGCGAACTGGGCGTTATCAAGTCCGGCGAAATGGCCGAGGCGTAAGGCCGTTCTGCCGGAAAGACCAAACCGGGGCGGATGGGTGAGCGCGGCGTTTCAGACGCCGGGATCGCCCGTCCGCTTTTTTGTTTACGCGCAGTCCGCCAGTTCGCGGGCAAACCGCTCCAGCTGCCGCGCTTCGCTCACCACCAGCCGGGCCTTTTCGATGATCAGACGGCCCCGCTGCGTCGGCTCAATGGGGGTGCGGCTCCGGTCGAAAATTTCTACCCTGAGATGTTCTTCCAGCACCCGGATCTGCTGGCTTAGGGTCGGCTGAGTCACGCAGCAGTTGTCTGCGGCTTTCGTAAAGCTCCGTTCGTTGTCCACGGCCACAATGTACTCCAATTGACGCAACAGCATGAGACGATAAGGTCGAAAGAATGGATCAAATTAACTCAGGTTTGGGGAAGAATAGCGGATTAAGACAGATAAAAATTGCTAAAATACTATAGAAGTCGTTAAAATTAGGTAGTAATACTTGCATTATTGATAGTATCTATTTGACAAGATGCCGTAGGTTTATAAGGTTTGTGCCAGCTTTTGTGGAATACATACCTAACCCTTGCCAAGTCTTGTACCTATGCAGCACAAACTACGTATGCTGGGACTCACCGTCCTGCTGACCACCGCCTTAAGTAGTCAACTGGCTTTTGCCCAGGGATATTGGGCGGGTTCCAATTACAAAAACGGCTTACGTCTTTACCTGAACAAGGACAGTACCAGCTTTATTCGCCTCCTGATGTGGTCGCAGATCTGGCTGCGCTGGCAGCAGCAGAACCCCGGCACCAGCATCGCCGGCAACAACAACGTGGCCGAAACCTGGGACGTGGGAATTCGCCGGAGCCGCATCCTGATGCACGGCCAGCTGACTCCCCGAATCCTGGTCTTCTGGATTATCGGGGCCAACAACCAGACCTTCAACACGGGCGGGGGCGGGCTGCTCACCGGGCCCGACGGCGTCACGGACGGCAAAAGGCAGGCCGTGTTTGTCCACGACGCCTGGACGGAGTTCAAGGCCAGCCGGGCCTTTTCGTTCGGGGCGGGACTGCTGACCTGGTCGGGACTTTCCCGGCTTTCCAGCGCCGCCACGCTGAATTTCATGACCTTTGATTCGCCGCTGTATGGCTGGGCGCTGCTGGATGCCAACGACCAGTTTGCCCGGACGTTTGGGGTGTACGCCAAAGGGGAAATCGGTAAGCTGAGCTACCGGGCCATTCTCTCCAAGCCCTTTACCATTCCGGAAGCGGCCACGGGCTGGACAACGCCCTACACCCTGGCCCAACGCACCGGAGCGTCGCCGATGACCACCCTCGCCGGGCGGGGCGCGGGCTGGGCAGCCGGACTGACGGCCCTGCCGAATGCCTACAACATTTCGCAGTACAACTCGCGGACGCTCAACAAACCGCTGTACCAGTTGTACGCCACCTACGATTTCTTCGAACAGGAAAGCCAGACGCTGCCGTTTATGGTCGGGTCGTACCTGGGCACAAAAAAGGTGTTTAACGTCGGGGCCGGGTTCATGATCCAGCCGGAGGCCATGTGGCACCGGACGCCCCGGACCGCCGCGCCGACGATTCCTGCCAGCGTTTCGCTCAATGCCCAGCAAACGGCCGAGCTCCAGGCGGGGCGTTATCCGGCGGCCATCACGGGTTTTGCCGGTTTGCCCGAAAACCAGCGGATCGCCCTGCAACTGGCCAACGTGGATACCGCCCGCACGGCCATGCGCCATTTTGCCATCGACAGTTTTCTGGACCTGCCCTTCGGTCCGGAAGGCGCCCAGCGCTCGGCCCTGACGGCGTATGCCGCGCATTACTGGTTCGACTACGGGCCCAATTACGTCCGGAACGCCGGTACGATGAACCTAGCCAGTGCCGCCACCCAGCCGGGCTCACAGCCGCAGGCGTTCAACGGGGCGGGCAATGCCTATCCGACCTGGGGCACCGGCCGCGTCTTTCACATCCAGGCAGGCTATATGTTTCCCCGGGCCTGGACGCAGACGTTCGGGCAGTTTCAGCCGTACGTGTCCTACAGCCGGGCCAATTTCGAACGCCTGAATCAGCCTCACAACCTCCTGGAAGGCGGGATCAACTGGCTGCTGGCGGGGCACAACGCCAAAATCACCGTTCATTACCGGCCCCGCCCCATTTATTCGGCCGCTACCAACGAAGTGCCCGGACAGGAAGGGCTCGGCGGCATGCGCGTGGCGGACCGCAAGTCGGAAGTGATCACCCAGTTTTTTATCTTTTTCTGAAAACGAGCCATGCAACTTCGTCTGATCACCGCCCTGTTTTTGGTTCTGCTGGGTTCGGGATGCATCAATACCCGTCCCCGGCCCATGACGCTCACCTGCAACCTGAGCAAGGAGCAGTTTGTAGAGGAGTGTACCCGGCTGCTGCGGCAGAACGGGTATAAGATTATCGAGGAGAATGCCGCTATGGCGCGGGTCCGGGCTACGAAAGGGCAGAACCAGACCAACATGGGCGAAAACATGCAGTACAATGGGCCGTATCTTTTCGATGCCACTTACGATGAAGGGCGAATTGTGGTGAGCGTCGCCACGATCATCCGGGTCATCAACGCCGACGAACAGCCGTTCATTCTGCAAACGCATAACGAAGGCCGGGGCACCAGCGGGGCCGACAAAAAGTTCTTCGTGCCGGTGCTGGACGGGCTTCGAAAAAGGTGCGCCCGGTTGCCCTGAGGCCATCGGGGAGGGCTGTGCACGGCACAGCCCTTTTTTTTGACCGTTTACCGTCGCAGCGACGACTCGCGGACGATCAGCTTCGTCGGCATCACTTTCGTCTCCACCGGCACCGCTTCGTCGCCGGATTCCAGGTGGGCCAGCAGCAGCCGGACGGTTTCGAGCCCCATTTCCTGAATCGGCTGACTCACACTGGACAGCGAAGGGGAGAGGTAGGCCGAAACGGGTTCGTTGTTGAAACTCACCACCGCCAGATCTTCCGGAATCCGTAACCCCCTCTGTTTCATTACGTACAAAGCCGGATAGGCGATCCGGTCGCTGATGGTCAGCAGGCCGTCCAGCGGCTGGGGGAGGCTCATCAGCGCCAGCGTCTGCATGATCGTGTTTTCCTGCGTGTAATCGCAATGGAAAATATGGTGATTCTCGACCGGGAGGCCGTGTTTTCGCAGCGCATCCTGATACCCGGCAATGCGGCGGTTGCTGAGCAGCAGCTGCGGCGGTCCGGCCAGAAAGCCAATGCGGCGGCAGCCCTGTTCAATCAGGTGCTCGGTCGCCTTAAAGGCCGCTTCGTGGTTATCGACGATCACCTTTGAGGCCGGAATGTCGTCCGCATACCGGTCAAACAGCACCAGCGGGAAATTCCGTCGGGTCAGGCGCTCGACATGCTGGTAGTTGTCGGTATCCCGCGAGAGCGAAATAATGATGCCTTCCACCTGGCTGCGCAGCAGGTTCTGAATCTGCGTCACCTCCCGCAGCGACGATTCGTTTGTCTGACAAACCAGCACGCTATAGCCCGCCTGAAGGGCCGCATCCTCGATGCTGTTAAGCATCGCCGAGAAGTAATAGTAACTCAGATTCGGAACAATCACCCCGATCGTGCGCGTCCGGCTCTTGGCCAGGCTGGTAGCCAGCTGGTTGGGCTGGTAATCCATTTCTTCGGCCAGCTGCATGACGGCCCTGCGCGTGTCCGGATGAATTTCCGGCATGCCACGCAGCGCCCGGGAGACGGTCGAAATAGAGATGTTCAGAGACTGAGCAATATCCTTGATGCGGACGGGAGTATTTTTCATGAGTAGGGGTAAGAGCCTGTTTTCATTTTTTCCGGAAAGGAACCGTTTGTGAAAGTTCTGTGCCTGGGTCAGTGTTGTTCTGGCCTGTTTTGGAAGTTGTCACAATTATAGGAAAAAAAGTAATATTTATTGAATCTACAAACCTTCATGCAAACGCTTGCGGTAGCGATTGCGGAAAAATTTTCGAACTATTTCTTGAATTAGCACAAAAAAAGCTTGCTCAGGGGGCATATGCCCTGTAGCTTCAAAGAACTATTGGCAACCGGGGTCCTGTCCGGTACCTGTAGGGAGTAAATTACATAAGGATGCAACCCCTGAATCAAATTGTATTTTTCTAATCAAGTCCTTACCCAATGAAACACGGTTTCCTGTTTGTTCTGCTGTTTGTCGCCCAGGCTGTTTCGGCGCAGAAGGCCATCAATGTCGATGCTGAATTTGCTTCTGCGGCAAAGCAGTACGAGGCCATGCTGCGGTCCCTGCCGGATACAACCCGCTTCCCGCAGTCGACGCTGCCCGACGGCAAACTCCGGCTGATGCCGTCGTCCTGGTGGTGCAGCGGATTTTTCGGCGGTTCTCTCTGGTATATCTTCGAACGGACGGGCGATGCCCGCTTCCGGGAGGCGGCCCACCGCTGGTCAATGGCTGTTCAGAAAGAGCAGGCCAACACCCGTACGCATGACCTCGGCTTTATGCTCTACTGCCCGCTGGGCAACGGCTACCGGCTCACCAAGAATCCGGCTTACCGTCCGATAATGCTGACCGGTGCCAAGTCGCTGGCTACCCGTTTCCGCCCGGACTACGGCGTCATTAAGTCGTGGGACGGGTACAAGGACGGGGCGGGCAAGCGCTACGAATACCCGGTCATCATCGACAACATGATGAACCTGGAGTTCCTGTTCTGGGCCGCCCGCGAATCCGGCGACAAGACGCTCTATAACCTTTGCCTGTCGCATGCCGACAGCACGATGAAGTACCACTACCGCCCCGACATGAGCAGCTACCACGTCGTTTGTTACGGCGATGGCGGCAAGGTGCTGGCCCAGCGCACGCACCAGGGCGCCGCCGACGAGTCGGCCTGGGCACGCGGACAGGCCTGGGGTCTGTACGGTTATGTGGTCATGTACCGCGAAACGAAGGATAAAAAGTACCTGAACTTTGCCCGCCGCATTGCGGACTTCATCCTGAAGCACAAAAACCTGCCCGCCGACAAGATTCCGTACTGGGATTTCGACCGGCCGGGCGAAGAGCGGGATGCCTCGGCGGGAGCCATCATGGCGTCGGCCCTGCTCGAACTGAGCACGTACGGCGGCGCGTCGAAGACTTACTTCAAAGCGGCCGAACAGATGCTGCAAAGCCTGTCGTCACCGACCTACAAAGCGGCTCCGGGCGAAAACAACAACTTTATCCTGAAGCACAGCGTCGGCCACAAACCGGCCAAAAGCGAAGTCGATACGCCGCTGATTTACGCGGATTATTATTACCTGGAAGCCCTGCTGCGGTACGATGGACTGCGTAAAAAAACGGCGCTGAAATCGTAAGGTGCCCGGGTGATGCTGGATAGGGGACGTTTGACACTGGACAGTAGACACTAGACACTGATCTGTCTCCAGCGCCAACCCTCCAGCGCCCGGCATCCTTCGGACAAGGAACGAACTAATGACTTTATTTTCAATCAATTACCTTTACCTTCCATGAGTACAAACGAATACTCCGGTGTTTCCAAACCGGGGCTGGGCCGGTTCGTGTGCGGCTCGGCGCTGCTGGTAGCCCTGATGATGCCCGGACTGTCGCTGGCACGCCCGGAAAAATCAGTGCTGATCGCTACGGCCGAACAAACGGTGAGCGGCCGGGTGACCGACGAAAAAGGGGAGGCCCTGCCGGGAGTGAGTGTGTCGCTGAAAGGCACGACCCGGGGAACGTCCACCGACAATACCGGGCGTTTCCAACTAGTGGTGCCGGGACCCGAAGCCGTCCTGGTTTTCAGCTATATCGGCTATGCCAATCAGGAAATCACGGTGGGCAACCGCCAGTCGTTCGATGTTAAACTGGTGTCGGACGAGCAGAACCTGAACGAAGTGGTGGTGGTCGGTTACGGCACCCAGCGCAAGAGTGATATTACCGGCTCGCTGTCGTCGGTATCGGCCAAGGAAATCCGGGCCACGCCGATCACGGGCGTCGGACAGGCGCTGCAGGGCCGGGCGGCCGGGGTGTTTGTGACCCAGGCTTCCAACGCGCCGGGCGGCGGCGTATCGATCCGCGTGCGGGGGGGTAACTCCATCAACGCCGGCAACGAGCCGCTGTACGTCATCGACGGCTTTCCGGTCTATAACGAAAACGGCCCGAACCTGAACCCCAACGATATTGAGTCGATGGAAATCCTGAAAGACGCCTCCGCCACGGCCATTTACGGTTCGCGGGGTGCTAACGGGGTAGTCCTTATCACGACCAAACGCGGAAAATCAGGCCAGAACCGTATCGAACTGGAAACGTATTACGGCATCCAGAACGTCCGGAAGCAGATTCCGATGCTGAACGCCCGGGAGTACGCCCAGCTGGTGAACGAAGCGCAGGTCAATGCCGGGCGGCCGGTGGTCTTCACCGATGCGCAGCTGGCGACGTTCGGCGAAGGCACCAACTGGCAGAACGAGATCTTCCGCCAGGCGCCCATGCAGAACTACCAGCTGACGGCCTCGGGCGGCAACGACAAGACGCGCTACGCCATTTCGGGCAACTACTTCGACCAGCAGGGGATCATCATCAATTCCAAATTTGACCGGGGTTCGCTGCGGTTCAATTTCGACCACAAACTGAATGACAAAGTCAGTCTCGGGACGAACCTGAACATCGTCCGCACCCGGACCTTCGCCGTACCGACCGACGCCGACGGCGGAAACGGGGCTTCGGTGGTCTACGCCGCCCTGAACTTCTCGCCGACCCAGCCGGTCTACAACCCGGACGGTTCGCTGGTGGTCTTCAACACGCCGGGCCGCATCCAGATTGGTTCGCCGGTGGCACAGGCGCTGGGCACCTCGAACCAGACCGTGGGGACGCGTTTACTGGGGAACGTGTTTGTGGATTACAAAATCCTGCCCGGCCTGTCGTTCCGCACGAGCTTCGGTACGGATCTGAACTACAGCAAAAACAGCTTTTACATCTCCCGGCTGACGGCCTCCGGTGCGCAGCTGGGCGGACAGGGCGCCATTCAGAACAACCAGTCGTCGAACTGGCTGAACGAGAACACCCTGACTTACGTCAAAAGCTTCAACACGGTGCATAACCTGACGCTGCTGGCCGGTTACACGATGCAGGGCAACCGCTTCGAGAGTGTGCGGGCTTCGGCGCAGGGGTATGCCAACGATATCCTGACGTTCAACAACCTGGGTGGCGCTTCGACGCCGCTGATTCCGACCTCGTCGGCTTCGGACTGGCAGCTGAATTCGTACATCGGCCGGGCCAACTACGACTATAACGGGAAGTACCTCGTGACGGCCACCGTCCGGGCTGACGGCTCGTCGCGGTTTGGAGCGGGCAACAAGTGGGCCGTCTTCCCCTCGGGTTCGTTCGCGTGGCGTATTTCGGAAGAAAGCTTCCTGAAGGCTAACCCGGTCATCAACGACCTGAAACTCCGCCTGAGCTACGGTCTGAGCGGTAACCAGGAGATTGGTCAGTACCAGTCGCTGGCGACGCTGGGCACGCAGAACGCCAACTTCAACAACACGGTAGCCATCGGAATTGGACCCACGCGGGTAGCCAACCCGGACCTGCGCTGGGAAACGACCGCCCAGGCCAACATCGGAATTGACGTCGGCCTGTGGAACAACCGCATTTCGGTAACAGCGGACGTGTACGAGAAGAAGACGACCGACCTGCTGCTGTCGGTGCCGCTGCCGTTCGTGTCGGGTTATGCCTCGGCCCTGCAAAACCTGGGCAGCATCCGCAACCGGGGCGTCGAACTGGGCATCAACTCGACCAACACGACGGGCGCTTTCCGCTGGACGACTTCGTTCAACATCGCGGGCAACCGGAACAAGGTCCTGGACCTGGGCAACCAGCGCGAATTCCCGGCGGGCGAATCGAGCGGTCACCTCCAGCTGCCGAACTCCGGACTGGTGCGCGTGGGCGAGCAGATCGGTCTGTTCTACGGTCTGAAGTCGAACGGTATTTTCCAGAACCAGGCGGAAGTGGACGCTTCGGCCCAGAAAACGGCCAAACCGGGCGACATTCGGTACATCGACCAGGACGGCAACGGGGCCATCAACCAGAGCGACCGCGTCATTCTGGGGTACGCCCAGCCGAAGTTTTTCGGTGGTCTGACCAACACGTTCTCGTATAAAGGCTTCGAACTGATGGTGTTCATGCAGGGTACTTCCGGCAACAGCATCTTCAACATCAACCGCTTTGAACTGGAGTCGCTGACGGGCGTGAGCAACCAGTCGCGCCGGGTACTGGACCGCTGGACGCCGACCAACCCGAGCACGACCATGCCGCGCGCCAACGCCGTGGGGAACGCCTACGTGATTTCGGACCGGCAGATTGAAGACGGCTCGTACCTGCGGGTGAAGAACGTAAACCTGTCGTACACGCTGCCCCAGGCCTTGACCAAGCGGGCGAAACTCAACAACGTGAAAGTGTACGTCAGCGCGCAGAACCTGCTCACGTTCACCAACTACACGGGCTTCGACCCCGAGGTGAACCGCTACGGTCAGAACACCCTCAGCCAGGGTACCGACTACGGCAGCTACCCCGGTAGCCGGATTTTCCTCGGTGGTCTGGTGCTGGGTCTGTAAAAACGTTTAACGTTTAGGGTTTGTGGAGGCTATCGAAAAACGGACACGGACTGCGCAGCGAACCATAAACCCTGAACTCTAAACCATAAATTGAAAATCAACTCATGAAAACATCCCATATTTTATATTCTTCCCTGCTGGCGCTGAGTCTGACGGCCTGTTCGCTGGAAGAAACGCCGCCTTCCGCCCTTGCTCCGGTGAACTTCTATACCAGCGCGGGCGATGCCGTGGCGGCCGTTAACTCGGTGTACGACGTGGCCAACCAGGTCGGTGACCAGAGCCGCAACTTCATCATCATGGGCGACATTCCGTCCGACGACATGAACCTGCTGCTCAACAACGCCGACCGGATTCAGATCTGGAGTTTCCAGACGACGCCGACCAACGGACTCATCTCCCAGTCGTGGCAGATTCTGTACCAGGGCGTCAACCGGGCCAACACGGCCATCGAGCGGATTCCGGGCGTACAGATGGATGAAACGCTGAAAAAACGGCTCATCGGTGAGTCGAAATTCATGCGGGCGTTCTACTATTTCTACCTCGTTCGCTGGTACGGCGGTGTGCCCCTGATGCTGTCCGAAACCAAGTCGCTCAACGACGGCCGCGACGTGAAGCGCGCGACGGCGGATGAAGTGTACGCGCAGATTATCAAGGATCTGACCGATGCCGAGACGTCGCTGCCGGACCGGTATACGGGCGCTGATCTGGGCCGGGCAACCGCCGGAGCGGCGAAAGCGATGCTGGCCAAAGTGTACCTCCAGCGCCGGGATTTTGCCAACACCCGGACCAAGGCGAAGGAGGTGATCGACAATGCCGCCAAATACGGCTACGGCCTGTTCGACCGGTACGCGGATGTCTTCGCCATTGCCAACAAAAACGGTCGGGAGTCGGTGTTCGAGATTCAGTTTGTCGGCCAGGGCACCGGCCAGGGCAGCGGCATGGTGACGTATTTTGCCCCGGAAAACTCGCCCGTGACGGGCCGCGGATTCGGCTCGTTCTACCCGACGACCGAACTGTACGAAAGCTTCGCCCCGACCGACAAGCGCCGCGAACTGTTCATCAATTCGTACGTGGACGGAGCCGGAAAAACGGTCAACACCTTCCAGCACTTCAACAAGTACCAGGACCCGTCGGCACGGGCGTTTGGCGATGCCAACAACAACTTCCCGATCATCCGGTACGCCGATGTGCTGCTGATGTTTGCCGAAGCGGACAACGAACTGAACGGCCCCACGGCGGAGGCCCTCAACGCGGCGAATCCGATTCGTCGGCGGGCGTTCGGCTTCGCGCTGAATGCGCCCTCATCGGTCGATTTCACGGCGGCTCTGGGCAAGGAAGGTTTCCGGCAGCGGCTCTACGACGAGCGTCGCTGGGAGTTCAACGCCGAAGGCCAGCGCTGGTTTGATCTGGTGCGCACGGGCCGGCTGGTGAGCGTACTGAAAGCCAAAGGCAAAACGAACGTGGAGGAAAAACACAACCTGTTCCCGATTCCGCAACGCGAAATCGACCTCAACCCGAACCTGGAGCAGAACAAGGGATACTAAAAATTGAAGGTTGAATTTTGAATGTTGATGGGTTGGGTGATTGATAGGTTGAATGATTGAATGACTGATTAGGAGTGTCTGGCCATCGTTTGATGCAGAATTTAAACTGTATCAAGCATTCGCAGGCGAGTTTCTATTCAATCTATCAATTATTCAACCTATCAGTCATTCAACCCATCAACATTCAACCTTCAACATTCATTTCAGTATCTGACTACCCAGAAACTGGTACCGGCCGCGGAGGTTTTCTGTTTCGGTTTCCAGTTTGGGCTGAACGTCGATGCGCATGAACGGCACCGCATTCCCGGCGCTGGCGGCAGGCCAGGAGGGAAGCCCCGGACCGTTGGGGGCGCCGTTCTTGACGAAGTTGGCGAAATAACTCTGCATCAGTTCCGAAACCTTGTAATCTTCCGGCGTCCAGGCGTAGACCTTGTTGGTCGCCAGATTGCCCATCGCGTATTCGATTTCGGCTGAGTGAACGGCTCCCCGGCTTCTTGGAGCCTTGGGCGCGTTCGGGTCGTTGTTGCGGACAACGCCGCCCGCCAGCCCCGCCGACGCGTTGCCCATCTCCGGAACCATATCCGGACGGGGACGGGTGTAGAAATAACGGAAGACCGGCTTTCCGGACGTCTTCCGGTGCATATCGGCCCATTTCCAGGTGCTGAAACCGATGAAGCGGTCACCAGCCAGCGCCATAGCGGCGTCCATCACTTCCTCGTTCGTCGTAGCCGGATACAGCTTCAGGACCTCAGCGGCGTTTTCTCCATACACGCGCTGAACAGCTTTGGCGTAATTTTCCGGCGTCGGCTCATCTTTTCCCAGAATACTTCTGAAACCGGACTCTTCCGAGTTCCAGCCCACCAGCAGCGGTACGCGCGACTGCTCACCGGCTTCAAACACGGCGAGGGCCGGTTTAGGCAGAAAATAGCCGTCCAGAACGGTGCTGAACCGCGGCGTGGCGGGCTGGGCGGTCGCTTCCAGCAGCTTGTCGGCCGGGATGGCCCGCAAATCCGCGAGGCTTTTCGCGCCGAGCATCGTGGCAAACTGGGTTCCGGCCTCTTCGGCCTTGTTCAGCGGGGTCGGGGAGAGCGTTCCCAGCAGCGAGCCGCTTTCGCCGATGGCCCCGGCAATCAGGTTCTTCGACAGCGGGGAAACCATCTGCGCACTCACCGACACCGATCCGGCCGATTCGCCCGCAATCGTGACGCGTTTGGGGTCGCCGCCAAAAGCCGCAATGTTCTGCTGCACCCAGCGCAGGGCCGCCGCCTGGTCGAGCAGGCCGTAATTGCCCGACGCCTTGTGGGGCGATTCCTTCGTCAGTTCAGGATGAGACATGAAACCAAAGACATTCAGGCGGTAATTGACCGTCAGGGCCACGATGCCCCGGCGGGCCATGCTCTCGCCGTCGTAGCGCGGTTCGGAGCCGTCACCGGCAATGAAACCGCCGCCGTAGAAGTACACCAGTACGGGCAGCTTTTCTTTCCCGGTTTGGGCGGGCGTCCAGACGTTCAGGTAAAGGCAGTCCTCGCTCATGCCGTTGGAGCGGAAATTCATGTCGCCGAAGACCGGCCGCTGCATGGCCCGCGGCCCGAACTTATCGGCCTTGCGCACGCCGGTCCAGTTCTGGACGGGCTGAGGCTCCCGCCAGCGGAGTTCGCCCACGGGCGGGGCGGCAAACGGAATGCCTTTGAACGAACGGACGCCGCTGGCTTCCACCACGCCCTCCACCGTACCGTTGGCCGTCCGGACGCGGGGAGCCGACTTCTCATTTTGTCCGTAAACCAGCGCCGACAGCCCGAGCGTCATGCAGGAAAAAAGGAATAAAGAGGTTCTCATGCCTGTAATAAAAGGGATTCAATCAATTTTATTGGGGAAAATTGCAAGGTAATACATTGTTTGAAAAGAAAAGTCGGATTGGCCCTTGTCCGGCAACAAATCCGGCCGACAGTAAACCGGAATCAGAAGCGTCTTTTTTCGGAGAAAAGACAAGGTGAAGAATCCTCAACCGCATCGTCCAATGGCTTTCCTGTCCCGCCGTTCGTTCCTGTCCGGTACCGCTCTGGCCGGAGCCGCCCTGCTGACCCGACCGGTCCTTGCCGAGCCGAAAGCCACGAAGCTGCGGCTCGGCGGCCCTGTTTTTCTGAAAACCGACGACCCCGAGGCGCTGGCCCGCGAACACCGCCGACTGGGGTACAGCGCCGCCTACGCGCCCGAGGCCGACCTGAACGATGCCGCCCGGCTGACGGCCATCCGGAAAGCCTACGCCGCCGCGGATGTGCTGCTGGCCGAAGTGGGTGCCTGGGTGAATATGCTGGACGCCGATGCGGCGAAACGGCGGCAGAACCTCGACTACGTGACCCGACGGCTGGCTCTGGCCGAAGAACTCGGCGCGCTGGTCTGCGTTGACATTGCCGGCTCCTACAACCCCACCCGCTGGGACGGCCCCGACCCGCGGAACCTGAGTACGGACTTCTTCGACGCCACCGTCGAAAACTGCCGCAAGGTAATCGACGCGGTGAAGCCCAAACGGACAAAATTTGCGCTGGAAATGATGGGCTGGAGCCTTCCCGACGGGCCCGACGCGTACCTCCGGTTCGTCAGGGCCATCGACCGGCCGGGTTTTGGCGTGCATGTTGATATTGCCAACATCATCAACACGCCCCAGCGTTTTTACGACAATACAGCGCTCATCAACGAGACGTTCCGGAAACTGGGCCGCTGGATCGTGTCGGCCCACGCCAAGGATGTACACGGGAAGGACGTTCATTTTGCCGAAACCGCACCGGGGCGGGGCAGTCTGGATTACCTCGCCTACATCCGGAACGTGACCTCGCTGGGCCGGGAGGTGCCTCTGATGCTTGAGCATCTGCGAACGCCCGAAGAATACGACGAAGCCCGCGCCTACGTCATGCGCCGGGCGGGTGAGGCAAAGATTCCGCTGGCCTGAGGCCGGTTTCTACCTGAGGCCCAGAATCGCCGAGGGCCGGAGCGGCTTGTCGAGGTGGTGCGTTTTTTCGTACTCTTTAGTGTGCTTGACCACCGGATAAATGGCCGACAGCAGCGCCCACACCATGCCCGGCAGGCCGTCCAGAAACCCGCTTTTGAGCACGTAGATTTTGGTGAACCGGGTCAGAAAACGCATGGCCATCACCAGGCTGTCGGCCCGGAAAACGGCCCGCCGCGGCGAACCCGCATGAACGGCCTTCGCCAGCGCGGATTCGGCGCTCAGGGACGTGTAGCGGTTCATTTTCTCAATATAATCGTGCAGGGAGGCGTAACTGTAGTGCAGGAGCGTCCCGTCGAGCGGGGTGACGGTCCCGGAGATTTTCACCTGTTCGTGGACCAGATCGGCGCTGACGTGGCCGTAGCACCGGTTGAAGAGCCGCAGCACGGGCCGACGATGTTCGCCGCTGTGCCGGAAGGTCCGCCCCATGAACACAAGGCTGCGCGGAAGACTGTAGGCCTGCCGCGGGTCCGGCGACGACTGCATCACCCGGCGGATTGCGCTCTGCATGTCCATGTCGGGCACTTCATCGGCATCCAGCAGCAGAACCCAGTCGTGCGTGGCCTGGTCTACGGCATAGCCTTTCTGGGTGCCGTAGCCGTCAAATTTGCGGTGCAGGACCCGGCAGCCGAACATCTGCGCGATGGAAACGGTCTCGTCGGTGCTGCCCGAATCCACCAGTACAATCTCGTCGGCCCAGTCCATGACCGACATCAGGGTTTGCAGCAGGGTTCGTTCGGCATTACGGGTAATTATCACTACCGAGAGCGGAAGCTTTGTAGAAGACATGGCGGATAGAATAGCTACGTTTATGAAGGGATACGCTGCTATTTGCCAAAATGTTGAGAAGAATGCACCATATATCGATGAAACGGTCCAAAGTGTCGCCGAAACGTTGCTTTGAGTCGATGTCAAAACACCAAATCCCGGAATAATTAAAAATAGGACAGGGATTTCATGTATTTTGAGCGCCGCTTAAAGCCGTCAAAATGAATTGAGTATAATTTCGGATACAAGCCCGGTGGAACGACTTTCCGGTTTCGGACGTTTGGCAAATAGATGTAGGTACATTAAATTTGGACGGATGCCTTTATGACTACTTTATCCGATTTCAGACGCTTTACGGACGACCTAAGCCGCCAGGACCAGCGGATGCCGGTTCTGTTCGTCGGTCACGGTTCGCCGACCAATGCCATCGAGGATAACGAATTCAGCCGGCGCTGGCGGCAGATGGCCCGGGAGATTCCGGTTCCCAAGGCGGTGCTGATCGTTTCGGCGCACTGGCTGACCAAAGGCACGCACATCACGGCGATGGAACAGCCACCGACGATTCACGATTTCGGCGGATTTTCGCGGGAGCTTTTCGAAGTGCAATACCCGGCCCCCGGTAGTCCGGCGCTGGCGCGGGAGGCGGCCGCCCTGATTCAATCCACAAACGTGGGTCTGAACCACGACTGGGGCCTCGACCACGGGGCCTGGTCGATTGTCCGGCAGATGTACCCTGACGCCAGCATTCCGACCCTCCAACTCAGCATCGATTATTACAAACCGCCCCGGTATCACTACGAACTGGTCCGGGAACTGTCGGCCCTGCGGCAGAAAGGCGTCCTGATTCTGGCGAGCGGCAATATGGTGCACAACCTCCGCATGATGAGCATCCGGAGCATGGCCGACATCAACCGGGAGTTCGGGTTCGACTGGGCGCTGGAAATGAACGAGCTTTTCAAAGAGAAAATCCTGTCGGGCGACCACGCCGCCCTGATCGACTACGAACGGCTGCACCCCGCCTCCCAACTGGCCATTCCCACCCCGGACCACTATTACCCGCTGCTGTACGCCCTCGGCCTCCAGCAAAAAGAAGACGAGCCGGTATTCTTCAACGACAAAGCCGTAGCCGGCTCGCTGACGATGACGTCCGTCAGGTTGGGCTAAAGGGTTGATTGATTGAATGTTGAATGATTGATTAGCTCCGCCAATTCAGGCGCTGCGGAGCCAATCAATCATTCTATCATTCAACATTCAATCATTCCTTTTCAGCAGGGAGTACAGAAAATCGAGGGCTTCGCCGTCGGGGAGGGTTCGGGGGCCGGTGCGGTCACCGAGTTCGGCGATCTGTTTTTTCTGAACGGAGTAAGCGGGCCAGGGGGGCAGCCCTTTTCCGTTGGGATTGCCGGTTTTGATAAAATTGGCCCAGTAAGCGGACATCTGCCGGGCCAGTTCGGCATCGGTTTCGTTCAGCGGGCGGAGCTGCCGGTCGATGTACCGGAGGTTGTCGTAGGCATACGCCACTTCGCCGGTATGAAACGCGCCGTAATGGGCGTACTGGCCCGTGGCGGGCAGCTTTCGGGTGAAGCGGTACACGTAAACGGGCTGGCCCTGCTGGCTTTGCAGCGTGGCCCAGGCGTAATTCTTCACACCAAAGGCGTAATCTCGGCCGTAATTCCGCTGCGAACGGGCGGCTTCCGTGTCGTCTCCGGCCGGGTAATGCTTCAACAGATTTTGGGATTCCGGTCCGTATTGCTTTTCCAGCTGCGCCCGGAAGTCGGCGGCGCTTTTGGGCGTTCCGTTCAGTCCTTCGTCTTCATTCCAGCCGGTCATCAGCGCGACCGGATTCTGTTTGCGGTCGGCAAAAATCCGGGCGATGGACGCCGGCAGCAGGTACCCATCGACAATGGGGGCGTTCCCGCCCTCCGACTTTTGCTGAATTTCCGCCGCCGGTTTGGCTCTGAGTTCGGCGATGGACGAGGCGCCCACGGTTTTCATAAACTGCATCCCGGCTTCTTCAGCCTGCCGGAGAGTGGGCAGTGTGCGGGTAAAAATGGCTCCGCTCTGGGCAATGGCCTTGTTGAAGAGGTTTCGCGCCAGCGGTGAAGCCACCAGGCAATTGACGCTGGTTGAACCCGCCGACTGCCCGGCGATGGTCACCTGACCGGGGTCGCCGCCCAGCTGGGCGATGTTCTGCTTCACCCATTGCAGCGCCGCAATCTGGTCCAGCAGCCCGTAATTCCCCGATACGTTCCGGCCCGATTCGGCCGACAACGCCGGATGGGCCAGAAACCCGAACGGCCCGACCCGGTAATTGAGGCTGACGAACACCACGCCTTTGCGGGCCATCGCCTCTCCGTCGTAGATGGGCACGGCGCTGCCGCCGCTGCTGAAGCCGCCGCCATAAATCCAGACCAGCACCGGCCGCAGGGACTTTGCGGAAACGGGGCGCGCGGCGGTCCAGACGTTCAGATACAGACAATCTTCGCTGATGGGTTCTTTGGGAATGAGGTATTCGGCGCTCCACGGGCCAAACGGATTCGGAACGCCCTGCACCGGGCTGGGCCCGAACGCTTCACAACGGCGAACGCCCGTCCAGGGCCGGACGGGCTGCGGTGCTTTCCAGCGCAGTTCGCCGACCGGCGGGGCGGCAAACGGAATGCCGCGGTAAATCCGCACGTCGCCTTCCCGGTTGACCGTTCCCGAAATCAGCCCTCCCGTCACCCGGACAGGCGGGGTTTCGGTCGGGGGGAGGGTCAGGGCAAGCAGTCCCAGAAAAAGGCCGATTACGGCAAGCGGACGCGGGAAAACGTTCATACGGGGAGCGAACGGGTTGGTTCTATCCCCACAAAGCCGCCGGGACCGAAAGGTTACTTGGAGGATGCCGGGGCATTTTGCGGCTTCGGACCAAAGCGGGTTCTTTCCCGTTCAGGCGGGCAGGTAAACCAGGAAAGTAGCCCCCTGGCCCGGCTGGCTCCGGGCGGTAATCGTCCCGCCGTGAAAGTCCACGATGCGCTTGCAGAGCGCCAGCCCGATGCCGGTGCCCGGATACTGGGTTTTGCCGTGAAGGCGCTGGAAAAGTCCAAAAATGCGGACAATGTGCTTCTCATCGAACCCGATGCCCGTGTCGGAAACGGCGATTTCGTAGTAACTGGCGGCGGGATTCAGGCCGGTAAAATCAGGTACCTCCGCGGCCGTCACCTGCCGGGCGGCGACGTGGACCCGAACCGGCGTGTCCGGAAGGGTGAACTTCAACGCATTGCCCAGCAGATTCAGGAACAGCAGTTGAAGCTGGCTCATGTCGCCCTTCAGCACGGGAAGCGGCTCCTCAATGGTCAACTGCGGCTGCGTCGTTTTGATGACCGGCTCAAGCTCTTTGAGAACCTGCGTCATAACGGTTTGCAGCGACACCTCGCGGAAGGTCTGCCGGTGGGTCGAAAGGCGGGAATAGGAAAGAATGTCTCTGATCAGCAGCGACATCCGGCCCGCGGCCGACTGCATCCGTCGGATCAGGTCCGAGCCTGTATCGCCCAGCGCCGGGCTGTAGTCTCGGGACAGCAAATCGCCGAACGACTGAATTTTGCGCAGCGGCTCCTGCAGGTCATGGGAGGCGATGTAGGCAAACGACTGGAGATTTTCGTTGGTCAGGTGCAGTTCGCGGTTGGCCGTTTCGAGCTGCTGCCGGTATTGGAACGACTGGGTGATGTCCGTGGCCGTCATGATCAGCCCGTCGCCGTTCCACGGCCCGATCATCACCTGAACCGTCCGGGGGCCCCACTGCTGTTCTTCCGTGAGCAGTTCGCCGGATTGCAGCACCCGGGTCATGGCCTCGAACTGCTGCTGGAAATCGGCAAGAGGAAAAACCTGCGAAGTCTTTTGTCCCGTCAGGAGCTGGTCGCCGACCTCCATCCAGTCTCGGGCGACGCCGTTGGTGGTGACGTATTGCAGGTCCTGGATAGTGCCGTTTTCGTCCGTCGTCGCCCGGGCGACGACGATGGCGTTGGGAGTGGCTTCCAGAATGCCTTTCAGGAGCACGGCCTGCTGCTGGGAAACTTCCTCCGCTTCTTTCAGGTCAGATACGTTGATGTAACTCATCAGGACGCCCTCGTCCATCGGCATCAACTGGGTGTCGGCCCACATGTTCAGGTTTTCGCCCTGATAATGAATCAGAAAACGCTGTTTCTTTCCGGACTCCACCGTTTGGACGAGCCGGTCGAAGACGCCGTTGTCCACGATACCCGGGTAACTCCGGAGCAGTGGTTGCCCGATGAGTTCCGCGGCCGGGCGCCCCAGCGTGCTGGAATGCAGATCGTTCAGAAAGGTAAACCGGAAATCGGTGATCTGCCCGCTCTCGTCCCGGATGGGGGCCAGATGACACATGGCCGTCAGGGAGTGGTTGACCACGGCCTCCAGTCGTTTGGTTTCGCGGGTGCGCTGGTTTTCGGCCGTTCGGATCGCGGTGGTTTCGCCGGCGTTCAGAACGACAAAATCGCCTTCCCGTTTGCCGCCGATGTTGATCCAGCGGTCAACCGTAGGCAGGTAGATGTCTTCCCACAGAAACGGCTCTCCGTTGGCGGCCAGTTCCAGCAGCGACGGCCACAGAATCATCCCCATCAGGCCGGGGAACCGTTCGCTGAGCAGCCGGCCGATGAGGTCGGCGGCGGGCAGGCCCACGAGTTCTTCGGCTACCCGGTTGACGGTGTCGATCAGGAGGTCAACGGGCTGTTTCTGGTCATTCCGGATGATGCGGCAGAGTCCAAAAGCCGTGAAGCTGTTGTCCAGGATCAGCCGCAGCCGGGTTTGTTCTTCGGCCTGCTCTTTTTCGACTTTTTTGAGGTGCGTAATGTCGGTGTACGAGGCGACCACCCCTTCTTCCAGCGGCGTCAGGGTCTGCTCGAACCAGACATCCGCCGCTTCGAAGTAAAACTGAAAGTTCTGGGGCTCTCCCGTTTCCAGGGCGGTTACCCAGCGATAAAAAATGCCGCTTTCCTTGCCCCGGGGGTCGCTGGTGAGCATCGTTTCCTCCAGCATCCGCCGCCGGGGAATGCGCACCATCTGGCAAACCGAATCGTTGCACTCCCTGACCTGAAAATCGATGATCTGTCCCTGCCGGTCGCGGATGGGCTGGCTGTAGATCAGTCCGCAGGAAACCGTGTTGAAGAGGCTCTGGATAAACCGGATGCGCTGCTGCTCGGCTTTGCGCCTTTCGGTGATGTCATTGTAGGTTAAAATAACGCCGTCGCCATCGGGCGTAATCACGAGGTCGTAGTGCATGGCCTCGGCCCGGCCGGCAAACCGGAAACTTTTCACCAGCCGGATGCTCACCCTTTTTTCCACCACATGCAGGCAGCATTCCTGCAGGAGCGGGGGCTCCGGTATTTCGCCGGAACCAAGAATTTCCGCCAGCGTTTTGCCCGGCAGGTCGTCAAACGCCGGGTCACAGTCCCGGGTCGCGATGGTGTTGAGCTGGACCAGACGAAAAGCCGTAACCTCACCCTGCTCATTCCGGATACAGCGCAGAGTCGCCACCCCGTCGAATGATAAGTGGACTATCTCATGGAGAGCAGGTAATGAGTCGGTAATCATGTCCGGAAAAGAGATCGGGTAAGGGTCGCAAACGGAGCGCTTTACGTCAGACCCATCCCGGAGAGACAGGCGGCTTAAGTAGAAGCACTCAGTTTACTTTAAGCCGTAAAACTATCAATTTACTCCTATTGGCGATTCGGCAGGTTTTAAAAAAATGCCTTATCTTTTTATTTACCGGCGCAATCGGTAAAATTTCGGCTCGGTTCAGACGGTCGTAGCCGACTTGTCAGATAGGTCTTATTACTTACAAAGCGCTTTCCGGCAGTTCTGCGCGGCTTTCCCGGACGTGTGCAAACCAGGAGAATTAGCGGTATATTTCCCGCCGGATGCCCCGAAAGGGCATTTTATCAACAACTCCCTTTAGCATGTCAGTCTTACCAACCAGAGCCGGAATTTTCCTGCTGGCGGTGTCCGCCTATGCCAGCGCCTGTGCCCAAACGCCGGTTTCCATTCCGTCCGAAGCCCAGAAAGCCGCCCGCAGCGTTCGCCCCGCCGCCGTGGAAGCGCACATGCGGTACCTTTCCGATGATAAACTGGCGGGCCGGAAACCGGGCACTCCGGGCTTCGACCTGGCGGCCCGCTACGTCGAAGACCAACTGAAAAACCTCGGCTACCAGCCGATGGGCGAGCGCGGCACCTACCGTCAGGCCGTTCCGCTGCGAAAAGCGCAGGTGCGGGAGGCCGCCAGTACGATGACGCTGGTCCGCGATGGCCGGGAGTATCCGCTCGTTTACGGGAAAAATTTCTTCCTGAGTCCGCAGTTCAACGAAGCCGTCAGCGAAGCGTCCGCGCCGGTGGTGTTTGTCGGCTTCGGTGTCTCGGCCCCGGAACTGGGGTACGACGATTATGCCGGCATCGACGTAAAAGGCAAGATTGTGGCCTGTTTCAACGGCGCTCCGGCAACGTTTCCGTCCAACCAGCGGGCGTACTCGGGTTCGGCCAAGCAGGAAGTGGCCGCAGCCCACGGCGCCGTCGGCCTCATCACCTTCAGCCTGCCCACCGATGTCCGGGCGCGCATCGAGTCCAACGCGCCGCGCAACCGCCAGGCCATCTACCGCTGGACCGACCCGAAAGGCGGGGTGCAACGCACGTTCCCGCAGCTGAAAGTACTGGCTTCGCTGGGCGACTCCACGGCCCGCGCCCTGTTCGACAAAGCGCCCACCACCTTCGAGGAGGCCCGCGTGGCCGCCAACCAGAGCAAACCGCAGGCATTTCCGCTCAACGTGTCGGTGCGCGCCCGCACCCAGACCGAACTGACCGATGGGCTGGTGGGCCAGAACGTCGTCGGGATGCTGCCCGGAACCGACCCGAAACTCAAAAGCGAGTACGTCGTTTACGTGTCGCACCTCGACCACCTCGGCATTACCCGTCCGGTCAAAGGCGATTCTATCAACAACGGCGCGCACGACAACGCCTCCGGGGTGGCTATCAACCTCGAAACGGCCCGGCTGTACGCGTCCCTGCCGAAGAAACCCCGGCGGTCGATCGTGCTGGTGGCCGTGACGGCGGAGGAACTGGGGCTGCTCGGTTCGGATTATTTCGCCAGCAACCCGACCGTACCCAAAGAGAAGATCGTGGCTAACCTTTGCCTCGACATGCCGTTCTTCTTCCATCCGCTGCTGGATATTGTGCCCTACGGTTCGGAACATTCCAGCATGAAAGGAGCCGTGGAAGCGGCCGCCAAATTCGTCGGGGTGGCCATTGCCAAAGACCCCATTCCGGAGCAGGCCGTGTTCATGCGCTCGGACCACTTCAGCTTTGTCCGGCAGGGCATTCCGGCGATTTACATCAAAAGCGGCTCGACGACCGGCGACAGCCGCGACGGGACCAAGCTCAACCTCGACTGGCGGGCGACGACCTACCACACGCCGCAGGACGACATGAACCAGCCGTTCGACTGGAACGCCGCGGCCCGGCACGTGCAGCTCCAGTTTCTGATCGGCTACCTGACGGCCCAGGCCGACGAGCGCCCGGTCTGGAATGTCGGGGACTTTTTCGGAACTAAATTTGGAACAAAAGCGGCCGTCAAATAAGGCGGTTTTTCCGCCGAAATGCCGCCCGGATGCAATTATGACTATTTTTCTGCTCAAGATTACCCTCATGCCTTCGGTGATTGCGCTGGTGACGCTGGCGATTCGCCGCTGGGGCAACCAGATCGGGGGCCTAATCGGCAGCATGCCCTGGATTGCCGGACCGATCCTGATCTTTTTTATTCTGGAGCAGGGAAAAGCGTTCGGCATCCGGGCCATTCCGGGCATTATGACGGGGATTCTGGCCCTGCTGAGTTTCTGTTTTTCCTATTCAACCTTCTCCCGAAAATGGAGTTGGCTGCCGACGCTGCTGATTTCGTACGGCATCTACACGCTCACGGCCCTTTTCTTCAATTCGCTGACGCTCTCGCTGGGCGTCAGCTATGGCGTCGTGATGGGCAGCGTGCTGCTGACGCTGCGCTATTTTCCCAAACCGGGCCCCGAACCCATCAAAGCCCGCCGACTGCCGTTCGACATTCCCATCCGGATGCTGGTGGCAACGCTGTTCACCCTCCTGATTACGGGGCTGGCGGGCGTGCTGGGGCCAACCTGGAGCGGCATCCTGACGCCTTTCCCCATTCTGACCTCCATTCTGGCCATTTTCTCCCATACTTTACAGGGCAGCAACGGCACCATCACCACGCTGCGGGGGCTGGTGCTCGGGCTGCTGGGCTTCACCACGTTTCTGGCCCTACAGGCGTTTCTGCTGCCCGTTTTCTCCGTGGCGCTGGCCTTTGCGCTGGCGCTGGTCGTCAACGCCCTGATCAACGTGCTGGCGGTGCGGGTGGCGTAGAACCGGACTCTACGTCAGCCGGGAGGCGCTGTCGTTATCAATGAATAAAACGGCGTTCGGATGGCGGCGCAGGATGGTGGACGGGTAACGCTCGGTGATCTCGTCGTGCAGGGTGTGGTAGACTGCCGGGGCCTTGTGAATACCCGGAACCATGCAGAAAATGGCCGGAGCCTGCACCAGCGCTGGAATCGTCAGGGTCAGCGCGTGGGTCGGAACGGCTTCAAACGTGGCAAAACAGCCGTCGTTGACCTGCTGCTGCCGACAGGCGGTGTCCAGATCGACCACTTTGACGAGGTGCGGGTCGTGGAAGTCCGCCACGTGGGGGTCGTTGAAGGCGATATGGCAGTTTTCGCCAATGCCCATGCAGACCATATCGGCGGGATGGCGGCGCAGCAACCCGCTGTACCGCTGGCATTCGGCGGCGGCATCCGGGGCGTTGCCGTTCAGATAATGGACCGCCCGGAAAGGCACCCGGTCGAAGAGGCGGGTTTTCAGGAAATTGCCGAACCGCTGCGGGGCCTCTTCCGGCAGACCCACGTACTCGTCCATGTGAAAGGCAATGACCCGGCTCCAGTCGATGCCGGGTTGTTCACAGAGAGCCGCCAGAAATTCGTCCTGCGAGGGCGCAGCGGCAAAAATCATCGAAATGCTTTCCTGTCCGGCCAACAGGGCGCGCATCCGGGCGGCGGCCAGCTCGGCGGCCTGTTGGCCCAGCAGTTTCCGGTTTTCGAACCGACGAACGAGGAGCAGGTCGGGATGGGGTTGAAGGGTCATGGCAAAGCGGTTAAGAGAAATCTGAGGATTCGGGGAAGTCAAAAAAGGTTTCGGGAACACCCTCGTGAATGTCCTGCCGGAAAACGACGTTTCCGCCGATCACCGTCAGCAGCATGCGGCACCGCCGGTCGAAAACGACCAGGTCGGCATCCATGCCGGGCGCGAGGCTTCCTTTGCGGTCGGCTACGCCCATGATGCGGGCGGGGGTGCTGGTCAGCATCCGCACGGCATCGAGCAGGGGAATGTCGGTGGTCGTCAGAACGGTTTCCAGCAGTCGGTCGGCCGTGGCGACGCTGCCCGCAAACGCCTGCCGGTCGGGGAGTTTGGCCACCCCGTCTTCCACAATCACCGGCGTGCCGTTTTTGAGGCTTCCCAGGATGCTCGGACCGGGCGGCAGGCCCGCCGCCCGCATGGCGTCGGTAATGAGGGCCGCGTGTTCCGGTCCTTTGATTTTGTAGGCCAGCTGCAGCAGGGGCGGCGGCAGATGCACCCCGTCGGCGATCAGTTCCACGTCCATTTCGTCGAAAAGATAGGCGCTTTCGATCACGCCCGCGTGGCGGAAGCCGTTGCGCCGCGTCACGCCGGTCATGCATGAGTACAGGTGCGTGACGAGCGAGTAGCCGGCCTCGTATGCCCGCCGCACGTCGTCGTACAGGGCATCGGTATGCGCGATGGCGGCCAGAATGCCTTTTTCGCGCAGCCGCCGCCCGAACGGGATGGCTCCGTCCAGCTCCGGCGCGGCACTCCAGCGGGCGATGGACGGGGAGTAGGCCAGAATTTCTTCGTACTCGGCCGGGTCGGGGTTGCGGATGTAGCGTGGGTCCTGCGCGCCCCGCTGGTTCAGCGCAAAATACGGGCCTTCGAGGTGCATGCCCAGAAACTGCGCGCCCCCGGTATTGGCCGTCCGGGCCTTTTCGTAGGCATCCAGCGTCCGGAAGAGGTCGTCTTTCTCGGCCGTCAGCGTGGTCGGAACCAGCGCGGTGGTGCCGTGGCGGGCGTGCAGTCCGGCGATTTTTAGAAACGCTTCCGGGGTGGCATCCATGAAATCGTGCCCGTCGCCGCCGTGAACGTGCAGGTCGATGAAACCGGGCGCGACGTAAGCCTGTCCGGCGTCGTAGCGGACGGTGCCTTCGGGAAGCTCTTCGTGCCGGTCGTGAATGCCCAGAATCCGGCCGTTTTCAATCACGATCATGCCACCGCGGAGACGCTGGAAGGGAGTCAGGAGAACGCCGTTGAGGATGGCCAGTTTCATGCGGAAAAATCAGAGCGTCCAGCGTTTGACAGTATGTCCGTAGGCCGCGTAAAAAATCAGGTACAGGTAGCAGGGCAGCAGGACCCAATACGCGGTCCGGACGTCGTACCGGTCGGCAAAATGCCCGTAAAAAAGCGGCAGAATGGCGTTTCCGCAAAGCCCCATGATGAGCACCGACGCCCCGACTTTGGTGAACCGGCCCAGTCCATCGAGCGCCAGCGGCCAGATGCCCGCCCAGATCAGCGAATTGGCCAGCCCCAGTAGCACCACAAACCAGATGGACAGGTCGGTCGTGTGCCCCAGAAACGTGACCGTTCCGGACGTGAACAGGATGCAGAGCGAAAAGACCGTGCCCAGCACCGTACAGACCCGCAGCGCATTGACCTGGCTGATGAACCGGGGAATGGCGGCGATGCCGACAAAATACCCGCAGATGGTGCAGAAAAGGGTGTACGACGGAAAGGTTTTCGCTTCCAGCAGGTCGAGGCCCATCGAATTGGCGTAGCCGATCACGGAATCAATCGCCACCACCTGCGAGCCGACGTGCAGGAAAATCGCCAGGGCGCCCAGAATCAGGTGCGGGAACTGCAGAATGCTGGTTTTGCCCGCGTTGGCCGCCGCTACCTCGCCGGTTTCGTGCTCGGTATCGATTTCGGGCAGGGGCGAGCGGTAGACCAGGTACCCCAGCACGAGCAGAAAACTGCCGAGCACGGCATAAGGCGGAATTACCCGCCGCACCAGTTCGTCGAGGGCCGCCCCGCGTTGGGAGTCGGTCATGCTGCCCAGTTGGGCGAACAGATCGGTGTCGGTGGGGCGGAGGATAACGGCGGCAAAGATGAGCGGTGACAGAATGCCCGCGGCTTTGTTGCAGATGCCCATCATACTGATGCGCTGGGCCGCCCGTTCTTTCGGTCCCAGGATGGTGATGTAGGGATTGGAAGCCGTTTGCAGAATCGACAGGCCGATGCCGATGGTGAACAGCCCCAGCAGAAAGATGCCGTAGGTCCGCGTCAGAGCGGCGGGAATAAAAATGAACGCTCCCGTCGCCATCGCCCAGAAACCGAACATCATGCCTTTCTTGAAACCCACCGCCCGCAGCAGGTACGAAGCCGGAACCGACATGATGAAATAGGCGATGTAGAAAGCAAACGCGACCAGATACGCCTGAAAACTGGTCAGCTCGCAGGCGATTTTGAAATACGGAATGAGGATGGAGTTTACCCAGGAAATAAAGCCGAAGATAAAGAACATCAGCCCGATGAGCAGAATGGAAACGGTGGTTTCGCGTCTGGTCAGACCTCGTGCGTCGTGGGTTAACGTGCTGGTTTCCATGCGTGCTGCCTTGTGGATGTGAAAGTGAAATGCGTTTTTTGCCGGCTCAGATTGTCGGCTCCCAGCCTTTTTCGTAGTCCCGGCCCCAGAGTTTGCGGGCCTCTTTGTTGTTTTTGATATGCCCGTTGTTGGGGTCGATGTCGAGCGACCCGCCCGTCCGCAGCGCGATGTTTCCCAACTGACAAAGCAGGGTGCTCTGGTGACCGCTCACAATATCCGAGGCCAGGGGAGCACCCTGCCGGATGGCCTGCGCGAAGTTCTGGAGGTGCGTGGCATCCAGCGCCTGCGAAGGGTTCATGCGGTTGCGCGGGTCAATGGCAATGTCGTTTTTGACCTCCTTCACCAGCTTGTTGTCGAGGTCGAAAATCTTGTAGGCATTGCCGCCGCCGTATTGCAGGGAGCCTTTTTCGCCGTAGAACGTAACGCCCACGTCGGAGCCCTCGACATGCCGTCCGTTGCAGCTTCGACCTTCCCAGGTGATGAAGGTGTTGTTTGGAAATTCGAGATTGATGACCTGCGTATCCGGCGTTTCCCAGTCGTCCTTGTACCGGTACCGGCCACCCGAGGAGGTTACTTTGGTCGGATACGTCACGTCGAGTCCCCAGCGCATGAGGTCGAGCATGTGGGTTCCGTTGTTGAGCGCCTCGCCCGTGCCCCAGTGCCAGAACCAGTGCCAGTTGTAGTGGATGACGTTGCTGCGGTACGGTCGCCGGGGAGCCGGTCCCTGCCAGAGGTCGTAATCCAGCCACGACGGCACGGCTTCGGTCGTCCCCACGCCAATCGAGGGCCGGTTGTTGGTGTACCAGCCTTTGGCAAAATAAGGCCGCCCGATGGCTCCGTTTTTGATGTCCTGCATGGCCTGAACCACGTTGGGCCACGACCGGCGCTGGTTACCCATCTGAATCACGTTTTTGTATTTCTTCGCCACCTCTACCAGCAGTTCACCTTCGTGCGGGTTGTGGCTGCACGGTTTTTCGAGGTAGACGTGCTTGCCCGCCTTCGAGGCCAGAATGGCCGCCGGCGCGTGCCAGTGGTCGGGGGCGGCAATCACCAGCGCATCCACGTCCCGGTCTTCGAGCGCCTTCCGGAAATCCGGGTAGTCTTTGGGTTTTGCTTTCTGAATTTCCGCGATGGCAGCAATGCACTTTTCGGCCGCGCGGCTGTCGACATCCGAAATGGCGGCGACTTCGCAGTTGGGCTGGAGGGCAAAATTCCCTGACAAGGCGAAGCCCCGGCTGTTGACGCCCATCACCCCGACGCGTACTTTTTCGTTGGCCCCGGCAATGCGGCCGTAACTTTTGGGGGAAAAGCCGGGCAGGATGCCGCCAACGGAAAGAGCCGTTGTGCCCACAATCGCTTTTTTGAGGAAATTCCGGCGGGAGTCGCTGGTTGAATCGTTCATGGTGGAGGTACAGGTTTTACGTGTCGAGAAGCCGTCCCGGACCGACAACTACTCAGTCCGTGTCCGGCGGTCAGGTATAGGATTTAATGCCAAAAATGCCTTTTGTCACGGAGTCATCGGAATGCGGACCAGATCCTGAATTTCCCGCCCCTCGTGCCGGAACCGGGCCAGCGTGTAGACGGTCCCGTCGGAGCCGATGGCGATGGAATTGACGTACGTCGGCCGCGACCCATCGGCGTAAAAGATCGGGCCGTGGTCTTTATAGGTGCCGGAAGGAAGGTGAAACGTGACCAGATGCAGGTTTTCCAGCCCTTTGGCCGCCCCTTTGGCAATCCGGTCGACGCCTTTTACCCGTTGGCCGTTCTCGTAAATTGGCCCGCCGGTCAGGTAGTAAATCGTTTCGTTATCCGGCCCTAGCCCAAACCCGAGGTAGCCGTAACTGAACTGGTCGTACATCCCGCTTTTGCGCGACGGCTCCGACGTCAGCCGCTCGACCAGTTCGACGGATGGAACGGCGGGGTCGAAGCGGAATAGATACCCCGAATTGCCGTGGATGCCGTAAGCCACCTGTTCGGGCGCGTACCAGAAGATTTTCCGCCAGTTGTAACCCATGCTGCCGGGGTAAAGCGGGTCGTACTGACCAAAATAATCCAGCCGCAGGTCCACGCCTTCGACCGCCTGCAGTTGTTCGTTCGCCGGGTTGTACCGAAAAATCGTTCCCTCGGAGGTCGAAAAGTAAACAGCCCCGTCGCGAGGATTAACGACCATGCTGCGGCAGAGAACCCGGTAATCCTGGCCCGGTGTTCCGGCCTCGCCCCGGGCCGAGACGGGTCCCAGGTTTTTCAGCGTGCCGCTTTCGGGCTGATAATGCAGGAAATAGCCGACCGGCCAGGTGATGCCGTAGAGGTCGCCGCGGTCCCGGTCGAGGGTCATCGTCAGGATGCCTTCGCCTTCCGGGGCCGTGGCCAGCTTTTCGAACGCGCCGGTCCGGAGGTCGTACGACAGGAAATGCCCGCCGGGGTACAGGGCCCGTCCGTCCGGCGGCGTGACCGGCAGGCGTTCCATGCCGTCAATGGTTTCGTAAAAGCCGATATGGGTGGCGAAGTACAGCTTTCCGGCCCGTTCGTAAAACCGCACGTGGCTTTTGCCCTGCACAATGGCCCCGGCGTCTTTTTCTCCGCAGATCTCGGTCAGATCGGCCAGCAGTTCGGTCCGGTCGCTTTCGGGTCGGTAAACGTACATCCTGCCGCCCTCCGCCGGGGATTCGGAGCTGAGGACGTAGTAAATATTGCCGTCACTGGCGGCGGTAATGGCGTTGTAGGTATCGTGGGCCCGTTCAAAACCGGAATAATAAGGGGTAGCGAGTAGAGGCATGGCGGGTTAAAGGATTGTTTCACGGAGGGGAGCGGAGGACCGCGGAGTTTAGCAGAGAACTTCTTAAAAACTCTGCTAAACTCCGCGGTCCTCCGAGAAACTATTTATTTTACTTAACTTCCTGAATTTTAGGTACTCCGGCCTGCGCGGCCAGCTTTTCCACCTCCGCCAGAATCTGTTGTTGCAGACCCGGCGTCCATTGGCTCGGCAGTCCGTAGACCATCTGGGAGGTATTGCCTTCGTAGCCGCCTTCCTGAAGGATGGTTTCGGAGGGAATGTAGCCCATCACGTCGTTGGAGTACCCGAGCACGAAGGCGTCCAGCCCGAACCGTTTTTTCACCGCCAGCGCGTATTCCGTCACCAGTTCGCCGCCGAAGCTGAAGACCGGCTGATTTCCCAGCATCCAGACCTGTACGGGGTACGGATACGACCGGATAAACGCCTGACCGGCCCGGGTTTCGGCCAGCATCCGCGACGCCCAGCGTTTCAGGTAGCCGTCGTTCTGGGCGACCATCGCATTCAGGGCGCTTTCCGACGGGGCGGGGGCGAGTTTCAGATCGATTTCGGAATAGGCCGTGGCGAGGCGGGCGGGCAGCGGGCGCATGTCTTCTTCCAGAACGCGCTCGACCGCCGCAGCCAGTTCGCGGCCGTATTGCCGGGCCAGCGGAATGGTCCGGCGGGGCAGCGGATTCTGGTCTCCGGCGGCACCCTGAAAAAACAGGGCCGTCGTGCCCGGATGCTGCTTTTCGATTTCCAACTGGGCAAAACCCGCATAATCGCCGGAAAACTGGTGTAAATCCAGCACGGTCGGGTGGCAGGCATAGCCAAAGGCCACGGCCAGCAGGCCCCCTTTCCCGTCGACCACCTTCAGCACCGGCACGGCATAGTCGTTCGGGCCTTTCAACTCGGTTTGCTGGCGCAGACTGGCCTCCTGGTTGCTCCGGCGGTTCACCTGAAAGCGCGTAACCCCGTTCTGGCTGAACAGACTCACCGGCTGAAGTTTATGGAACGCATCCCCAACCAGTTGACTAATCTGCTTTTCCAGCACCTGCGTGTAGGCGTCGATAGCGGCCTGCTCGGGCGGACCAATCGGGTAAATGTCCGGCAGGGCCCTGCCCAGCACCGGCCCCGAATGCGTATGCGAACTGTTGAGCAGAATCTGCGCCCGCGACAGGCCCAGCGTTTGCTGAAGCCGCTGGCGGATGCGGTCGGACAGCGGTTTGGGAAAGCCCAGCAGGTCCGTCGTGACCAGCACCGCCCGGTTGCCTTTTTCGTCTTCCAGCGCCAGCGCCTTGGCCCAGAGGTCGTGCAGTTTGCCCTCCGAGGGGCGCGTCCGGACGGCGTAGCCCGCCAGCCAGACGGGTTGGGTGGGCGTGATGACCACCCGGGCCACGCCCGCCTTCCAGCCCTGCGCCCCGGCCGACAGGCTAAGGAGGCAGCAGACAAGCAGACTTGTCAGAATCGCCGTTTTTCTCATTTCTGAGCCAGTAGTTTATCCGCCTGACCGTAAATCTTTTCGATGGCATTGGCGATGTCGTCCATGTCCTGCCGGGTGCCGAGGAGCATGTTCTGCGTCAGCCAGACGGCCTCTTCGTTGCAGATGCGGTCGTTCTGCGGGCAGGCGTTTCGTTCGACGTACTTCTTGAAATCCAGCGCCTCTTTCGGATACATTTTCCGGTAGTTTTTCGACTTGAAGGCGTCGTCGAGATACGGCATTTTGTTGAGCGGCGCGTATCCTTTGGAACAGGGAATGCCTTCGGCCGTGAGGGCTTTGACGAACGTTTCCCGCGAAAGTCCTTTAAACTTTTCCTGATGAAAACGGAACGGAAACAGGTGGAAGGCCGCCCGCGTCACGTCGTCGTAGAGTTTGTACGGCACGATGCCCGGTAGGTGGCTGATCTTGGCTTTCAGATACGCCGCGTTTTCGTTGCGGGTGGTCGTTTCGGCGTCCAGGCGCTTGAGCAAGGCCAGTCCGATGGCGGCCTGGTACTCGGTCAGGCGGAGCTTGGTGCCCTGCATGAGCGTGCCGATGCCGATCACGCCCGATACGGTACCATAGGGATTGCCGTAATTATGGTACGAAAAGCAGCGGTCCATGAACGCGTCGTTGTTGCTGACGATGGCCCCGCCTTCCCCGATGGCCAGATTTTTGGAGTTCTGAAAACTGAAACAGCCCGCGTCGCCGAACGTGCCGACTTTCTGGTGGTTAATTTCCGCCAGATGGGCCTGGCAGGCGTCTTCGATCACGACCAGATTGTGTTTTTTGGCAATCGCCAGAATGCTTTTCATATCGACCGGCAGGCCCAGAATGTGCACCGGAATAATGGCCCGCGTGCGCGGCGTGATCCGGGCTTCCAGTTTGGCCGGGTCCATCTGGAACGTTTCGGGGTCGATGTCGACAAATACCGGCATGGCCCCGGTTGCCAGTACGGGCGCGACGGTGCCGATAAACGTATAGGCCGGAACGAGCACCTCGTCGCCGCCGCGCACATCGAACTGGGCCAGGGCGGCAATCAGCGCATTGGTGCCGTTGACGACCGAAAGGCACCGTTTGGCTCCGACGGTCGCGGCCCACTGCGCTTCGAACTCGGTTACGACCCCGGCCCGCGACCAGATGCCGGAGCGAATCACTTCCAGCAGTTGTTTTTCGTCGGTTTCCGGTTTCCAGATCGGCCAGACGGGCCACTGCTTCGCCCGGATGGGTTTGCCGCCCAGCAGCGCCAGCGGCTCATTGAGGGAAGAAGAAAAAGGCTTTGTCGGGAGGGAAGGGGCCGGCACGCTGGCCAGCACTGAAGGGGCCAGGACAGCGCCCAGACCGGTCAATGAGTTGCGTTTGATGAATTCCCGGCGGGAAAAAGGTCCGTTTTTCATGGGAAATAAGGTCTTGAGGATAGGGCTTGGAGACGGAGCCTGCTACGTCAGGAAGGCTCTTTTCGCCAAAAATTACTGTTTCACCCGGGCCAGCACACTCTCCAGCGTAACGGGCGCGCCGCCCCGGCGTTTGCTTTCGTCGGCGGCTTCCATGAAGGCGAAAATTTCGATGGTTTCCTCGGGCGTCACCGGCACTTCGCCGGTGTCGAAATAGCGGATGATGTCTTTCAGCAGCGGGTCGTAGCCGCCGTAGGGGCCGAGGACCACGTTCCCGTTCTGGGTGTATACCGTGCCGCCGTACTCGTGCTTGCCGGTGCGGGTGCCGCGGAAGGTCCCGATGCGGCCGTCGGCCCAGGTCCCGACGACGATGTCCGTTCCCTCCGTGTGGAGGCGCGTCACCTGTTTGCAGCCCGTGCCCATGACCGTAAAGAGCGTTTCGACGCCGTGAATGCCGTACCAGAACAGGTCGGGATGCGTTTTTTCGAGCACCGCCGGACTGAACGTATCGGCCCCGAGCACCTGGCTTTTCTGGATGCTTTCGATGCCTTTGATGTGCCGCAGGGAGGAGGCCGAGAACACCGGGATTTTGTACTTCCGGGACGCGTCAAAAATGGCGACGACATCGGCTAGGGAAGCGGCCATCGGCTTGTCGATGAACATCCGCTTGCCCGCCTGCAACACCTGAAGGGCCTGTTCGCGGTGGAGGCGGCCGTCGTTGGTTTCCAGCAGCACGACGTCGACCCCGTTCAGTAAATCGCCGATGGAATCGAAAATCGCCACGCCCGCTTTTTTCACTTCTTCCGTGTAGCCGGGTATCCGTTTGGTGCTGCTTTCGATGTCGCGGCTGCCGTGCGGATAGGCTGCCACGACTTTGTAACCGGCAAACGCCGGGTCGGCGCCGGGCGCATTCAGGGCTTTGACGAAGGCCGTACTGTGGGAGGTGTCCAGGCCGATGATGCCGACGCGTTTGCCGTCCTTTCCGGTGCTGAACGGAAACCAGTCGGGGGCCGGAAAGCTCAGAGCGGCTCCGGCCAGAGCGGCGCGCTGCAGAAAAACTCGTCGGTCAGGGAGGGTAGGGTTCATGCCGTTGTCTGGTTGAAAATAAAGACGTACTTATGAAGATTCCGGAAAATATACTATCTTTTCTTTGCTTGAATAAGGGAAAACCCATCGAACCTTTGAAGTTTTCCAGAATGTACTACCTTTATGCGAAGGTAAAATATGTTTACAAAAAGCCGCACATTTTGTTGATAAAATTATGAAAATAGATTCCCTGGCCAATAAGGTATATAATGAACTGAGACGAAAAATCCTTTCCAACCAGCTGGTGTCCGGTACCCGACTGAAGGAAGATATCTGGGCCAAAAAGCTTGAGGTAAACCGGATGGCCGTGCGCGAAGCCCTGACCCGCCTATTGGGAGAGCGCCTGATCGACATTGGGGAGAAAGGAGGGTATTTCGTCAAAACGCTGACGGCCCAGGACCTGCGCGAAATCCGGGAGCTGCGCGAGATTCTGGAGCTGGGGGCGCTCCGGCTGGCCATTCAGAAAATCGACGACGGGCAACTGCGGCGGCTGGAGGAAATCTGCAACGATTTTACGTCGATGGTCGAGCGGGGGTACTTCGGCGGGGCCTGCGAGGCGGATGTTAAATTCCACGAAACGCTGATCGAAATTGCTGATAATGAGAAGCTGAAGAATATTTACGAGTTCAGCAACATTCCCCTCTTCCACCAGAAGCTCGGCAAGACGCAGATCCACATGAACGATTATGAGCAGACCGACCAGGAACACCGGACCATCCTCCAGGCCCTGAAAGAACACGATCTGGCCAAAGCGGAAGAAGCCCTGAGCCGCCACCTGATCCGGGGCGAAGTCGCCGCGCTCGAACTGGATTAAAGTCCGCCTCCCCCAAGACTCCCCCTTCCTGACAAGGCATCCCCAAACCGGATGCCTTTTTTGTTGACCTCACAATTAGGTCCGTCGCAAAAGTATGGGCCGAAAGTGTCCCGGCGAGAGCTTGAAAAAATTTTTGGCAAAAATTTTTTTGTTTACAAAAATTGCCTTCATTTGTCAACATTAAAGTGCTTCAAGGAAAGGCACTCGGCAATGAAACCGGGTGCCGGTGTAACGAAAGGGGCAGGGCTCCACCGGGCAGGCTTCCCCGGAACGAGTGGCTGGAGGTGGTGTTTGACAGAGTTCGCGTAAGAATTGTCACCCTAACTATAAACAATGAATTATGGTCTACTCTTTCCTTCCACGAAAAGAAAAGGTTCTGCTGCTTTTTCTTTCCCTATTCGCCGTCGCGGCCTTCGCCCAGAGTCCGGTTACGGGCGTTGTGACGGGGGGCGACGATCAGAAGCCCATCGCGGGAGCCACCATCCTGCAAAAAGGAAGCACCACCAACGGGACCGTCACGGATGCTGACGGGAAATTCACGCTCTCGGTTCCGCAAAGCGCCAGTCTGGTCGTTTCCTACATCGGCTACCAGCCGCAGGAAGTGGCCGTGGGGGGTCAAACCAGCCTTTCGGTCGTTCTTCTGCCCGCCTCGACCTCGCTCAGTGAAGTGGTCGTGACGGGCTACACCTCGGAGCGGAAAAAGGACATCACCGGCTCGGTGTCCATCGTCGACATGAAAGCCATCAAGGCCATTCCGGCGGGCTCGGCCGTGCAGGCGCTGCAGGGGCAGGCGGCCGGGGTCAACGTCATCAGTTCCGGCGCGCCGGGTAGTCCGGCCAACATCTTCATCCGGGGCATCAGTTCGTTTGGCAACACCCAGCCGCTGGTGCTCATCGACGGGATTCAGGCCGAACTCAACGACGTGAGCGCCGACGATATCGAGTCGATTCAGGTGCTCAAGGACGCGGGCGCGGCGGCCATCTACGGCGTGCGCGGCTCCAACGGGGTGCTGGTCGTGACGACCAAAAAAGGGAAATCCGGCCAGCCGACGCTTTCCTACGATGCCTACTACGGCGTGCAGGTGCCGCCTTCGGGCAATGTGTTTAATCTGCTGAATTCGCAGGATTTTGCCCGCCTCACCAAGATTGCCTACCCGACCACCGGCCTGTTTCAGAACGGCCTGCCCGACTTCACGTACCGGGGCCGGAGCGCGACCGGGGTCGGCAATGCGGGCGACCCGGCGGTGGACCCGGCCCGGTATAACTTCGACGCCAACAACCCGGCCAACAACTACCTCATTCAGGCCGTCAACAAAACCGGCACCGACTGGTTCCACGAGGCGTTCCAGTCCGCGCCGATCATGAACCACAACCTGACAGCCAGCGGCGGCACCGACAAGTCGAACTACCTCGTTTCGCTGGGGTATTTCGACCAGCAGGGCACGCTCCTCAAAACGTACCTGCAACGGTATTCGGCCCGCATCAACACCCAGTTCAAGGTGCGGAAAAACATCCGGATCGGGGAGAACGCCTATTTCTTTTACAAACGGAATCCGGCCTTCGACAACCTCAGCACCGGCAACCCGATTGCCTGGACGTACCGGGCCATGCCGATCATTCCCGTCTACGACATCCGGGGCAACTACGGCGGCACCTTCGCCGGGCCGGAACTCGGCAGTTCGTCCAACCCGGTGGCCGTGCAGATGAACACCGTCAACAACAAGAACAACGCCTGGAATGTGGTGGGCAACGTGTTCGCGGAGGTCGATTTCCTGAACCATTTCACCGCCCGCACCAGCTTCGGCGGCTTTATCGACAACCAGTACAACACGGTGTTCAACTTCACGCCCTACAACAATTCGGAAGGGAATACCAACCCGAATTCCTTTTCGGAGAGCGCGCTCTACAACAGCAACACCATGTGGACCAACACGGTGACCTACGGGCAGGAGTTTGGGGCGCACAACCTGAAGGTGATCGTCGGGTCGGAGGCCATCCGCAACTACGGCCGCTTCCTGACCGGCTCGTCGAGCGCCCTGTTTTCGACCAATTTTGATTACCTGAGCCTCAACAACGGCACCATCAACATCACCAACGGCAGCAGCGCCTACCACAATACGCTGTTCTCGCTGTTCAGCCGCCTGGACTACTCCTTTGCCGACCGCTACCTGCTCGGCGTGACGGTCCGCCGGGATGGTTCGTCGCGCTTCGGAGCCAATAAGCGCTACGGCGTTTTTCCGTCGGTATCGCTGGGCTGGCGCATCACGGGTGAGAAGTTCATGGAAAACGTGTCGTGGCTCAACGATCTGAAGATCAGGGCCAGCTACGGCGTGCTGGGGTCGCAGAACAACGTGAGTCCGCAGAACGCCTTCACGCTCTTCGGCGGCACTTTTGCCAACGCATACTACGACATCAGCGGGGCCAACCGCCTGACCCAGGGCTTTGCGCAGACCAGCATCGGCAACCCCAATACGGGCTGGGAGCAGAACATCGTCACCAACGTCGGGCTGGATGCCGTTTTCCTCAACAACCGCCTCGACGTGTCGGTAGAATACTACAAAAAATCCATCGACGGTCTGCTGTTCACCGAGCCGCTGCCCGCGCTCGTCGGCGGGGCGACGGCCCCGACGGTCAACATCGGCGATATTCAGAACAAGGGCGTCGATCTGAGCCTGACGTACCGGGGCACCGTGACCAACGACCTGCGTTACAGCCTCGGGGCCAACATCACAACCTACCAGAACGAAGTCGTCAGCATTCCGGGGCCGGGTTATTTTGACGCGGCCAACACGCAGAACCTCGGGCTGGTGATCCGCAATCAGGTAGGCCAGCCGGTGAGTTCGTTTTTCGGCTACAAAGTCATCGGCCTCTTCCGGAGCGAATCCGACGTGACGGCGGCCCCGACCCAGAGCGGCGCGGCGCCCGGCCGGTTCCAGTACGCCGACATCAACGGGGATAAGAAAATCGACGCCAGCGACCGCACCTTCCTCGGTAGTCCGAACCCGGCCTTCACCTACGGGCTGAACTTGGGCCTGACGTACCGGAACTTCGATTTTTCGAGCGTGCTGTACGGCTCGCAGGGGGCCGAGATTTACAACACCATCAAGTCCTTCACGCACTTTTTCAGCACCTACGTCGGCGGCAAGAGCAACGACCTGCTCAACGCCTGGACACCGGAAAACCCGAACAGTTCCATTCCCAAGATCGAATCGACCGGCTCGTTCAGTACGTCGGGGGTTTCCAACTCGTTTTACGTCGAAAACGGCTCGTTCCTGAAACTGCGCTCGCTGATCGTCGGCTACACCGTCAGTCCGGCGCTGCTTCGCCGCGTCGGCATGAGCAGGCTGCGGCTGTACGCCCAGGGCGCCAACCTGTTCACTATCACGAAATACAGCGGCCTCGATCCCGAGCTCAGCGGTAACAGTTCGGCTTTCGGGGTGGATTATGCCAACTATCCGAACAACCAGAAAAACTTCATTTTCGGCCTGAACCTGTCTTTCTAACCAGCCTGACCTTCTGATCATGAAAACGATAAAATCTTTTTTCTCGATGGCGAGCCTGGTGCTGGTGCTGCTGTCGACCAACGCCTGCCGCAAGGATTATCTGGAAATCGGGCCGCTGGGCACCACGGGCGAAGCGACGCTGGCCAACAAGGCGGGCGTCAACGGCCTGCTCGTCGGAGCCTACTCGCTGCTCGACGGCTGGGGCGTGCCGAACACGACCTACTATTTTGTCGGCGTGAGCAACTGGGTTTTTGGCGGGGTGACCTCCGACGACGCTCACACGGGCACGCAGGCGTCGGCGCTGCCGCCGATGGAGGCCGTCGAAAGCTACAATTACGACCCGACGCTGATTCCGTTCAACCACAAATGGATGGTGCTGTATGCCGGGGTGCAGCGGGCCAACGACGTGCTGCGGGTGCTGGCGAAGGTGACCGACCCCTCGCTTTCGGCCGAAGAAGCCAAACAGATCAAGGCCGAGGCTACGTTCCTGCGCGCCCTGTATCATTTCGAAGCGGCCAAGATGTGGGAGAATGTGCCGTACGTCGACGAGTCGGTCAGCTACGCCGGCGGCAACTACAACGTCGCCAATACCAGTCCGGTCTGGCCGAAGCTGGAAGCCGATTTCAAATTCGCCGCCGACAACCTGACGCCGACCAAAACGGAGGTCGGGCGGGCCAACAGCTGGGCCGCGAAGGCGTTTCTGGCGAAGGTGTACATGTTTCAGGACAAATACACGGAAGCCAAGCCGTTGCTGGAAGACATCATTGCCAACGGCGTGACGGCTTCGGGCCGGAAATACGCGCTGGTGAACTATGCCGACAATTTTAACCCGGTGAAGAAAAACAGTGCTGAGTCCATTTTCGCGGTGCAGATGTCCATAGCCGAAAGCTTCCAGAACGGCAATTACGGCGATGCGCTCAACTTCCCGATGGGCGGCCCGGCGACCTGCTGCGGGGCGTACCAGCCGTCGTTCAGCCTCGTGAATTCGTACAAAACCGACCCCCGGACGGGCCTGCCGCTGCTCGACTCATTCAACAACGAGGACGTGAAAAACGACCAGGGCATTGAGAGCAGCACACCCTTTACGCCCTACGAAGGCACGCTGGATTCCCGCCTCGACTGGACCGTGGGCCGCCGCGGCATTCCGTACCTCGACTGGGGTCTGCATCCCGGCAAAGCCTGGATTCGCGTGCAGGCGGTGGCTGGGCCGTACAGCCCCATCAAAACGGTGTATTACCAGGCCGACCGGGCCACCACCTCTTCCAGCGCCCGCTGGACGTCCAACAACTACACCATGATTCGCTTTGCCGACGTGCTCCTGTGGGCCGCCGAGGCGGAAGTGGAAATCGGGAGTCTGGCCAAAGCGCAGGAATACGTCAACCGCGTCCGGGCCCGGGCGGCCGACCCGGCGGGCTGGGTGAAGAAATACATCGACCCGGCTAACCCGCTGCGGGGTTTCACCAGCGAACCGGCGGCCAACTACAAGGTCGGGCTGTATACCAACGAGTTTACGACCAAAGGCAAGGACTTCGCCCGCGAGGCCGTCCGGTTTGAGCGCAAACTCGAACTGGCGATGGAAGGCCACCGCTTCTTCGACCTCCGCCGCTGGGACAACGGCACCGGCTACATGGCCACCGTCCTGAACGATTACGTGAAGCACGAAACGACCATTCCGGGCTATGATTTTACGTACATGAAAGGGGCGACCTTCAAGAAAGGCAAGACCGAACTGTATCCCATTCCGCAGGCGCAGATCGACCTGAGCGTGGTCAACGGCACGCCGACGCTGAAACAGAATCCCGGGTATTGAGCCGCCGATGCCCACCCGTCCGGCGGCGACCGGGACCTCACCGGGAATCGCCGGACGGGTGTAAGCAAAAAATGAGTTTATTCCGGCTTCAAACCCAACTTTTACACAGTATGCTTTTTCACGCCTCCACGTATTCCGAACTGAACCGGGCGCGAACCGATACGGTGGTAGTGCTGCCGCTGGGAGCCATCGAACAGCACGGCCCGCACCTCTCCGTTTCGACCGACACCGACATTGTCACCCAACTGGCCCGGGCGGCCGAAGCGGCCCTGCGCGACACGGTGCTGCTCTGCCCGACGCTGCCCTTCGGCTCCAGCCACCACCACCTGGCCTTCGGCGGAACCATCAGCCTCGGCCCGGAACTGTACACGGCGGTCATCACCGATCTGGTGGCTTCGCTGGTGGAGTCGGGCTTTCAGCGCATCGTGCTGCTGAACGGGCACGGGGGCAACATCACGCCCGTCCGGCAGGCGCTGGCGGTGCTCGGCAACCGGTTCGACCGGAGCCACCAGCCGACCATTGCGCTGGCGACGTACTGGGAACTGGCCGGAAAGGCGTTTGCCGGAGAGGCGCCAATGGAAAGTCCGGCCCTCAGCCACGCCTGCGAATACGAGACGAGCCTGATGCTGCACCTGTTTCCCGAAAAAGTCCGGATGGAGCGGGTGGAACGCGCCCGCCGCCCGGCTTCCAACGGCTACATCGGCTGGGAGGACGACGAGCCGTACCGGGGCGTCACGGTCTTTAAACAAACCGAATTTATCTCCGGCAACGGCAGCAGCGGCGAACCGCAGCTGGGTACGGCCGACAAAGGAAAACACCTGTTCGACAAGGCCCTTTCCGCGCTCGTGCGCTTTTTGGAAGCATTCCGGGAATGGCCGCTTTCGCAATCGCTGGTAGCTGAACATGAGCAAGTTGGAAATTAAACATCCGGATAAAAAAGTCGATACGGGCGCGTATTCAGCCGGGGTGCTGGTCGACGGCTGGCTGTTCGTCAGCGGTCAGGGACCGCTGGACCTGACGACCGGCGAGGTCATTCACGGCACCATCGAAGAAGAAACCCTGCTGACGCTCCGGCACATCCGGACCATCGTGGAAGCGGCCGGGGGAACCGTGGACGACATCGTCAAATGCACGGTGCATCTGGAAAATATCGGGGATTTTGACCGGTACAACGCGGCCTACCGCACGTTTTTTACCGGCATCAAACCCGCCCGGACGACGGTGCAGTCGGTCCTCTCGGACGGAATCAAAATTGAAATCGACGCCATCGCCCGGATACGCCCTAAACAGCCTTAACGCATGACCTACGAAACGCAAAAAATACGCCTCGGCACGGTCGGGCTGGGACTGATGGGCAGCAGCATTGCGACCTGTCTGCTGGCGGCCGGGCACCCCGTAACCGCGCTGGTGAAAGACCTCGGCGGGGCCGACGAAGCCCGCGGCCGCATTCGGGAGTACCTGCACCAGCTTCAGCGCGAGGAACTGCTGGAGGAGGAGCCGGATGCGGTGCTGCACCGCCTGCGCATCACCGACGAGGTGGCCGACCTGCGGGGCCTGGAGGTCGTGATCGAATCCATCATCGAAAATGTGGGCGAGAAAAAACGGCTGTATGCGCAGCTGGAAACGGTGCTTTCGCCCACGGCCATCATCGGCAGCAACACTTCCGCCATTCCGGTTTCCCTGCTCCAGAGCGGGCTGAACCATCCCGAACGCGTGCTCGGCATCCACTGGGCCGAACCGGCGCACATCACCCGGTTCATGGAAATCATTTGCGGAAAAGATACCGATCCGGTCTGCGCGCAGCGGATGGTGGCGCTGGCCGAAAGCTGGGGCAAGGAACCCTCCCTGCTCCGGAAAGACATTCGCGGATTCATCACCAACCGCATCATGTACGCCATGCTGCGGGAAGCGTTTTATCTGGTCGAAAACGGGTACGCCACGGTGGAAGACGTGGACCGCTCGCTCCGCAACGACCTCGGCTACTGGATCACCTTCGCCGGGCCGTTCCGCTTCATGGACCTGACGGGTATCCCGGCTTACCTCACCGTGATGAAAGACCTCTTTCCCGAACTCAGCAACACGACCGAAACACCCCCGATGATGGAAGACCTCGTCGCGGCGGGCGCGAAGGGCGTCGGCAACGCCCACGGCTTTTATCCCTACACGCCCGAAACGGCCGAAGAGTGGGAGACCCGCTTCATCGAGTTCAGCTACGACATCCGGAAACTGGCCCAGAAATACACCCCGACACCCGCTGAAAGCCCCCAATGACGCGCATTGCATCCATAAAAGCGACCGAAGTAATCGTCCCGGCCCGGCCGGGCAGCCTCAATTCGGAGGAGGTGATCGACAAAGACGCCGCCTTCGCCCAGAAATTTCTGACCGGGGAACGCTGGACGGAGTTTGCCAACCAGCCCAAATGGATCATCGAACTGACGCTCCAGAACGGCCTGACGGGCCTCGGCGAAACCTACCGCAGTGCCGAAGCCGCCCCGATCGGGGAAGCCATGAACACGCTGGTCGGGCAGGACGTGCTGAAACTGAACTGGCGTCGCCTGCCGATTACCGACCAGCGGATTTACGAAGCGTTTGAGTCGGCCGTGCTGGATGTGGTCGGCAAGCTGCTGGGCGTGCCCGTGAGCCAGCTGCTCGGCGGGGCGTACCGCGACCGCATCGACTGCTTCGGCTGGACCGGCCGCCGGACGCCCGAAGACGCCGCCCGAAAAGCCTGGGAAGCGATGCAGAAAGGCCATAAGGCGTTCAAATTCAAGTGTTCGGACGAAGATCCCGTGCGGCTCTGGACCGAGGCGATCCGCGAAAAATGCGGGGACGGCATCCGGATTCTGCTCGACCCCAACCAGCGCTGGACCGATGTCGAAACGACCCTGCGGCTGATGGAAGGCGTGGACAAAAGCATCATGCTCGGGCTGGAAGACCCGATTCTGCACGGCGACGTGGCGGGGTACAAATACCTCCGCGAAACGCTGGGGATGCCGATGTACCGCCATATTTCGCTGCCCTACACCCAGGATATCCGCGACATGATCGCCTTTGTCCGGGCCGATGCCGTCGATGGCTACAACTTCAACGGCTCGGCGTACAACTGCGTGCTGCTGGCCGAAATCGCGCACCTGGAGGGCAAAGCCTGCTGGCGCGGGTCGGAGGTGGACCTCGGCATTTCGGAAACGATGGGCCTGCACATTGCGGCCGCCAGCGTCAGCTGCACCCTGCCGTCGGACCTCTTCGGCGAACTCGTCCGCACGGATGACCTGCTGGTGGACCCCATTCACTTTGAGGACGGCGCGGCGCGGGTGCCCCAGGGGCCAGGCCTCGGCATCGAGCTCGACCGGGACGCCCTCGACCGCTACTCAACAAACCAGATTTTAACCAGCACGTATGAATAAATCCCTGATGTCGTGGGCCATCCTGTTCTTCTGCAACCTGATTTGGGCCTTTCATTTTACCAGCATCAAGCTGACGCAGGACCAGGTCGGGCCGTATTTCACGGTCTGGGCGCCGATGCTGCTGGCCACCCTGTTTCTGGGGCCTTTCGTGATCCGGGATTTTCGGAAAGGAAACAAGAAGCTGAAGGATGCGCTGATTTTTGTGCAGCTGGCGGCGCTGGGGGCTTTTCCCTCGCAGGTGCTCATGACCTGGGGCACGCAGTATTCGCTGGCGAGCAACGCGGCGATTCTGGTGCTGGCGCTGCCGGTCATCACGGCCGTGTTTGCCTTTGTGCTGCTGAAAGAAACCATGAACCGGGCGCGGTGGATCAGCTTCGTCATTGCCATTGTGGGTGTGGTGCTCTGCTCGACCGACGACATCAAAAACGCCGATCTGAGTTCGCGCTACGCCGTGGGTAACCTCATGATTTTTGTGGCCATTCTCGGCAACGCCTATTACAACGTCGGCTGCAAGAAAGTGGCGGCGCAGTACACCGAAATGGAGATGGTATTTTACACCTACCTCGTCATGTCGATTCTGCTCACGCCGCTGGTGCTGTATTACGAACCCGAGGCGTTCGGCCGGATACCGGACTACACGACCAACACCTGGATCGGCATGATTTCGCTGACGCTGTTCCACAATTTCCTGTCGATGCTCCTGTTTTTCAGGGCGTTGAAAAATCTGGACGCCACGCAGGTCGCCCTGTCGAATTACCTCATCACGTTTATGGGGCTGCCGATCGCGGCCCTCTGGCTGGGCGAAACCCTGAACACCCAGGCCATCATCGGCGGGCTGCTCGTGCTGGCCTCAACCCTGATTTTATCCATCGTCGATACGAAAGCGCAACAAAAGAAAGTGGTGAATATCAACCAAGAACCAGCCAAGTTATGACTACGAAAGACAACGAACTGTACGGGGTGGTGCCCATTATTCCGACGCCTTTTACGGAACAGGAGGAGATTGACGAAGAGGCCCTGCGCCACCTGGTTGAATTTGCCATCGCCGGGGGAATCGGGGCCGCCTGTCTGCCGGCCTACGCCAGTGAATTTTACAAACTGACGGACGACGAGAAGCTTCAGGTGGTCCGGGTGGCGGTCGGGCAGGCGGCCGGGCGGATGAAGATCGTCGCCCAGTCGAACCACCCGTCCCTGAAAGTCGCCATCCGGCTGGCGCAGGCCAATGTGGAGGCGGGGGCCGACGTGATTTCGCTGGCCGTTCCGCGCATTTTCAGCCTGCCCGAAGCGTCCCTGAAAGTCTACCTGTCGGAGTTTCTGAAAGCCATTCCCGACACGCCCGTGCTGATTCAGGATTTCAACCCCGGCGGGTCTTCCATCAGCGTTCCGTTTATTCAGGAACTGATGGACAACCATCCGAACTTCAAATACCTGAAACTGGAAGAGCCGCTTTGTGCCCCGAAATTTGAAAGCATCATCCAGGCGACCGAAGGCCGAATCGGGCTTTTCGAAGGCTGGGGCGGGCTGTACATGCTCGAACTGGTGCCGGTCGGCATCCGGGGTGTGATGCCGGGGCTGGCCGTGGCCGACATTCTCCAGCGGGTCTTTACGCTGCGCAAAAACGGCGAAGATGCCAAAGCGTTCGAATTGTTTGAGAAGATTATGCCGCAAATCTTCTTTTCCCTGCAAAACATGGAGCTTTTTCATTATGCCGAAAAAGAGCTGCTGATGGCCCGCGGCGTCCTCAACAACAGCATTGCCCGCCAGGCGGCCTACCTTCCGGACCCGTCGAGCGTGCGGTACATCCGGGAACTGAACCAGCGGGTGCTCGAACTGCTCAGCGACGAAACCTACGCCATCCGGCCCGCCGAAAAAGTGCTGGCGTAAAACCGGACCCGGCGGACGGCTTCGGACCTCCGTGTCCTTCGTAGTAATTCATTCTAACGACAACAAAACACATGCGCGAATTCAGCGGACAGGTGGCCGTGATCACCGGAGCGGCTTCCGGAATCGGGTTAGCCATCGCCCACAAACTGCTGGCCGAAGAAGCCCGGACGGCCCTCCTGGATTTTAACCGGGAAGGACTGGAGAAAGAATTTGGACCCGACGACGAGAGCGTGCTGCTGCTGGGCGTCGACGTGACGGACGAAAGCCGCGTGCAGGAGGCCGTGGCGCAGGTGCTGGACCGTTACGGCCGGATCGACATTCTGGTCAACTGCGTCGGCATCACCGGCCTCACCAACATCCGCAGCCACGAGGTCAGCAGCGAGAACCTGCACAAGGTGTTCGAAGTGAATTTCATGAGCAGCTTCTACACCTCCAAAGCCGTGCTGCCCGCCATGCTGGCGCAGCGGTACGGCCGGATTCTGCACATCGCCTCCATCGCCGGCAAGGAAGGCAACGCGGGGATGCTGGCGTATTCGGCTTCCAAGGCCGCCGTCATCGGCATGACCAAGGTGCAGGGCAAGGAATACGCCGAAACGGGCATTACCGTCAATGCGCTGGCCCCGGCCGTGATCCGCACCCCGCTGGTAGACGCCATGCCGGAGGCGCAGGTGACGTACATGACCGACAAGATACCGATGAAACGCTGCGGCACACTCGACGAAGCGGCCAACCTGGCGGCCTATATCGTCTCACCTAAAAACAGTTTCACTACCGGCTTCACCTTCGACCTGTCGGGCGGCCGGGCGACGTACTGAACACCATGAAAAAGGTTGTCTGCCTTTGGCTGCTTAGCTGGCTGGGAAGCGCCGCCGTTGCCGCCGAGCGGCCGGAACTGCTTCCCCAGCCGCTGTCCGCTCAGTACGGGACGGGCGGGCTGCCGCTGCGGGACGTGTCCCTCTTTATCGCTCCCAACGCGCCGAAAGACGTCGTTTTCGCCCTGCAGGAGCTGAAAGGCTGGATGCGCGAGCGGAGCGGCCAGCCCGTCAAAGCGGCTCCGTCGGCGGGCGCGGCGACGGTCCGGTGGGTCGTGAAAACAGCGGGGCAGGAATTGCCCGGCCCCGACGACGCCACCAACGGCAACCTCCGCGAACAGTACCGGCTCGCCGTCACGCCCAAAGGCATCGACATCACGGCCCAGACCTCGGCGGGGCTGTATTATGCCGTGCAGACCATCCGGCAACTGATGCAGGGCACGGGAAACGCCGCTTTTGTACCCACCGTAACGATTGAAGACCGACCCCGGCTCGCCTACCGGGGCGTCATGATGGACTTTGCCCACGGCGGCCTGCTGACCGTCGCGGAGATCAAACGACAGATTGACTTTCTGGCCCGCTGGAAAACGAACCAGTATTATTTCTATAATGAAGTCAGCATTCAGCTGGACGGCTACCCGACGCTGAACTACCGGGCGAGTTATTCCAAAGCCGAGGTGAGGAGCATCATTGCCTACGCCCGGCAGCGGCATATGGACGTGATTCCGTTTGTCAATTTCTACGGCCACCTGCACGAACTGATCCGCAACGAAAAGTACGCTTCGCTGGCCATCGGCACCTACGGGCACGAACTGGACCCGCGCCAACCCGCCGTGCGGACCCTGCTGACCGACTGGATCCGGCAGTACACAGACCTGTTCAGCAGTCCGTTCATTCACGTCGGGTTCGACGAGACCTGGGAAACCAAACGCCTCGCCGCGGACCCATCGGCCGGGCTGAACCCCGAAAACCTATACCTCGAACAGCTTTCCTTCGTCAGTCAGGAACTGAAAAAGTACGGCAAAACGCTCATGGCCTGGACGGACATGAGTTCGTTTTACCCCGACATCATCGCCCGTTTTCCGCCCGAGGTGGTGCCGGTCATCTGGGAATATACGCCCGATACGACGGCCATTTACCATTACCTCAATCCAGTCCTGAAAGAGCGGAAACCGTTTTTCATTCAGCCCGCCGTGTCGGGCTGGGGCCACCTCTATCCCTCCGCCGACTACACCTACACCAACATGGACCTCTGCCTGAAAGTAGGTCTGAAGCACCAGACGCGCGGGTACATCACGTCCGTCTGGACGGATTCCGTCGAGCCGTTTGTGCGGGCGTCGTGGCTGTTCATGGCCTACGGCTGCATCGGCGCGTGGCAGGGGACCGTGCCCGACAAAACGACCTTCACCGGGGCTTATGCGGCCCTGCTGTACCCGGCCATCGCCGACGAGATGCGCGGGGCGCTGGACCACCTCGCCGTGGCGGGGCAGCATCTGGAAAAGTGCCTCGGCGGAAAAAACACCCAGAGCCTGCCCCGCGGAACGCTGGTCGAAAGCTGGTCGAATCCGTTTTCGCCGTATTACCTCAAAAACACCGCCGACCACCTGGCCGATCTGGAGGCCGTCCGTGCGCATACCGAAGAGGCGCAGGGGCAGTTGATTACGGCGCTGGCGAAAGTCTCCGGGGCGGACAGCGGGTTTGTGCAGTCGCTGCTGGTGACGGCCCGGCTGGTCAATTATTCGGCCATGCGCTTTCTGTGGGCCAAAGCCATTGCCGACCGCTGGAACGAGGCGATGGTCGAGAAAAAAAGGGAAGATTACGTCTACTACGACCTGACCTATCCCTGTCACAGCCTGCTGGTGGACGCCATGGACGAAACGGGCGAACTGAAAGCCGCCTACGCCGAAGCCTGGCTGTCGGAATGCCTGCCGTACCGGCTCAACACCATCCTCGGGCGCTTCGACCTCGATTTCGGCCTCTGGCGGAAGCTGCATCTGAAAGTGCTGGATTACAAAATTCAGCAGAAAAAAACCGAACCGACGCCCGCGTTTGAGGTTCTGTTCAGCCCTGACTTTTAATCTGTTGCCCTGAAACCATGCATACTGAACGGTTACAATTTGTGAGTCCCATCGACGGGGACATGCTTCATATCCGGGATGGCGAACTGACCGACCGTTCCCTGCGCATCACCGTGCGGGTCGCCGCCCCGGCCGACCATGCCGTGACGATCAACGGGGTGGAGGCCCGCGGGCAGCATGGCCTTTTTACGGCCACCGTCCGGCTGACCGATTTTGAAAATGTCCTGGAGGCGGAAGATACCCAAACGGGCGAGCGGAAACAGATCACGGTCTTCTGGCTGAGGCACTTCGCGGGCCATTACCGCCTGTCGATCGACGATAACATCTGGTTTCTGCGCGACATTTTTCAGCAGCAGGACCGTTACGCTTCCCTGTTCGACAACCCGTTTCTGGGCTTTCTGAAACAGGTCCACGACCGCTACGGGACGAAGGTGCACCTCAACCTTTTTTACCAGACCGAAGGCTTCAACCTGTCGCAGTTTCCGGACAAATACCGCTCCGAATGGCGGCAGAATGCCCACTGGCTGCGGCTCAGCTTCCACGCGCTGGGCGAGTTCCCGGACATGCCGTACCGGACAGCCGGATACGCGCAGGTAAAAGGGGACTGCGACCTTGTGATGGCCGAAATCCGGCGGTTTGCGGGCGAAGAACTCATCGGTCCGATCACGACGGTGCATTGGGGCGAGGCGACCGTGGAAGGCTCGCGGGCGCTGCGGGATGCCGGTTTTATCGGACAACTGGGCTATTTCAACGTCGACGACGACCTGCCCGCCGTGTCGTACTACCTCGACGTGGAAAAGCGGCGGCATCTGAAAAAGCGGTTCGTCTGGCGCGACAATGGGGAGGGCATCGTCTTTATTCGCAGCAGCATCGTGCTGGACAAGAAAGAACTGCCCGACATCGTGCCCTTTCTGAACAGCTACGCCAGCCAGCCCTCCGGCCTGCCGCCCTACGTGGATCTGCTGGTGCACGAGCAATACTTCTACCCGTTTTACGAAGCGTACCAGTCCGACTACCGCGACCGCATTCTGAAGGCTGTGGCGTGGGCGACGGACAAAGGCTACACCCCTGCTTTTCTGGGCGATGCCCTTTTTGCGGGGCAGAACACTCTCAAATAATAGAATAGACAGCAAGAAAAAAGAGAAAAGAAACAAGAGGAAGGCCCTGATGGAAAGCGGCCTGTTCGTTTGTCAATTCGCTTTCTTCTGAAATCTGAATAGAATGATGGAAACGAGTCGTAGAAATTTTCTGAAAACAACCGGGCTGGGCATGCTGGCCGCTAGCCCGCTCGCGGTGTACGCCGGGACGCCGGAAGAGGTGGAACAAATCGCCGAACAGGCCCGCCGGACGCCTCCCCAGACCTTCAACATGAGCGGCTACGCGGCTCCCCGGCTGGAGGTCGTCCGGGTGGGCGTGATCGGCATCGGCAACCGGGGCATGGGGGCCGTTGAGCGGCTCAACAAACTGGAAGGCGTAGAGATCAAAGCCCTCTGCGACCTGCGGGCCGAGAAAGTGGAAGAGGCCAAAAAGCGGATTTCGGCTTCCGGCCACCGTCCCGAAACCTACTCGGGAAGTCCGGAGATCTGGAAAAAGCTGGCCGAGCGCTCCGACCTCGACCTGGTCTACATCCTGACGCCCTGGGCCTACCACACGCCGATGGCCGTTTTTTCGATGAACCACGGCAAACACGTCTGCGTGGAGGTGCCCGCCGCCAAAACCATCGAGGAATGCTGGCAACTGGTCGAAACCTCGGAGCGGACCCGCAAACACTGCATGATGGTCGAAAACTGCTGCTACGACTTCACCGAACTGCTGACGCTCAACATGGCGCGGCAGGGTTTTTTCGGAGAAATCGTCCACTGCGAAGGGGCCTACATCCACAATCTTCAGGAACTGGTCTTTTCCAAAAATCACTTTTACCAGATGTGGGAACTGGACGAAATGTGGAAACGGAAAGGAAACCTGTATCCGACCCACGGCCTGGGACCCATCTGCCAGGTGCTCAACATCAACCGCGGCGACCAGATGGACTACCTGACGTCCATGTCCACCAACGATTTTGTGCTGGGCAGCATGGCGAAAGACCTGGCCGCCAAAGATGACTTTTACAAGCCGTACGCAGGCAAGTCGTTCAACGGCAACATGAACAACTCGACCATCCGGACGAAAAAGGGCAAGACCATTCTGGTGCAGTACGATGTGTCGTCTCCGCGGCCGTATTCGCGCATCCAGCTCGTCAGCGGCACCAAAGGCATCGCCCTCAAATACCCCGAACCGGCCCGCTACTCGACCGGCCACGAGTGGATGTCGGAGAAGGAATACCAGGCGCTGGAGGAAAAATACATGCCGCCCATCGTCAAAAAAATGGGCGAAGTGGCGAAAAAAGTGGGCGGCCACGGCGGGATGGACTTCCTGATGGACTGGCGGACCATCGACTGCCTGCGCAACGGCCTGCCCCTCGACCAGGACGTGTACGATGCCGCCCTGTGGAGTTCGGTGGGTCCGCTGAGCGCGTGGTCGATTGCCAACCGCTCCAATTCGATTGACGTTCCGGACTTCACCCGCGGTTCGTGGCAGAAAAACCGGCCGGTCGATATTTCGATGGATAAAGGCGGAACGACCCGGGCGCGCATCTGACCCTGCCCGCTGCCCCTGAACGGGCGTCTTTCGGAGAAAACGGGTGAACGGCCTTCTTCTCCGCCCGCTCCGATTGCCCGGCTGTCGCGGGCTTAACTCGCTGCCTGCCAGCTTTTTCTTCTCTTTTTCGGGCCCGCCGGGACTCTTTCCGGCGGGCTCACAAAAAATTAACACCGACCAATAGCCTTTCGCTCTGCCCGCGCCGTATCATAGGCATATTACCAAAGAGCGACGGCATGAAACGGTCAAGAGCCGATTATTTGATCGATCGTCTGATCAGCAACCAGCTTTCCCGGGCGGAGCTGGACGAGTTTCTGGCAGGTATTAGCCGGAGCGATACGCTGGAAGAATATTCCGCGGTTCTGGAGCGGTACTTCGATCAACTGGTCAATGACGCCGGGTTCCACGACGGGCAGGACCGGCCGGTTCAGCCCGAGCGGGACTATAAACCGGCCGGCGGCGAAAGCTCCCCGCTCTCCATTCTGAAAAAACTGGACATCAACTGCCGGCGTCTGGCCTCCTCCTTTTCTCTTTTTCAGGCGCTCGGCCCGGTTCTCGAAACGGCGCAGGCCGCCCGAATGCCACCCTCCGGACTTTATCCTCTACCGATACAATTCAACCTGTATGAACGCCGTACCCGGTACCTGACCCACGCTTTCGGGCGTTGACGGGCATCAGGGCGGCGGACAAAATCCATGTATTCTTAAACACAATTCTATGACTGTTATGTCTACTTTCTCCCACAAGCTCAACCGGCTGATTGCCCTGCTGCTGCTGGCCGGTGGAGGCTTCTCTCCGTCGCTGGCCGACCCCGGCCCCCGCGCTCTGGGGAAAGACAGTCCGACTGCTTCCCCGGAGCTTTCGGCAAAAGACCCGAAGGCCATTCGGGTAACGGGTAAAGTAAGTTCCCAAACCGATGGACAGGGCCTGCCCGGCGTCAACGTGGTGATCAAAGGCTCGCAGTCGGGGGCCACTTCCGATACGCGGGGCAACTACTCGATCGAAGTGCCGGACGGAAAGGCCGTGCTGGTGTTCTCGTACATCGGCTACGTCTCGCAGGAAGTCGCCGTCGGGGGCCGCACCGTCATCGACGTGACGCTGGTCGAAAACGAAGTGACCCTGCAGGAAGCCGTCGTGACGGCCCTCGGTATCAAGCGCGAAAAGCGTTCGCTGGGCTATTCGGCCCCCGAGCTGAAAGGCGATGCCCTGACCAACGTGGCGCAGGAAAACCTGCTCAATTCGCTTTCGGGTCGGGTTGCCGGGGTGTCCATCAACCAGACCAGCGGTGTCGGGTCGTCGGTCAGCGTGATCATCCGCGGGGCCAAATCCCTGACGACGGATAACCAGCCCCTGTTCGTCATCGACGGGGTGCCCATCGCCAACAGCCTCAACAACCTCCGGCAGATGGGCGACCGCAACAACGTCGATTACGGCAACGCCATCACCGACCTCAACCCCGAGGACGTCGAAACGATGACCATCCTGAAAGGCCCCAGCGCCGCGGCGCTCTACGGCTCCCGGGCGGGCAACGGGGTGATTCTGATTACGACCAAAAAAGGCAAGAAAGGCAAGGGCCTCGGCGTGACGTTCTCGACCAGCAACGTGTTTGAGCGCCCGTACCGCTACCTGGATTTTCACTACAAGTACGCCAACGGCGACCGCAACAACCGGCTGGACGAGAACTCGGCCTACTGGGGCGGTCCGGCGCTGGACGCGGGCAATACGGCCGTTCAGTTCAGCAGCCCGGTGGGGCCGGACGGCAAAAAAATCGCCTCGCCGCTGGTGTCGTACAGGGACAACATGAAGAACTTCCTCGAAACGGGCATCACCTCGACCAACAACATCGCGCTGGCGGGTTCGGGCGAGCGGACGACCTACCGGGTGTCGTTCAACAACATGACCCACAAGGGCATGATTCCCAACTCGGACCTGTTCCGCAACGGCCTGTCTTCCTCGATCACGTTCGACCTCAACAAGGCGCTGAAGCTCAGCACCGACCTGAACTTTGTCCGGTCCAAGTCCAACAACCGGCCCACGACCAGCAACCGGGGTGCCAACCCGCTGGAGGCCGTTTATCTCTGGCCGCACATCGACGTGACGACCCTGAAAAACTACTGGGTGCCGGGCAGTGAGCAGATTCAGCAGCGGTCGCCGTCCACCTCCGGCGATAACCCGTATTTTCTGGCCTACGGCATCAACAACGGCTTTGTCCGCGACCGGGTGTACGGCAATCTGAAACTGGACGCCACCATCACGCCGGAAGTGACGGCCTTCGCCCGTGTATCGACCGACATGTACACCGAAAACCGGGAAACCAAAATTCCCTGGAGTTACTCGCGGGCCCGAAACGGCGGCTACCACCTGCAGGACATCAGCCGGCAGGAAATGAACGCCGACTTTCTGGTGACGTATCGTAAGAAAGTAAACCTGTTTGACGTCAGCGTGTCGGGCGGTGGCAACATCATGAACCAGTCCTACGCGGAGGCGTTCATGGGCGGAACGCAGCTCACCATTCCGGGCCTGTACCGCATCAGCAACGTGCCCATCGGGGCGCTCAGCGTCAGTAATTTTTCCAACAAAAAATCCATTTACAGCCTCTACGGCATGGCGTCGCTGGGCTTCAAAGACCAGGTGTATCTGGATTTGACGGCCCGCAACGACTGGTCGAGCACGCTTCCGGCGGCCAACCGCTCGTACTTCTACCCCTCGGCTTCCCTGAGCTGGCTCGCCAACTACACCTTCAAACTGCCGCAGAGCATTTCGATGGCCAAAGTCCGGGCGGGCTGGGCGCAGGTCGGTAACGACGCCGCTCCCTACCAGCTGGCGCAGGCGCTGAACACCGGAAGCTGGGGCAGCCTCATCACGACCAACGTGTCGGGAACGCTTTTGAACCCGCAGCTGAAACCGGAGATTGCCACCTCGACCGAAGTCGGGATCGATCTGGGCCTGTTCAACAACCGGCTGCGGTTTGAAGGAACGTACTATTATGTCGAGAACAAGAACCAGATTCTGAGCGTGACCACGCCCACGTCGTCCGGCTTTTCGAGCAAGCTCATCAACGCCGGTCTGCTGGCGAGCCGGGGCTGGGAACTGGCCCTGGGCGGCACGCCGATCAAAGACCTCAACGGCTGGACCCTGGACGTAAGCCTGAACTTCACCCGGAACCGGACCGTCATCAAGGAACTGGCCCCGGGCATCGACTACTACCAGTTGTGGGACGACAACAACGGCGGGGCCTTTACCTACGTGGGCGAAGAAATCGGCAATATCTACAGCCGGGGGTACGCCACGGTGACCGACCCGAACTCGCCGTACTACCGCTGGCCCATTCTCGATAAAAACGGGGAATGGATTGCCGTCAACGACCGGAAAGCCCGGGTGAAAGTCGGAAACTTCAATCCGAAATTCATGGTCGGCGGACAGGCCACGCTGTCCTACAAGCGCCTGACGCTGAATGCCAGTTTCGACTGGCGGCAGGGCGGCAACTTCCAGTCGTACACCTACCGCTACGGTGAGTCGGACTGGCGTTCGCAGCGGCAGATCGACAACCTGATCGCGGGTGGGCTGATGTCGCCCGCCGACCTGGCCGCCATGCTGAAGTCGGACCCCGAACAGTACATCATTCCGCAGAACGGCAACTTCCCCCGCGTGGGCGGCTACACGAAGGAAACCGGCGGCATGCCGTTTGACTCCAACGGGGACGGCGTGCTGGAATACGACGGGGCCTTCATTCCGGGGGTGATCCAGAACGCCGACGGTTCGTACACCGAGCACCTGGGCGGTCGCGGCACCAACGTATACCCGATTACCGACACCTATCCGTGGAGCTACAACCAGCAGATCACCTTCGACGCCTCGTTTGTGAAGCTCCGCGAAATCTCGCTGGGGTACACCTTCCCGCGGCTGTTCGGGCTGCAAAACGCCAACATTTCGGTCTTCAGCCGGAACCTGATGCTCTGGACCGCCTCCAAGATCGGCATCGACCCCGAGCGGGCCTTCCAGTCCGACAACGGCCGCTTCCGCCAGGGCATCGAGCTGCAGAACGTGACACCCTGGACGATTCCGGTCGGGTTTAAGTTAGGTTTCAGCTTCTAAACCACCACTCGCTATGAACTCATTCAAGATACTGACCAAAGCCGCGCTCGTTTCGGGCATCCTTCTGCTGTCTGCCTGTGACGACCGGCTCACCGAATTGAACGAAAACCCGAACGTGGTGGACCAGGCGACGGCCAACCCCAACATGCTCATGCCGACCATCATGTCCGATGCCGGGATGGGTTACGTGGACCTGGGCTACAACGACATCGCCGGGGTGGTGCAGCACACCCAGAAAGACGGCTGGTACAGCGGCCATAACCACTACGACTGGACCCCGCAGGACTGGAGCCGCTGGTACAACCTGCTGCGGAACAACGACTTCCTGTACCAGCGCGCGACGCAGCTCGGCTACAAGTTCCACCAGGGCGTTGCCCTGACCATGAAATCGTTCATGTTCGGCGTGGTGACGGATTTGTGGGGCGACGCGCCGTACACCAATGCCCTCAAGGGCGGGCAGTCCAACGATTTTCTGCGCCCCGCCTACGACAGCCAGGAGGTCATTTACAAAGGCATCATCGAAGACCTGAAAACGGCCTCGGCCCTGTTTGCCACGAAGGATGTGACCGGCTACCGGACGGGGTACGACATCTACTTCGACGGCAATGCGGAGCGGTGGCAGAAGTTCGCCAATTCGCTGCTGCTGCGGTATTACATGCGGATTTCGGCCAAAATGCCGGACGTGGCCAAGGCGGGCATCGAAAGCATTTACACGTCGGGCGTTTACCTGAAAACGGCCGCCGAAGACGCCACCATGAATTACATCGGAACGACGGCCGGAAACTCCTGGCCCGCCGCCGTGGCCTTTCAGGCCGACCCGTCGGAGTACCGCCGCCGGAAGCCCTGCCAGACCCTGCTGGAAAAACAGCTGGCGACGGGCGACCCCCGCATGACCGTCTGGTTTGCGCCGGTCTACTGCCGCTGGGTGGAAGACGCGACCCTGACGACGGCCGTAGACCCGTTCATCCGCAAAAACGGCGTGATCCAGACCGGGACCGTTTCGCTGACGGATGCCAAATATCTGGCGGAAGTTAAGGCCGGGAACAAGTTCACGCGGCACTATAACCCCGCTTTGCTGGGCCGCAAACTCGATACGGGCGAATACGTCGGCGTGCCGCCGGGACTGGTCGATCCCAGCTCGTACAACTTCAACCCCACGCCGGGGCAGGTGGTGGAGAACCAGCACGTTTCGCAGCTTTCGGAAACCTACCGCGGCAGCAGCGGCGGTCTGCTCCGGGCACGGCTGATGTCGGCGGCGGAAGTCTCGTTTATCCTCGCGGAAGCCGCGCAGAAGGGCTGGGCCGTGGGCGATGCCGAAATGCACTACAACAGCGGGGTTAAGAACTCGCTCGACACCTGGGGCGTCGGCAGCCGGTACGCGACTTACATCGCCAATCCACTGGTGGCCTACAACAAAACGCTCGAACGCATCATGGAACAGAAGTGGATCGCGGGCTGGACCGCCGCCACCGAAGCCTGGTTCGATTACCGCCGCACTGGGCTTCCCGCCTTCAAAGCCGGTCCGGCCTCGGCCGCCGTGGTGCTGCCCGTCCGGTTTCCGTACGGCGACAACGAGCTGAATTTCAATACCGCCAATACCGACGCCGGGTTGGGTAACCTGGAAGTGACCACCTATTCGGGAGCCCGGGGCAAAAACAGCCAGTGGTCGAAGCCGTGGATCATCCGGGGTACGAATAAACCCTGGTAACCCAAGGGGCCGGACGGAAGGGAGAGGGTGGTTGCTCTCTCCCTTTCTGGCTTCTGGCCCGTCGCCGGAGTGACACTTCTTTTTCTAAACCACAAACTAACTACGATGAACAGGACATTTACGAACCGGCAAACGACCTGGCGTTGGCTGGTATTTTTGCTCTGCTGGAGCGTGTGTACCGTCGCTACCTATGCCCAGCAAACACGCAGGATCGCCGGAAAGGTAACCTCCGGAGTCGACGGTTCCGGCATGCCGGGCGTGAACGTGGTCATCAAAGGAACCCAGATGGGTACCACCACCGACGGCTCGGGCCGCTACACCCTCGACGTATCGGGCAGCAACCCGGTGATCGTTTTTTCCTACATCGGTTTCGGAACGCAGGAAGTGGCCGTCGGCAACCGGAGCGTGGTGGACGTGGCGCTGACCGAAAGCGCCGAAACCCTTCAGGAAGCCGTCGTGACGGCTCTGGGCATCAAACGGGAAGAACGTTCGCTCGGCTACGCGGTCGGCAAGGTGGACGGGAAAGAGTTCACCCGCGTGGTGCAGGAAAACGTCCTGAACGCCGTAGCGGGCAAAGTGGCGGGCGTGACGATCAGCCAGACGGGTGGTACCGGCTCGTCGGTGAGCATGATCATCCGGGGCGCCACTTCGCTCAGCAGCGACAACCAGCCGCTGTTTGTCATCGACGGGGTGCCGGTTGCCAATACGCTGAACAACGTAAGTCAGGTAGGCAACGACAACCGGGCCGATTTCGGGAACGCCATTTCCAATCTGAACCCGGATGATGTAGAGAACGTCTCTATTCTGAAAGGCCCCAGCGCCGCCGCCCTTTACGGCTCGCGGGCGGGGAACGGCGTGGTGCTCATCACGACCAAGAGCGGGGCCAAAGCCCGGAAGCCGACCGTGACGATCACTTCCAGCACCGTTTTCGATAAACCCTACCGCTTCCTGAAATGGCAGACGCAGTTCGGCTCCGGACAGTTTTCGGCCACGCCCGTTTCGGTCAGCAACAACCCGCTGTCCAACCCGTTCGGCAAACTGGTTCAGGAGGAAGTGGGAGCGACCTACGGGGCGGCGCTCGACAAGGGCTACTCCGAAGTGCAGTGGAACAGCCCGCTCGACGCCAACGGCAAACCCATTCCGATGCCGCTGGTTTCGCATCCCGACAACGTCAGAAATTTCGTCCAGACCGGCGTGACGACGACTAACGGCGTTTCCGTCGCCAACAACACGGACGCCTTCACCTACCGGCTGTCGTATTCCAACATGACCCATAAGGGCATCATTCCCAACTCGGACCTGTTTCGCAACACTTTCAACGTCAACGCCAGCTTCAAGGCCGGCAGCCAGTGGCGGCTGAGCACCAACCTCGACATCAGCCGCAACAACGCCAACAACCGGCCCGCCGGAAACCGGGGCACCAACCCCCTGCAGTGGGCCTACGCGGTGTCGCCCCATACCGACATCCGCGCGCTGGAAAACTACTGGCTGCCCGGTCAGGAGGGCTTGCAGCAGCGTTCACAGTTCAAAGGCGTATTCAACAATCCGTATTTTCTGGCCTACGAAGTCAACAACGGCTTTGTGCGCGACCGGGTCTTTGGCAACCTGAAAGCCGACTGGCAGATTTCTCCCGCATTCAGCTTCATGGCCCGCTACGCCCTCGACACCTACCGGGAGCAGCGCGAAATGCGGATTGCCAACAGCTATACCAACGACCTCCGGGGCGCGTACGGTCTCATCGGCCTGACGAATTTTGAAAGCAACGCCGACTTTCTGGGTACGTACAAAAAGGAAATTAACGCTTTCAGCCTGTCGCTTTCGGCCGGGGGAAATGCCCGTTACCAGAACGGCAGCAACGTCACCAACGCCACCAAAAGCGGCACGGGCCTGATTGTGCCGGGCGTGTACACGCTCCAGAACATTCTTCCCGAAAACCTCGATTACAGCAGTTACCGTTTCCAGCGGGGCATCTACAGCGTTTACGGACTGGCCAACATCGGCTTCCGGGACATGATCTACCTGGACCTGACGGCCCGCAACGACTGGTCGAGCACGCTTCCGGCGGCCAACCGCTCGTATTTCTACCCCTCGGCCTCGCTCAGCGTGCTGGTCAACGAAATGGCCTTCCCGTCGTCGAACGCCATCAGCCTGCTCAAACTGCGGGGCGGGTACGCGCAGGTCGGCAACGACGCGAACCCGTACCTGCTGCTCAGTACGCTCAACAACGCCGGAACCTGGGCGGGCGTGCCCCGGCTTTCGGTGCCGGGTAATCTGCTCATCTCCGACCTGAAACCGGAAATCGCGACGTCGCTTGAGGCAGGCGTGGACCTGAATCTGTTCCGGGACCGGCTGCGGTTCACCGGGACGTACTACCACGTCGAGAACCGGAACCAGATTCTGAGCACCAAACTGCCGCCGTCTTCGGGCTACACCACCAAGAACATCAACGCCGGTCTGCTTTCGAGCCGGGGCATCGAACTGACGCTGGGCGGCACCCCGCTGCAACGCAACGGCTGGCGGCTCGATGTCAACGCCAACCTGACCCGCAACCGGACCCGCATCGAAAAACTGTCGGATGACCTGCCGTATTACACCCTCTGGACCGACGCCAAAGGGGGCGCGTGGACGTACGTGGGCGAGGACATCGGCGATATTTACGACGCCCAGATCGTGACGGTCAAAGACAAAACTTCGCCTTACTACGGATACCCGATTCTGGACGCCACGGGCAAATGGCAGTCGATCGACGCCATCAACACGAAAAACAAAATCGGCAACTTCAACCCGAAGTTTATTATGGGGGCGCAAACCTCCCTGTCCTACAAGGGCTTCAGCCTCAACATGACCTTCGACTGGCGGAACGGCGGCGACTTTGTGTCGCAGACCTACCGCTACGGCGAAGAGAACGGACAGTCGCAGCTTTTTCTGGACAAGCTCATCAATCCCAACGGCCTGACGGGCGATGCACTGCGCAATTACCTGGTGGCCAACCAGGACGAACTGATCCGGATTCATGGCAATTACTTTCCGCTGGTCGGCGGCCCGACGCCGGATTACGGCGGTTATCCGTTCAAATACGGGCCTTACACGCTGCCGTACGGCGGGGTCTTCATCCCCGGCGTGATTGCCACCGGCTACGATGCGAACGGAAATCCGACCGGATACAAAGAGAACCTGGGCGGCACCGGCACGATGTATCTGCCCTTTGCGGGCGCCACGGCCTGGTCGTTTACCCGGGCGTTCCTCTACGACGCGTCCTACCTCAAACTCCGGGAGGTTTCGCTGTCCTACGACCTGCCGCAGGCGTTCATCAAAAAAGCGGGTTTGCAGAACGCGAGTGTGTCGGTGTACAGCCGCAACATCATTCTGTGGACGGCGGCCAAGATCAACGTCGATCCCGAAATGGCTTTCCAGCCCGAAGCCGGGGTGCAGGGGGCGGGAACGCAGTTCAAACAGGGCATCGAACGGTACAACGTCATGCCCTGGGTCATTCCGGTCGGTTTCAAGCTGAACCTAACTTTCTAAGCTTCCATCTTTCTAGCCATGAAAAGTAAGAAACATACCCTTTGGTTGACGGTCCTGCTGGCGTCGGTGCTCACCTTTTCCTGCAAGGATCTGAACGATCTGAATCAAAATCCCAACGGCGTTGACCCGCAGAAAGCGAACCCCAATCTGGTGCTTTCGACGGTCCTGACCGAAACGGGCAAAGCCTTTGTCGATCTGGGCTACCAGGACCTGGCCGGGGTCATGCAGCACACGCAGAAGGACGGCTGGGTCGGGACGCATAACGAGTACGACTGGGGCGGAAGCCAGAGCTGGAGCGGCTATTACGACATTCTGCGCAACAACCAGTACGTATACGACCGTTCGGTGCAGCTCGGCTTCGAGCTGCAGCAGGGCATGGCGCTGGTCATGAAATCCATGCTGTTTGGCCTCATTACCGACCTCTGGGGCGATGCGCCGTACACGAGCGCCCTCAAAGGCGAACAGGGCGGAGCGGCCAACACCTTCCCGGCCTTCGACAGCCAGGAAACCATCTACGCGGGCATTCTGGCGGATCTGGAAAAAGCCAACACCCTGCTTTCGAAGCCCAAAGCGGAATACACCAGTACGGTGGACGCCGCCGATGTGTACTACAACGGCGACCCGGCCAAATGGCGGAAGCTGGCAAACTCGCTGGCGCTGCGATACCTAATGCGTATTTCGGGCAAAAAGCCGGAGGTGGCCAAAGCGGGCATCGAAAAAATGCTGGCCAGTCCGGCCCAGTACCCGCTGATTCTGGCCGCGGCGGACGACGCCGCCATGCCGTTTGCGGGCAACAGCGCCGGGGATTCCTGGCCCGCCAATGCCGTTTATGACGCCAACGGGAGCAATTACCGGCGGCTCAAAATGTGCGACACCTTCGTCAAAGCCCTGCTGGCCCTCAACGACCCGCGCCTTGGCGTCTGGGCCAACAAAGTGCAGATTCCGCTGGTGGTGGACGCCAGCCTGCCCCGAAACACCGACAAAATCGAGAACGGCAAGCGGTATCTTTCGCCCGATAAAGTCGCCGGGAAGGAAGTCAATACGGACCCCAACTACGTCGGACTGCCCGTTGCCATTGTGGGCGGCTCATCCTACAACCTGAGTCCTACGGCCGAGCAGGCGGCCAACAACCCGCACGTGTCCTGGCTGAACGACATCTACAAACAGGCCAAAGGTCCGCTGCTGAAATCCCGGCTCGTATCGGCTGCAGAGGTCCGGTTTATGCTGGCGGAAGCCGCCCAGAGGGGCTGGGCGGCCGGAGATGCCAAAACGCATTACGAAGCGGGCGTGAAAGCGTCTTTCGATGCCTGGGGCCTGAGCAGCGCCTATCCGGCTTACATCGCCCAGAAAAGCGCGGCCTACAACGGAACGCAGAAACAGATCATCGAACAGAAGTGGATCGCCAGTTGGACCGCCGCTACCGAAGCCTGGTTCGACTACCGCCGGACGGGTTTTCCGGAACTGAAAGTCGGCCCGCAGGCCAAGCGCAAGGTGCTGCCCGTTCGCTTTTTCTACATGCTCGACGAGCGGAATCTGAACAAAAGCAACGCCGAAGCGGCCATCAGCAAACTGGAGCAGACCCCTTATTCGGAAGCCGACGGCAAAAACAGCCCCTGGTCGAAGCCGTGGGTGTTGCAGGGAACCGGCAAACCGTGGTGAAACGGCGTTTTCGCACCGTCGCGAAAGGATTTACAAGCCTCTTTTTATGAAGACGATCGCATTCTGTTTGTGTCTCCTGCTCGGCATGGCTTCCTACGCGCAGGATTTCCGCGCCGGGGCGGCGGTCCGGATCATTACGCCGGACCCGCTGCTCCCGGTTTCGGGCGGCATCGGGACGCCCAGACCGGCCCAGGAAAAAAAGGGCGAGCTGTACATCCGGGCGCTGGTTCTGGAAAAAGGCCCCACCCGCGTCGCCATCGTGAGCGTCGATAATCTGGGCTGGCCCTCGGCGCTGGGGAACCAGACGCGGGCGCTCATCCGCGGCATTCCGCCCGAGAACGTGCTGATCGGGGCGACCCACACGCATAGCGGCCCTGACGCCTACGGCTTTCCGGACGCCAGCGGACAGCACCATGCCGACCTGATGTACCTGGACCGCTGCGTGAAGCAGATGGCAGAAGCCGTCAACGAAGCGGTGGAAAACCTGCAACCGGCTTCCCTGAAAGTGGCCGTGGGCGAGGCGAAAGGCAAAATCGCCTATAACTACTACGCCGAGCAGTTGTACGACCCCCGCTGCGGCGTCATTCAGGCCATCGCCCGGACCGGGCCGCAGAAAGGCCGTCCCCTGGCGACGCTGGTCAATTACGCCATTCACCCCGAAGTCATCGGCGCCGGCCGGGGAATCCTGAGTCCGGACCTCTGCGGCCCGCTGTACGCCCGCATCGAGGCGCAGACCGGCGGGGTGGCGCTGTTCATGAACGGGGCTCAGGGCGGAATGGTCACGGCCGACAACCGGCGCGAAGGCGGCAAAGAAGCCAACGACTGGAACGAATGCATCCGGATCGGGGAATTGCTGGCCGACGAAGCCCTCCGCCTTGTCAGTGCCGCGGAAGTGGACGAGAACCCGGCGCTTTACTGCGCCGCCCGGTCGGTGGAGTTTCCGGTGGAGTCCGAGGTGATGCGGTACATCATCAAAAACTCGCCCCTGAAGTACGAACTTTCGCCCGCCGGAACGGTGAAGGCCCAGGTGAATCTGCTCAACATTGGTCCCGCCCAGGTAGTGACCATTCCCGGCGAAGCCCTACCCAACATCGGGTTTTATCTGAAGCGGCACATGAAGACCCGCTACCCGTTTCTTTTTGGCCTCACCAACGAGGCTTTCGGCTACATGCTGACCAAAGTCGATTTCAACAGCTTCCGGCGGTACGACTACATCAGCCGGACGAGTCTGGGAGAGCAGACCGGAGAAATTTACATGGCCGAGGTGCTGAAATGGCTGGCCGAAAGCCCGAAACCGATTAGTTTAAAGTGACTTACCTCTTTTTTACCATAAACCCGATTTCTCTATGCGCACCCGCTTCCTGATCCTGACGGTCCTTATTTTTTCGATCTGTCTGACGGCATTTATCAAGATAAAAAAAGACACCATCACGCCCGAGAATGCCCTGCAAAGCTACCTCAATAACGGCGACAAGTCGTACCGGTGGGAGGTGAAGGATACGATGAATCTGGGCAACATTACGGCCTACAACCTGCTGCTGACTTCGCAGAAATGGCGGCAGTTTACGTGGCGGCACCAGCTGACGGTTCTGGTTCCCAAAGAAAACCAGCACGACGGCGCGCTGCTCTTCATCACGGGCGGCTCCAACAAGGACGAGCAGCCCAACTGGAGCAAAAAGAAAGACGACGCCCTCGCTTTCGGGATGCTGGCGGCCAAAAACAAGGCCATCGTGGCCGTGCTGCGGCAGACCCCCAACCAGCCGTTTTTCGACAACCTGACCGAAGACGCCCTCATTTCGTACACGCTGCACCAGTTTCAGAAAGACAACGATTACTCGTGGCCGCTGCTGTTTCCGATGACCAAAAGCGCCGTGAAAGCGATGGATGCCGTGCAGGAGTTTGCCGACCGGAACCTGGGCCATAAGGTGGCCCGCTTCGTGGTTTCCGGCGCGTCCAAGCGGGGCTGGACCACCTGGCTGACGGGCGCAATGGACCCGCGGGCCGTCGCCATTGCCCCGATGGTCATCGACATTCTGAACATGCCCAAAAACCTGAAGTACCAGATTGAGTCCTGGAACAAATACAGCGAACAGATTCAGGATTATGTGGCACTCGGACTGACCGACGCCATGACCTCGCCGACCGGCAAGGCCATCAACCAGATGATCGACCCGTATTCGTACCGGAAAAAGCTGACCCAGCCGAAGATGATTTTTATGGGCACCAACGATGAATACTGGACCGTGGACGCCATCAAGCACTATTACGACGACATTCCGGGCCAGAACCTGATCCATTACGTCCCGAACGCCGGACACGGACTCGGCGACAAACGGCAGGCGCTGGAGGGGCTGAGCGCGTTCTTCGGGGCCACGATGCTGAAACAGAAATACCCGGTCTGCGAATGGAACGCGGTCAAAACCAAAGACGGCGTAAAGCTGTCCATCAAAACTACGCCCGACGCGCTGGTGGATGCCATTGTCTGGTCGGCCGATTCGGAGGACAAGATCTTTCAGGATGAAAAATGGGAAAGCCGCAGCCTGGGCATCCGGAACCAGCCGAAGGTGGAACTGGTCGAAGCGTTCCCGAAAGCGGGCTACAAGGCGTTTTACGTCGATCTGAAGTACAACGCGCCCAACGGCGGCACTTATACCGAAAGCACCCGGATGTTTCTGACGGACAATGACGAAGTGTTCCTCAAATAACCAATGATTGCTCGGAAGTGGACGGCAGGGCTGCATACCGTGGCCCTGCTCTTTTTTTTCCTGACTCCGCAATCCGTTGCAGCCCAGTCTGCCGCGGATTCGGCCGGTCGGGATCTGGCCGGGCTGCGGCAGGCCATGCGAAGCCGCTATGCGCTGGGAGTGTCTGTGCACCGGGGCACATCCCCACTGGCTCCCGAAAATACGCTGGCCGCTTTCCGGACCGTCCTGCCCTGGCAGGTGGACTACCTGGAAATCGACGTGCGGACCTCCCGCGACGGACAGCTGTTCATCCTGCACGATGGCACGCTGGAGCGAACGACCACCGGAACCGGTCCGGCCCGGGACCGGACGCTGGACGAGCTGAAGCAGCTTTCGGCGGGCAAAGGATTCGGCAACCGCTTCGCCGACGAACGCATTCCAACGCTGGAGGAAGTCTGCCGCCTGCTGGCCGACTGGAACGCCCGGCACGCCTACCAAACCCATTTGTACGTCGATTGCAAGGACGTGGCCGCCGGGCCGCTGGTAGCGATGCTGGCCCAATACGGCTTGCTGAACGGAGCCGTTTTTTACGGTTCGGATGCCTTTCTGCTCTCGCTCCGAAACGTGGCGCCCGCCGCCAGACGAATGCCCGCCCTCCGGAACGAAGCGGAGATAGCCGAAAAAGTGGAGAAACTGGCTCCGTATGCCTTTGACGTGCCCTGGCAGTTGCTCAGCAAGCGGCTCATCGACCAGCTTCACGAACGGGGAATCCGCGTTTTTTCCGACGCGCTCGGCCCATACGAGCAGCCCGAAGAATACCGAAAAATGGCCCGCCTCGGCCTCGACGTCATCCAGACCGATCACGTCGAGCGGCTCTATCGGGCGATGGATTGAGAGACAAGAGACAAGAGACAAGAGAAAAGAGAGGAGACATTAGACAAGGGACAAGAGACAAGAGAAATGAGAAAAGAACAAGACACATTTGACGCTGGGTGCAAAAGGCGGCCGGAACATGGTGCTGCCGCGCCTCATTTTTGAAAAGCAAACGTCCAGCGTTTCTTGTCTCTTGTCTTTCGTCTTTTGTCTAGCGTCTCTTTTCTAATGCCTCTTTTCTCTTTTCTCTAACCTCTTTTCTCTCACCCCCTTCATCAAAATCTCCCGCCAGCCAGTAGCCTGAAAGTCGCTCGTTTTCGTACTATCCTTATGATACAGGAGCGCATCACCGACCGGCTGGCCATTGAGGGGGGCGATAAGGCCGTAACGAAACAGTTTCCCTGGCCCATCTACGACGAGCGGGAGGTGGAGGCCGTGGCCGACATTATCCGGAACGGCAAATGGGGCAATCCGGACTGCCTCGGCGAAGTGGAAGCTTTTGAACAGGCGTTTGCGGCTTATTGCGGCACCCGTTACGCCGTGAGCTGCGTCAACGGCTCGGTTTCGCTCCGGCTGGCGCTGATCGCCTGCGGCGTCCGTCCGGGCGACGAGGTCATTGTGCCGCCTTACACCTTCATTGCGACCGCCTCCACGGTTATCGAGGCCAACTGTGTGCCGGTCTTCGCCGATATTGAACCGGATACCTACAATCTGGACCCGGAAGCCGTCGAAAGGGCCATTACGCCGCGGACCCGGGCCATCATTCCCGTTCATTTTGCCGGGCAGGCCTGCCGGATGGACGCGATTCTGGACCTCGCCCGCCGGTATAATCTCCGGGTTATCGAGGACGCCGCCCACGGGCACGGAGCCGAATACCGGGGCCGGAAACTGGGCGCCATTGGTGATGCGGGCAGCTTTAGTTTTCAGTCGTCCAAAAACCTTACCGGCGGGGAAGGCGGCATGGTGGTCACCAACGACCCCGACCTTTATCGGCTGATGCATTCCCTCCGCAACGTGGGCCGCCTCGAAGGCGGGCAGTGGTACGACCATTTCAATCCCGGCTGCAACTACCGGCTGACGCCCATGCAGGCCGTTCTGCTTTCCGAACAGCTGAAACGGCTGGACGAACAGACGCACCGGCGGAACGAAAACGGCCTGTACCTGAACGAACTCTTGGCCGGAATCGAAGGCATTACGCCCCTGACCCGCGGGCATGGCGAAACGGTGCATTGTTATCACCTGTACATTTTCCGGTACGACGCGTCGGCGTTCGGCGGCCTGTCCAAAACCCGGTTTGTGGAGCTGCTGGCGGCCGAGGGCGTGCCCTGTTTCCGGGGCTATCCGCATCCGCTGTACCGGCAGCCGCTTTTTCAGAACCGGAACTGGATGTGCTACGCCATTCCCGAAATGGTCGATTACACGGAAGTTTATTGTCCCGTCGCCGAAAAAGCGTGCCGCGACGAAGCTGTCTGGATTTTGCAGCACGCCATGCTGGGCACCCGCACCGATATGGAAGCTTTTGCGGAGGCCATTCGCAAAATTCAGCGGGCCGTGCGGCGCTGACCGTTATTTGCCCGCGAGGTACTGCTTGCGGAACTCCTGCGGCGTGTAGCCTTTCACCTGCCGGAACTGCCGGGCGATGTTTTTGGGGTCGGTAAAGCCCATGTCGAGGGCAATTTCGTAGACCGCCAGGTCCGTTTCCAGCAACTTTTGCGAGAATTTTTCGATGCGCAGGTTGGCGATGTACTTGTAAATGGGGTAGCCCGTAATGTCCAGAAAACGCTTTTCGAGCGCGCGCCGCGAGAGCGGAACCTGCTGGACCACGTCCTCGACCTGGAGGTTTTTGTCGATGTTCTGGTGAATGAACTTCAGCGAGGAAGCAATGTACTGGTCGTGCGTGGCGTAAATATCCGTCGACTGGCGGGTGACGATCTGCATCGGTTTCACTACCACATCGTACCGGTTTGCCATGCCGTTCCGGATGAGCTTATCGAGCAGGCGGGCCGAATCGTAGCCGCCTTTTTCGGCGTCGAGCGCAATGCTGGACAGGGGAGGGTCCGAAATCGTGCACACCATTTCGTCGTTATCGACGCCCAGCACGGCCACGTCCTCCGGGATGCGGATACCCGAATTGCGGCAGGCTTCGGTGATGTGCTGGCCCAGCCGGTCGTCGCAGGCCATGATGGCGATGGGCTTGGGCAGTGAGGTCAGCCATTCGCTCAGCGAACTGGGCATGTAGAACCACAAATCGCCGTCTTTGTTGGAGTGCTGCTCGAAGGTGTGTACCGGGTAACCCGCCTGCTGGATGCGTCGTTCGAAGCCTTCGCCCCGTTCCCGCGACCAGACGATGTTCCGGAAGCCGTAAAAGGCAAAATGCTTGAATCCTTTTTTGAGAAAATACTCCGCCGCCATTTCGCCGGTCGCCTGGTAAGCGCCGGTGATGTTCGGAATTTCGCTGAACCGTTCCTTAAAATCCTGCGCAATGACCGGAATGCCCGCTTCCACGAGCCGGGCCACGTCTTTTTCGTTGTACAACTGCCCGATGATGCCGTTGGCGCCCCATTCCTGCGCCCATTCCAGAATGCCGTTGAGGCCGATGGTTTCGCGGTAATACAACGGCATGCGGCAGAAAACCCAGGGACCGACCTCCCGCGAGTACTTCACGATGCCCTGTAACAGCCGCTTGCTGTATTCCTCCGCAAAGTCGATGAGCAGAATGATTTTGTGCATGGGCCGGATTCGGTACGGGTAAAGACGTGCTTGCTGCCTTAAGTTAACTAAAAACTTCTTTCAGACTTTTCACCGTGGCGTTGGTGACCAGCGGTTTGGCCCAGACCGTAATGCTGAAAATGTACCCCAGCGTCAGCAGCAGAAAAAGCATCGCCAGCCGCAGCCCCACCAGCTCGGCCAGTCCCCCGATCACGAGCGGCACCAGCGCCCCGCCCGCAATGCCCGTACACAGAATGCCCGAGAACGTCCCGTGATGATGCGGCACCGAGTTCAGGGCCAGCGACACGACAATCGACCACATGACCGAAGCGAAAAAGCCCGTCGCCGGGAAGGCATACAGCGCTACTTCCCGCGGGCCAAACAGGGCGGCGAGCAGCGAAACGATGGCTCCCGCCGTAAACAGCCGCAGCACCACCCGGCTGTCGAAAAACTTCAGCAGGCCCAGTCCCAGCAGGCACCCGACCGTGAGCAGCCCCCAGAAATACGAAATGACCGACGCGCCGGTCGTGGCCGGATCGACGCCGTGGTAGATTTGCAGAAACTTGGAAATCCAGTTGGCAATGCCCTGCTCGGTGCCCACGTACGCGAAGATGCCGAAGAAAAAAAGCCAGACCGTCCGGTTCCGGAGCAGGTCGCCGAAGGCCGAGCCGGTATCGATTCGTTCGTCTTCTTTCAACTCCACTTCCGGAAAGCGGACCAGCCCGATCACCAGCACCATCCCGAGGGCAATCACCGCAAAGACCCAGTACAGGGAAATCCATTTCAGGCTTGCCGGAACGAGCCGGTTCAGCAGGTTAAGCAGGGGCGAGGAGTCGCCCGAATGCACGTGCTGCACCAGATAGCTGTACAGCAGCGGACTCAGAAACGATGCGCCGCCGAAAAACAACTGCGCCAGCACTGAATTGAACGCAAAATGCGCTTCGCCCCCCGCCACCCGAAGCAGCGGATTGATGACGACCTGCAACATCGCCATGCCGATTCCGATCAGGAAAAGCGACAGCAGCGCCACCGAAAACCCGGGCATCACCGCAAACAGCAGCGCCCCCGCAAAGGCCAGCAGAAAGGCCCACAGCAGCACCCGTTTCTCGCGGTATTTTTCGACCAGCACCCCCGACGGAACCGACATCACGCCGTAGGCGACAAAAAACGCAAACGGCAGAAAGCCCGCCAGTCCGATGCTGAGGTCAAAACTCTGGATCAGGTCCGGGATGATGGGGCCTAAAATGTTGGTCAGAAAAGAGATAACGAAAAATATCAGCAGGATCAGCAGGACAATCAGGGTACTGGACTTCATCAGGATTGAGTGAAAGAGCGATTGAGGGATTGAGTGAACGCGTGGATGGAGTCGGGTTTACTGCGTGGTGACGGCAACGGTAGTGGTGCGGCTGGAACGACCGGCGGCGTCGAAACTTTTGAGCTTTACGGTTCCCCGGGCGGGTAACGGACTCGTGTACCGTGCCGACTGTCCGGTGGGTTCGGAGCCGTCGATGGTGTAGCGAATGGCCAGACCGGGGTATTCCACGTTAGCCTTCAGGCTGCCGTTCTCCACGAAGGCACCGGGCGGCGGCAGGCGGTAATTGTAGCCGCCGTTCAGCCGGGCAAGCCGGGGCAACTCCCTTTGGGCGAGGGTGTTGGCAAAGACGTTCCAGCCCTGGGCAATGGCCTGTTCACGGGTGGCGCGGTCTTCGAGGGATTCCCACGGCCGCTCGGGCGCCCAGCCACTTTCGGCAAAAGCGATGAGTTTGGGCAGGGCGTAATATTCGATCATGTCGCGCCCTTTGATGGTTTCGCTCCAGAGCTGCGCCTCAATGCCGAGGATGTTTTTGCGCGCTTCGGGTTTCAGCCGTTCCTTGCCCGCAAACTCCGGTCCCAGCGGTTTGCCCATCGCCGTTTTGTAGGTCGTCCAGAACATGTTGTAGGGCGCAAACGTCCAGTTTTGGCGGGTATCGACAAACCCGGCCCAGTAGAGGCCCGGCTCCTGCGGGTCGTTGTTGTAAGCCAGGTCAAAGTAAAAATTCGACACGTTGCAGAGCACGACCGGGTATCCGGCATTGGCGAGGCGATTGCCGAGGTCGTAGTCGAAAAGGTTGTTCCAGATGTAGGGCACCACCGGGCCGCCCGCAAACTCCGGATTGGCCCGGTACGACCCGTCCGGATTTTTGAGCAGCGCCACTTCCTCCCAGCCGTGAATGGTCAGATTGCGCTTCCGCAGGCGCGGCACCAGCTGGCGGAAGAAATAGGTTTGCAGGTTTTTGGGATCGCCGATCTCGGGGTGTTCACGCAGCAGCCGGGCGGCCATCGGGGAGCGGGTCCAGGCGCCTTCGGGCACTTCGTCGCCGCCCGCGTGCATGACATCCATCGGCACCCCGGCTTCCCGGTACATCTCCGCGATTTCGTCCACTACTTTTTCGTAGAAATGGTACGCCGATTCGCGGGCCACGCACACGACGTTGTCCCGGTAGCCCTGCGCCGAGAGGTACACCGACCGGTCGTCGGGGTCGATGAGCCGGTATTCTTCCGCTTCGGCTTTTTTTCCTGCCTTCATCAGCCGCTGGTACCGGGCCTCCATCGCCTTGATGGCCGCCCGGGCGTGGCCGGGAAAGTTCACTTCCGGAATGACCTTGATGTGGCGCTCCCGGGCGTATTTCAGAATCTCGATAAAATCGGCCCGGGTGTAAAAACCGCTGCCGTGTTTGCCTTTTTCGTAGGGCGTCGGGCCGGAGCCGTAGGCCGGATGCAGCACCGGCGTATCCCGGCCGGTCGTGTGCTGACGCTGGGCGCCTACCTCCGTCAGCTCCGGAAGGCCGTCGATTTCCAGCCGCCAGCCTTCGTCCTCGGTCGTGTAGAACAGAAAATGATTGATTTTGTAAAAAGCGAGCAGGTCCAGAAAACGGAGGACGGTTTCCTTGGTCTGAAAATTCCGGCTGACGTCCATGTGCAGCCCCCGGAACGGGAACCGGGGCGCGTCTTCCACCTGCACGAAGGGAAGCGAGACCGTGGCCGCCGGTTTCAGGTACGTTTCAGTCGGAATCAGGGCCAGGAGGCTCTGGATGCCGTAAAAAACTCCCGCGGCGTCGGTGCCGTTGATGGCAATGCCGTTGCTGTCGATGCCCAGCCGGTACGCTTCCTTCGTTACTTCGTTCACCTGCACCGGGCTGGTAGTCAGCACGATGCCTTTTTCGGCTGGGGTTCCGCTGCTGAGGTTGAAGGTTGTTCCGGTCAGGGCCTGCAGCTTCCCGGCCAGAAACCGGGCTTCGCTTTCCAGACCGGGGCCGTAATAGATCGGAACGGTATTCGTCAGCGCAAACGAACCCGCGGAAGCCGTCAGCCGAACCGGTGACGGAACGAGGCGCGGCAACTGCTCCGGGGCAATCAGGCTGGCCCTGAGGTTCTGCTGGTACCGCAGTTCGGGCGTCTGGATGGGCTCCAGATCTTCTTTTCCGAGCAGCTGCTGCTCTTTTCGGGTAAACGGCTGAATCTGGTAGTCGGCCACCTGCGCAATGCGTTCTTCCTGGCCATTTTTGTCGTAGAAAACAAAGTAGAGGCCCAGCGGCGCGTCGGTTTCCTTGATGACTCCTTCGGTGCCCATGTACCGGATTTCGACGGACGTATTGGGTTTGAGCACAAATCCTTTGTTGGGCGTCAGTTTGTACCAATCCCCGTTGAGGTGCTGCAGCTTGCCCGGCTGGGATTGCGGGTGGGCCAGAATCGGGCGGGGAGCCATGTTGAAAAACAGGGCCCAGCCGGTGTCGCTGAGGGTTTCGCTGCCCTTGTTGGTCAGGGTGAACCGGGCTTCAAAGCCGTTTTCGACGGACGTAAAATTGGTGAGCAGTTCCCAGGAAACTGCCACCGTCGAATTTCCGGTCGTACTGCCCGGCGTTTGCTGGCAGGTGAGCAGGAGGGCAGACAGGAGAAAAAGGGCCGCCGCCCGAAAAAAAATCAGCATGGGGTGGGTTCGTTGATAGCCTTAATACTACGGCGAAACGTACTAAAGTTACCACTGACTTACTAAAGAGTTTTGGTAAAAATTCTCCGCCCGGCCCCCCGACCATGATCACGCAAGCCAACCCCGTCGGCGCGCCGCCCGCCGACCCCGCCGCCGTCGGCCCCAGGCTCATCTCGCTGGATGCCTTTCGGGGCTTCACCATTGCCGCCATGATTCTGGTCAATTTTCCGGGCGACGGCGACCACGTTTACCACACCCTGCGTCATACGGTCTGGAACGGCCTTTCGTTCACCGATCTGGTCGCCCCGTTCTTCCTGTTTATCATCGGGGTTTCCATCGTTTTTGCCTATTCGCGGCGGCTGGCGGCGGGCGAACCCCGGCGCGGGATGTACCGAAAGATCGTCGTGCGGGCGCTGAAGATTTTTGCCGTGGGGATGTTTCTGAACCTCCAGCCCGATTTTGACTTCAGCAGCATCCGCTGGACGGGGACGCTGCACCGCATCGCGATTGTGTTTCTGCTCTGCGCCATCCTCTTCCTGAACACGAACTGGAAACAGCAGGCGTGGCTGGGCGCGGGGGTGCTGGTGGCCTACTGGCTGGCCCTGGCGCTCATCCCGACGCCGGGCGCGGGGAGGGTGGTGCTGGAACCGGGAGTTAACCTCGTCGCCTGGTTCGACCGGCAGTTTCTGCCGGGGCGGATGTGGCAGGGCACCTGGGACCCCGAGAGCATCCTGAGCACCTTCCCGGCGGCCGTTTCCGGCATCACCGGCCTGCTGGCGGGACGGCTGCTTCAAAGCCATTTTTCTCCCAACGAAAAAGTCAATTACCTCATGACCGCCGGACTTTTTTCGGCCGCGCTGGGGTATTTCTGGGGGCTGGTTTTTCCGGTGAACGAAAACCTCTGGACCAGCTCTTTCGTGCTGGTCACCTCGGGCATGGCGGCGCTGCTGCTGGGGGCGATGTACTTTCTCGTCGATACCCGGCGGCACACCACGGGCACCCGACCCGGCATCATTTTCGGGGCCAACGCCATTGCCGTCTACGTCCTGGCGGATCTGCTGGCCCTGCTGTTTTACGGCCTGAACGTGGGCGGAGCATCGCTGAACGGGCATTTTCAACGAACCCTGACCGGCACCGGCCTCGACCCGAAGTGTGTGAGTATGCTGTACGGCCTGCTGTTTGTCGGGGTCAATTTTGTGCCGGCCTACTGGCTGTATCGGAAGAAGATTTTCATCAAATTATAAAACGGCAGAGGGCGCCCCCTGCCGTTTCGAAAGGCATTACAAAGCCAGATTCCAGCCGTCCCGGTAGTCGCGTTTGACAAACTGGTTGGCCAGGTCGTAGTTCGTGACTTTCATGTTGGCGGCATCCCAGAGCAGTTTCTTGCGGCCGTGGTACCGGTCTGCCTCCCGTTTGGCCGTCGGGTTATCGCGCAGCATCCAGCTCCGGATCGCCAGGTTTCCGATCAGAATGCTTTCGGTGAACGGGGCCGCATAGTCGAAGGGCGAACTGGTTTTGCCGTTTCCATATCCCGCCATGCAGGCGTTGACCCATTGCAGGTAGTGGTCTTCGTTGGGCACCCGCTCGATGGTTTCCGGAATGTTGAGTAGCTGGTTGTCTTTCAGCGGGAGCAGACGCGGGTTGGCCCCGTAGCAGTCCGCCATCAGTTTCCCTTTTGACCCGATGAACAGCACCCCTCCGTCCGAGTTGCCGAAGCTTTCGCCGGGTTGCAGTTCCTCGGGAAGTTCGGGCAGGATACCGCCGTCGTACCAGCTCAGTTTAAGGTCGCCTTTTCCGTCTTTACGGGGATAATTGAGGTGAATGGAGGTTGAGAAAGGGGTCCAGTCCGGGCTGTCGTCCTGCGGGCGAAGGGTAAACGTCCAGTTGCCGGCCACGCTGCATTCGACGGAGTTCGGATAATCGACGGGCAGAATCCGGAAAACGGGGTCGAGGATGTGGCAGGCCATATCGCCCAGCGCTCCGGTGCCGTAGGGCCACCAGCCGCGCCAGTTCCAGGGCAGGTAGGCGGGGTTGTACGGCACTTTTTTGGCCGGACCCAGCCAGAGGTTGAAATCCAGCTCTTTGGGAGGTTCAAACGTCTGGTCGGTCGGGTTGGCCTGGGGCCATACGGGGCGGTTGGTCCAGGCCAGCACCTTATGCACGTCGCCGATAAGGCCCGTATCGTAAATCTCCTTCATCCGGCGCACTCCGTTGCCCGAGCCGCCCTGATTGCCCATCTGCGTGACGACCTTGTATTTTTTGGCGGCCTGGGCCAGCACCCGGGCTTCGTAGATGTCGTGGGTCAGTGGTTTCTGGGTGTACACGTGCTTGCCCAGCTGCATGGCGGCTAGCGTGGCGACGGCGTGGGTGTTGTCGGGCGTAGAGATGGAGCAGGCGTCGATGTTTTTGCGCTCTTTGGCCAGCATTTCCCGGAAATCGCGGTAGTAGGTCGCCTGGGGGAAGTTGGTCCGGGACTGCACCGCCTGGCGGTCGTCCACGTCGCAGAGGGCCACGATGTTGACGTTAGGGCTTTTGGCGAAGGCCGCCAGATCACTCCGGCCCTTGCCGCCGACGCCGATCCCGGCAATGTTCAGCTTGTCGCTCGGCGGCACAAATCCTTTCCCGATCACGTGGCGCGGCACGATGAAAAAGGAGGTGGCGGCCAGCGAAGATACTTTCAGAAACTCCCGGCGGCTGTTGGGTCCGGGGGCGGCTTGTTTTTCAGTCATACACCAGTTGCGGGGTTAAAAGCTTACCAAAGTCCGACAACGACCAGCCCTGCCAGGGTCGCCACTTCCATCTTTTCCCGCAGAAACTGCCGGGCTTTCACCAGCTGGTTCTTGACGGTGTTTTTGGAGATACGCAGCAGGTCACTGATTTCCTGGTAGGACATTTCCTTTTCCACCGTCAGCCGCAGAATCTGGCGCCGTTTTTCGGACAGGGAGCCGATGGCGGCCTGAAGGTGCTCCAGCCGCGCTTCGGCCACATCGTAGTCTTCCTCGCGGGTCGCTTCCATCCGTTCCAGGTACTGCTGCTTCAGCCACTCGCTTTTTTCCATCTTTCGGAGGTAGTCGAAGGCCAGATTGCGCAGGCAGGTAAACAGGTACGAATTGAAATTAAGCTCCGGGTTGATCTGCGCCCTTCGTTCCCAGATTTTGATGAAAACCTCGTGAAGAATGTTCTCGGCCTCTTCCTCGTCCTTCAGGATCGACGTGCAGAAGCGCAGGGCCGGAGTCCGGTAGTGGTTGTACAGTTCTGCAAAGGCCACCTGATCGCCATGGATCACTCCCTGTAAAGTTTGTTCAAGTAAAAAGGCCATGGTTTGAATTGTGGGATAGGTGTATTTAGTGATAAAAAATATCAGCGTTGTACCATTTTAAATAGAGCAGTTCGGAAGGCTCATTCGAAAGAGTTCTTCGATGGCTCCTGATCGCCCGACTGGAATGGTTGTGGTTACGCGTTGGAAGAAATACAGCTAAGAGCGTCGTCAACCCCACTTTCCCGGAGATGCCCTAGGCCTTTTTGTTGACTTATATGGCTAACGTACAATTATTTGCCGAACCGGAAGGCCGCAAATTGCGTAATTATACCCTCAATTTGCGCAGCGCGGTCGTTCCTTAATAATTTACTCACATCCGGCCGCCGGATGTTATCGGCGAATGATTTTTCTGTTAACGAACCGGGAAGCCTACACGGGCCCGCGGCAAAAATGTTGCCCCGGAAAAGTCTCCGGGAATAGCCTTCCGGGGCCGACACGACGTATACATAGGTGACCATCCAGACCGGTTTCCGCGATGACCTGCCAACTCCTCTTTAGTTACGGCCTTTCTTTTTTCCTGTTCCTCCGGGCAGACCCGGCGGGAGGGGAGCGGCCCGCGCCGCCGGTGGTTCCCTACGCCGACCGGGCGTTCTGGCAGGAAACGCACGAGGCCCTGCCGGTCGGAAAAAACCCGGACGACAACCAGGTGCGCAGCATTGCCGTCGATGGGCAGGCGGCCGTCTGGATTGCAACGGCCGGGGGCGTTTTCCGGAAACCGGTCGGGCAGACCTCCTGGAGCGAGGTTCCGACGGCGGACAAAGGCCCGGCCTACGCCGTCGAAACGGACGCCCAATCGACGGTCTGGCTGGGAACCTGGAACGGGCTTTACCGCTACCGGGCCGCCCGGCTGGAGAAAGTGCCCGGACCGGCCGCGCCCATCTCGGTTCTCTGCGCCGCCGCCGAAGGCGTATACGCCCTGGGGCCGAACGGGGTCTGGCTGGTCACCGATCAAGGGTGTCAGAAGAAAGATTACGCCATTGCCCGCTCCGTCCGGGATGCGGTTTCGGACGGGCAGGGCGGCCTCTGGGTAGCCAGCGATGTCGGCGTTTACCACTGCACAGCGGCGGGCGTCCGGCAGCTACAGGAGAAAAAGGACCTGCTCAGCGCCTATGCCCGGGGGCTTGCGCTCGACAGCCACCAGAAACTCTGGGTCAGCGGACTCGGCGGCGTTTCCATCCTGGGCGGGCTTTCCCGCGAACAGGCGCTCACGCCCGAGCAGGGCCTGCCTACCGTTTTCGGCACCTGCGTCCAGCGCGCGCCCGACAGCACCATGTGGGTCGGCACCGAAGCCGGGGTGGTGCGTTACCGCCCGGACGGTCGGCGGTCCCTGCTGTTTTCGCGCCGCTGGCTTCTCGACGACCACGTTCGGGACATTGCCTTCGACAAAGCCGGCAACGCCTGGATTGCCACCGACAAAGGCGTGAGCGCCATCCGGCGGCAGGCCATGACGCTGGCGCAGAAGGCCGATTTTTTCTACGACGTTCTGATGAAACGCCACATCCGGGAGCCGTGGATCGCCGGCCAGTGCCGACTGCCCGTGGCGGGCGACCTGACCCGGTGGGAACCCGAAGACGACGATAACGACGGGGAATATACGGGCAACTATCTGGCGATGGAAGCTTTCCGCTACGCCGTCACCCAACGTCCGGATGCGCGCGAGAAAGCGGCCAGAGCGTTCCGGTTTCTGAAGCTTCTTCAGGAGGTGACCGGCACCGACGGGTTCTTCGCCCGGACCATCGTTCCCGCCCGCTGGACAACCGTACACGACGGCAACCGCCACTACACCGACCGCCAGCTGGCCGACGAACTGGTGAAGGAGCCGCGCTTCAAACCTGTCACGGTCCGGTGGCACCAATTGGCGGACGGAAAGTGGCTCTGGAAAGGCGATACCAGCAGCGACGAACTGTGCGGCCACATGATGGGCTACTATTTTTACTACGAACTTGTGGCCGACGAGGCCGAAAAAAGGCTGGTTCGCCAGCAGGTGAAACGCATTGCGGACCACCTCATCGCGCACGATTTCAACCTGGTGGACGTGGACGGGAAGCCGACACGCTGGGCCGTCTGGTCGCCGGAGCAGCTCAACCGCCATCCGGAATGGGCTCCCGACCGGCACCAGAATTCCATGGAAATACTGGCTTTTATGAAACTGGCCCACCACGTCACCGGCGAAGCTACTTACGAGCAGCATTACCTCCGGCTCATTGAAAAAGAAGGGTATCTCGACAACATGGCCCGAATTTCGGAGCAGAATCCAGCCTGGTTCATCTATTTCGACGTCATGCTGTCGGCTTACTGTTACCCCATTCTGCTCGGCTGCGAGAAAGACCCCCGGCGGCTTGCGTTCTACCAGAAGCACATGGACGAATGGTTCGAACGCCGCCGCGGCGACCACAATCCGCTGATCAATTTCCTGTATGCTTATTCGCGGGGAAAAGCGGAGGAGTTGAACCACTCCGCCGAGTTCTTCCGGGATACGCCGCTAGACCTGATCGACTGGCCCATCGACCATACCAAACGGGAAGATATCCGGCTGGTCCGCAAGCCGGTTCTGGACGAACTGCAGGTCAGCGAACTGCCGCCGCCCAGCATCCGACTGACCATCCGGTGGGACAAAAATCCGTGGACGGCCGCGGGCGGTGACCCGCATAAGGAGCGGGAACCCGTTTTCTGGCTGCTGCCGTACTGGATGGGACGGTATCTGAAGCTGATTCAGTGACTTTTACAGGAAATATCGGAGTGTTCCGCTTATGAGTGATTCTTTACAGAAAATGCGACAGATCATTTGTACCATATGCCTGCTGTCGATGCTGGCCGGAACGGGCAGGGCGCAGCCCGTCGTGCGGCAAACGCTGATTTTTCCGAAGCAGGACAAACACGTCCACGGCAGCACGCTGGTGAGTCTGCCCAACGGCGATATGCTGGCGGCCTGGTTTTACGGCAGCGGCGAACGCACCGCCGACGATGTCCGCATCATGGGAGCCCGGCTGAAAAAGGGCGATAGGGCCTGGAGCGAACCGTTCCTGATGGCCGACACGCCCGGCCTGCCCGACTGCAATCCCGTGCTGTTTCTGAACCACCAGGGCAAATTATTCCTCGTCTGGATCGCCGTTCAGGCCAATCTGTGGGAGCAGTCCATCCTCCGGGTCCGGACGGCAACGGATTATCTGAAAAGCGGCCCCCCGGTCTGGAACTGGCAGGACAACATGTTGCTCAAACCCGACAGCCGCTTCACAGAGGAGGTCGAAAAACGCTTCAAGGAACTGCCCGACCATCCGATAGGCTGGGCCGGTTACGCGCCGAAATACGACGAGATGATCGTGAGCGCCAGCCGGGACGCGGCCAAACGGAGCATCGGCTGGATGACCCGCATCAAACCGTTGCTGCTCGGCAATGGCCGGATTGTGCTGCCGCTGTATTCCGACGGCTTCAATTTTTCGATGATGGCCCTTTCGGACGACGACGGGACTACGTGGCGGCCGGGCCTGCCCGTGGTGGGCCGGGGACCGATCCAGCCGGCGCTGGCGCAGCGTAAAGACGGCTCGCTGCTGGCCCTCATGCGCGACAGCGGCGACGAACCGACGCGGGTGCACGTCAGCGAGTCGGCCGACCGGGGCGAAAGCTGGAAAGCCACGCGGAAAACCGACATTCCCAACACGGCCAGCGTCGAACTGCTGGTGCTGCAGGACGGGAAATGGGCGTTTCTGGGCAACGACGTTTCGGACGGACGCTACCGGCTGAGTCTGTACCTGTCGGACGACGAGGGCCGTACCTGGAAGTGGAAAACCCGCCTCGAAGACGGGCCGCCGGGCAAGGGCAGTTATTCCTACCCCGCGCTGATCCAGACCTCCGACGGCCTGCTGCACATGACCTATTCTTCCCACGAAGGCCCGACCGGGAAAGCCATCAAATACGTGGTGGTAGACCCCAAGCGCCTGATTCAATGACCTATCCTTCTCCAACCCGATTTAAGTATGCGTACACTCAAGTCAATACCCTTTCTGATTTTGCTGTGCCTGACGTTCGGCTCCGGTCTTCTGGCGCAACAGCCCGTGTATCAGGACAAACCGTTCTGGCAGGACTTTAGCGTGAAGTTTTATGCCGAGAAACCAACCCTGCAGGAAGTCTATTGCGACCGGAACGGCGCCGTCAAAGTCATGGCTTCGGACGGGCTGATGCATCCGTACGACGGGCAGTTTCTCTTTCCCGGTAAACTGCTGACAGATAACTCGTACCGGACGCTTAAAAACAAAAAAATCGCCGCCATCGCGCTGCACGACCAGCAAATCGTGTACTTGGACGACAAGGCCGTTCTGAGTAATGCCTGGGCGGGCAGCCTCTACTGCAAACACGAACTGCCCGGCGCCCGGATGCTGGCCGGAAGCCCCGGTTTTGCGTTCCTCATTTCCGACGGTTCCGGCCTGCATCTGGTCCGGGATTCCCAGACGCTTTTCAAAGGCAGGGTGACCGACGACGAGGTGATCGAACTGCGTTACCACGAAGCGGGTAAGCTGTTCTGGATTCTGGGGAAAAAAGCGCTGTACTCGTTCAAACCGGCGGGCAACACGCTGTCAACGGTATTCGAAGGGGCTAATTTTACGGCCTTCGACCTGACGGATCAGGGCCGGAAAGTGGTCATTGGCACAAGCGACGGCTATCTGGAAGTGGACGTGGCAACTCGGAAACAAAGCGGCGACATCCGGCGTAAGCTCCCCGACCCCCGGATTACGGCCGTTCGGGAGGTGGCCGGAAAACTGTGGTTTGGCTCCCCGACGGGGGCGTTCGCGCTTCGGCCCGACGGCAAATTCGATTATTACAACGGCGAACGCTGGCTGCCCGGCAACGAGGTGGTGCAGATCGAGAAAGGGCCGAAACAGTCGGTGCTGGTGCTGACTAAAGGCGGGCTGGGCCAGATTTGCTTTAAATCCATGACGCTGCACGACAAAGCGATGGTTTTTGAGGAACAGGTGCGCAGCCGCCACATTCGCAACGGGTTCAATGCGTCGCTGGATGGCCTCGAAAAAGGAAATATTGCCACCGGCTATATGAGTGATTCGGACAACGACGGCCTCTGGACTTCCATGTACCTGGCAGGCGAAGTGTTCCGCTACGCCGCGACCAAAGACCCCGACGCCCTGCAAAACTGCCGCGAGTCGCTGGACGCGATGGAGCGGCTGTACACCATCAACCCGGTGCCCGGCTTTCCGGCGCGTTCGTTCGAAAGGAGCGGTTTCGGCAAATCCCTGGCCGATCCCGAACGCTGGCAGCACGCCAAAGACCCCGAATGGGACTGGAAAGCGACCACGAGCAGCGACGAAGCCATCGGACACATTTTCGCCTTCGGAGCCATCGCCGAACTCATCCCGGACCCGGTGATGAAGAAAAAGGCCGTTACGCTCATCGACACGCTGATGAGCCATATCGTCAGAAACGATCTGTACCTGATCGACTACGACGGCAAACCGACGCTCTGGGGCAAGTGGAATCCGAAGTACGTCAACGGGTTCGATGTGTCGGTGGGCGACCGCAAGCTGAACTCGTCGAACATCATCGGCATGCTCCAGACGGCTTATTTTTTCACGAAAAAGGAAAAATACAGGCAGAAGGCGTTCGAACTGATGGACAAGCACGGCTACCTGGAAAACCTGATGCGGCCCATGAGCGTCATCGGCCGGGCACCGGACAGCGCCGACCCCCACGCCAAAAACCTGTCGGAAAGCTGGAACCACTCCGACGACGAAATGTACTTTGTCGGCTACTGGGGTCTTTACCGCTACGCCTTCAACGAAACCCTCAAGGCGCAGTACAAAAAGGCGATTCTGGACCACTGGCAGGCCGAACGGCCGGAAAAGGAGGGTGCCTGGAACATCTTTACGGCCATGGTCGGTACGAAGGAATTTGACCTGCCCGAGGCCGTCTGGTATCTGCAGGAGCACCCGCTGGACCTCATCGACTGGAACATCCAGAACAGCCACCGCAAGGACATCGAAATGCTGGCATCCAACTTCCGGAACCAGACAACGAAGGAAGTGCTGCCTCCGGACGAGCGGCCCGTGCAGCGGCACAACGCCAACATGTTCAGCCTCGACCGGACGCGCGGCAACGGCGTTTCGGAACACAGCGCCGGGGACATCTGGCTGCTGCCGTACTGGATGGGACGCTATCTGGGCGTCATCAGCGGCCCGGTGACGGAAAGTGCGATTAGCCGGAAATAATTTTCTCGCAGATTTCCGCTGATTTACTTCGCAGATTCTCGCAGATGGATCGTGTTTCTGCGAAAATCTGCGAGAAAAATCAGCGGAAATCTGCGAGAAACAACTCATTTTTTCAACGCTTCCTCGACCGCGTTCCCGACATTTCCGCTGGGCGGCAGAATGTGCAGCAGCGCGGAAAGAGTCGGGGCGATGTCCGAAATGGTCGTCCGACGGAGCGTTTCGCCCTTGTTGACGCCCCAGCCGTAAAGCAGGAACGGCACGTGGGTATCGTAGTTGTAAGGCGTCCCGTGGGTCGTTCCGGTAGCCCCGCCGGGGAACCAGCCCGGCTGCGTGACAATTTGCAGATCGCCGCTCCGTTTGGCGTTGTAGTTGTTTTTAAACAGGCCAAGCAGGTAATCATTCAGGTTGGAACTGCCGAGCGTCCTGAGGTTGATCACGTCGGCGATGCCTTCCATCGGCAGCAGCGCTTCCCGGATAGCCTCTGCGGCGGCTTCCACGGTTACCTTCTTTTCCCGGAGGGCTTTGTGATTCAGATAAATCTGGAAGTTTTCGCTCGCCTGCAAATAATCCCCGGCCCCAAACGCATCGTTCAGCGCCTTTTTGACGGCCGCGCCTACCTGACGTTCGTTGATGAGCCCGGCGGGCAGGTTATGCTGTTTCCAGAAACCGGGAATGTCCATCACGCCGTGGTCGGCCGTCAGGAAGACCGTGTAATTGCCTTTGCCTACCCAGCCGTCGAGGAAGTTGAGCAGGTCGGCAAATTCAAGGTCGAGGCGGAGGTAGATGTCTTCCTGTTCGACGGAGTTGGGGCCGAAGGCGTGGCCGATGCGGTCGGGCGTGGAGAAGCTGACCGCCAGAAAATCCGTGGCGGGCCCTTTGCCCATATTTTCCCCTTTGATGGCGGCAATGGCCATGTCTTTGGTGAGCGTATTGCCCCAGGGCGTCGAAAGTACGGCCCCGAAAGCATCACCGGCGAGTCCGGCTACGTCGTAGGGCAGCACGGGTTTGGAGGCACCGGGGAGCTTGGCTTCGTAGGGCTGGTCGTCGGCGGTGCTTTCGGTGTACTGGTCCGGCGGCAGCATCGTCTGCCAGCCGCGTTTGGCGTATTCCGAAGGCAGCCGCTTGGCGTTCTGGTCTTTGGCCCACTGCGGCAGGTCGGGCATGTAAAACGTGCTCGTTACCCAGTTGCCGGTTTTGGAATCGAACCAGTAGGCACCCGTCGCGGCATGGCCCGCCGGCAGGATGGAACCCCGGTCTTTGATGGCTACGCCCACCGTTTTGGAGCGGAAATTGGTCGCAATCTGAAGCTGGTCCGTCACGGTGCTCGTCAGTAGGTTCCGGGGCGACATTTTGCCCACGGCGTTGTTGGTACTACCGACGGTCTTCACGGTGCTGTCTTCCACGCAGTAAACGCTTTTCCGGACAATGGGGTCGTACCACTCGTTGCCGACGATGCCGTTGATGGACGGGATGGAGCCGGTATACACCGCCGCGTGCCCCGCCGCCGTGACCGTCAGGGCGTAGGGATAATGGTTGTTGCGGCAGTTGAAGCCCTCGTTCAGCATCCGTTTGAAGCCGCCGGGACTGTATTTGTCGTAATACCGGTAAAAATAATCGTAGCGCATCTGGTCGACGACGATGCCCACCACCAGCTTCGGGCGGGGCAGCGCCGCCGGTGCGGCCGCTTTTTTCGGAGACGACTGGGAAAACGCGGTCCAGCTAACGAGGGACGCGGCAATAAGCAGGAAATACTTTTTCACGATTGGAAATTTTACTTTTTCTCCGCCCTTTTGCGGGCTTTGTATTCTTTGAATCGACGGTTATATTCTTCAATCTGCTCCGGTTTGTACCGGTTTCGGTACTCCGTGGGCAGGTCGAGGCGTTCGGCCGAGAGGGTCGGGGCCTGGTCGAGGAGCGTGTTGCGGCCTTTGCCGTTTTTCTGTAAATCAAACGAATCGTACAACTGCCCGGTGACCATATACGAGCGGTAGCTCAGCGTCCCGGCGTCCACCGAAATGATCTGGTAAAGCTGCGTGTTCGAGCCCGCCCGGTCCATCCAGTCCTGCAGGCCGATGTCGTACATTTTGGGGCCGCTCACCGACACGACGTAAATCGGGCCGTCGGGGTGTTTGCGGCTGTTACCCAGCGGCATGTTCAGACCCCGACCGTAGGTATGGTCGTGGCCCTGCAGCACCAGATCGACGCCGTGTTTGCGGTAAATCGGCTCCATCCGGGCGCGCCATTCGTTGTTGTCCCGGCCGCTTTTGGTCGAATAAATGGGGTGATGGTGCACCACGATGGTCCAGCGGTTCTGGTTTTGGGTCAGGACCTCCGTCAGCCAGCGCGCCTGTTCGTCCAGAATGGTCGAATCGAGCAGGGCGGCCTGCGAATTGAGCGAGATGAACCGAACGCCCTGGTAATCGAGGTAGTAGGCCGTTTCCTTCAGCCGTTCGGGGCCATTTTCCGGGAGCACAAACGAGGGCCGCCAGTGGTACGAAACCCGCCGTTTGCCGCCCGGTTCCTGAAAGTACTCATGGTTACCGGGCGAGGCCAGCGTAGGCACCATGCCGTTGATCCAGCCCCCGGCCTCGAACCATTCGCCCCATTGCCAGTCGGCGTTTGCGGTCGTAATCAAATCCCCGGCATGAATCATCAACTGGGCTTTGGGCAGTGTCGAATAAGCCCCGCGGATGGCCCTCGACCACAGGGAACGGATGTCGTTCTGGGCATCGCCGAAATAATAAAACGAAAACGGAGCGGGCTTAGCCTCCGCCGTCCGGAAATGAAACCATTCGCTCCAGTGCGTGCCGTCGCCGACCCGGTAACTGTACTGGGTGGCCGGTTTCAGATTTTTGAAATGCACCGAATGATACTGCACCCGTTTGCCCTCGATCACGACGGCTTCCGAGCTGGCCGGGACTTCGGTGGCTTTGCCCACAAATTCGGGCGAGGGGTCGGCTTCGGCGATGGCGCCAACGGCCCTGGTGACGGTGGAGTCGGTCCGCCAGTTGACGGACTGCGAGGTGGCCGGGTTATCCTGCCAGCCCAGAGTGAGGCGGTCGGGGTACGGAGAAGGAGGGTACGGTTTGTGGGTTTGCGCCAGGGTCGGCAACGAACAGAACAGCAACGCAATCCAGCGAACAGAAAAAGGCATGTGTGTAGGTGTATTCGTCTGTTTACGCCTCCGCGGACTCATTTATGCGGGGCGTTTTTTAGGTTGGGTTTGGCCCGCCAGCTTGCTTCCGGACCAAAGCGCGTATGATACGTTTTTTTATCCAGCTTCGCATAATCCGGATAGCGATAAATCAGGCGGTTTGTGAACAGGAACAGGACGGCCGACAGCAATACCGCTCCCGCTGCCCTCAGCCACGCTTTTCGGTATAAAGCGGAAAAGTCGGTTTCTGTACTGATGGGAAGGGTGGGATCTTTTTCTGAAGCATAAACCAGGAGAAGAACCGTCAGCAGGACGGCATTGGCAAAAATAACCCATTCGGTCAGCAGGCGGCCCGGCGTCCAGCCTACGAGCGCCCGTTCAAAATTGCCGATCACCATCACCCAGAGCAGCATCAGCAGGGCCAGCTGCCCTTTGCCCAGCGCGGTTTTGGGCACAAACGCCAGCGGCTCTCGCCAATGCCTGCGCACCACGGCGACGAACGCCCCGGCCAGCAGCAGCCACGACAGGGTATACCAGCCCTCCGGCGTCAGGTGGAGGCCGGTGACGCCCGGCAGACGACCCACCAAAGGCATGTCCCACAGGGCCGGAAGAGGTTCGGTCGCTCCCGAAACGATCCGCTTCCAGACGGCGGGGTCGAGCTGGCTGCTCCATTCCTTCACATTTTTGACCAGATTAACGTACGGCAGGGCAAGCAGGACAGAGAAAACGGCAAAGGCGGTCGTCCAGCGCCCTTTCGGAGGGGCTTCGCTCGCGGACGGGGAAGTCGGGTGCAGCGGCAGACGGGTAGCCAGCAGGCCCAGCGCCACGGCAATCGCCAGTCCGTTGACAAAGCCGTAGGTCTGTTCCAGAAAGCTGTGCCAGTTCTGGTGCTGCCAGTTGGCCCAGCGGCTAATGATTTCCTGATCCAACGCGGACGTTCGGCCATCGGCGACGAGAATGCGCGGATTGCCGGGGGCCATCGCCAGTTGTTTGACCCACTGCATGCCCGAAAAGCCCAGCCCGCCAATGGTGCCGCTCACGACCGCCGCCAGCATGACCGCCCGGTAGTTGTTTTTGTGCAGCCAGCGCAGGAGACCGAGGAATACGCCCAGTATGCCCGCCCAGTCGTCGCCGCGGGGAGGAGTCATCCGCAGACCGCCGATTTCGGTAAAGAAAAGGCTGCCCAGCACCGGAAACGCCAGAAAACAAAGAAACCAGCCAACCGCCAGATGCACCACCAGCGAGGCCCCGTGGCGGAATTTTCCGAACCGGAGGAAGTACAGCGTACAGCCCGCCAGCAGCCCGAGGACGATCCCAACCGCTTCGGGATAGTCGCCGAACCACTGCGGCCAGTTGTTCAGGAAATTGTCCGGCGCAAAGGCCGGTTTGCCCGTCGCCGGGTCGAGGTAGGAGGGGTCGCCCAGCGGGTAGGTCAGGGCGGTGGTCAGGGGTTTCAGCAGCCCCGCCGCGTCCAGACCCCGCTGCAGGAGCCAGCCGCCGACAGCCCCGGCCAGCCCGAAAACCGGCAGCCAGAGGGTGTTGGCTTCTTTTCGCTGCATCAGGTCGTAAAGACAAACTCCGGCCAGCGCAAACAAAGCGGCCAGATAGTCGGCATCGAACCAGTACAGGGGGCTTTTGTGCCGCGACCAGGTCGCGTCGAACCCAAGGCCGTGCTGCAGGGCGCCGGCGATGCGGTCTTCCACGAAATCCTGAATCACCCAGGCGGCAAAGACGAACACGAGGGGCCGGAAAAGAGCCTCCAGTTGCGGGCGGTCGGCAACGGCGGCCAGGGCCGTACCCGCGCCGCCCAGCGCGGCCCACAGAAATCCGATGAGGAACAGGCCCGTATAGCCGAACCACTGTGAGGGCAGATGGCCGCTTTCGGTGAAGGAGATGACCTGCATGTAGGAAATGGAGCCGCCGAATCCCCAGCCGATGGCGCCCAGAAAGGCGACATAGAACACGCGCTCCCGCCAGTCGGGTCGGCCCGAGAGGAGGCAGACGGTAAAGGCAGCCAGGCATCCGGCAAACGCCGCCCCGTACTCATGGCCAAAATTGCCGCGAATGCCCCAGCCGATGGAAAGCGACAGACCCACTAGCAGAAGGGTACTTTTTCGCCAGGCGGGCGACGGTTGACGGAGGGCTGTCTGGGAAGGCTGGGTTCCGGCGGTGATCATGCAGACGTTCAGCGAAGGGGATCATTCGGCAGAGACTCCGTCTGAAGTTACCCATAATACGGTAGTTTTTGCCGTTCAGGCTACTTTCAAAAGTGAATAATTTGTAGAATTAAGTAGCCTGAATAAAGGCAGTAGGAGTAATAAAAGGCAACCGTTCACGATTTAACCGAATACGACACCTGTGAAAACTTTACCGGAAGGACTATGGCCCGTCATGCTCACGCCGTTTACCGCGACCAATGAGGTTGACCTGCCGGGGCTGGAAAGGCTGACGGCGATGTATCTGGAAGCCGGGTCCAGCGGCCTTTTTGCCAACTGCCTGTCCAGCGAAATGTACCAACTGACGGAGGCGGAACGACTGCTGATCACCCGGACCGTGGTCAACGTCTGCGGCGAGGCGGCCCCGGTCGTCGCGACGGGCACGTTCAGCCGGGATACCTCGGCCAACGTGGCGTTCATCAAGCGTCTGTACGATACGGGAGTGCAGGCCGTCATTCTGATTACCGGCATGCTGGTCGAGCCGGACGAAAGCGAGGAGATACTGAAAGAACGGCTGGAGCAGATTCTGGAACAGACGGACGGTATTCCGCTGGGTGTTTACGAATGCCCGATGCCTTACAAACGCCTGCTCAGCCCGGCGCTGATGAAGTGGATGGCCGCCACGGGCCGGTTCGTTTACCACAAAGACACCAGCTGCAACTCGCCCGCGATGGTCCGGAAGGCGGAAGCCGTCAAAGGCAGCCGCTTTGGGCTTTACAACGCCGATACCACCACGGCGCTGGATTCGCTGGAGGCGGGCTTTCGGGGTATTTCGCCGATTTCGGCCAACTTTTATCCCGAGCCGTACAGTTTTCTGCTCCGGGAATACCGGACCCACGGCCGTACCGAGTCTCTCAATCGCCTGCACGCCCTGCTGACGATGATGGACCGGGTGACGCACAATTTTTACCCCTATGCGGCCAAGGTTTTTCTGCAGCGGCGAGGGCTGAAAATCGAAACCAACACCCGTATTCCGGCCGAGGCCCTGCCCAATGCCGACCAGCTCCGGCTGTCCGCCCTGATGGAGTCGTTCCGGGCGGTGGCCGATCTGTATTCCATTCCCCTGATTCTGTAGCGACGTTGCCCGCCCTGCCGAGCCGTCAAACCTGTTTGTATGAGAACGCTGCCTATTCTTGATCTCTTCGTCATTATCCTGTACCTGGTGGCCATGGTCGCCGTGGGCGCCTGGTTTTCCCGGAAAAACAAAAATGCAGACCAGTTTACGACGGCCTCGGGCCGGATTCCGGGCTGGGCCATCGGCCTGTCGATCTACGCCACGTTTCTGAGCAGCAACACCTTTCTGGGCGTACCGGGCAAGGCGTTCGGCAGCAACTGGAACTCGTTTGTCTTCAGCCTGTCGATGCCTCTGGCGGCCTGGGTTGCTACCCGGTTTTTTATTCCGTTCTACCGCCAGACGGGCGAAGTGTCGGCCTACACCCACCTCGAACACCGCTTTGGTCCGTGGGCGCGAACCTACGCCGTGGTTTGTTTTCTGCTGACGCAACTGGCCCGGATGGGGTCGATCTTCTTTGGCATTGCGCTGAGCCTTCAGGCCCTGACGGGCTACCCGATGGCGACCATCATGGTGATCGTGGGGACCTGCATCATTCTGTATACCGTCATGGGCGGCATGGAGGCCGTCATCTGGACCGAAGTGGTTCAGGGAGTCATCAAGACCGCCGGCGCGTTCATCATTCTCTGGCTCGTGGTCGACGGAATGTCGGGCGGGGTGGACCGGATTGTCGCCATCGGCCGGACCGACAACAAATTCAGTCTGGGCAGTTTTGCGCCCGACTTCACCCAGGCCACGTTCTGGGTCATTCTGCTGTACGGGTTTTTCATGAATCTGAACAACTTCGGCATGGACCAGAATTACGTGCAGCGCTACCATACCACGACCTCCAAGCGGGAGGCAGCCCGTTCGGTCTGGCTTTGCGTGTACCTGTACGTGCCTGTTTCGCTGGTGTTTTTCGTGATCGGCTCCTGTCTGTACGCCTATTACCAGACCAATCCCGACCTAATGGACGCGGTACGGATGCAGGTCGCCACGGAGCGACTGCCGAACGGGTCGCCGGCCGCCATCCGGCAACTGGCCGCTACCCTGCAACCGGCCGACGTCGGCGACAAGGTCATGCCGCATTTCATGGTGACGCGGGTTCCGGCGGGTCTGGTCGGGCTGATTGTGGCGGCCATTCTGTCGGCGGCGATGAGCACCATCAGTTCGGGCATGAACGCCTCGGCGACAGTGTTTTCGCTGGATATTTACCAGCGGTACATCAATCCGGCGCTTTCGGAGAAAAAGGCCTTGCGGCTTCTGTACCTCGCCACCACCTTTTTCGGCCTGCTGGGGATGCTGACCGGCATTGCCATGATCGGGGTCAAAAGCGTGCTGGATGTCTGGTGGCTGCTGTCGGGCATTTTTGCCGGAGGCATGCTGGGGCTGTTTTTACTCGGCATCATTTCCCGAACCACCCGGAATGCCGAAGCCCTGACGGCCACCCTGATCGGCATTCTGGTCATCGTCTGGATGACTTTTTCGGCGCAATTGCCCGAGGAGTACGCCTTTCTGCGCAACCCGCTGCACCAGAACATGATTATGGTCGTGGGCACGCTGACAATTTTTCTGATCGGTGTTTTGCTGACCCGTCTCCGTCGTCCGAAACCGGCGCCGGTCGAAACGGTCGCCTGATGCCGGTTTGCGGAGCGGCTCATGGTCCCGTGTCCCCCGCCGGAAGCCCCTTTCCGGTTTCTATTTTTCGGCCCTGGTGGACCGGGCAGTAAATACCTGCGGCAAAACCGCTCTGGGGGTGGTTAAAGGTCTGGGGACAAAAGAAACCAACCCATGAACAGAGCGAGTTATTTGTTGCTGCGCCTTACGGTGGCCCTCAGCATGTTTGGTCACGGTTTGGTCCGGCTGCCCAAGCTGGACAAGTTCAGCGCCGGGATGGTGAAGAACTTCGAGAAGTCGATGCTGCCGGAGGTGCTGGTAACGCCCTTTAGCTACGCGTTGCCATTTGCCGAACTGCTTTGCGGGGTGTTGCTCCTGTTGGGACTTTTTACGCGGCTGGGGCTGTATCTGGGCGGGGCCATCATGCTGACGCTTGTTCTGGGCAGTTGCCTGATCGAGCAGTGGGACGCGCTTCCATCCCAGATGATTCATGTGGCCTTTTTCGCGGTCCTCCTGCATTTCCTCCCCAGCAACTCCTTTGCTTTGGACAACGCAAGAGGGCGCCGGGACCATTGAAACGTAACCATCATTCTCATTATGGATTTACAATTAAAGGACAAGACCGCCTTTGTCAGTGGCTCGACGGCCGGAATTGGGCTGGCCATCGTCGAAGTGCTGCTGCGGGAAGGCGCGACCGTAATCCTCAATGGCCGTACGCCGGAAGCCGTCGAGCAGGCGGTGGAAGGTCTCAGAGCGGCCAATCCGGCGGCCTGGGTTTCTGGTATTGCCGCGGACTTTGGCCGGGCAGAAGACGTAGCCCGCCTGATGGAAGCGCTGCCGGAGGTGGATATTCTGGTCAACAACGTGGGCATTTTCGAGCCCAAACCGTTTTCGGAAATCCCGGACGAGGACTGGTTCCGTTTCTTTGAAGTCAATGTCATGAGCGGCGTGCGTTTGTCGAGGCACCTGCTGCCGAAAATGCTTTCCCGGAACTGGGGTCGGATCATTTTTATCTCCAGCGAGTCAGCCATTTTTATTCCCGATGAGATGATCCATTACGGAATGACCAAAACGGCGCAACTGGCCATCAGCCGGGGACTGGCTGAGCTGACGAAAGGCACCGCCGTGACGGTCAACGCCGTGCTGCCCGGCCCGACCAAAAGCCGGGGCGTGGGGGATTTCATCGAAAGTCTGGCCCGACAGGAGCAGGTAGAGGTTGAGGAAATGGAGAAGATTTTCTTCCAGAATTTCCGGCCGAGTTCCCTGATTCAGCGGTTTGCCAGCCCGGAGGAAATTGCCCATACGGTTGCCTATCTGGTAAGTCCGCTGGCTTCGGCGACCAACGGGGCGGCCATCCGTGCAGAAGGAGGGCTGGTCCGCTCGATTTTATAGAACGCGGCAGGTGGTTTTCAGCTGTTTTTTGAGCAAAAAAGAAGCCTCGCCGTTTCGGGCGAGGCTAACTTATTGATTTCCTGGAGCCCCCAGTCGGGATCGAACCAACGACCTACTGATTACAAGTCAGTTGCTCTACCAGCTGAGCTATGGAGGCGTTTCCGTGAAAACGTGATGCAAAAGTAGGCTTTTTTGTCTTTCGCACCAAGCGTTTTGTTAGAAAAATATGCAAAAAACCGCGTTTTTGCTGCTTTTCAGTGGGTTAGAGAAGGCATTTTCCCCTAACCCGCCGAACTGTTATCTCGCTTCGCGCAGGGCTTTCAACTGGCGCTTCAGATCGCCAAGCTGCTTCTCGGCGGCTTCAATCTTACGGTCGATTTCGGCGCGCAGCTTGTCGGCTCCTTTCGACCGGGCGAAGAACTCGATGTTGTTGCGGTAAACGGCAATGTCGTTTTCCAGCGCCGTCATCTTCCGGCGGATATCGCCTTCTTTCTTCTGGGCGTCCCGCGGCGGGCCCGACTCCCGAATCATTTCGGCTTCGTTCTCCATCGTCAGACGCTCTTTCTCCTTCGGCGACAGCTTGCCGCTGGCCCCGACGAGGGCGTTAATGGCGTTGATATAGCGCTTCTGAATCGACTGCATGTCCTTCTTCGGCACAAAGCCAATCGACGACCATTCCTGCTTGAAGACGTTCAGTTGCGAAAGGTCCGGATTGTCGCCCGTGGCGGCCGCTTCGATGCGTTCGATCAGGGCCGTTTTGCGCGCCAGATTTTCCTCAAACTCTTTCTCTACTTCCTGATTCTTCGCCCGCTTCTTGTTGAAGAAAGCGTCACAGGCGGCTTTGAAGCGTTCAAAAATGGAATCCTTGAATTTCTCCGGAACCTGACCGACGGTTTTCCATTGCCGTTGCAGCTCAATAACCCGCTGCGTAACGTCCTGGCCTTCCTCGCCGCTTTCCAGGATGGCTTCCACCTGCTCGCAGAGTTCGGTTTTCAGGCGAAGGTTCTGTTCGCGCTTGGCCTCCAGTTGCTTGAAGAATTCGCCTTTGTGGTGGAAGAACGTTTTCAGGGCCGCCCAGAACTTTTTGCTGAGCTCTTTGCCTTCCTCGCGGGGCATCGGTCCTTTCAGGGCATTCCAGCGCTCCTGCAGGGCCATTACCTCGCGGGTTTTGTCGTTCCAGTCGTTGATGCTGCTGGAGCTGAACGACGTAAACGGCACCAGTTCTTCGTACAGTTTTGATTTCTGTTCGTACAACTGGGCGCCTTCTTTCTTCATCTCCTCGTTCTGCTCCCGGCGGCGATCGTAAAGGGTGTCCAGCGACTTCTTGAAACGCTGCCACAGGACTTCCTGCTCGGCTTTGGGTGCCGGTCCGACGTGCTTGTATTCTTCGAAAAGCGCGTTGGCTTCATCGATAAGACCTTTGGTTACCGGCTTGCCTTCCGTCGAGGCCACGAGGGTTTCCACGCGCTCGCACAGTTCGGTCTTCAGGGTCTGGTTCTTTTTACGATCCAGTTCCTTCAGTTCGAAATAGATGTTCCGGTTGCTGTAATAACGGTCCACCAGGGCGTGGTAGGTAGCCCAGAGCGTCGCGTTATGCGGGGACGGCACGTTACCGGCGGCCTTCCATTCGTCCTGAATGGCCTTGAATTCCGTCCAGCTTGTCTTGGGGTCACCGGCGTTATTCTCGTCAGCTTCAACCAGTTCACGCAGGCGGCGGAGCAGTTCGGTCTTGGCGGCAAAGTTGTTATCCTTGGCCTTTTCCAACTGCTGGAAATACTGATTTTTGGTATCTTTGATCTGCTTGTAAAGACTGTCGAAACGCAGAATGTCTTCACTCGCCTTGTATTCAAATCCTTCTTCTTCGCCGGTGTCTTCAATGTACTTCTGAAGGGCAGCGTTCCGCTCCGAGGATTTGATCTGATCGAACAGCGGACGCACTTCTTTGAGAACCTCGTCAGCCCGCCGGTAATCCGGGGCGGTGGCCGATTCTGATTTCAGAGACGCCAATTGTTTGTCCAGCAGTTCCACAAAATCCTGCTTCGTGTACTGGGAGTAATCCGTGGGTTCAGAAGCCTCCACCACTTCTTCCATTTCCAGTTCAACGGGTGCTGCAGGTTCCTGTGTCAGGTCATCACGCTCGGTGATTTCTTGTTCTTCGCTCGCCATACGATGGTTGTAATCGTTTACCTTTGCAAAACTATATAAATATCGCGGATTTCCGTCAGGAGATTCGTTTACCAACCGATTTTACGGCCCATGTCCCTTTCATTAGCCGATATACGAAAAGAGTATACCCTTAACGGGTTAGATGTAAAAGATGTTTTAGCCGATCCGTTCCGCCAATTTCAGCGCTGGTTTGACGAAGCTTTGCAGGCCGGAGTTGCCGAACCCAACGCCATGCATTTGAGTACGGTCGGGGAGGATGGCCGCCCGTCGGGCCGGATTGTGCTGGTCAAAGGCGTCGACCAGCGGGGGTTCAGCTTCTATACCAATTACCTGAGCCGCAAAGGGACTGAGCTGGCGGCCCACCCGGTGGCAGCCCTGACGTTCTTCTGGCCGGAACTGGAACGGCAGGTGCGGATTGAAGGAAAAATTACCAGGGTAAGCCCGGACGAATCGGACGCCTATTTCCAGAGCCGTCCGCGCGGAAGCCAGCTGGGCGCCTGGATTTCGCAGCAAAGCAGCACCATCGAAAACCGGGAGGTGCTCGCCCGGCGCCAGCAGGAACTGGAGAATCAGTTCGACGGCCAGACGGTGCCGCGCCCGCCGCACTGGGGCGGTTATCTGGTCAACCCGGACTATGTAGAATTCTGGCAGGGTCGCCCCAGCCGCCTGCACGACCGCATCGTGTACCGCCTGGCGGGAGGGGACGACTGGCGGATAGAGCGGCTTTCGCCGTAGGTGGAATGATTGAATATTGAATGATTGATAGGTTGATTAGCTCCGCAACTCTTATTTAAGGCGAAGCCTAATCAACCTATCAATCATTCAACATTTAATCATTCCCTACAGGAACGCTTCCAGCGTCTGCACGCCCAGCGTTCGGTCGCTGGTGTAGCCTTCGCCGTGGGTGACGCCGATCATGTGGCCGAATTCGCGGGAGCGGGCTTCCAGAAATTTCCAGAAATCCTCGCTGGAGATGTAGCTCTGCGGCTCGTGGCTGCTGGGGTCGAAGAATTGGCTGCGGTACGCCCGGATGCTTTCCTGCTTCTGCTCCCAGAAGTCCGTCACGTCCACCACAAAATCGGGTTTGATGTAGCGGTCCTGGATGAAGTGGAAAACCTGCTTCGGACGCCAGGCTTCCTGCTCGCTGCCGTCTGTATCCTGGGTTTTGATCTGCCGCAGTCCGGAATAGAAACAGGCCTCCCGAATCAGGTCGGACGCCCGGCCGTGGTCGGGGTGGCGGTCGAAGAGAGCGTTGGCCAGCACCATGTCGGGCTGATACCGGCGGATGGCCGCAATCAGGGCCATCTGGTGCTCTTCGTCATTCCGGAAAAAGGCATCCCGGAATCCCAGGTTCTCCCGGGCCGACAGACCCAGCACCCGGGCGGCGGCTTCGGCCTCCTGCAGGCGGATTTCCGGTGTTCCCCGAGTACCCAGTTCGCCGCGCGTTAAATCGATAATTCCTACTTTTTTTCCCCGGGCGACATGCGAAAGAATGGTTCCGGCGCAGCCCAGTTCGGCGTCATCAGGGTGGACAGCAATGACAAGTATATCCAGTTTCATAGTGCAAAAGAATAAGTCGATGGATGGCGGGCGGGATTGGCGGTCTGCCGCCGCGGCGGGTTCTGCCTCACCTGCCCGTCAATCGCTCGACTTACCAATCAGTCGTTTTAGTGTACCCTCAGCTTCTGGCCCGGCCGGATGCGGCTGCGGGTGCTGAGGTGATTTTTCCTCGCCAGGGTCGAGGCGGTCATGCCGTAGCGACGGGCAATGCTGGTCAGCGTTTCGCCGGAACGGACTTTATGGAGAACCGTCCGCTTCACTTTCGGCTTGAAACCCGTCAGGTCGCCTCCGCGGCCACGAAGGTAATCCCAAACATTTGAAGTCAGGATGAAGTGGTCGGAAATAAGCCTGTTCTGCGGGAAATCGTAGAGATGCATGGGACTGAAGGGGTTGCCTTCGTACCGGGTTTCATAGTGGAGGTGCGAGCCGGTACTGCGTCCTGTGTTACCGCCCAACCCAATCTGGTCGCCTGATTTGATCAGTTGGCCGGTTTCGACGAGCGCTTTTGACAGGTGCCCGTACACGGTTTCGAGGCCGTTGTAGTGGCGTACGAGCACAAACCGGCCGAAGCCGTTGCCGTCCCAGCCCACCACGCGAACAATGCCGTCAAAGGTAGCGTATACCGGGTCGCCGGTTTCCAGATCCAAATCCACGCCTTTGTGCCAACGGCCCCAGCGCGGCCCGAATATGGAGGTGATTTCGTTTTTTGTCAGCGGCATGGACCAGAAATGGTTCTGGGTCTCGTCGTAAAGTTTAATATCGATAACCTCGTCAAAATCAAGCGGGTCGATGCCGTAGGGGTCTACCGAGCGGGAGTCCCAGACCGCGTAGTAATCGGCAATTTTGACCCAGTCGTCGCCGACCTGCACCGAATCGACGATCTCCACTACGCTCACTTCGCCTTCGTCGATCTCGGTCGTATCTTCAGCCACCACCGGATTCACTTCCTTCTTCGGTTCGAACTGGCTGTTGAAGCGGAGACTGGACGTTTCCTGTTCAAACTCCTCTTCCGGTTTTGGGGCCGGTTCAGCCGACGGTGAATTTGGATTCGATTTGGGCTTGATGCGAACGTTGTTTTTAAACTTTCCGCGTTCCTGTGCCTGTACAGTGGTTACGGTTCCACAACATACAAAGCTGGCCAACAGCCACCAGACTGCCAGTTTTCTCATCCTTTTTAGGTTTGACCTGATGAATTTTGAATGTTGAATTATGAATGTTGAATATAGCGCTGCCTCAATTCAAGTACGGAGAGTGGCGGAACCATTCAACATTCAAAAATCAACATTCAAAATTCACACCAGGTGGTGGTTACTCGATTAAGTACTGCTTATGCTGTCTGCACTTCGTGCAGTTCCATTTCTTTCATGGCCAGAAAACGTTCGGCGTCGAGGGCCGCCATACAGCCCGTACCAGCGGCCGTCACGGCCTGGCGGTAGATGGTGTCCTGCACGTCGCCGCAGGCGAAGACGCCGGGGATGTTGGTGCGGGTGCTTCCTTTTTCCGTAAGGAGGTAGCCGCTCTCGTCCATGTCCAGATATGACTTGAACAGGTCGGTATTCGGCTTGTGTCCAATCGCCACGAAAAAGCCTTTGACGTCGAGAATGCGCTCCTCGCCGGTCACCGCATTTTTAACGCGGGCGCCCACGACTTCATTGTCACCCAGCACCTCCTGCGTTTCCGTGTTCCACAGAATTTCGACGTTGGGCAGCGATTTGACCCGGTTCTGCATGAATTTGGAGGCGCGCATCTCGTCGCGGCGGACGATCATGTAAACCTTGCGGCAGAGGTTGGCGAGGTAGCTGGCTTCTTCGGCAGCCGTATCTCCGGCTCCGACGATGGCTACATCCTGACCCCGGAAGAAAAAGCCGTCACAAACGGCGCAGGCCGAAACGCCGTGCCCGTTCAACCGCATTTCCGACGGCAGACCCAGCCATTTGGCCGAAGCGCCGGTCGAAATGATGACGACGTTGGCCGTGATTTCGTGCTGATCGTCCACGATCGCTTTGTGAGGATACCCCGAGAAGTCGACCGCCGTGACCACGCCGTAGCGGATGTCCGTGCCGAAACGCCGGGCCTGAGCCTCAAAATCCATCATCATCTGTGGACCCTGAACACCCTCGGGATAACCGGGGAAATTATCGACTTCCGTCGTGATGGTAAGCTGGCCGCCCGGCTGGGCTCCCTGATAAAGAACGGGTTTCATGCCCGCGCGGGATGCATAAATAGCGGCAGTATAACCGGCCGGGCCGGACCCTATGATTAGGCAATTGACGTTTTCGGTGGTCATTGTGTCAAAATCTGTTTCCTGTACGAATCGTTTGTGTAACTAAAAAGTATACAGAAAAAACAAATACAAAGGTCGGAAAAATTCCCGCTTACGCAATGAATACTGAATAATGAACAATGAATAATGAAACTCAAGGTGTTCATTATCAACAGGTAATGCTTCGGGCCGTGTTATTCATTGTGCATTATTCAGTATTCATTCAGAGAATCCGCCATTCAATCCGGCGATTTTGCTGCCGGTTTTCCTCCGAACTGTTCGGGACAAGCGGTTTGGTTTCGCCGTAACCGGCCGACCGGATGCGCTCGGGGCCGATGCCCGCTTTGACCAGGAAGGAGACCACGGACTGGGCCCGTTTCCGGGATAATTCCAGATTGGCAGCGGCATCGCCCCGGTCATCGGTATGGCCCGAAATCTCGACCTTTACCGTAGGGTTCTGTTCCATAAACTGTGCCAATCGGTCAAGTTCCACGCGGGACTTTTCGGCCAGTCCAAAACGGCCGCTCTCGAAAAAGATGTTGTTCAACGTTTCCCGACCCGCCGACCGGATCGGCTCCAGCGGTACGCTCAGGTTCAGCCCTTCGCCTTCCCGTTTCTGCTTGAAATCGAAGGAAAGGCTTTTGAACAGATACCCCGGAACGTTGACGTACAGGGCATATTCTCCGCCCGAGGGCAGAACGGCGGTGTACTGCCCGGTCTCGGCATCCGACTGGACGCGGCTGATGACCTTGTTGGTCTCCAGATCGATCAGTTCAATTGTGGCCCCAAGCGGCTTTTTGGTGCCCGCATCGGCGATGACGCCTTTCAGGTAACTGACCGGTCTGATCTTTTCCCGAATCGAGGCGGGCAGATCAAAAACGTACAGTTTCGAGCGCTGGACATCGCCCGACTCTTCGTGCGAGTAGTACGCCCGGGTCCCGTTGGCGGCTACAAATAGGGCCGCCTGGTCGTCGGCGGTATTGATGGGATATCCCAGATTCTGCGGATTCGACCAGCCCGTGGCCGTGCTGTCGGCGATGAACAGATCGTAACCGCCCATGCCGATATGCCCGTCCGAAGCGAAGAAGAGCGTTTGCCCGTTGGCGTGGATAAACGGGGAGGCTTCGTCGAAGGCGGTGTTGATGTTTTTGAGATTAAAGGGCGTTTGCCACTGGCCGTCGTTGCCCAGCTGGCTGCACCAGATATCCCGCCGGCCAACTCCGCCCGGCCGGTCGGAAACAAAAAAGAGCCGCCGACCGTCGGCCGACAGGGCGGGCTGGGAATCCCAAAAGCGGGTATTAACCGATGGGCCGAGGTTTTGCGGGGCCGACCATTCGGTGCCGGTTTTCCGGGAAATGTACAGGTCGCAGCTGCCGAGGCCGTTCCGTTCGTTGCAGGCGGTGAAAACCAGCGTTCGACCGTCGGCCGAGAGGGAAGGGGTTCCTTCGTTCCGGGGCGTGTTGATCCGTTCCGAAAGCGGACTCGGGGCGCTCCAAGTTTCGGCCTGCTGGGTAGCCACCATGAGGTCTTCATCGCCTTCCGGTTTCAGAACCGTAAAGACCAGCGTCTGCTCATCGGCCGTCAGCACCGGGAAATACTGGGAGGGAAACGCCTGCACTGCGGCGGGCAGCGGCCGGGGCTTGACCGGAAGCGGATTCTGAATGGCCTGCTGACCGAAAAGGGCCGTCTGCCGAAGCCGTTCGACGCGTTTTCCCTGCGAAGACTGGGGCGTGAAGAAGGTTCCGAATTTATCCAGATACGTCAGGGCCTGGCCGTACTGACCTTTTTTCAGCAGGTACGTCCCGACGAACTGATAGGCCAATCCCGTAGCCGGTTTGCCGGGCTGCTGGCGGATGGCCCGCTGGTAGGTTTGCAGGGCCAACTCGGGCCGACGGGCGTACTCGTAAACCTGACCCAGTTTCAGATGCGCCTCGGTAAAGGCGGTGTCCTGCTCGATGGCTTTGTTCAGCAGCTGGATGGTCTCCTCGGTCCGGCGCTGAGCAAAGTTCTCCATCGCCCGGTTATAGAAATCGAGGGCTTTTTTATTGCTGGTGGAAAGCGCTTCCTGTCCAAAGCCTGGCACGGCCAGCCCCACTATCATAACCAGCGACCAGAACCAGTGGGCGCGGGTTAGGGAATATCCATGTATTTGTGCGTTTGCAACGAAACCTGCCATTGCGGATGTGCTTTTACATAGTCAACGATGAGCGGCAGCATTTCGTTTGAACGGCTCCATTCCGGCTGCAAAAAGAGTCGGCAGTCGGGGCGCATCAGGGCGGCAAACGACTCGGCAAAGGCAAAGTCGGATTTGTTATAGATGATTACCTTTAACTCGTCGGCTTTCGCGTAAATGTCCGGATTGGGCTGCTTGAACTTCTTGGGCGAAAAACAGATCCAGTCCCAGGACCCGGTAACCGGATAAACGCCCGAGGTTTCGATATTGGTCCTGAATCCGGCCGTCCGGAGGGCCGCGGTCAGATTCGTCAGGTCGTGCATGAGCGGTTCGCCGCCGGTAATGACGGCCATGCGACCGGGGTAGTGCAGAGCCCCCCGCACAATTTCGTCAATCGGGTAATGCGGGTGCGCATTGACGTCCCAGGATTCCTTTACGTCGCACCAGTGACAGCCCACGTCGCAGCCGCCGAGGCGGATGAAGTAGGCCGCCCGGCCGGTATGCGCTCCTTCGCCCTGCAGCGTATAGAACGATTCCATGACGGGCAGCGTGACGGTCCCAGTTTCGGTTTGTTGATTCAGCACTTGGTTCATTGCGCAAAGATACGGAATTTACGGGCACCCTTTCCGCTGCCCGTTTTATGAGAAAATGTCTATGGCTAACCGTTCCCGGGGCCTTAATAGTTTCCGTCTTTCTGTCTGCATTCCTCTTTCGGAGTTCCGCCGTTTCCAGCCCCAACATCCTGTTCATCATGGCGGACGATCTGGGATACGGCGACGTGTCGGCCTACCGGGCTTCCGGGGGCGCAGCGGATGTGCAGACGCCTCATATCGACAGCATCCTGAACGCGGGCATCCGGTTTACCAATTTTTACGCGAATAGTCCGGTCTGCTCCCCCAGCCGGGCGGCCCTGCTTTCCGGCCGCTGGCCCGAACGGGTGGGCGTGCCGGGCGTCATCCGCGACGAAGTATGGGATAGCTGGGGCTATCTGGCACCGGGCCTGCTGCTGCCGGATTACCTCCGGAAGGCCGGTTACCATACCGCTCTGGTCGGCAAATGGCACCTCGGTCTGGAAAGCCCCAACCTGCCCAACGAACGCGGCTTCGATGAATTTTACGGCCTGCTGGAAGGGATGATGGATGATTACACGGCCAAGCGGCGGCATAACCAGAACTTCCTCCGGCACAACCGACAGACAATCGACCCGCCCGGCCACGCCACGGACGTGTTTACCGACGAAGCGATTCGGTATCTCAACGGCCGGAAATCGGCGCGTAAGCCCTATTTCCTGTACCTCGCCTACACGGCCCCGCACGATCCGCTTCAGCCGCCCGCGGCTTTTCTGGAACGTGTTCGTCAGCGCAACCCGAACGGAGACCCGCAGCGGGCGAAACTGATCGCCCTGATTGAGCACATGGACGTCTGCATCGGGCGGGTGCTGGCGACGCTGAAGGCAAACGGACAGCTACAGAATACGCTGATCGTCTTTACGAGCGACAACGGGGGATGGGGGCCGGGCAAGGCCAGCAACGGCCCGTTCCGTGGCGTGAAGGGACAGCTTTACGAAGGCGGCATCCGCATTCCGGCGGGCGTCTGCTGGCCGGGGAAAATTGCGCCGAATCAGCTGTCGGACACCCGGCTTCAGCTGATGGACTGGATGCCTACCTTTTTGGAGCTTTCCGGGACCAGAGCCGCGCCGCCGGTGGACGCCCGTTCGTTTCTAACAGTGTTAACCGGCCAGGAAAGCGCCAGAAGCGAATCTGCCGGGCTGGAAAGCCGACCGCTCTTTTTTGTACGCCGCGAAGGGCAGGATACCTACAAAGGACTGGCGGTGCAGGCGGTACGACTGGGCGACTGGAAGCTGCTGCAGCCCACGCCCTTTTCGCCCTATGAACTCTACAACCTCCGGAATGACCCGAAAGAAACGACCAATCTGGTCAACGAAGAAAAGAGTAAACGCGATGAACTGGTGAAGCTGCTGATGGAGCACATTCGCCGGGGAGGAGCGGTGCCCTGGCAGAAAAATTCGGACTGATGCAACCTTCCCTTTCGGCCACGCATCCTATAGCAACAAACGCTTTCACCCAGAAACCGGAAATATGAAATCTGTACCTTTTTTGACCTCGCTGGCGATGGCAATCAGCTGTCTTTCTGTCCAGGCGCAGACCGTAACCAAACAATTCGATGTGAACAAGTTTGACCGGATCGACGTCGGCAGTTCTATCGACGTGACGGTTCGGCAGGGAAATTTTAACGTGGAGGTGGACCTGCCCTCCGGCGAAACCAAATACCTCGATTTAAAGACCGAAAACGGCGTTCTGGTGGCCCGTTTCAAACGCCCGGCGGGCGAATGGATGTCGTCGGTGACCCGGAAGAGTCCGCATTTGACCGTGACGATGCCGACGCTGAAGGCTGTTACGCTGTCGGGCGCTTCGGACGGTAACATCAGCGGCTTCCGGAATCTGGACGAAGTAAACATTCAGCTTTCGGGGGCTTCGGACCTAATAATGAAGGATGTAGCGGCCCGGCGTATTCGCCTGAAAGCGCAGGGCGCTTCGGATGTGTCGCTTTCGGGAAGCGCGGATTACCTGGAGGCGGAAATGTCCGGTTCCTCGGACCTGTCGGCGGGGAATCTGGTAGCGGATGAGGTGGTGGTCCGGGCGCAGGGCTCAAGCGATGCGACAGTCAACGCCCGGCGAAAAGTCTCCAAATATGCGCGCGGCGGGTCCGACATCGTGGTGCGCGGGCAGCCCAGAGAAGTTGTGTCTGAAAAAGTGGACTAGAACAATCGGTCGTCAGTCGTCAGCGTACGGGAACGTACGGACGACTGACGACCGGGGTTAATTCACGCCGACCAGTTTGATATCAAACACCAGATCGTGTCCGGCCAGTGGCGAGTTGGCGTCCAGAACCACGTGCGTTTCGGAAACCGACCGGACAATGACCGGAATCACCTGCGCTTCTCCTTCCTGGTGCATGTTCAGGGGCGTTCCCACTTCCAGCGGAATATCGTCCGGAATCACCTGCCGGTCAAATTCAAAGATCAGATCCGGGCTGGCCGAGCCGTAAGCGTCCTCCACCGGAACATGCACCGTTTTGCTCTCGCCAATTTCCATTCCTTCCACGGCATCGTCAAATCCCTTGATGACCATCCCGCTGCCCACCACGAACTGAAGCGGGTCGCGGCCCTCTGACGAATCGAAAACCGTTCCGTCGGTCAATCTTCCGGTATAGTGCACCTGCACCGAGTCCCCGGCTTTTGCTTGCGCCATAAACTAACTGCTTATTGTTTATGGCAAAACTACCGAAAATGGAGGCGATTGTTTGGCGACCGCCCTATTTTTTCCGTTTCGCCGGGAAAATAATGGCGAAGCCGGAATTTGTCCGGTTTGACCGCCCGCTCTTTGCTGCTTCACGACGTCGTTTTTCCGTTTCGCGGGCTTTCCGATTGAAGATCGACCCGCCCGGAAAGTAGCTTTGATGCGTAAACAACAAATCATCTCTTCATGAAAACGAACCCATACGCTTTCTCGATCCTACCGTCCTCGTTTACCGCCCCGGCGATTAAACTCCTCTTTTTTGTGGCGGCCGCGGCGGCGCTGCTGACCGGCTGTAAAAAAGAAACCGAACCTGTAGAACCGGCCGGGGCCGTAACCGCCAATGCCGGTCCCGACCAGAACGTCCAGGTGGGCCAGACGGTTACCGTGGACGGGAGTGCCTCGGCCGACAGCAAAGGCAAGCCCCTGACGTACCAGTGGACCCTGATCCGGAAACCGGCAAAGAGCACTCTTACGCTTGCGGCCGCCAATGCCGTCAAGGCAACTTTCAGACCGGACGAAGTCGGTGAATATGAGCTTGAACTGGCCGTTTCGAGTGCTACCGGCAAAAGCAGCGACAAAGTCATCGTAACGGCTTCCGTTGCCGAACCGCTGGCGATCAATGCCAGCATTACCGTCAAAACGACGCTGGTTGACCGGGTCCTCAACCCCGAACTGCCTGATTACATTGTCACTAAGTCCATTGATGTAAACCATGAATTGACGATCAATCCGGGTGTGGTCATTGCCTTCGAACGGGATGTACGACTGAACATCAACGACAACGGCGGACTGGTCATTGCCAAAGGCGAGGCCGATAATAAGATTAAATTCGTCGGGGTGCAGAAAACCAAAGGCTACTGGGTGGGTATTGCCAACTATTCCGGAAGCAACGCCAACGTGTTCGAGCACACGGAGTTTATGCACACCGGTAGCCGCCCGATCTACAGCACCACCAAATCCGCCTTCTTCATGTCGGCCCGCTCTCAGGTTACTTTCAAGAATTGCCTTTTCTCCCAGAATGACGGCTACGGCCTGTTTGTCTACGAAGGAGGTATCCTGCGCGAGTTTTCGAAAAACGCCTTTACCAACCACACGGAAGCGGGTATTCTGCTGGACGCCGCCAACGTCGCCACGCTCGATGCTGCCTCTACCTTCACGGGCGGAAACGGTCGGAACGTCGTGGAAATCACCAACTCCGGCATTCTGAAAGGAACCAGCGAAATTGTGTGGGCCGGCTTTGCCGATAAAACGCCGTACCGCATCAACGGAGAATTTGCCGTCACGACGGGCTGGAAAATTGCCCCCGGTGTCACCATCGAACTCAACCGCGACGCCGTTATCCGGGTGAATTCGGATGGCTACCTGATCGCTAAGGGGACGAACACCGAGAAAATTACCTTTACCGGCGCCGACCGCACGGCAGCCTACTGGCGCGGCATCATCTGCTACTCATCGGACAGCAAAAATGCGGTGGAAAACGCCGAGGTGAACAACGCGGGCAGCATCGCCATCGTTTCGGGTAAGAAAGCCGCCATCGCTGTCTATGGCACCCGGGCCACCATGTCCATCAAAAACACCCGGATTTCGGGCAGCGGCGGCTACGGCGTGTTTGTCAGCTACGGAGCTTCGGCCAATGCCGACCTGACGACGGCCAACACGTTTGAAAGCAACGCCCAGACCAACGTGCTGATTGAGAAATAAAAAAGACCCGTCGCTGCCGACGGGTCTGTGAATCCTCCATCCGGTGCTATCGGGTGGAGGATTTGTGTTAATAAGCCCGGGCAAAAATCACCCGCTGCTTCGACGGTTTGCCGCTGTAGACGCAGACGCCGTCCTCTTCCTCCGCTTCGAGCGGGATGCAGCGAATGGTGGCTTTGGTGGCTTCCTTGATGGCTTCCTCGGTTTCCGAAGTGCCGTCCCAGTGCGCCGAAATAAAGCCGCCTTTTTCGATCTGTTCCTTAAACGCATCGAACGTATCCACCCGGAACGTGTTCGACTGCCGAAACTGAAGCGCTTTCTGGTAAATCGTTTGCTGAATATCGGCCAGCAGATTCTGGATATGCGCCACGATGCCGTCGAGCGATACGGTTTCCTTTGTTTTCAGGTCGCGGCGGGCAACTTCCACCGTGTTGTTTTCCAGATCGCGCATGCCCATAGCCAGACGGACCGGAACGCCGCGCAGTTCGTACTCGGCAAATTTCCAGCCCGGCTTGTTGGCATCACTGTCGTCGAACTTCACCGAAACACCCGCTTTCCGCAGTTCCTGAATGATGGGCTTTACCTTTTCAGAAATCTGCGCCAGCCCTTCGTCGTTCTTGAAAATCGGCACGATCACCACCTGAATCGGGGCCAGTTTCGGAGGCAGCACCAGGCCGTCGTCGTCGGAGTGCGCCATGATGAGCGCGCCCATCAGACGGGTCGATACGCCCCAGGACGTTCCCCAGACGTGTTCCAACTGGTTCTGTTTGTTCAGGAACGTCACGTCGAACGCTTTGGCGAAGTTCTGGCCGAGGAAGTGTGACGTGCCCGCCTGGAGCGCTTTGCCATCCTGCATCATGGCTTCGATACAGAACGTTTCGTCGGCACCGGCGAAGCGCTCGTTCGGCGTCTTGATACCCCGGATCACCGGCACGGCCATCCATTCTTCGGCAAAACGGGCGTACACGTCGAGCATCTGCCGGGTTTCGTCCATGGCTTCCTGAGCGGTCGCATGGGCGGTATGTCCTTCCTGCCAGAGGAATTCGGCCGTCCGCAGAAAAAGGCGGGTGCGCATTTCCCACCGCACGACGTTGGCCCACTGGTTAATGAGCAGGGGCAGGTCGCGGTACGACTGAATCCAGTTTTTATACGTGCTCCAGATGACCGTCTCGGAGGTGGGGCGCACGATCAGTTCTTCCTCCAGTTTGGCGTCCGGATCGACGACCACCCCCGAACCGTCTTCGGCGTTTTTGAGGCGGTAGTGCGTCACGACGGCGCATTCTTTGGCAAACCCTTCAACGTGGGAGGCTTCTTTGCTCAGGTAGGATTTGGGGATGAAGAGCGGGAAATACGCGTTAGAGTGTCCGGTTTCCTTGAACATATCGTCCAGCGCCCGCTGCATTTTCTCCCAGATGGAAAATCCGTACGGCTTAATAACCATACAGCCGCGCACGGCGGAATTTTCGGCCAGATCCGCTCTTTTCACCAGTTCATTATACCACTCCGAGTAGTTCTCGCTGCGGGAAGGAATTGCTTTTGCCATCGACTGTTTGTAGTAATTGACTTAAAATCAGGTGTAAAAAAATATTTTTCCGGCCCTTAAACCCTTGCGGAAGAAAATGGGTCTAATAGGGCAGAAAGGCATCCCATTGTCAGACAAACCGACCGCTTTGGGCTATTTCGTCGGAGGGTTGTAAATGGGCTTGCAAAGATAGGTTTTTCTGTTATTTTTGTAATCAAACGGGGTGAAACTGTGTTATTAACATAGCAATCCCTTTTCTCCGAACCTTACTTAAAAAGCGTTCCATGAAAGCCATTCGTACTTTACCATATGCTGCCATCCTTGCCGCCCTCAGTCTGGCGGGTTGTAGCAGCAGCCGCCAGCTCGCCCAGAACGGCGGGGAGGTGGACGACCTGTACGGCAATTCAGCCGATGCGGTCGTTTATGCCGCTCCGCAGCGCGAGGAGCGGCAGCTGATCGATGAGCAGCCTACGCGCCGCGCTCAGGCCGAACGCCGGGGCCGCAACACCAATCCTGATTTTCTTTCGGAAACCGAGCAGCAGGAGCTGTTCCAGAGTGACGAGTACTACAGCGACCTGTCCGCCCGTCGGGTGCAGCGCGGTATCTCGCCCGATCCCGGCTGGGCAACCGAAAACTACAACGACGGTTTTGTCGACGGGTTTAACGCCGCAGGCGGCAACCGCTGGAACCGCTGGGGCTGGAACAACACCGGTTTCTGGACCGGCTTGAGCCTCGGCCTGGGAGCGTCTCCCTGGGGCTGGAACCGCTGGGGCGGCTATGATCCGTTCTGGGGCGGAGGCTATGCGTACAGCCCCTGGGGCTGGAACAGCTTCTACGACCCGTTCTGGGGCTACAACTCGTTTAACCGCTGGGGTTACAACAGCTGGGCCGACCCGTACTGGGGCGGCGGCTGGTACAACCGCCCGGTCGTTGTGGTCAACAACAACTACAACAACGTAGTAGGAGCGGCCCGCAACAATTACACGGTAGGCGCCCGCAACACGGGCCGCACGGACCGGTACAACGGCAACTTCAACAATACGCCGCGGACCGGCAATCCGACCGATAACGGTGGTCGCCGCAGCGGTACGCTGTCGCCGTCAACCAACACGCCGACCTATTCGAACAGCCGGAATCCGGATGCTCCGTCGCGCGACAGTTACAGCCGCGACCGGGCCAACAACCGGGGGACGTATTACTACAGTGACTCCGACAATTCGGGTCGCGTTCGCAGCAATGAGTCCTACAGCGCGCCGAGTACAAGCAGCCCGAGCTATGGCAACAGCAGCCGGGGTTCTTCGGCCGCCGATGCGTACTACTCACGGCCCCGTCAGAACAGCCGCGGAACGTACGTGCAGCCTTCGGATGGCGGGTTGAATTCCCGCAGTTCGTCACCGAGCTACAACTCGGGCAACAGCGGTGGCTTCACGGCCCCGAGCCGCAGCAGCTACGAATCTCCGTCCCGCAGCACCTACTCGCAGCCGAATACCAACAGCAGCTATAGCTCACCAAGTCCGGCCCCGTCTTACAACAGCGGCAGCCGCGGCGGTAGCTCAAGCGGCGGTTACTCCGGTGGCAGCAGTTCAGGCGGTGGTGGCGGTTCCCGCGGTCCGCGTTAATGCATAACCGTTTTCATCGTTCGATACGTTATAAAAAAGCCCCGCTCAATGTTACAATTGGCGGGGTTTTTCGTTGTATAATTGACCGGCTGGTTAAACTCGAACCGGTCCGGATTTGTCTAATCGGCACTTCCTACCAACAACCCGCACAAGTTTATGAAAAAAGAGATAAGTCTTCTGGGGCTGCTCATGATGGGCATGGGAACAGCCTTCGGCCAGTATGCCGGTGATGCGTTTCGGTACAATGAAATCCAGCAGACGGGGACGGCCCGGTTTCGGGGCGTAGGCGGTAATCATGCTGCGCTGGGCGGCGACGCCAGCACGACGTTTGGCAACCCCGCCGGCATCGGCTTCTTCAACCGTTCCGAAATCAGCGTCAGTCCAACGCTTTCACTGTTTCAGACCGAATCTACCTTTATCGGTCAGCGTACGAGTGCAACCAAGACCAATCCGAACATAGGCCACTTTGGGCTGGTGATCGCCGGGAACGCCCAGAACGAGGCCCGCCGCTGGCGCCGGGCTTCCTTCGGCATCACGTACGCCCGACTGGTGAATCTCAACAATTCGCTTTCCTTCGAGGGGCGCAACAACCGGAGTTCGTTTGTGGACCAGTATATTCTGGATGCCAATGACCGCAGAATCACAGGGGCGCAGCTGGATCGACTGTATAATCCTGACCTCAGGGAGGCGCAGGACCCGACGGCGGCGGCTTACCAGCTGTACCTGATCAACGGCAGCGATTTGCCCAATGATCCAAACAACAGCGGAGCACCGTATACCCGGTACGACAGCGACCGGCCGACCACCCAGCGGCTTCGGTACAATTCGTCGGGAGGGCAGAACCAGTGGTCGTTTACCTACGGCGGCAATTACGATGACAAACTGTATCTGGGCGTAACGCTCGGCATCACCCGCCTGCGGTTCGATTATGACGTGGATTATTCGGAAAACATCATTGGCGGCTCGGTATTCCGGAGAGTAGGCCGGGAGGAAGGTCTGACCGTGACCGGCAACGGCATTAACCTGGCCGTCGGGACCATCTGGAAGGCAACCGATTTTATCCAGCTGGGTGCTTCGGTGACCACGCCTACGTTCTCCACCGTTCGGGAAACGTTCTCTGAATCGCTCAACACCGACGCCATCGGCATCCCGACGCTCGACCAGAACGGACGTCCCACGTTTTTTATCCCCGATAACCAGAATATTACCGTGACGCCCAACAACTTCGAGTACAACCTGACCAGCCCCCTTCGGGCCATGGCCGGGGCGACGTACTTCCTGGGTGCCAAAAAGGTTGGTTTTATAACGGCTACGGCGGAATACGTCGGGTACTCCGGCATGCGCGTTTCCAGCTCACAGGCGGATGCGGGTTTCCGGGATGACATTCGGAGCGAGATTCAGTCCACGTATCAGAACGTGGTCAACTTCCGGGCGGGAGCCGAGGTACGTACCGGACTGCTGCGGCTGCGGGGTGGTGTTTCCTACCTGCCCGACCCGTACAAGCAGGCTTTCCAGGATCTGGACCGGACCAAACTGCTGATATCCGGCGGTCTGGGAGTGCGCAACGACCGCTTCTTTGCGGACGCCAGCGCCACGTATAACACATTCAAGTCGGGTTATACGCCCTATTCGCTGCCTAATCCGAGCGATTACGCCTCCGCCGAGATTGATAACCGTCTGGTTAACGTCACGTTGACGGTAGGGGCTTTCTTCTAAAAGCCGTTCAGGGTAAATGAAAAAGAGCCCGTGGGAATTCCGCAAGTTTGGAATTCCCACGGGCTCTTTTTATAAGTATGTGGAAAGTTGCTGAAGCAGTTCCTCAACGGTTGTCGTGCCCTGGAGGTGGATATCGGCCTGGCTGTAGACCGGGCGCCGGTCGGCGTCTTTTTTGTGCAGTCCTTCGAGCAGGGTAGGGTCATTTTGCCGAAAAAGAGGCCGATCGTCTTCCTGGTGCCGTTGCATCCGTTCCAGCAGCACTTCCGGCGCCACATCCAGAAAAACGCTGATCCCCGTTTGCCGGATATACTCCATGTTGTTGTGGAAACACGGCATTCCGCCCCCGGTTGCGACGACCAGACCCGCTTCCGGCCTGATGGTTCTCAAGACGCGGCTTTCGGCCTGCCGGAAATAAGGCTCACCCTGTTCGTGAAAGATTTCATTGATGGTTTTGCCTTCCTCGCGGACGATTAATCGGTCCGTATCGACGAAACGATAACCCAGTTCGCGGGATAGCCGTTTGCCGAGTGTCGTTTTTCCGGAGGAGGGCATCCCGACCAGAAAGATGTTTTTCATGGAATAGACTCAAAACAAAAAGACGACTGCCGGTTCTTGCGACAGCCGTCTTTCTCGTTGTTTATTTCAGCTTTTCGACCACATCGGCTACCTGCGGGGTATCGTTATGGTGCCATTTGCCCATCACGGTGCCGTCTTTCAGCAGCCAGAGTCCGGGGTTCGACCGCACAATGGTCTTCAGAACCGTAGCGTCGGCTTTGTAGGCCGGCACCGACAGCTGGTACTCATGCCGGAAATTGTTGATCTCTTCGTCGCCCACGGAGGTAAGGAGCATGGGCGTGAGGTTGTTGGCCGAAGCCTCGTTGATTACCCGGCGAATGGCGGGCATGTTGGCCGCATTGATGGACCCCAAATCCTTGACAATCAGAATCAGCTTATTGCCGGTGAAGGTTTCCTGCGTGGCGTCGCCCTGTTCGTTCCAGACCCGGTAATCGGTGATCTTCGGAAGCGCGGACGGGTTCTTCAGCACCATTTCCTTGAACTTGTAGGTCGTGTCCGATGGGTACTTATCCAGCGTAACGTCCTGTCCGTCCTTGGTCATGATGTAGGTATATTCGAGCGGCGCGGAGGGCTTCATCTGGGCCGGAATGTTTTTGCCGACCGCGTACGGCAGCAAATCCAGCGGCGGCAGGTGTTCAATCGCGTACCAGCCGAGGCCGACCGAGGCAAAGGCCGAAAGCCAGACCAGCGCCCCGGTCCGGGCACTCCGGAACGTTTTGCGCTGCCACAGGATGAGCACGATCAGAACCAGCAGAAAAATGTCCTTGCCGAACGATGTCCAGGGCTTTAGCTTGATGGCATCGCCAAAACAGCCGCAGTCCGTCACCTTGTTGAAATAGGCCGAATAAAAGGTCAGGAACGTAAAAAAGGTAATCAGCGCCAGCAGAATCCAGGAGGTGGTCCGGATGCGGTAGGAGAACAGCAGCGCCACCCCAAGCACAATCTCGGAGGCGCAGAAAACAACCGAAAGCAGGAGCGTGAACGGAATCAGGCCATGAAAAAAGCCGGCCATTGCGGGCACGTCCTGGGCAAATACTTCAAAATATTCCGTCAGTTTGATCTGCGTCCCGACCGGGTCGTTGATCTTGATTAATCCGGAAAAAATAAAAATCACGCCCACAACATAACGCGCAATCTGGGCAGCGATTCGGGGCCAGGACGGAGTCTGTCGGCTGGTTTTGGTCTGAACGGTTCCCGTGTTCATGATTGGTGATCGGTAAGTTTAATCAGACAGAAAACGGCGTAATTGATCATATCCATATAATTCGCCTCTACGCCCTCGGAAATTAAGGTTTTTCCCTGATTGTCTTCAATCTGCTTGGTCCTCAGAAGCTTCATCAGGATAATATCGGTCATCGAACTGACCCGCATGTCCCGCCAGGCCTCGCCGTAATCGTGATTTTTGGCAAACAGCAAATCCATTACCTGCCGGATCTGGCCGTCGTACAGGTTTTCCAGTTCGTCGGGCGGCAGGTCCGTGCGCGCATCGTTCACCAGTTCGATCTGGATCAGGGCCATGACGCAGTAATTGATGATACCCATAAACTCGGGCACGACGCCTTCCTGCACCCGTTGCTCGCCTTTCTCCTGAATCGTCCGGATGCGCTGGGCTTTGATGAAAATCTGATCGGTGATGGAAGGCAGGCGAAGAATCCGCCAGGCAGTGCCGTAATCCTTGTTCTTTTTCAAAAAAACATCTTTGCAGAGTTCGACAACCTGCCGATATTGGGATTCTGTTTGGGACATAAACGGTGTTTAGTAGCCAGTCGCCAGTCGGGCAGTCGTCAGTCATAAGCTGATAAAGAACGGCTTAAAGGCTGGCGACGGTCCGACTGACGACTTTTTTAATGGCTAAAAGTACAAAAAAAACGCTCAACCTCGGCGGAAAAGTTCTGGACCTGCGCCAGCCGAAAGTAATGGGCATTCTCAATATCACTCCCGATTCGTTCTTCTCCGGCAGCCGGATGGCGTCCGTTAACGAGGCCGTCGACCGGGCGGGGGACATGCTGGCAGACGGGGCTACCTTCCTCGACATCGGCGGCTATTCGACCCGGCCCGGCGCGGCCGACATTGCCGCCCCGGAGGAAGTCGACCGGATTCTGCCCGTTATCGAAGCGATTCTGAAAGCGTTTCCGGAAGCCCTTATTTCGGTCGATACCTTTCGGGCCGCGGTCGCCCGGCAGGCGGTGGAGGCCGGTGTCCGCCTCATCAACGACGTTGCGGGCGGCACCTTGGACCCCGACATGTTTCCGACGGTGGCCCGGCTCGGCGTGCCGTATGTCTTGATGCACATGCGCGGAACGCCGCAGACCATGACCGGGCTCACGACGTATACGAGTCTGGTCCCGGACGTGATTCAGGAGTTGCAGCAGCGGCTGGCGGTGCTGCGTTCGCTGGGCCAGACGGACATCATCATCGACCCCGGCTTTGGATTCGCCAAAACATCTGGGCAGAATTTCAGCTTATTAAACCAGTTGTCTGCCTTTCAAACCCTGGAAGCGCCGCTACTGGCGGGCCTTTCCCGGAAATCGACCATCTGGCGAACGCTGGGGATCACGGCGAAGGAAGCGCTGAACGGGACCACGGTGATGAACACGCTGGCGCTGGCCGGAGGGGCCGATATTCTGCGGGTTCACGACGTGCGCGAAGCCGTTGAAGCCGTTCGCTTGTTTCTTCATTGCCGCGGGGAAGATTTAGCAAATAACTTCTGATTAGTACTATTAATGGCTATTTTAGGCTTTATAAAGTACTGCGGTAACCTGTGCCTATATACGCCGGGTTCGCAGAAAAACGAAACGTAAAACGATGCTGACCTTCCGTGTACTTTCCATGGATTTTCGCTGGGCGGATGTGCTTGATATTCTCCTCGTTGCTTTCCTTTTGTATCAGATCTACAGCATTGTGCGGGGGAGTATCGCGAGCCGGGTCTTTCTGGGCTATCTGCTGGTTTACCTTTTTTACCTGACCGTAAAACTCGCCGGGCTGTCTTTGCTGACCACCATTCTGGAATACTTCATCAGCGTAGGCGCCCTGGCTCTGATCATTATTTTTCAACAGGAGATAAGGCGGTTTCTGCTCATCATCGGCAAATCCACGCACGTAGCCAACAGCCGGTTGTTCAGAAAACTGCTTCGGCCCAGAACGGCAGCCGACACGGCGCTGCCGATGAAACCCGTGATGGAAGCCTGTAAGGTCCTGGCCGCTGAATTTGCGGGCGGGCTGATCGTGGTGGCTAAAAATGACAGTCTTTCCAAGTTCATTCAGTCGGGCGAAAAGCTGGATGCGGTGCTGTCCAAGCGCCTGCTGGTTTCCATTTTCAGCCAGTACAGCCCGCTGCGCGACGGGGCGGTGATTGTGGCGGACGGCCGCCTGTGCGCTGCCCGTTGCATTCTGCCCGCTTCCGAAAATGACGAACTGCCCACCACCACCGGCTTCCGTCACCGGGCGGCGCTGGGCATCAGCGAGCTGACGGATGCGGCGGCCATCGCCATTTCTGAGCAGACCGGACGTATAGCCCTGGCGATCGACGGCGAGCTGTACCCCAACCTGACGCTCGCCCAACTGGAAGAGCAACTGACCCGCTACCTGTACGAGCCCAGCTCCGCCAAACAGCGGGAAACCGTGTAATCGCCTATTTCTTAACTAGAGTTGTGTTTTAGTTATATTTTACGAAAGAAATGTCAGATTTAATTTGACTTTTCGGATTTGTTACCGGAAATTCATTCTCCGATGCTTCTGCTTTGCGGCCAACCTTTCGGGCCGTTGGATAGTTACCAATCATACAGTCATTAGTTCCTTGTAATATTGCTCTTCGTAAACCACCGGCTGTATTATCCCCTTGAGATGATAGTCTTTCCTGAAATTTATTCACGTTATGATGACTCAGTACGAGTACAACTTGCTGCCAATCACGAAGAAAGCGGAACTGTTATGGCAGGAGGGAACGTATCTGCTTACCCGGCAGGCGTCTCCTTTTGAAGTGCGCCTTTACGCTCTGGGGGATTTTTTTGTGGAAGCATACTTTACAGCCTCACCTCTCCACCCGGGCGGTTACGAATTCCAGGATGTCTTGACGTTTCGAAAGCAGGATCTGTCGCGGATACGCCGCCCCCATCCGCTCGAACCGTATATCGACCAGGTTGACCTGCGGATGCTGATCGGCGCCTGACGAGAACAGGCATAAAAAAACCGTCGGATGCTATCCGACGGTTTTTTTATGGAAATAAGCTTCAGTTCGTTATTTCGCGGCGGTACCCGAGCCGTTCACCACTTCTTCCAGCGATTCGGCTCCAACCAGTTTTTTGTACAGCGTCAGCGCCTGAGCCACCACCTGGTCCATGTTGTAATACCGGTAGGTTCCCAGACGGCCTACGAAATGGACGTTCGGCGTGCTGTCGGCCAGTTGCTTATACTTGCGGTACAACTCGGCGTTCTCGGGCTTCGGGATCGGGTAATACGGGTCACCTTCCGACTGCGGATATTCGAACGTAATGCTCGTTTTCGGGTGTTCCTGGCCCGTCAGGTGCTTGTATTCCGTAATCCGGGTGTATTCGTTGGTGAGCGGATAGTTGACAACGGCCACCGGCTGATACTGTTCCGTATCGACCGTTTTGTGCTCGAAATGCAGCGAGCGGTAAGGCAGTTTGCCGTAGCAATGGTCGAAATACTCGTCCACCGGACCCGTAAAAATCAGCTGGTCGTACGAAACCGTTTCCTTCACCTGCTTGTAATCCGTTCCCAGCATCAGTTCAATGTTCGGATGGCTGACCATCTTTTCGAACATCTTCGTAAACCCGTGCAGGGGCATAAACTGGAACTCGTCGCCGAAATACCGGTCGTCCCGGTTGGTCCGGGTAGGAATCCGGGACGTTACGGACTTATCCAGTTCGGACGGGTCGAGGCCCCACTGTTTGCGGGTATAACCCTGGAAAAACTTCTGGTACAGATCGCGGCCCACCTGGCTGATGACCACGTCTTCGGAAGTCCTGATCACGTCCACCGGCTCCCCGACCGTCTTGAAGTATTCGGCCAGTTCTTCTTCCGTAAAGTTCTTGTTGTACAGTTTGTTTACCGTATCCAGGTTAATGGGAATCGGCAGCAGCTGACCATCAACTTCGGCCAGCACGCGGTGTTCATAAGGCCGCCACTCCGTGAATTGTGACAGATAAGCAAATACTTCCGGCGAGTTGGTGTGGAAAATGTGGGGACCGTACAGGTGAATCAGAATACCATCTTCGTTGTAGTAATCGTAGGCGTTGCCGGCAATGTGCGGGCGACGGTCAATCACCAAAACTTTCTTGTCTGACTGTGTCGCCAGCCGTTCGGCCAGAACACTTCCGGCATAACCGGCCCCCACAATTAAAAAGTCATAATGCATACGTCGTAGATATATATTTTTTATTCAATTATACGCCATCAGGAGGCTTTTACCAATAGCTGGTCGTGCACCAGCTGGTAGATTTTGGACCAGGTCTGGTCCCACGAAATCGTCGACAGGTATGCATCTACTTCAGAAAGCCACTGTTGCCGGGCCGCCGGGGTCATGTTCAGCGACGCTTCGATGGCTCTTTCAAAATCGGCCGCCGTTTCGGCAATATAGACCAGCCCTTTGTCGCCGTAGGGCCGGATAACGTCCCGGATGGGCGTTGAAACCACCGGTCGACCGGCTGCCAGATACTCAGGTGTTTTGGTCGGACTGATGAACCGTGTCGATTCATTATTGGCAAAGGGTAGGAGAGCAACGTCCCAATGGGCCACGTAAGACGGAAGCTCATTGTACGATTTCATGCCAAGATAATGAATATTGGGCAGTTGTGGTAACGAAGCCGGGTCAATCTTAACGATCGGTCCAAGCATGACAAATTGCCAGTCGGGCCGGCGGGTAGCCAGTTCGCCCAGTAATTCGATATCGAAGCGCTCATCCAGAACCCCGAAGAAGCCCATGCGGGGGCCTTTGATGTTCCGCTGGTCGGCCGGATCGGGCAGCGGTTTGCGGGCCTGTTCAAAATGGCACCGGTCGATGCTGCTCGGGAACGGGTGAGCGTTGGGATGTTTGTCTTTTTTGGCTTCGTAAAGGCTTTGTCCGCCGGTAAGCACCACGTCAGCCATCTGCATGAGCCGCTTCTCCTGGATAACGAGCTGCGGCGGGGCGCCCCGGAATGCCGACAGCTCATCCATACAGTCGTACACCACCACCTCGGGCGTCAGATGCTCCGAGAAGGGCAGCGCCATCGGGGTATAGTACCACGACACAAACCGGCGCAGACCGTGGTCGGCCACCAGCGAATCGACCAGTTTCCGAAGTCCTGCCTGCTTTTCGGCCTCGGTCCAGTGACCCGGAATAAACGGAATAGCGCGCCAGAGTTTATCACCTACTTTGGTTACTTCCAGACGGAAGTTAGCATCCCAGATTGGCTCTTCCAGAAAAAACACGCGCCAGTGGCGCATCGCCCGGGTCAGCAGATGCTGGGGGCGTTGAAAAACAAAGTCCCAGCGGAGGTGCGAAAAACAAAGCAGGTCGGGCGCATTCTGTCGGGTAGAACCTGTAACTGTGGTCGTTAAACGTCCACGCTGGGTGTTCAATCCTGATGCCTGCGAACGATAGGTTTCTGTTGCTGCTTTGGCTCCTGTCGCAAGTGGGCCTGTTTCATTTAGCCGATGTTCGTCCATACTCGCTTTCAATAAAAGATGATAATTAGATAATCATTTACGACAAAGAAGCCGCTATCCCGCGCCGATTAACCCAATAGTCGACGGTTTTGTCTGGTAATTCCGGAATAAGAAACTAAAGAACCCGGGAAGAATCCGGTGTTGCGTTGGAATGCTTTCTGCGTGCTTCGCTAGTCCAATAACTCCCCGTATTTGGAGTTTGTTAAGCCTCCTGAAAGTATAGTTATTTAACGGCCCAAAGGGAATTTGGGTAAAATAACGGATTGAAGCATGATTAAGCCCGTACGGCTTGAGTACCAGCCTGATTGTTAAGTGCCGCCTGCTTAGACAGAATGCGGGGGAGCGACGTCCGAAATCCGGTACCGGCGGCGGACCTCGTTGATCAAAAACTTCTTTTCGGTCGTGAAGCTTTCGGGATGCATTTGCTCAAAAAGCGCTTTCCAGGCATTGAAACGGTCCGCTTCCTGTCGGTTAAATGCTTCTGCGTCAATTTTTTTACTGATCAGGTACTGTTCAAAGGTCATACTCATGGGTTGGTCTGCCAATTTGGCCGGAAGATAAGGCCGATAAAATCAGGCACTTAATTTGTCCTAACTCTTGTACATGCAATCTCAACAGCGATGAAACTACAATTTGTAACGGATTCCGGGCCGGACGATATGCCGTCTGATAACGAGCCCAGGGATGCTCCTTTGCTGGATGCCTATTCCAACACGGTAGTAAAGGTAGCGAAAAAAGTCAGCGGGTCGGTCGTGCAGATCAAGGTCCGCAGGAAACCAACGGCTCCGGCGACCAGCCCCCGCCCGCGGGGAAGCGAAGGCGGAAGCGGGTCCGGTTTCCTGATTTCCACGGATGGTTACCTCATCACCAATCACCACGTTGTGGCCGGCGCCGAATCCCTGGAAGTGGCCCTGCCCGATGGCCGGTCTTTCGACGGAACGCTGGTCGGGCAGGACCCGGCGACCGATCTGGCCGTTGTCAAAATCTACGCCGACAGCCTGAAGGCCATCCGTTTTGCGGACTCCCGGCAGGTGCAGGTCGGGCAGATTGCCATTGCGGTGGGAAATCCCTACGGGTTTCAGTATTCCGTAACGGCGGGCGTGGTGAGTGCCCTCGGCCGGACCCTGCGTTCGGAGTCCGGTCGGCTTATCGACGAGGTCATCCAGACCGATGCCTCGCTCAACCCCGGCAATTCAGGCGGTCCGCTGGTGGACTCCAACGGGGCGGTGATCGGGGTCAATACGGCGGTCATTCTGCCCGCGCAGGGAATCTGCTTTGCCGTTTCCTCCAATCTGGCCGAACGGGTAGCCGGCAAACTGATTCTGCACGGACGGGTGCGGCGCGGGTATCTGGGCATTGCCGGCCAGATTGTCAACCTCACCGAGCGCATCCGGCAGTATAACCAGCTGTCGTACCGAACCGGCGTGCTCATCACGAGTGTGGAGCCCGACGGCCTGGCCGGAAACGAGTCGCTTCGTCCGGACGACATCATCGTGGAGTTTGCCGGTCAGCCGGTTGGCTCCGTCGATGATCTGCACCGGCTGCTGACGGAGGAAACGATCGGGCAAAAGCAGTCCGTCACGGTGCTGCGGCAAAATTTCCGGCGGGAGGTGTTTGTGACGCCCGGCGAAATCCGCTGAGGATTATTTTTCGTTGAAAAAGACCTCTAGACCGTCTTTTCCCGCTACGACAATGTCGGGGCGGCCGGTTTTGCGCAGGTCGGCCAGCGCGAAATAAATGCCCGTCCCTTTGCCTTCGCCCGGCGGGCCGTAAGCGATGACGTGGCGGGTAAAGCGGCCGTTCTGGTTGGTAAAGTAATAGAGGCCAACGGGGTCATAGGCACCGTCGTCTTTGTCGTTATGCGCCCGAAAGCGTTTTCCGGTAATCAGATCCGGTTGGTTATCGCCGTCGATGTCCGCCCATTCCATGACGTGGTACTGGGACGCTTTTTCGTCGATAACGTGCTTTTTCCAGCTCCTCTGCCCGTTCTGAAACTGCTGTTCGTACCAATGGAGGCCGTATCCGTGACCCTGTCCCACGATCAGGTCCGGCAGGCGGTCGTTGTTGACGTTGGCCACCAGAATCGGGATGCTGGCGGTTCCGAACCCGAATTCTTTGTGAAGTATCCACCGTTGCTTGTCTTCCTGTTCCAGCCAGCCGTCGCTGACGATAAAGTCACCTTTGCCGTCGCCGTTCACATCGCCGAATCCCAGGCCATGTCCCTGAGTGGGAGCCACATCGAACTGCTGGAAGGTGCCGTCTGACTGAAGCTTGAAGTATTTCAGCGGATGCCCCGGATTGTTCGGCACGATTTCGACCGTTCCGTCCCCGTCGATATCCCAGGCACGGGTCGTTTCGACATTGCCGACTTTGGCAATGTCGTGGATTTTCCAGAGCTGCTCCTTGCCCGGACCGGGATTTTCGAGCCAGCGGAGCGTTTGCCCGAACCACCCGCCGGTCACGATGTCGGTATGGCCGTCGTGATTGACGTCCAGCGGAATCGTGGAAAAATCGTCATAGTACTGGTCGAAGCGTTTCTGGTTGCCGATGAGGTGCCGGCGACGGAAGCGGGCCTGCGAATTGCCGTCGTTCTCGTACCAGAAATCGCCGGAGATCAGATCGGTCAGCCCGTCTTTGTTCAGGTCCGCCGTTCCGACGGTTTCGTAGCTTTCGGCGGCCACGAAGTACCGGCTGAAACGCGTTTGGGGCGCCAGCCCTGCTGCTATAAAGCTGGTGAGGACAGTCGCCCAGCAAACTAGTTGTCGCATGAATAGGTAGTATGAGTCGGTTTTTTCATCTTGTAAGAAAAATCCGTTACTAATCTAATGACTACTGCGGGCTCGGGTGCGTTTCTCCTGATGATTATTCTGTTGGCTCAAGTGATTCTGGCGGGATGCCGGGCGGAACCACCTCATTTTACCGGACAAAAACTACGTGGCGCCAATCTGGTAGCCCCGCCTCGACGGGCCGGACCGGAAGGTCTGGAGCAACTCCGCGCCGTCGGCGGCGACTGGGCCGCCGTTGTCCCGTACGGTTTTTGCCGGAAAGGCGATCCCCACTTTTATTATTTTGGAAACCGGCGGGAGCAGCGCGGCGGGCAATGGTGGGGAGAAACCCCGGAAGGCGTTGCGGAAACAATCCGGATGGCGCGCCGCAACGGTCTGAAAGTGATGCTCAAACCCCATGTCTGGATGCAGGGCGGCTCGCATCTGGACCTCGCTTTTGAGACAGAAGCCGACTGGCAGACATTCGAAGCCGATTACACCCGCTACGTGCTTGATCACGCCCGGCTGGCCGATTCGCTGAACGTGGACCTTTACTGCATCACGACAGAACTGGACCGCTTTGCCGTGGCCCGCCCGCAATACTGGCAATCGCTTATCAAACAGGTCCGGGCGGTCTACAAAGGCCCGCTGACCTACGCGGCCAACTGGGACCGCTTCTCCGACATACCGTTCTGGAACGAATTGGACTTTGTGGGAGTGGATGCCTATTTCCCGCTTTCCGAAACGCCCGAGCCGTCAGTGGGAGAGCTGGTTAAGGGCTGGAATCGGCACCTGCGGGCGCTGGCCGAGGTGTCGGGGCGGCATCAGAAACCGATTCTTTTCACCGAATTTGGATATAGAGCCTGTCGGCGGGCGGCCTTTCAGCCCTGGGAGTCCGAGTCGGCCTGCGAAAGCGGCCCCCAGGTGCAGGCCAATGCCTACAAAGCCTTGCTGGAAGCGGTCTGGCCCCAGCCGTGGTTTGCGGGCGGGTTTGTCTGGAAATGGTTTTTGCTGGACGGCCACGGAAACCGCGAACGAGACCAGTTCAGCCCGCAGGGCAAACCGGCAGAGGCCATACTCCGGGCCACCTGGCAACTTCGCTGAGCAATCAAAAACAGGGCCTTAACGATTTGAGCCGTTAAGTACCCTGTTTTTGGTCGTTCCGCCTTATTCTACCCACAAAACCAGCCCCTTCAGGTAGCCGCCTTCCGGGTGAAAGAGGCTAACCGGATGGTCGGCAGGCTGGCTCAGGTGATGGAGGACGCGCACCTGACGACCCGCTTCGATGGCCGCCGCGACAACTGTATTGTAGAACAACTCGCGGTCCACCACCTGGGAGCACGAGAAGGTAAACAGAATTCCTCCCTTCGCGACCCGCCGGAGCCCTTCGGCATTCAACCGTTTGTAGCCCTGTACGGCCCGGTGCCGCGCCGACATATTTTTGGCGTAAGCCGGAGGGTCCAGAATGACCACATCGTACTGGTGGTCGTGTGCCTTCAGGTACTTCATGACGTCCTCGGCAAAGGCTTCGTGCGGGACAGATTCCGGAAAATTGGCCGCTACATTCCGGTTAGTGAGGTCAATGGCCTTCTGGGACACGTCTACCGAGTGCACCTCCGCCGCTCCGGCCTGGAGGGCATAGACCGAAAACCCGCCCGAATAGCAAAAGGCATTGAGCACTTTTTTGCCGGCGGCATAGTCGGCCAGCAGTTTTCGGTTATCGCGCTGGTCCAGAAAGAACCCGGTTTTCTGTCCGGTAATCCAGTCCACCAGAAACGTGCGCCCGTTTTCTTGTACCGGATGCGGCGTGGGCGTATTCCCATACCGGTAGCCGTTCTGGACTTCGGCGGCGTAGTTTTCGGGAAGGGTTTCGGCGCTCTTGTCGTAAACGGCCTTCAGCGTACTGCCGTACACGTTTTTCAGGGCCTCCGTAATGAACGCCCGTTCGCGGTGCATGCCGATGGAGTGAGCCTGGATGACCGCGACGCCATTATAAAGGTCAATGATTAACCCGGAACACCCGTCGCCTTCGCCGTGAACAAGTC